>NZ_JBFAAJ010000014.1:0-156725 GCF_040639695.1 Amycolatopsis sp. NPDC023774
CGCGACCAGAGCACCGATCACCAGATCGACGCGCTCGCCGCGGCGGGGGTGGCCGCAGAGAACATGTTCATCGAGAAGGTGTCCGGGAAGCTGTCCTCGCGCCCGAAGCTGGATCTGATGCTGGACAAGCTCCGTGCCGGCGACGCGTACGCGCGGGTGGTGGCGCCCCTGCCGGATCTGGCCGAGTTCAGCCCGGTGCCGCGTCAGGCGTGAGTGCCGCCGTCGATGCGGATCTCGGTGCCGGTGATGAACTCGCCGTCGTCGGAGGCCAGCATCGCCACGACGCCCGCGACCGACTCCGGGCGCCCGACCGGGTTGCCGACCGGCGTCGCGAGATCAGTCGGCAGGATCGGCAGGAGCTTGCCGAACAGCGCCCAGTCCACATCCTGAGGCATCCACGTGCCCGCGTTGTCGGTGATGCCGCTCTTCACGCTGCCCGGCGCGACGCTGACCGCGCGCACGCCTTGCTTGCTGTACTCCAGCGCCAGCGAGTGCGTGAACGCCTGGATCCCGCCCTTGCTCGCCGCATACGCCGCCATGTACGGGTGCGCGAACGCTGCGGACGTGGAACTGAAGTTGATCACCACGCTCTTCCCGGCGGCGATCAACGCCGGCAGCGCTTCGCGGGTAACCAGGAACGTGCCGGTGAGGTTCACCGCGACGATCCGGTTCCAGAACTCCAGCGACGTCTCGTGCGTGTGGGAGGCCTGCAGGATTCCGGCGGCGTTGACGAGCACGTCGAGCCCGCCGAGGTGCTCGACCGCGGCCGCGGTGCCCTTCACCACCGACTGCTCGTCGGCGACGTCCATCACGAAGGTCTCGAGGCGCGGGTCGCCGGCCAGCTCGGCGGTGCCCGCGACGGTCTCCGCGGACACGTCGGTGGCCACCACCCGCGCCCCCTCCGACAGCAGACGCAGCGTCGTGGCGCGGCCGATGCCGGAACCGGCACCCGTCACGAGGATCCGGCGATCGTGCAGACGAGTCATGCTGCTCCCTGAGGTTGCTCCGACGATCACCGTACCGACTTCACCACTGCCTGCCACGGCGCAGTTTCGCCGGCTCCGGCGTGGACACGTGCCCGATCCGGTACCGCACGGGGTCCTCGTCCGGTGCGTCCCCGGCCCACAGCGTGTAGCGCACCAGCTCCCAGCCGCGCGGGTCGATCACGAGCGCGACCGAATGGACGCCGGCTCGCCGCGCGTGCTCGGTCAGATCCGCCACCGCCGGCGTGATCGCGTCACCCGGGAGCACCTCGCGCGGCAGGATCTCCGCGCGTTTGCCCGCCGCGCGGGGTGTGGTGCCGAACGCCGGCCCCTCCTCGAACGCGAGCACGGTCCAGTGCGGCACGGGCGGGCGTCCGAAGTCGTCGACGATGCCGCGGAACCCGCCTTCCCACAGGAACGCGTGCATCCCGGCCGGATCGTGCCACAGGTAGAAGGGGGAGTACTGGTTGAGCGCCGAGCCGTCGACGCCGCGTTCGCGCACCCCGTACGCCTTGAGCCCCAGCCCGGGGAACTCGTCCAGCAACGACGGCCCGCGCTCGCGCACCCTGCGGTGGATGATCTGCATGTCGTAGTCGGCGGGCAAGGTGATCTCGTAGTGCATGGCGTGCACAGGCGACCTCCGATCGTCGAGGTCCACACTAGGAGGGCGGGGCATGGGGGCGTACGGGTTTGTGGGAGCCGGGGAGATCACGGCGGCGATCGTCGAAGGACTCAGCGTCGAAGAAATGCGTCGAGGCACCTGCGGTCTTCCTGTCGCCGCGCGGCCGGCAGGTCGGGCAGGAGCTGGCGGCGCGGTTCCCGAACGTCGCTGTCTGCGCGAGCAACCAGGACGTCCTCGACGCGGCACCAGTGGTCGTGCTCGCACTCCGGCCCGCCATGGCCCGGGAAGTGGTGGCAGAGCTGGACTTCCGCCCGGACCACGTGGTGCTCAGCGCCGTGGCCGGGGTGGCGCTGTCGACATTGCGCGAGTGGACCGCACCGGCCGCGCACGTCGTGCGGACCATCCCGCTGCCGCAGGCCGCCCGCCGGCAGAGCCTCACCGCGCTGTTCCCCGACCACCCCATCGCCCGCGACCTGTTCGAGCCGCTCGGCGGAGTGGTCGTCCCGCCCGACGAACCCACGCTCGACGCCTTCGGCGCCGCCACTTTCGCCGCGCACCTGGACTACCTGACCACGATCGCGGGCTGGCTTGCGGGCCACGGCGTCGAACCCGGCGCCGCCGACGCCTAAGTGACGCACTTGTTCGCGCAACTGGGCCAGTCGCCGGGCACCGCGTTGCTCACCGAACTGACCGCGAAACACACCACACTGGGCGGAATCAACGAGCAGCTGATGACCGCGCTGCGCCACGGCGGCGTTCCCGGCTCGGTGCGCCACGCCCTCGACGCGGTCCTGGCCCGGCTGCGCGAATAGCTCAGCTTTCCTTGCGCGCCAGCAGATAAGCCTGCGGCGTCTTCTCCCGCGGCCCCCTCGCGCGGACCAGTCGGGCTTCCACCGTGAACCCGGCGACGGTGAGCAGCCCGGCGACGAAGTCCGGGTCGAGCCGGTAGGCGTAGAGCGAAATGTCGTGGCCATAGCTGTGGGTCAGGTGCCGGCGCTCGGTCCCGACCTGGAACGCGGTCAGCAACCGCCGACCCGGCTCGAGCACGCGCGCGAGCTCCGCAACCAGCACCGGCAGCCGCTCCGGCGGGGTGTGGATCAGCGAGTACCACGCGAGCGCGCCCGCCAGCGACGCGTCCTCCAGCGGCAACGCGGCCATCGACCCGACCTCGAACTCCAGCCCCGGGTGTGCCTCGCGCGCGACCTCCACCATGCCAGGGGACAGGTCGATCCCGAACACGGCCAGCCCCCGACCCGCCAGGTAGCCCGTGATCCGGCCCGGACCGCACCCGAGATCCCCGACGCGAGCGCCGGCGCCGACGAGCTCGGTGAAGGTGTCCAGCATCGCGCGGTCCCACGGGCTCGCGGCGAGGTCGTCCTTCAACAGGTCGGCATAGGACACCGCGACGGTGTCGTAGGCGGTGCGAGTGGCGGACACGAAGTCGATTTCGGAGGCGGTCATGACCGCGGACGCTACCGCGCCGAACGCCCCCGCGTCCGCCCTTTGCCCACCAAACCCGGCGCCGACTACACCCGGGCGCGGTCGATGATGGCCGAGGTGTCCGTGCCCGCCGGCAGCGTGCCGAACGCGATGCCCCAGTCACCGGCGAAACGCGACGCGCAGAACGCGTCGGCCACCGCCTGATCACCGTGGCGCACGAGCAGGGAACCCTGCAGCACCAACGCCATCGACTCCACCACACGCCGCGCGCGGAACTCCACGTCGTCCAGATCGGACAGTTCCTTCTTCAACCGGTCCACCGCGTCGTCCAGCCGCGCGTCGGCACCGGCGGACTGCTCGACCTCCGTGAAGAACGCCGCCACCGACTCCGGCTGACGACCCATCGCACGCAACGCGTCGAGCGCCGCCACGTTGCCCGAACCCTCCCAGATGGACATCAGCGGAGCCTCGCGGTAGAGCCGCGGCATCCCCGACTCCTCGACGTACCCGTTGCCGCCGAAGCACTCCAGCGCCTCGGCCGCGTGCGTCGGCGCCCGCTTGCACACCCAGTACTTCGTGACCGCCAGCCCGAGCCGCCGGAACGCCTGCTCCTGCGCGTCATCCGGCCGATCGCCCGCCGCCGCGAGCCGCATCGCCACCGTCGCGGCCGCGTCGGACTCCACCACCAGATCGGCCAGCACGTTCGCCATCAACGGCTGATCCACCAGCGCCTTGCCGAACGCGTGCCGGTGCGTCGCGTGGTGCACCGCCCGCACCGCACCCAGCCGCATCCCCGACGCACTGCCGAGCGCGCAGTCGAGCCGCGTGTTGTTCACCATCTCGATGATCGTGCGGACCCCACGGCCCTCCTCGCCCACGAGCCAGCCCACGGCGTCCTCGTACTCGATCTCCGACGACGCGTTCGACCGGTTACCCAGCTTGTCCTTCAGCCGCTGCAGGCGGATCGGGTTGCGGCTGCCGTCGGGCAGCACGCGGGGGAGCAGGAAACACGACAGACCACCGGGCGCCTGCGCCAGCGTCAGGAACAGGTCCGACATCGGCGCGGAGGTGAACCACTTGTGACCCACCAGCCGATAAGAACCGTCGGCGACCGGGCGCGCGGCCGTGGTGTTGGCTCGCACGTCGGAGCCGCCCTGCTTCTCCGTCATCGACATGCCCGCGATCAGCCCGCGCTTGGTGCTCGGCTCCCGCAGCCCGAATTCGTACTCCGTCGCCGCCAGCAGCGGCTCGTACAACGCCGCCAGCTCGGGGTTGGCCCGCAGCGCCGGGACCGCCGCGTAGGTCATTGAAATCGGGCACGTGTGGCCCGCCTCCACCTGACCCCACACGTACAGCTTCGCCGCCCGCGCCGCGTGCGCCCCGGCCCGCTCGTCACGCCACGGCGCGCCCTGCAGCCCGTGCGACACGGCGACGCTCATCAGCTCGTGCCAGTACGGGTGGTACTCGACCTCGTCGATCCGGTTCCCGTACCGGTCGTGCGTACGCAGCACCGGCTCGTTCTCGTTGACGATCCGGCCCCACTCCTGCGCCTGCTCGCTCCCGGCGAGCCGGCCCAGCTCGTGGACCTCCTCGGCCGCCCAGCCCGCGTCCGCGCGCTCGAGCGCCTCGAGCAGCGCAGGATCCTCCGCGACGTCGTAGACCAACGGCGGCACCTGGTTGGTGACCTCATGCGTGGCGGACATCGGAACCTCCCAAAGACCGGACGACGAACGTCCGCAACTCGACGACATCACTCACCGCGCCGCCTCGCAGCGGCCCGATCAACACCTCCGCGGCAGCACCCACCAGTGCCGCCGCGGTCAGCACGGAATCCTGCGCGGGCAACGCACCCGAGCGCACCCCGGCGGCCACGTGTTCGGCCACCACGTCCCGGAACGCCCGCCGGAACTCCAGGCGCTCCGCGTCGATGAGCGCGTCCACCGGCTCGGCGAGCAGCGCGTACGCCAGCCGCGGCGCCTTCAACGCGCGTGCCGCGAACGTCTCGAACACCGCCGCCACCCGTGCGGCCGGCTCACCCGGCCCCGCCGACGCCTCCCGCACCGCCTCGACCTCCCGTGTCACGACCTGGCGGAACACCCGCACGACCAGTTCGGCCTTGGTGGGGAAGTGGCGGTACACCGTGCCCACGGCGACCCCGGCCCGCTCCGCGACAGCCGCGACGGAACAGCCCGCGTAGCCGTGCTCGGCCAGCTGCTCGACCGCCGCGGCGACGATCGAGTCGCGCAGCGCGTCGAGGCGCTCCTGCACCTTGGGGGTCCTTCGGTAGGGCACGTCAAGAAGTGAACCACTGATTCATTACTTCGGTCAACCGTACCGTTCACCCAGCTCACGACCCAGACGCGCCAGGTTGGCCCGCACCTCGGCTCCAGCACCTCGGCCCGGGCAGACAGCCGGCAACCTGCCGGGCGAGCAGCTCGGCCGTCGGCGCTGCCAGCTCCACCCGCAACCGGCCGCCTTCCTCACCGAGCACCATGCACTGGCGGCCGAACTGCCGGCGAGCCCAGGGGAGGAGCGGCTTCTCGACCAGCACCGACGCCGTCGCGCGACCCCGCCGGGTTTCCACCTCGGCGGCGACCTGCTCCTACTCCCGGCCGAGGTCTTCCTCCGGCTGCTCGGCGAGCTCGTCCGTCACGGTCACCGCCGAGATCCGGTCCACCCGGAACGTCCGCCGGCCCTGCACGGTCCCCGCGACGAGATACCAGACACCGTCCTTGTACACAAGCCCCCACGGATCCACCAGCCGCCCCGCAGCCTCGCCACCCCAGCTCGTATACCCCAGCGCGACCTTGCGCCCGCGCACCACCGCCTGCTGCAAGCAGCTCCACGAACTCCGGCTCTTCCCGCAGCTCACGACCCCACGCCGCCGGATCCAGCACCACCGCGCCCGCCGCCGCCTCCGCGTCGGCCCCGGAACGTCTCCGGCAACGCCCGCCCCAGCTTCCGCAACGCCGACCGGACGTCAGGGGACAGCCGACCCGCCGGCCCCGCCAGCACGAACAATGCCCGCGCCTCCGCCGCCATCAACCCGCTCAGATCCGTCCGCGCCCCACCGACCAGCTGCCACCCGCCACCCCGCCCGGCCTGCGGATACACCGGCTGGCCGGCTGCCGACAGCGCCTCCAGGTCCCGTCCCGCCGCGCCGTCGACACCGACACTTCCAGCTCCTCCGCCAGCCAGGCCGCCGTCACCCGGGGCCCCGCGCCTGCAACACCAGGAGAGCCGCCACCAGCCGGTCCTCTCGCACGGCCCGATCCTCCGAAAAAAGTGCTCGGCGGATGAGCACTTTTCCATGCTTGGCTGAGTACCACGACAAATCGGACACCACAGCGAAAGGACCAGCTCATGCTGCGAGGAATGGCCACCCTGACCTTCTCCGCCGACGACCTCCGGGCCGCCCAGGCCTGGTACACCGACGTCCTCGGCATCGAGCCCTACTTCTCCCGCCCCGGCTACATCGAGTTCCGCCTCGGCGACCACCAAGCCGAGCTCGGCATCGTCGACCGCAAGTACCTGCCCCCGGCCCCCGGCGGCCCCGCCGGCGCGGTCCTGTACTGGCACGTCGACGACCTCACCGGCTCACTCGACCGTCTCCTGGCCCTCGGCGCGAAGGAACACGACGGCATACGCGAACGCGGCCACGGCTTCGTCACCGCCTCCGTCGTCGACCCGTTCGGCAACGTCCTCGGCATCATGTCCAACCCGCACTACCTGGAGATGCTCGCCACCGGCTGAGCCCAGCGCCTCGGACCACGCGCGCGATCCGGGGCACAGGGGAGTGGCTCACGCGGCTCGACGACCCGGATCAGCTCGCGCCCGAACCCGATCGACTCGGCGACGACGGTGGCACCGGGCTCGGCGGGGAGTCCACCGGCTGACAGGAACCGTTCACCGTTCTGCGCGCAGTAATCCAGAATGTCGGCGGACCAAATCCACTTCCAGATAACCGAAACGGGTGATCTTGCCCATTTCGACTTCTCGCGCAGGATCCGCGTCGCACGAGCGACGATCCGAGCCCGTTCCGCTACCGGCCGGAATTTCCAGTCCTCGCCTTTTTTGGTGACCTCTTCGAAACCGCGAACGAAGGCGGGGCTGAAGGGGGATGGTGTGCCTTCGAGCATTGCGCCGGGTCACGGTTCGAACCGGTCCCTGCCGGACGTAGGTCCACGCGGCATACGTGCGCGCGCGTGAATGGCGCGGGAATCGAACGGCGGTCAAAAGCCGGCCGAGACGGTCAGGTAGCGCGGCCGGTCGTGAGGAGAGGCTGAGTGCAGCCCTGATCAGCCTTACTTGACATAATGTACATTATCGGCGCATGGCCGACGTGCTGAAGGAAGCAGGGAGGAGCCTCAGGAGGCTGATCCGAGTGGTGTGAGCACCTGCAGACGAGAGTGTGCTCGGTTAGCCCGCCGGTGCGCCGCGATCCGCACCCGACCGATCGCCCGCCACGCGACGGGTCCCGAGTGAGCCTTCCGCAGTCCGTCCGGAGACTTCCGCGGACATCCCCGAGTTCAGGCATCAGGACCGCCCGAACCCCCCGTGCAATTCGTCACCGTGACGAATTGCACGGGACTGGGCGGACATCGAAAGCACGAAACCAACACGCGCACCCGACGCGCCGACAGTCAATCAGCCCTCGCCGCGCCGCCCGACCCAACCTCAGGCGGCCACTCGAACAGATGAACGATCCCTCGGCAAAACTGCGCAACGGCAAGGAACTCACCGAACCGGCCAGGCGAGCCAAGGACGCGAGACTGGGGGAACCGTTGTCCCCCAAGGGGATTCACCCTCACCACCGCCAGGTTTCATGCATAATCGCCATTATGCAGCATACCGGACAAGCATCCGGACGCCAGAACTGTCGGTGCCGTGCTGTACAAGATCCATATGCTGGTTTCCGAGGCACAGCAAGCGTTCTTCGCGGCACGGCGGCCGCGCAAGGACTCGCCGCACACCACCGCCGCCTACCGTCGTGATCTGGCCGGGATCACCACTCTCCTGCTCCAGGAGCTCGGGCGAGCACCCGAGGAACTGGACGTCGAGCATCTGACGGCGCCGGCGCTGAGGGCGGCGTTCGGCGCTTTCGCCGATGGGCACGCGAAGAGCTCGGTGCTGAGGGCATGGTCGACGTGGAACCAGTTCCTCACGTTCTGCGTGTCCGACGGGCTGCTGGCGGGCAATCCCATGGGCGCGGTCGCCCGGCCCAAGACTCCCCCGCTGGTGCCGAAACCGTTGCGGGGTGAGGAAACTCCGGAACGGTTGCTGTCCGCGGCGGCTGGCGGTGCGCGGCGCGCGCGGGATCCGTGGCCGGAGCGCGACGTGCTGGTGCTGGCACTCGGGCTGGTGGCGGGATTGCGGGCGGCGGAGATGCGGGCGCTGACGCCACGTTCGGTGGTGGGCCGGGACGGTGAGCTGCGGTTGCACGTCTCGGGCAAGGGCAGCCGCGACCGGTCGATCCCGGTGCAGCCGGTGCTGGCGAAGCTGATCGAGGACTACGGGAAGTCGTGCCGGCGGCGGTTTCCGCAGTCGCGGTTCCCGGCGTCGGAGCCGTTGCTGCGCGACCGGGCGGGCGAGCCGATCGGGCGTGGGGCCCTGGAGTACCTGGTGAAGTCGTGTTATCGGTGGGCGGGGTTGCACGACCGGGTGCCGGCGGGCGCGAACCTGCACGCGTTGCGGCACACCTTCGCGACGCGGTTGGCGGAGGACGGGGCGACGGCTTCGGAGATCATGATGTTGCTGGGGCACGCGAGCCTGGCCACGAGCCAGAACTACATCGAGGCGACGGGCCGGGAGCAGCGGGCCGCGGCGGCGAGCAACCGGACGTACCGCGCGCTGGATGGGCTGGGCGCGGGTGATGCGGGCTGAGCGCTCAGTGGGCGGCGAGGTAGTGCTCGCGCAGGACGTGCTTGCGGATCTTGCCGGAGCCGGTAAGGGGGAACTCGGTCACGAACTGCCACACCTCGGGTGTCTTGTGCGGTGCGAGGTGTTCGCGGACGTGGGCGAACAGTTCTTCCTCACCGACGTGGGCACCGGGGCGCAGGAGCACGAAGGCGCCGACTTGTTCGCCCCACTCGGGGTCGGGAATGCCGACCACGGCGACGTCGGCGACGGCGGGGTGGTCGAGCAGGACGTGTTCGATCTCGCGGGGGTAGATGTTCTCGCCCCCGCGGATGATCATCTCTTTCACGCGGCCTTCGATGGTGAGGTAGCCGCGTTCGTCCATGCGGGCGAGGTCGCCGGTGTGGAGCCAGCCTTCGGGGTCGATGGCGGCGGCGGTTTGTTCGGGCATGGCGTGGTAGCCGGTCATCACGTGGTAGCCGCGGGTGCAGAGCTCGCCGGTCTCCCCCGTGGCGGCGATTTCGCCGGTGAGGGGGTCGACGATCTTCACGGAGCAGGCGGGCAGGGCGCGGCCGAGGGTTTCGGCGCGGTCGTCGGCGCTGTCGGCGGGGGTGGTCATGGTGATGCCGGGTGAGGCTTCGGTCTGGGCGTAGATGATGCACATCGGGACGCCGAGAGCGGCTTCGATGCGGCGGACGAGGGCGGGTGGCACGGTGGCGCCGCCGCTGAGGGCGTAGCGGACCGAGCTGAGGTCGGTCTTGGGGAAGTCGGGGTGGCCGAGCAGGGCGAGGAGCATGGTGGGTACGCCGCCGAAGACCACTCCCCTCTCCTGTTCGATCAGGGCGAGCTGCAGCGCGGGGTCGAACCAGGGCATGAGGACCTGGGTGCCGAGGGTGGCGATGGGGGCGAGGGTGGCGAGCACGCAGCCTGCGGTGTGGAACAGGGGCATGGGGTTGACGAAGTTCTCGCCGGGTCGCATGTCGAGCGTGCGGGCATAGGAGAGCAGGGCGTTGTTGGTGATGCCGCGGTGGTGGAGGACGGCGCCTTTCGGGGCGCCGGTGGTGCCGGAGGTGTACTGGAGCTGGGCGGGGTCGCCGGGTTCGACGGTGGGCAGGGCCTGGGTGGGCAGCCCGGAGGCGCGGAAGGCGCGCCAGTCTTCGAACCGGATGGTTTCGCGCAGATCGGGCAGGTCGGGGCGGACGTGGTCGAGGATGGCGGCCATGGGGGTGCCGCGGTATTCGCTGACGAGGAACACGCCGGAGGCGCCGGACTGGCCGAGGACGTAGCGGAGTTCGGCTTCGCGCAGTGCGGGGTTGACGGTCACGAGCGTCAGGCCGGCGAGGGCGGTGGCCATTTGGAGCAGGACCCATTCGGGGATGTTGTTGGCCCAGGTGGCTACGCGTTCGCCGGGTTCGAAGCGACCGAGCAGGGCGCGGGCGGCGGCTTCGGCTTCGGCGAGGAGCTCGCTGTAGGTCCAGCGGCGGCGCGCGTCGGGGTCGGGCAGGCCTTCGACGAGGGCGGGTGCGTCCGGAGCTTGGGCGGCGGCTTCGCGGAGCAGGCCGCCGACGGTGAGCTCGCGGACGGCGTCGAGTTCGGTGGCGGGTGTGAACGCGGCCTTCGTCACGGGCGTCTCCCTCGCTTGGCCGGCGCACGGCTTCGCTGCCGGCAGTCCCCCGGGGACATTCCGGACTCTAGTCCGCTCGGCGGGCCGGTGGAGCCGCTTGAATTCACGGCGGAGCCACGTGAAATCTCGGTGGAGCCGCGTGAGTTCTCAGCGGAGCTGCTCGAGGTCTTTCGCTGCGTGCACGATTTCTTCGGCGAGGCGGCGGAGCTCGTCGGCGTCGGCGCCGTCGTGGGTGGCGGTGGCGATGTCTTCGGCGGCGCAGCGCAGTTGGAAGAGGCGGTCCTGCAGAGCGGCGATCTCGGTGTCGGAGAGCACGACGGCGTCTTCGGGCAGGCCGCTGCGCTGCAGGGCGGTGCGGCGTTCGTAGGCGCGCTGGCGGCAGGACTGCCCGCAGTAGCGGCGGCGGCGGCCGACGTTGCCGCCTTCGGGCAGGCGGCGGCCGCACCAGCCGCAGTGCTTGGGTGCGGTGCTGCGGCGCGGTACGACCAGTTCGTCGCCGGTCATCGGGTGCTCGGCCAGTTCCCTCACCCGCCAGACCCTAGCTGGCCATCGTGTTCTCATGCCGAGGCCATGCCGGTGGAGGACACTGTGGGGATGCGCCCACCGTTTCCGTACCTGTCCGATCCGCTTCCCCGTGCGTTTGCCCACCGCGGGTGGCACCTCGACGAGCTGGCGGGGATGGAGAACTCGTTGCCGGCGTTCAAGCGTGCGGTCGAGGAGGGTTACCGGTACGTCGAGACGGATGTGCACGCGACGTCGGATGGTGTGGTGGTGGTGCACCACGACGACACGCTGGACCGGACAACCGATGGTGGCGGGTCGATCGCGGCGCAGACTTGGGATCAGGTGAAGGGCGTCAAGATCGGCGGGCGGGCGCAGCTGGCGCGGCTGGAGGATGTGCTGGAGGAGCTGCCCCAGGCGCGGTTCAACGTGGATGTGAAGGCGAACGGCGCGGTGGAACCGTTCGTGCGGGTGCTGGAGCGCACGGGTGCGTTCGACCGGGTGGCGGCGGCGTCCTTTTCGGACTCGCGGCTGGCGCGGCTGCGGCGGCTGGCGGGGCCCAAGCTGCTCACGGCGATGGGGCCGCGGTCGGTGTTGATGCTGTGGACCAACGGGTGGGTGCCGCTGCTGCCGTTGAGCCGGTTCGCGGGCGGGTTCCTGGCTCAGGTGCCGGTGAAGCAGGGGCGGCTGACGGTGGTGGACCGTTCGTTCTTGAAGGTGGCGGGGCGGGCGGGGTTCGAGGTCCACACGTGGACGATCGACGACCCGGTGCAGATGCGGGCGCTGCTGGACCTGGGTGTGCACGGCATCGTAACGGATCGGCCGGACCTGCTGCGCGATGTGCTCGTCGAGCGGGGTGTGTGGCCGCAGGCCGGCTGAGTCCCGGCGTGTCGGGTCACCTGGGGCGTTTGCCCTGCCAGGCGGCCTTCCACGTCAACGGGCCGAGGCGGCCGGAGTCCTTGATGGCGTTGGCGCGCTGCAGGTCGAGCACGGCGGTTTTGGTTTTGTCGTAGTAGCAGCCGGTGCCGGTGAAGCCGTAGCCGAAGGCGTTCATGCGTAGCTGGAACGTCTTGAGCGCAGGCGCGCAGTCGCCGTAGGCGTAGACGACACCCGGCCAGGCGGGCATGGCGCCGGGCGGCGCGGGTGGTGCGGGCTGGGGTTTCGGGGGCGGCGGGGCGGGCAGGCCGGTGCCGCCCATGTAGGCGGATTCGTCGTAGGACGGGATGCGCTTGCTGCGCGCGTCGGCGTCGCCGGTGAGCTTGAGCATCCCGGCGCACTGCCAGGGCTGCCAGCCGCGCATGCGGTAGAGGTAGAGCGCGCGGTAGTCCTGTTCGCGCGGGCTGGCCTGGTCGGGGCGGCCTTGGCCGCCGATGCTGCGCCAGGTGGGCAGGTCGAACTGGTAGGCGCCGTAGTAGCCGTTGCCGGTGTTGATCGTGTAGCGGCCGCTGGCCTCGCACATGCGCAGCTTGGCCCAGGAGCCGGCCGAGGGGTCCGCGGACGCGGCGCCGGCGACGGCGAGCTGCAGCCCCAGGACGGCGGCCGCGAGGAGCAGGATCCTCACGGCACCGCGGTGAGCAGTGCGAACGCGGTTGTTCATGGGGTGCACAGTAAGCACGTGACCCTTTGACCACAAGAGTCACACCACACTCACCAGCCTCACACAAAACGGCAAAGAAACGCGTGATCGACACGCCTCGCGCACCATTTCGAGATCCTTTCGGCTCAGTGCGGACGATCGGCGGGCGACGAACCGGACACGGTTTACCCGTTCGGCGGTGTCGCGCGCGGCCGCCCCAGTAGTGTGCCGCCTGACCTGGAGATTCGCGACCGCTGAGGAGCCGTGGATGACGCTGGCCGAGACCCGTGACAAGAAGCGGGAACGGTGGGGCTGGTACTTCTACGACTGGGCCAATTCGCCGTTCTATTCATCGGTTACGACCGTGTTCGGCGCGCTCTACATGAGCACTGTCGCGGCGGCGGAAGCGAAGCAGAACATCACCCTTAACGGGGACAAGGCGTGCTTGGACGCGTCCGGTGTGGACGACAAGCTCCACAACTGCGATGTGTCGTTGTTCGGGCTGCATTTCCCGGCCGGTTCGACGTGGGGTTACCTGCTTTCGGTGGCGACGGTGGTGCAGGTGCTGGTGCTGCCGATCGCGGGCGCGGTGGCCGACCGCAGCCGGAACAAGCGGCGGATCCTGGGCTGGTTCGCCTGGCTGGGCGCGGTGGCGTCGGCGCTGATGTTCTTCATGGCCGGCTCCGACTGGCAATGGGGCGCGGCGCTGTTCATCGTCGCGAACATCGGTTACGGCGGTTCGCTGGTCGTCTACTACTCGTTCCTGGTCGACATCGCCGAGCCCGACGAGCGTGACGACGTGTCCGCGAAAGGCTGGGCGTTCGGTTACCTGGGCGGCGGGCTCGCGCTCGCGTTGCAGCTGGCGTTCTACCTCAGCCGCGACGCGCTGGGCGTGGACACGGGCACGGCGGTGCGGATCTGCTTCCTGACCTCGGGCCTGTGGTGGGCGGTGTTCACCATCCCGGTGCTGCGCGCGCTCCCCCGCGTCCACACGCCGGTGGCGGCCGAGCGCGGGGTGTCGGTGCTGCGGGCCGGGTTCCGGGAGCTGCGGCGGACGGCGGTGCAGGCGAAGGCGTTTCCGCTGACGCTGGCGTTCCTGGGCAGCTACCTGCTCTTCGCCGACGGGATCTCGACGGTCGTGGCGGTGTCGGCGCAGTACGGGAAGGACGAGCTGCGCTTCTCCGACGAGGTGCTGATCATCACGGTACTGGTGATCCAGTTCCTCGCCTACGTGGGCGGGGTGCTGCACGGGCTCGTGGCGCGTCGGCTGGGCGCGAAGCGGACGATCCTGGGGAGCCTGGTGCTGTGGGTGGTGGTGCTGGCGGGTGCGTACTTCATCCAGCCGGAGCAGCCGCTGCAGTTCTACGCGGTGGCGGTGGGGATCGGGCTGGTGCTGGGCGGGACGAACGCGTTGTCGCGGTCGCTGTTCAGCCAGATGATCCCGGCCGGGAAGGACGCGCAGTACTACTCGCTCTACGTCGTGGGCGAGAAGGGCACGTCGTGGCTGGGTCCGCTGGTGTTCGCGGGCGTCGGGCAGGCGACGGGGTCGTTCCGGCTGGCGATCGTCGCGCTGGTGATCTTCTTCGTCCTCGGGTTCGTGTTCGTGGCGCTGGTGCCGGTGCGGCGCGCGATCGTGGCGGCCGGGAACCGTCCGCCCGCCGTGCTGTGAGCGGACGGGCCGGGGCCGGATAGGGTCGATCGTCGTGACTGCCCTCGAAGAAGCCGTGCCCGACGATCCCACCGACGCGCTGTCCCCGGTCCCTGCCGCGCGCGCCCGGGGCGGCCGCCTGAAGTTCTGCTACGGCCCGATGGACTGCGGGAAGTCGACGCTGGCCCTGCAGATCGACCACAACCACGCGCGGCAGGGCCGGCGCGGGCTGGTGCTGGTGCGCCACGACCGGTCC
This sequence comes from Amycolatopsis sp. NPDC023774, assembly GCF_040639695.1. Classification (NCBI taxonomy): domain Bacteria; kingdom Bacillati; phylum Actinomycetota; class Actinomycetes; order Pseudonocardiales; family Pseudonocardiaceae; genus Amycolatopsis; species Amycolatopsis sp. NPDC023774. The sequence goes on from NZ_JBFAAJ010000014.1 coordinate 14,507, forward strand.
GGGGCACCACAGATCAGCAGCCGGATCGGGATCACGCGCCGCGCCACGGAGGTCGGCACGCGCACGGACGTGCGGGACCTGGTGCGTGAGCGCTGGGCCACTGGGCAGCACGTGGACTACATCATCGTCGACGAGGCGCAGTTCCTCTCCCCCGCGCAGGTCGACCAGCTGGCGGAGCTGGCCGACGAGGCCGGTATCGACGTGTACTGCTTCGGGATCGCCACCGACTTCCGCAGCCGCCTGTTCCCGGGCGCGGGCCGGCTGTTCGAGCTGGCCGACGAGCTGCAGCCGGTGCAGGTCGAGGTGCTGTGCTGGTGCGGGCTGCCGGGCCGGTTCAACGCGCGCGTACGGGACGACGAAATACTCCGTGAGGGTGACACCGTTGTAGTAGCAGACACTGAACAGTCTGTAGTTGAACCTTCAGCTTCGGCACGTTCCGATGCTGAATCAGCTACGGTCCGTTATCAGGTATTGTGCCGCCGGCACTTCCGGTTGGGTGACTTGGGGCCCGCGACGGCCCACCACGGTCAGTTACGGTTGTCGTGAACGGAGCGGCAGTAGCCCAACTGGGGGATATCCGCACTTGGAAGGCGGTGTCTGCGTCACGCCGGAGCGCGAAACCTGTCCCAGTAGAGGAAGCTGATGCCGAAGGGTGACCCAGCTCATCGTGAGCAACGACATGGTTACCGGGGAATCCCCCGGACGCCGCGTTCGTTGCATAGGGTGAGCAACACCCTGGCTCCACCCGGAGCTGACTGAAAGGACCCCATCATGGCCGACCGTGTTCTCCGTGGAAGCCGGCTGGGAGCGGTCAGCTACGAGACCGACCGCAATCACGACCTCGCCCCACGCCGCACCGTGCGCTACGCGTGCCCCAAGAACCACGAGTTCGAGGTGCCGTTCTCCGACGACGCCGAGATCCCGACCGTCTGGGAATGCCGCCTGCACGGCAGCGAGAGCGAGATCGTCGACGGCGGGCAGCCCGAGCAGAAGAAGACCAAGCCCCCCAGGACCCACTGGGACATGCTTCTGGAGCGCCGCTCCATTCCCGAGCTCGAGGACCTGCTGAACGAACGTCTCGCCGAGCTCAAGGGACGCCGGACCAGCCGGTCCGCGTGAGCCTCGGCCAGTAGCTGGCTCCCACCCATCCCCGATCGATCGGCCCCCGTGATCTCCCTCCACGGGGGCCGATCGCATGTCCGGGGCGGTTACGGCGGGTTGCTTCCCTGGAGGATCCGCCAGCTGGTCTGCGTGGCCGGCCGGAGCAGATGGGTTCCCGTGCCTCGGAGGGCGACGAGCGCGGTGAGGCCCGGATCGAGTGCGTCGAGGTCACGACCCCGGAAGAGAATCCGTGTGAGCTCGAGGTCGAGGGCCGCCCCGGATTCGCGAACGAGGTCGAAGCCTGCGCCCTCCGGCTCGGGACGGATCCGGTCGAAGCGAGCGCCGAGACGGGCCGGCCCGAGGAGACAGCGCAGGGTGACGGCCACCTCGTTCTCGTCCACCACGTCGACCTGATGGATCTCCAGTTCCAGCACGCGCACTTCGTGGCATGAGAAATCCGCCGCCACGCGGACCGGAACGGCGGACTCTCGTGGTTCCCTGGTACGTCAGTGCCGGCCGAGCAGGCGCTTGACCTGTTCCAGGCGCCGCTTCACGCCCCATTCCGCCACACGGAAAAAGGCTTCGCGCATGATGTCGCCGCTCATCTTCGACTGGCCGATCTCGCGGTCGGTGAAGGTGATGGGGACCTCGACGATGTCGAAGCCCGCGTCTGCGGTGCGGCGGGTGAGGTCGATCTGGAAGCAGTAGCCGTGGGAGGCGATCTCGTCGAGCTCGAGCTTCTCCAGCACGGGCCGGCGGTAGGCGCGGAAGCCGGCCGTCATGTCGGAGACCTTGAGGCCCAGCGCGATCCGCGAGTACAGGTTCGCGCCGCGCGAGAGCAGCTGCCGGCTCAGCGGCCAGTTGACCGTGCTGCCGCCGGGCACGTAGCGCGAGCCGATGGACAGGTCGGTGTCCGCGACGGCGTCCAGGATCCGCGGCAGGTCCTCCGGGGCGTGCGAGCCGTCGGCGTCCATCTCGACGAACGTGGCGTAGCCCTGCGCCAGCCCCCAGCGGAACCCGGCGATGTAGGCCTTGCCCAGCCCGGCCTTCTCCGTGCGGTGGAGCACGTGGACGCGCTCGTCGGCGGCCGCCCGCTCGTCGGCGAGCTCACCGGTGCCGTCCGGGCTGCCGTCGTCGACGACGAGCACGTGGACGTCCGGGAGTGCCTTGTGGAGCCGGTCCAGAACCGGGCCCAGGTTCTCCCGCTCGTTATAGGTCGGGATCACCACCAGCACCGGCTCGATTCCTTCGGCCCCCCGCGGCGCCTGCGCCATCCGTCTCCTCCGAATCCGGCGGATCAGCCCGCCGCTTCCCCTGCTGTCGTGCCGGCGCTCGCGCGCCGAGTGCGAAAACGGAGTACGAACCCGCCGGCGACACCGGCGATCGCCAGTGCCAGCAGTCCGTACTCCGTCCACGCACCGAGTCGATCCGACAGCGTAGTCTGCGTCCGCAGCGGCACGCGGCCGACCAGGGCGTCTGCGGTGAAAAGGCCGGTTGAGCTGGTGATCGTCCCGTCGGGGGCCACCAGGGCGCTCACGCCGGACGTGGCCGAGACGACCACGGCGCGCCCGTGTTCGACCGCGCGCAGCCGCGACATCGCCAGCTGCTGGTAGCTCATCTCCCCCGGCCCGTACCACGCGTTGTTGGTCGGCACGACGAGCAGCTCGCCGCCGTCGTCGGTCGCCTCGCGTGCGGGGTAGTCGAACGCGGTCTCGTAGCAGATGAACACGCCGACCTTGGTGCCCGCGACCGACAGCGCGGCGTTGGCGCCGTCACCGGGGCGCATGTCGGCGGTGTCGTCGACGAACGGGGTGACCAGCCGTGCGATGTCGCGGGCGGGCACGTACTCGCCGAAGGGCACCAGCTGCTGCTTGGCATAGCGCTGGCCCTGCCCGGTCTTCGGGTCCCAGACGATCACGGAGTTCTGGGCGGTGCCGTCAGGCAGGCGGTAGAGCGCGCCGATGATGGCGGGCACACCGTAGGAGTTCACCATCTGGTCGACGGCCGGGTCGTCGCCGTCGAGGGCGGTGGCGGTCTCGGGCCACACGAGCAGGTCGGGTTTGGCGACCTTGCCCGCCTGAATCTGCCCGAGCAGCTTCGCGCTCTCGGCGAGGTGGTTCTGGCGCAGCACGTCGCGCTCGCCTTCGAGCGCGATGCCGATGTCGGGTGCATTGCCCTGGACGGCGGCGACGGTGAGCGAGCCGTCCTGCGCGTCGGTGCCGATCGTGGGCCACACGGCGAGCCCGGCGACGACCGGCAGCAGTGTCAACACGAGTGGGGCGATGAGTTTGCGGTCGCGCAGCTTCCGCGCTGCCCACAGGCGCGCGGCCAGCGCGGCGAGGCCGAAGCCGCTGAGCACCACGGCGAGTCCGACGAGCGGTGCACCGCCGACCGAGGCCAGCGACAGGTACGCGCCTTCAGGCTGGCTGAACGCGACGCGGCCCCACGGGAAGCCGCCGAGCGGGAACCACGCGCGCGGCGTCTCCAGCGCGACGAACACCAGCGCCCCCCACAGCGGCGCCAGCGGCAGCCGGGACACGAGCCGGATCAGCACCCCGGCGAGTCCGAAGTAGAGCGACAGCGCGCACGACAGCCCCAGCCACGGCCACGGCCCGAACTCCCGGCCGAGGAAGTCCTGCAGCCACACCAGCAACGCCAGGAAGAACACGACGCCGTAGACGAAGCCGTAGCCGAACGCGCCGCGCAGCGACCGTCCACGAAGGACGAGCGCGAACCCGGCGAACGCGATCGGCGCGAGCCACCACAGCGGTCTCGGCGCGAAGCTGAGGTAGTACAAGTAGCCCGTGGCACCGGCGGCGCCGAGCCGCACCAGCCACGCGCGTGAGAACCGCGGTCGTTTCCGCCGTTTGGAGGTCGTTTCGTGCGGAGCGCCCGGTTCGGGGTCCACGACAGTCACTGCCACACCCCGAACTCTAGGAGGCGGAGGTGAACTGGTCGTAGATGACCGTGCCCCCGCGCACCGTCCGCAGGCACTTCGGCAGCGGCGCGCCCGGGTCGAGGCGCGGCAGCGGCGGCACCCCGGAGCGCGGATCGGTGGACCAGCGCTGCACGCGGGTGTCGGCCGTGGCGACGACGAGATCAGTCGCGTCCCAGATCGCGTAGTGCGCGGGCGCGCCGGGCACGAGGCTGCCGGTCACGCCGTCGTTGACGCCGGCGGCGCGGTGGCCCGCACGGGTGTGGGCGGTGAACGCGGCGCGCGCGGAGAGGCGGGCGGCCGGGGTGTGGTGGTGCACGGCCGCGCGGACGGCGGCCCACGGGTCGAGGGCCGTCACCGGGGAGTCGGAGCCGAAGGCGAGCACTAATCCCTCGGCGGCGAGCGTGGCGAACGGGTTGAGCCCGGCGGCGCGGTCGGCCCCGAGCCGCTCGGCGTACATGCCGGCCGCTCCGCCCCAGGCGTCGTCGAACAGCGGCTGCGCCGAGGCGACCACACCCCAGCCGGCGAGGGCGCGGGCCTGGTCGGCGGTGACCATCTCCAGGTGCTCGAGCCGGTGGTGGCGCGCGGCGAGCGCCCGCTGCCCCACCTCCTTCTCGGCCAGCCGGAAGCCTTCCACGACCTCGGTGACGGCCGCGTCGCCGATCACGTGGAACCCGGCCTGCAACCCGGCCTCGGTGCACGCGGCGAGGTGCTCGGCGATGCCGGCGGCGTCGGTGTAGAGGGCGCCGGAGGTGCCCGGCTCGTCGGCGTAGGGGCTGCTCAGCGCGGCGGTGCGGGAGCCGAGCGCGCCGTCGACGAACAGGTCGCCCGCCACGCCGTGCGCGCCGAGGGCGCGGGCGGTGTCGAGGCCGCCGAGCTCGCCCCAGTAGCCGACGACCTCGGGCAGGCCCGGTTCGGCGGCGAGAGTGAGCAGGCCCGTGAAGTCGTCCTGGCCGGTGATGTCCGGGCCGCCGCATTCGTGGACGCCGACGATCCCGCGCGCGGCGGCCTCGGCGAGGAACGCGCGCTGCGCGGCGGTGCGCTGCTGCGGCGTGACGGCGGCGCGCGCGGCCGCGCGGACCTTGTGGTGGGCGTCGCGGGTGAGCGGTCCGTCGGCGGAGAAGCCTTCGCCGACGCGGGCCTCGGGCGCGAGGTCGATCAAGGCGGTGGACACGAGCGCCGAGTGCACGTCGACGCGGCTGAGGTAGACCGGTGTCGTGCCGGCGGCGGCGTCGAGCTCGGCGCGGCTGGGCAGGCGCGGGTCGGTCCAGGCCGACTCGTCCCATCCGTGCGCGAGCAGCACCTGCCCCGGTGCGGCGGCGACGGCGGCGCGGACGGCCGCCAGCAGCGCGCCGGCACCGCGCACGCGGGTGAGGTCGAGGCCGGTCAGGTGCAGGCCGGTGGCGGTGGCGTGCACGTGGGCGTCGACGAACGCGGGGGCGACGAACGCGCCGTCGAGGTCGACCACCGTGGCGTCCGGGTGCAGCGCGCGGGCGGGGGCGTCCTGGCCGACCCAGACCACGGTGCCGCCGGAGACGGCCAGCGCCGTCGCGTCGGGGGATGACGGGGTGTAGACCCTGCCGCCGAGCAGGAGTGTCGTGCTGTCGTTCGTCACGGTGTCGAGTCTCCCCCGCGGCCCGCGCGCCGACCGCCCGGGGCAGCCTTCCTCACTCCGCGTGACCACAGATTCACTCCTGTGAGCCAGGTCACCTGAACGGGTCAGGCCGCTCGGCACGTGCTTGGTCGGTGAGGGAGCGCCGCCGCCAGGTGGCCGCCGAAGGGGACGTGCGGTGCGGGTGACCGGCCGGGCGGGAGACAGAGGACTTCGATGCACCAGATCGTCGCGAGCCCGGTGACCGGGCTCATCCAGGCCGAAGACATCACCGACCTCGTCGCTGTGACCGAAGGCGAGGTGCTGCTGCCGGGCGAGCGCGGGTACGCCGCCGAGTGCGCCGCCTTCAACTTCAACAACCCGCTCGAACCCGCGCTTGTCGTCGCCGCGGCGTCCGCCGCCGACGTGCAGAACGCTGTCCGGTTCGCGCGCCGCCGTTCACTGCCCGTAGCGATCAAGGCCACGGCTCACCAGGTCGCGGCTCCGGCGCACGGCGCGGTGCTGATCACCACCAGCCGCATGACCGGCGTGACCGTCGACCCGCGGCGGCGCACCGCCCGCGTGGCGGCCGGTGCCCGCTGGCAGCAGGTCCTCGACGCGGCGGCCGAGCACGGGCTCGCGCCGCTCGCCGGGTCGGCGCCGGGCGTCGGCGTGGTCGGTTACACGCTCGGCGGCGGCCTCAGCCCCGTGATCGGGCGGACCCACGGCTACGCCGCCGACCACGTGCGACTCATCGAGGTCGTGACCGCCGACGGCACGCACCGGACGGTGACGGCCGAGACCGAGCGCGACCTGTTCTGGGCGCTGCGCGGCGGCAAGGGCAACTTCGGCGTGGTTACGGCGCTCGAGTTCGATCTGTTCCCCGTCACACGTTTCTACGGCGGCGGCCTCTACTACGCGGGCGAGGACCTGGCTGCGGTGCTGCACGCGTGGCGCCTGTGGGTGCCACTGCTGCCGGAGGAGGCCACGACGTCGGTGATGGTGCAGCGGCTGCCGCCGGCGCCCGAGCTGCCCGACGTGCTGCGCGGCGCGTTCGTGGTGCACCTGCGCTTCGCCCACCTCGGCTCGCCCGGCGACGCCGAACGGCTCCTCGCGCCGCTGCGCGACGTCGCCCCGGTACTGCTGGACCTGGTGGAGGACCGGCCGTTCAGCGCGATCGGCGAGATCCACCTCGACCCGGCCGGCCCTCTCCCGTACTACGACCGCGCCACCAGCCTGCGCGAGGTCACCGCCGAGACGATCGACGCGCTGGTCGAGCTCACCGGCCCGGACTCGGACTGCCCGCTGCTGGGTGTGGAGCTGCGCGCGCTCGGGGGCGCGCTCGACCGCGAGCCCACGGCGCCGAATGCGGTGCCCGCGCGCGGGGTGCCGTTCCTGGTGTTCGCGCTCGGTGTCGGCGGCGCCGAGCGCGGCGAGGAGCTGCGCGCGGCCCTCGACAACGTTGTCGACGCGCTGGAGCCGTGGTCGGCCGAGCGGCAGTCTCCGAACTTCCACTCGGCCGACGAGAGCTCGTCGGCCGGCGCCATGCGAGCGATCTACGGTCCGGAGCGCTATGACCGGCTCGCCGCGGTGAAGCAGGTCTACGACCCCTGCAACCTCTTCCGCGTGAACCACAACATCCGTCCGGCCGCGTGAGAAAGCGTGCCGCAGCGGCCTCGACCGCTGCGGCACGCGCAGTCATCGTGCAAGAAGATTTACGTCGTGAGAACGTTATGGCAGGATATTTTAACGCAATACCGACGACTTGAAGCACGAATGACTGGAGTACAGATGACTGCGATCCAGGAACCTGTGCCGCCTCCCGCCGCCCACGACCAGCCGTACGAGTACACCCGCACCGAGGTGGTGGAACCGGACTGGCGCCGCTTTCCCGGCTGGCACGACGTGACCGACGCCGAGTGGCGCGACGCGCAATGGCAGCGGGTGCACTGCGTCCGCAACGTCAAGCAGCTGCGCGCGCTGATGGGTGATCTGCTGGATGAGCGGTTCTACGAGGACCTGCTCGCGGACCAGCGTGATATGGCCACGATGTCGATGCTGCTGCCCCCGCAGATGCTCAACACGATGGCCCCCTCCGCCGGCAGCGACCCGGCGAAGGTCACCGAGGCGTTCTACGCCGACCCGATCCGCCGCTACATGCTGCCCGTGCGCAGCGACCGCGACCTCGTGTGGCCCAGCCACCCGCACTCTGAGCGCGACTCGCTACACGAGGCCGAGATGTGGGTCGTCGAGGGCCTCACGCACCGGTACCCGACGAAGGTGCTGGCGGAGATGATCTCGACGTGCCCCCAGTACTGCGGGCACTGCACGCGCATGGACCTGGTCGGGAACTCGACCGAGCAGGTCGAGAAGCACAAGCTCGCGCTCAAGCCGGTCGATCGCCAGGACGCGATGATCGGCTACCTCAAACGCACCCCGGGCGTGCGCGACGTCGTGGTGTCCGGCGGCGACGTGGCCAACGTGCCGTGGCCGCAGCTCGAGGCGTTCCTCATGCGCCTGATGGACATCGAGACCGTCCGCGACATCCGCCTCGCCACCAAGGCGCTGGCCGCGCTGCCGCAGCACTGGCTCCAGCCGAAGGTGATCGAGGGGCTCGAACGCGTCGCCGTCACCGCCCAGCGACGCGGGATCAACCTCGCCATCCACACGCACGTGAACCACGCGCAGTCCGTCACGCCCCTGGTCGCCGAAGCCGCGCGCACCGCGCTCGAGGTGGGCGTGCGCGACGTGCGCAACCAGGGCGTGCTGATGCGCGGCGTCAACGCCACCCCAGGCGCACTCCTGGACCTGTGCTTCGCTCTGCAGGGCGAAGCGAACATCCTTCCGTACTACTTCTACATGTGCGACATGATCCCCAACGCGGAGCACTGGCGCGTGGCCGTGTGGGAAGCCCAGGACCTCCAGCACGCCATCATGGGCTACCTCCCGGGCTACGCCACCCCCCGCATCGTCTGCGACGTCCCCTACGTCGGCAAGCGCTGGGTCCACCAGCTCGCCGACTACGACCGCGACCGCGGCATCTCCTACTGGACGAAGAACTACCGCACCGGGATCGAGCACGCGGACCCGGAGGCGTTGCAGCGGAAGTATCCGTACTACGACCCGATCTCGACGCTGCCGGAGAGCGGGCGGAAGTGGTGGGCCGAGCAGAACGGCTGAGGCGCTCGAGGCGGTGGTGGGCGTCGCGCCGGGTTCGGCGCGACGCCCACCACCGAACCGGACTCAGCTGCCCCGAGGCCACGACGACCACGCCGACGTCGAACTGGACCGTGCCGACGTCGGTCAACGCGGTCGCGCCATTGCCGACCGCCCAGAGCTGGCGCGCGGTCGGGTCGTAGTAGACGCCGTGGGCGCCGGGAGGCCGACTGGGCGTAGGTCATGAGCGGTTGCCCTGCGAAGCGGTGAATTTGTTGGCCGCGCCGACGTTCGTGGCCCAGTAGGAGCCGGTGCCCTGGTGGGTAGGGCACGACCGCGGCCAGGCCGTAGGAGTCGGTGGTGAGCAGGTACTGCCGGCTGTCGAGGTGCCGCAGCTGGGCCTCGTCGGGCAGGCCCCACGCGGTGGTCAGGTCCCCGAAGCGAGTCTTCCCCGCCCCGACCGAGGCATCGGTCGCGCCGAGGATGCCGATCTGGTCCAAGCCCTGCTCGGTGATCACGGTCGGGGTGCCCGAGCCCACGGGTGCGGCCTCCGCCGTCGTTGTGGTGACCGGGGCCGCGGTCGAGGGAACACCCTCCCCCGCCACCATCAACGTATAACGCACCCTGGGGCTTGTGGCAAGACCCGGGTGATGCCGCACAATCACCACCCTGAAGCCGCGACCTGCGAAAACGCGAGGGCGGCGAGAGCGGTGAAGGGGATCTGTGTCAGCTGAGGGGTACGAACGGGAATTGCGGTCCGAGCGCGCCTACGTCGCCGGGCTCTACACGCGGCTCGACGGGGAACGCGCGCGGGTGAAGGGCGAGTACGAGGCGGCGCTGGGGGAAAACGGCGGGACGCCCATGGAGCGCGACGTGCGCGTGCGCGCGTTGGGCAGGGAGGCGCGGCGGCTGGACGTGGTGGACAACGGCCTGTGCTTCGGCCGCCTGGACACCCTCGACGGCGACGTGTCCTACGTCGGCCGCATCGGGTTGTTCGACGAGGAGGACGAGTACCGGCCCGTGCTGCTGGACTGGCGGGCGCCCGCGGCGCGCCCGTTCTACACCGCGACCGGGGCGAACCCGGAGAATGTGCGCCGGCGCCGCCAGTTCCACACGCGCGGGCGGCGGGTCACCGAGTTCACCGACGAGGTGCTCGGCCGGCCCACCACCGGCGAGCACAGTGACGCCGACGCGGCTCTGCTGGCGGCCGTGAACGCGCCGCGCGGTGAGGGCATGCGCGACATCGTGGCGACGATCCAGGCCGAACAGGACGAGATCATCCGGCTCGACCACCCCGGCGTGCTGGTGATCGAAGGCGGCCCGGGTACCGGGAAGACGGTGGTGGCGCTGCACCGCGTCGCCTACCTGCTCTACACGCAGCGGGAGCGGATGGAGCGCCACGGCGCGCTGGTCGTCGGGCCGAACCCGGCGTTTTTGAACCACATCGGGCGCGTGCTGCCGTCGCTGGGCGAGACGGACGTGGTGTTCACGACCACCGGCGGTCTCGTGCCCGGCTTGCACGTAACCGCCGAGGACGCACCGGAGGCGGCGCGGCTCAAGGGCGAGCTGAAGATCCTCGACGTCCTCGCGGCCGCGATCGCCGACCGACAGCGGACACCGGAAGCGCCGGTGCCGATCACGGTCGGCGACGTCACCGTGCGGATCGACGCGGAGACCGTGCAGTGGGCCATCGAGGAGGCGCGCGCGAGCGGGCTGCCGCACAACGAGGCGCGCGACGTGTTCACCGAGATCGTCACCTACGTGCTCACCGAGCGCGCGATCAACCGCATCGGCCGCGGCTGGCTGGGCCGCGACGACCGCGAGGAACGCGACGACCTCAAGCGCACCCTCCTCAAGGACCTCGCCGGCAACCCGCGGTTCGTCTCCGCCGTCGACGAGCTGTGGCCCATCCTCACGCCGCAGGGCCTGCTCGCGTCGCTCTACGAGTCTCCCGAACGGCTGCGCGCGGCCGGCGCCGACGCGGTGCTGCTGCGCGAAGACGGCGAAGCGTGGACGGTGTCGGACGTGCCGCTGCTCGACGAGCTCGTCGACCTGCTGGGCCGCGACAAGGCCGCCGACGCCCGGGCGGAACGGGCCGCCCAGCGGGACCGCAAGACCCAGGCCGCCTACGCCGCCAACGTGCTCGACTCGCTCATCGAACGCGAGGACCTCAACGATGACGTCGGCCTGCTCGCCAAAGACCTCCTCTACGCCGAGGATCTCGCCGAACGGTTCGTGGAACACGACACCCGCGACCTCGTGGAACGCGCCACCTCCGACCGCGACTGGACCTACCGGCACGTGGTGGTCGACGAGGCCCAGGAACTGTCCGAAATGGACTGGCGTGTCCTGATGCGCCGCTGCCCGGGCCGCTCCTTCACCGTCGTCGGCGACCTCGCGCAACGCCGGTCCGCAGCCGGGGCGACGTCGTGGGCCTCGGTGCTGGACCGCTACGTGAGCGACCGCTGGGTGTACCGCGCCCTCACGGTCAACTACCGCACGCCGGCGGAGATCATGAGCGTCGCGGCGGCGGTGCTCGCCGGGTTCGCCCCGGGGATGCGGCCGCCGGAGTCGGTCCGCGCCAACGGGGTCCAGCCGTGGTCGCGGCACGTCACCGACGCCGGCCTGCCCGCCGCGGTCGAAGAGTTCGTGCGCGCGGAAGCCGGCCGCGAAGGCACCAGCGTCGTCATCGGTCCCGCGGACGTGCCCGGCGCTGTGCCGGCCGCCGAGACGAAGGGGCTGGAGTTCGACTCCGTCCTGGTCGTCGACCCGGACCGCATCCTCGCCGACGGCCCCCGCGGCGCTGCCGAGCTGTACGTGGCGCTCACCCGCGCGACCCAGCGCCTCGGCGTCCTGCACCGCGGCCCGCTGCCGGCGGCGCTGACGGGGCTCACCGAAACGGCGGCGCCGGCCAGAGCCGGGCGTTAGTGGTAACGCGGATCGCCGCAGAACCACTGCCGAAGGGCTGGTGGGCCACACCAGGTGATGGTGTGGCCCACCGGCCCTTTCGTTCGCCCTCGCCGACTTCGTGCTCGCCTTGGGCGGGGCACCGCTGGTTCGGCGCCCCGCCGCGGTGGTCGCCGACATCGCCTCACGCGGCGGGTGAAGCGATCTCACCCAGGCTCTGGCGGTACTCGAACGCCTCGGGTTCGTCCCGGTAGTCGAGGAGGTTCCCGGCGAGATCATGCAGGAGCGCCTTGACCTCCGCCGGGGTGCACCGGAAGTACTCCCTCCTCCGGTTGACCCGGTTCAGTCGCCGGTCCTCGAGTTTTGCGTGCAGTTGCTGCTCGATCCTCACCGCGTCGTGCGAGAAGAACAGCGCATGCACGTCGAACCGGAACGGCACCGACGCGTCGCCGAGTTCCCGCACCCGGTCCATCGGCTCCAGTCGGCGGGTCATCCCGATCTTGACGACATCAGGTCCGAACGAGCCGATGTTGCTGATCACGTAGACGTACCCCGCGCGGATGTTGGCCTGCCGTTCTTCGATTCCACTCAGCGCGGCCTCGATTTCGGCAAGCTTGCGCTCGAGATCGGCCACGCCCTGCAGGTCTCCCCTTGCTCGCAGGGCCGCGATGGCGTTGCGATAGTGCCCCTGCTCCTTGAGCAGCCGTTCCTGCTCGCGACGGTATTCCTGCAACGCTTTCTGCTCTTCCCGCAGGGCCGCACGACGCTCGCGTTCCTCTTCCTTCTCCTGCTGCTTCTTCGCCAAGTAGTCGGCGGTGAGCTCGAGTTCCCGGATCTTCATCGCGTGGTAGACGGGGTTGACCCGGATCGACGCCATCGCCCCGAGCTTCTCGATCGTCCGGACAGCGGTCTCCAACCGCTTGACCGCGGACGTGAGGTTGCCGGCTTTGAGCACGCGCACGCAGTTCTCGGCTTCCGCGTTGTACGCGCGGAGCATGAGCTTCGACAGATCTCCGACGAACTTGCGCCCCTGGGACAGGGAGTTGTTGTAGTGGAAGCTGTTCGATGCCTCGACGGCGGACTTCGTCCGGGATGGCGGCTTTCAGCCGTTCGAGCTCGGCTTTGTAGGCCTCGGCGTCGGAGAGCACGTGCCTGCATCAGGCGGGCGTCGTCGGTCTCGACCACCTCCGCCCGAAGGGTCGTGAGCTGCGCCTGCAGCTGGGCGAACTCGGCGTTCATGTCCGAAGTTCGCTGCTGGTAACGGGCCTGGTCCGCGTGAAACCGCTGCGTCAGAGCGGCGATTTCCTGCTGGATGGCGACCGGCCCGAGCGCACCCAGCCGCTGGAGCTCGCCACGCAGATACAGGATCTCGCGTTGCGCCGCTTCGAGTTCTTCCTGCCGCTTCCGCCCACCGAACACCGACGCCTCCCCGGAGATCACCCTGCGACAGGCGGAGTCGTGCACGGACTCCGGTTCGTTACGGCTTCGGTCGAGCCTTCCCGACCGTCACCTGGCCGGTGTGCGACAAGCACGGCACGTGGCAGCGACAACGCGGACACCCGAGTGGCGTGCGCACGGCCGTCATCGATCCGTCAGCAGCACCCCGACCGCCAGCTCGAACACCTCCCTCAGCCGCCCGAACAGCGGCGGCCCGGTCCTCGGGGTGGTCTGCGCCGTGGTGCAGACCGCGACGCCTCCGCGGCCGTCCGGGGTGGCGTCGGTGAGCTGGGTGTAGCCGAGGGTGTTGCCGGTGTGGCCGTAGACGCGGCCGTAGCGGAAGAGGGCCAGGCCGGTCGCGTTCGTGCCCGGGCCGGGTGGTTCGGACCCGCCCGGCCGGAACCGGAACTGTGCGTCGCGGGTTTGTCGTTGATCAAGGTGCGACCGACGTAGCCACGGATGAAGCGCACCAGGTCGGCCGGTACAGCAAATCGGGATCGGTGGCGTACGACAGCAGTCCCCGCGGCGGTGTCGGATCCTGCAGGTTCACGACCAGCGCGTCGCGGGACCCGGTGGTGCCGCTGAACTCGGGGATGCCGCTCGTGTGCCCGAGCAGCTCGCGCAACGTGACGGCCGGCCGCTGCTGACGAGGGCGAGCGCCGTCGCGCCGCCCAACGCCTTGGCCACGCTCGCCATCCGCATGCGGTCGTCGGCGCGCAGGGAGCGGCGGGCACCGAGCCGGGGAACTCCCGCCGTGTAGAGGCGAGTACCCGATCCGCGGCCGATCGCGACGACGACTGCCGGCGGCCCGTGCGCGCTTTCGTCCAGCCGCCGGGTCGCGGCGCGCAGTGAGTCTTCCACGCGGGGGCGCCCAGTGGCCGTGGCGGGAGCGGCCGTCCACACGAGACGGCCCGGGGCGGCGAGGGTGGCTTGGGCGCGAATCGCGCGCCGCGACATCACCATCGCACCACGGTAGCCGCAGGAAATGCGCAGCCCTGACGTTTCTCCGTCACCCGGCAATCGGCACGACGGGGAAACGTTGCCCCTTCCGCCGGTGCGCATTCCGCGCGTTCACGCCCCGGCGGTGAATCACGGGCCGGGCCGGCGGTGCGCTTCCCCGCGCATCGGCGGCCCGGACACCGCTCACGCCATCTCGGGCACGTTCAGGTGCGCGATGGCGAGGTCGAACTCGCGGACGTCGAGCCGTTCGGCGCCCGCTTCCCGCAGGGTGGCCGCGCGCAACGAGTCGGCTTTCTCGGCGGTGCGGCCCAGCGCCTCGGCGCTGTCGTAGCCGATCGAGGCCACGCACCGGCCGCTCGTGCGGTCGACCAGCAGGCTCGCGCTGCAGAACCCGTCGAACTCGGCGAGCGCCGGCAGCGTGGTCATCTTGAAAACGTCGACGACGGCGTCCACCTGCTCGGGCGCCACCTTCAGCCACGTTCCCCGCACCGCCGCGCCGGCACCGGAATGGTGATCACGGTGCAGCAGCGCGATCTCCCACTCCTCCACCTGCGGCGGTCCGCCGAACATCTCCGCGACCTGCTGCCGCAGCACGGTCATGGCCTGCGCGCTCTCGCGCATGAACTCGGCCGAGCGCCACGCCGTGGTCACGATCGCGCGGCTGTCCTCCCGGCCGACGAGCATCGACAGTCCCACGTTCCCCTCGGTGGCCAGCGCCGCGGGCATGACGACGTCGCGCACGTGCGCGACCGCGTCGTCCAGCGACGCCGGCTTCAGCTGGATCGTCGTAGTGCGAGCGAACACGATCCACCTCCCGCCGGTCGAGGCGGCGCCCGGTGACGCCACCGGTCCCCTCACCCTCCCCCCTGGGCGCGGCGGGTCACAACGGGGCGAATTTCACGGCGCGATCGGTTCAGAACGCAGCGGTGCTGTTTGGTGTGCCGAGACCGGTCGGCCGTCGTAGCCCGCGCCGGCGGTGCACAGGTATGAACCACCACAGGAGCCGTTGCTGCCGGGGGTCACGTCGAACAGGCCATCGGGGTGCGCGTACGGCCGTGGCGGAGTTCCCGGCCAGCGCGACGACCGGCGACGACAGGCTCGTGCCGCCGACCTGCACCCAGCCGTCAGCGCCTTGCGCGAGCCCGGGCGTCAGCAACAGGTCGCACAACGCCAGGCCACCACAGCTTCCCCGGACGACGCGGTGATGGCGATTGATGCCGGGGTGGTCGAGGTGGGTGTCGGCGGCGGTGATCGTGGGGTCCTCGTCGCCGTAGCTGCGGAGCTCGCCACGACTCCCGGGGTCGCAGCGGCTGTTTCGACGGCCGTCATCAGCGGTCGTGTCCGGCGAAGCGGCCTCCACTGACAGGATGCGGCAGTCGGGGCAGGTCGCGGACACGGCGTCGAGGTCGAGGCGGATCTCCTCCGCCCAGCCGGAGTCCGGCGCCGGCGGCGGGCTCGCCGCGCCGTGCCGGTCGACCTTGTGCGCGTGGCGCGGTAGGCCGCGAGGTCGCTTTCGGCGTTGGCGCGTCCATGGCGTCGACGATCGCCACGGTGCGGCCGTTCGCGTGCCGGCCGCTGATTCAGCGGCACCCAACGGCGGAGGGCGCTCGCCACGGCCGCGCTCCTGGCCGGGGCCGGGCTGGTCGCCGCTCCCCTGGCCTCGGCCGCCGGCGACTACACCCAGGTCGCGGTGGCGGCCGGGGCACAGCAGGTGCAGCTCACCTTCACCCCGCCAGCTCGGCGCGCTACGTCGACGTGCACTACACGGGCGTGCCCGGCGTCGGGCAGCAGAACGTGCGCATGACCGAGGCGGCGGCAGCTGGCGCACCACGGTCGGCGAGCTCGACAGCGGAAGCGTGCTCGACTACTGGTTCACCTACGAGAAGAAGGGGCCACAGTTCGACACCCCGCACTTCACGTACACCCGGGGCGGTGGCACGCAGGCGGGCTGCCCGACGTGCCGGACCAGGCGTCGTGGAACGCGCCCTCGGGCGTCGCCGGATACGCGGCCTACAAGGTCGGGGCGAACGTGACCTCGCACGAGGCGTGGGGCCTGGGGGCAGCTAGTGCTTCTTCGACACCAACCCCGCCGTGTCGAGCTACCACGCGTTCGAGGTGCCGAACACGCCCGGCGTGCGGCTGCACAGCCTGCTCACGGTGTCGCTGAACACGCGCGGCAGCATCACGCACGTCGTCAACGACGCCGGCGCGGCGACGCCGTCGGGCACGGTGCCGGTGAACGTGGTCAGCTACCCGTAGCGGCGCGCGGCGAGTACGAGGGCTCTTCGCCGGCGTCGCTCCGGCGAAGAGCCCTTTTGGTGTGTCGAAGTGCCCTTCGGCCGTTCGTGTAACGGGTGACGAGAGGGAAGGATCGAGCCATGAAGCAGTACCTGCTCAGTGTCTACCAGCCCGACGGACCCACGCCGTCGGCCGCACAGCTCGACACGATCGTGGACCGGCTGGACACGCTCAACGGCGAAATGAAGGCCGCCGGCGCGTGGGTGTTCTCCGGCGGCCTGCACGCGCCCGGTTCGGCGACGGTCGTGCGGGCCGTGGACGGTGACCTGCTCATGACCGACGGCCCGTTCACCGAGGGCAAGGAGCACCTGGGCGGGTTCACGATCGTGCGGGCACCGGACCTCGACGCCGCGCTGCGCTGGGCCGGGCGGATCGCCGAGATCACCACGCTGCCGGTGGAGGTCCGGCCGTTCCAGGGTGAGGCCTGAGCATGTCCACTGCGGACGCCGATGCGCTGGACCGGGTGTTCCGCGCGGAGTACGGGCGGACCGTGGCGGTGCTCGTGAAGGTGTTCGGGGACGTCGACATCGCCGAGGAAGCGGTGCAGGAAGCCTTCGCGGTGGCGGCGAGCCGCTGGCCGGCCGACGGACTGCCGCCGAGCCCCGCGGGCTGGCTCGTGACCACGGCTCGTCGCCGCGCCCTGGATCGCCTGCGCCGCGAGGCCTCGCGCGCCGACCGGCACGCGCAGGCCGCTCTCCTGCACGCCGGCACGGAACCGGTCGAGGAGGGCGCGGTGCGTGACGAACGGCTCCGCCTCATCTTCACCTGCTGCCACCCGGCACTCGCCCAGCACGCCCGGGTCGCGCTCACCCTGCGGCTGCTCGGCGGCCTGACGACCGGCGAGATCGCCCGCGCGTTCCTCGTGCCCGAGCCCACGATGGCGCAGCGCATCTCCCGCGCCAAGGCCAAGATCCGCGACGCCGGCGTCCCCTACCGCGTCCCCGCCGACGCCGACCTGCCCCACCGCCTCGGCGCCGTGCTGGCCGTGGTGTACCTGATCTTCACCGAGGGCCACACGGCGACGTCCGGTGCCTCGCTGGGCCGCCCCGGCCTGGCGGCGGAGGCGATCCGGCTCGGGCGGGTGCTGGCTTCGCTGATGCCGGACGAACCTGAGGTGCTGGGGCTGTTGGCGCTGATGCTGCTGGTCGAGTCACGCCGTCCCGCTCGCACGGGCCCCGGCGGCGCGGTCGTGCTGCTGCCCGACCAGGACCGGGGTTGTTGGGATCGTGCCCTGGTCTCCGAGGGGCAGGACCTCGTGCGCCGCTGCTTGCGCCGCGACCGGCCTGGGCCGTACCAGCTGCAGGCCGCGATCAACGCCGTCCACAGTGACGCGGCCACCGCCGGCGACACGGATTGGCGGCAGATCGTTCAGCTGTACGACCACTTGCTGCTTTTGACGCCGACACCGGTGGTGGCGCTGCACCGCGCAGTCGCCGTGGCGGAGGTCGACGGTGCGGAGGCGGCGTTGGCCCTGGTGGACGCGCTGGATCTGGACGGCTACCACCTGCTGCACGCCGTACGTGCCGACCTGCTGGCACGCGCGGGCCGGCACGGCAAGGCAGCGGTCGCGTACGGCCGAGCGGTGGAGCTCGCGGAGAACGCTGCCGAACGGGCCCTGCTCGAACGCAAGCGTGCCGCCCTCGCCGACCACTAGGCGGACTACGGCGATCGCCGGCGAGGACGAGTGACCGGCTCCGGGCCGCCGCTCCCCAGGGCGGCCGGCCCGGCGCGCCGAGCGCTACGCGTGGCGACCGCGTGCAGGACGGCTCGAGGCCAGGCCGCCGCCGTCATCGGGACCACGAGCGGTCAGGCGGCCCGGCAGTGTCATCGGGTACAGGTCGGCCGCGGTGACCGTGAGGTCCCACGCCGGCACAGCGAGCTGGTGGGTCCAGGCGGCCTCGACGATGGTGCGGATGGCCTCGGGTGCGGTGGTCGTCAAAGCCAGGGCGAGGGCCGCATGCGCGGCCGGTGTGAGGCCGGGGCCGGCGAGCTACCGTTCGGCTTCGCGGCGCAGGCGGGTTGTCGCGGCCGGGACGGAGAGTCGTGGGCGGGACTGTCGGCGTAGACGTTCGCGGGCGAGGTCGCGCACGAAGGCCTGGCGGTCAGCGCCGGCGAGACTTGTTCGACGAGCTCGGCGCGGGCATCGGGGGTGCAGGAGATGCCGAGGTCGCGCATCCCGTCGGCGGGGTGGACGAGGTTGAGCAGCCCGCAGCGGCCCAGTTCGGAGGGCAGGCGGCCCGGTTCGCGGGCGGCGGGGTCGCCGGGGCCGACGAGCTCCGTGAGGCAGACCGGCACCGGCAGCTTCGCGAGCGGGCCCTGGTTCCCGGCGGGGACGACGACCAGTTGCAGCGAGTGGGCGCAGTGGTCGGCGACGCGGCGCAGCTGCGGGGTGGCCGTGTTCCACCGGAAGTACCACAGCGCCCGCAGGGTCACCGGGGTGAGCCGCACGCGGCGGGCGCCGACCACGCGGAAGCCGTTCTCCGCTGGCCGGTCCATTGTGGACAGGATGCGGCAGGCGGCGATCGCGTCGGGTTTGCGCAGCAGCCCGTGGGTGCTCGCGAAGCGCCCGATGTCGCCGGTGAAGGCGCGCAGGTGCCCGCGCGACTACCGAAAGTAGGAGTCGGCCGCATACCGGGCGTGTTGTCCGCGTCATGGGTCAAGGCGTCGTGCGGCCGCTGTCCGTCCATCTCGTGCCCGTTCACGGCATCCGCTCCCGTCCGGGCGGTGACCAATGTCCCAGTGCGGGACCGGGGAAAACCCCAAAGCCGGGCGCGCTCGCTAGACTCGGGCGGCGATGCGACGATTCCGGTGGTGGTGGGGAGCACTGGTCCTCGCCTGCGTGGCTGTGCTCGCGGGCTTCTTCGCGTTCTCCGGCCCCGGGCTCAAACCCGGCCTGCCGCTGCCGCGCAAAGGGCCGCCCGGCACGGGCCCGCTGACGGTGGTCGCGATCGGCGACAGCACCGTGTCCGGCGAAGGCGCCGGCGCTTACACCCCCGACACCGACGGCCGCAACGGCGACTGGTGCCACCGCTCGGCCAACGCGTTCGTGCAGAAGGTCCGGATTCCGGACGTCCCGGCGCGGGTGAACCTGGCGTGTTCGGGTGCGCCGGCGGAGCAGGTGTCGCTGGGTGGTGTGAAGCAGTGGGGTGAGCAGTCGCAGGCGCAGCAGCTGGCCGCGGTGGTGAAGAACCACCGGGTGGCCGCCGTGGTGATCGCGGTCGGCGCCAACGACGACCCGAAGTTCTCCGCACAGGTGACCGAGTGCTTCAAGGCGTGGTTCTCCGCGGGCGCGCCGTCGTGCAACGTGGCGCTGCGGCAGACGTGGAAGTCCAAAGTGGACGCGATGGTGCCGAAGGTGGTCAACGCCGTCGGCGACGTGAAGAAGGTGCTGGCGCAGGCGGGTTACGTCCCGGCCGATTACCAGCTCGTGCTGCAGTCCTACGCCACGCCCGTCGCCACGGATGTTCCGCCCGGGTTGCAGAACCTCGACGGCTGCCCGTTTCGTACCGACGACCTGCAGTGGATCTCGACCACGGGCATCACCACGCTTTCGGCGGGCCTGAAGCAGGCCGCCGTGCAGTCCGGCGCGCGGTTCCTGGACCTGGCGCGCGCGGGTGAGCACCACGAGGCGTGCAGCGGCGGGGCGAACCCGGCTTCGGAGTGGTTCACCCGCCTGACGCTGCACCTCAACGACCTGGGTCAGGCGGACCGGGCGCAGCACGCGCTGCAGGAGTCGTTCCACCCCAACGCCGCGGGCCACGCCGCGATCGCCGACTGCCTGTCGGAGTTCCTCGCCGGACGCGACGGTAACGCCGCGTGCCTGTCCGGGCCCGATGGCAAGCTCCACGCCGTGCCCGAGGTCGAGGGCCGCTGAGCGGCAGCGGCCCTAGAGGTCGAGCGCGGCCCGCAGCGCGACGTCGATCTGTTCCTGCACTTCCTGGTCGATCTCGGCGATGCGCTCGTCGAACCACGGCCGGTACAGCCGGGTCAGGTTGAGCGTGGACACCCAGTACCGCGCGTCGATCGCGACGCCCAGGATGTCCTGCGGGTCGCGGTCGAGCAGTTCGGTGCCGAGCAGCCAGGGCCGCTCGGACTCGTTCACCCCGTCCGAGGACAGGAGCACCACGGTGCGTTCCCTGGCCGGTTCGGTCGGAGGGTGGTACGTCCAGACCTCACCCCTGCGCACGCATGTCCTTTTCCGCCGCCGTCCGTTCCACCTCGTCCGCCTCGGCCGCCGGCGCGGTCGGCGCCTGCTGCGGGGTGTAGCCCGTGCGCACCGCCTCCCGCCGGGCCGCCTTGGACAACCAGGACGAAACCGAGATCCCGTGCGCTTTCGCAGCTCGTTCGGCGAACTCGAGCGCACCGCTGTCGAGAGAGAGGGTGACCTTACGTGTTGCCATACCTTTTATCGTACCAGTGGCCGGGCCCGGAGGCGCCACAGTGACGTCACCTCCCCGGCACGGGCGGCGTGGAGGGAGTCCTCGGTGGCAGCCGCCTTCGGGTGCCGCGGTGTCGTGTCGATGCGGCCGGCCACACGCAGGCCCGCGGCGCCGAAGAGGTCCAGGAGTTCGGCGCGGTTTCGGAGTCCGAGGCGCTCGGCCAGGGCCGAAGAAACGAGCCAGCCTTCCCCGCCGGGTTCGAGGTGGGCGGTCAGGCCGGCGAAAAACCCCCGCAGCATGCGGCTGTCGGGATCGTAGACGCCTTGCGCCAGGTCGGACACCGGATGCGCGGGCAGCCGCGGTGGGTTGCAGACCACGAGATCGGCTCGTCCGTCGGGGTACAGGCAGGGTTCGGGCACGTCGATCCGGGCGGTGAGGCCCAGCCGGGTGCCCGTGCCGAGGTCGAACGCGGTGCGCGTCAGGGCGGGCAGGGGCGCCCGGGCCACGAGGTCGACGTACTCGCTCCGGGTCGGCGAGAACACCCCATAGTGGGGATGGACGCGGGCGCCGAGAGCCGGGACGAGGACACCGCGCTCGCGCCACTGGTGCGCACCCAGCACGCCGAGCAGCTCACGCAGGGCGAGCACGCCAGCGCCGCTCGCAGACCCGTACGCCTGGTGGCACGGCCTGCCGCACGTCCTGCGCGCGCCGCAGGTCGAGGCGGTACTCGGCGTCCACGGCGACGAGCACCTGCCACAGAACCCGGGCACGGGTCCGGCTCGCCCGGCGGTGGGCGCGGAAGGCCTCGGCCGGGTCGTCGACGGGGTGTGGGGCTCGCCGGTCCAGCCGACGGCCCATGGCCGCCAGCAGGCGGCGGGCTTGGGGGAGGGTGCCGCGCCACAGCAGGGCCGTGCCGGAGCGGGCGAGCCGGCAGGCGGTGGCGGCGGTGCAGTCGTCGTCGACGGCAGCGTGGCACGACGGGGTCGGGAACGGAGGCATCTCGGGCTCCTCGTGATCGGGCGTGCGGGTACACGGCGAGCACTTCGAGACACGAGCGCGGAACCCTTGGACCACCGGGGGTTCCAGAAGCGGAGAAAGGTCCGGCTATCGCTTCGGCGCCGAAGTGCGCGAGGAGCGGTCGCCGAGCACCATGCCGAGTGTCACGAGAACCCTTTCCGAGAGCCGATTCGCGGGGCCGCAGCATGGCACGCGTGCACGAGTGACCGCCACCGGATTTCCGGCCGTCCGGAACAGCGGCGGTGAACCACCGCAACGTGACGCACGCACGAATCCTCAGCCCGCGGCCGAGGCCACCCACGGCGGTGGTTCAGGGCGGGCTGTTCCTGGCCTCCGAAGATGATCTTCGGCTCGCCCGCAGAGGGCTTTCGCGGTCGCAGGGAGTTCAAGAGCACGCCCGCGGATCCGGTCCCGGTGCCTCGACTTCGATCCGGTGAAGCTGACGCAGCGGACGGGCCAGTGCGCGAGCCGGCAGGTGGATGACGGCATCCTGCTCATGGCCTGGATCAACGTCAGCTCCGGCGAGAAGCGGCAGTGGCGGTGCAGTTCGCTCAGCACATGCTCGTGGGCCCGCGTCCGGGCGAGTAGCAGCACGACCCTTACGCGGATCCCGAAAGGTTCATGCGGTGCGCCGACCGCACGGTGGGCCACGGATTTCCGCGGCCCGCGCCAGGGCCCGGCAACAAGCAGGACATCCTGCAGTTCCGAGATACGGAGCAGCGCGCCACGGTGGTCTACCACGAGACCGCCGCCGACATCGCCACGATCTACCCGAGCGGGCCCAGGACGACCGGCCGACTGAGTCTCCTGGGCTCCGGGTGCCGCGATGCATCCCGGGCCGGCGCCGGAAGTCGCCCGAACCGGTGTGGCCGTACTCGCCGGTCGGTGAGCGGGTTCGCGGCCTGCCAGGTCGGCGCGGATGACGGACACGGGACACCCCCGGCGGCGGTTGGAGGTCCGGGTCGGCGAGGTCGACGGGGTCCGGACGCCGCTGGTGAACGGCGGATCCTCGGGCCCGACCTTGAAGCGCACACGGTGCGCCGCCGGGGAAAGGGATCCGGATGTGCTACTCGGGTGGGCGCAGCCCGCTGCGCCCGCCCGAGGTGGGGTTGGAGCTGTTCGACGAGCGGCCGCGGGCGCCGTTGTGCCGGGGTTCGCGGGCCGAGGATCCGGTGGTGATCTCCGCGCGGGTCGAGCGGGGAGAACGCGGGCTGGGGCGCGCCGCACGACGCGGTGGTGTGGGCGGGCTGAGGTCCGGCGGTGGGACGGCCTGACGCCGCCGGAGGTGGTGCGGTTCGATC
This sequence comes from Amycolatopsis sp. NPDC023774, assembly GCF_040639695.1. Taxonomy (NCBI): domain Bacteria; kingdom Bacillati; phylum Actinomycetota; class Actinomycetes; order Pseudonocardiales; family Pseudonocardiaceae; genus Amycolatopsis; species Amycolatopsis sp. NPDC023774. The sequence goes on from NZ_JBFAAJ010000014.1 coordinate 37,589, forward strand.
CCGGGCAGTACTTCGGAGGAGCTGACGCGCGCGGACGTCGACCGGCCGGGGTTGCCGGGCAGTGGGGTTCGGCTTGCTCGGCGGGCGGGCCGGACGATCGGCGACGACGGCGAGGTGGAGATCTCCGTGGTCGGACCCGCGGCCGGCACTACCTCGGGTTCGGCTGCAATCCCGAGGCGATCCTGGGGGCGAGGCCGGCCGGATCCTCGACCGCCTCGAGGACCTGCACCCCGAACGGCCGCCGGCGACGGTGCGCTCGACCGGGGTGTAGCGGCCGGTGGTGGTGCTCCCGCACGGGGAAGCACCACCACCGGCTCTCACAACGTCGGCGAACGCCCTTCGAACGGCGTCGACAGCACCACCGTCGTCCGGGTCGACACCTTGGCCGCTTCCCGGATCCGCCGCAGCAGGTCCTCCAGCCCGAGCGGCGAGGCGACCCGGACCAGCAGGATGTACGACTCGTCCCCCGCGACCGAGTAGCAGGACTCGATCTCCGTGATGTGCTGGATGCGCTGCGGGTAGTCGTCGGGGGCGGCCGGGTCGTTGGGGGTCAGTGAGATCAGCGCGGTGAGAGGAAGGCCGATCTGCTCGCCGTCGAGGCGAGCGGTGTAGCCGAGGATCACGCCGCGCTGTTCCAGCCTCCGCACGCGCTGGTGCACGGCCGACACCGACAGCCCGACGCGTTCGGCGAGGTCGGTGAAGCTGCGCCGGCCGTCGGCGGCGAGCTCCTGCACGATGGCCTGGTCGAGTGGCTCGAGCGGGCCGCTCATGCTTCGAGCACGACGAGGTCGTGCGGCCGCGTGTTCACGGCCTCGACGCCGGTCTCGGTGACCACGACGATGTCTTCGATGCGAGCGCCCCAGCGGCCCGGCTGGTAGATGCCCGGCTCGACGCTGAACGCCATGCCCGGCTCCAGCGGCAGGGTGTTGCCGGCGATGATGTAGGGCTCCTCGTGCACGTCGAGGCCGATGCCGTGGCCGGTGCGGTGGATGAAGAACTCGCCGAAGCCGGCGGCGTCGATCACGTCGCGCGCGGCGGCGTCGATGGACTCGGCCGTGGCGCCGGGACGCACGGCGTCGACCGCGGCCTGCTGGGCCCGCTGCAGCACGGCGTAGGTCGAGGCGACGTCGGCGTCGCGTGGTTCGCCGACGGCGTAGGTGCGGGTGGAATCGGAGTTGTAGCCCTCGGGCAGCGGGCCGCCGATGTCGACCACGACCACGTCGCCGCGCTCGATCACGCGATCGGAGACGTCGTGGTGGGGGCTGGCGCCGTTGGGGCCGGAGCCGACGATCACGAAGTCGGCCACGGTGTGGCCCTCCTCGACGATGGCGGCGGCGATGTCGGCGCCCACCTCGGCCTCGGTGCGGCCGGCGCGCAGCCACTCGCCCACGCGGGCGTGCACGCGGTCGATCGCGGCACCCGCGGCGCGCAGCGCGGCGATCTCGGCGGCGTCCTTGCGCATCCGCAGCTCGCGCACGACGGGACCGGCCAGGGTCTGCTCGGCGTCGCCGAGGGCGGCGCGCAGGGCGAGCACGTGCAGGGCCGGGGTGAAGTCGCTGACGGCGACGCGGAGGGCCTTGCCGAGCCGGTCGGCCACGAGCCGGTAGGCGTCGTCGCCGTCGACCCAGGTGAGGACCTCGACGCCGAGCTCGGCGGTGGGCACGTCGGCGTAGCCGGGGGCCTCGAGCTTGGGCACGACGAGCGCGGGCACGCCGTCGGCAGGCACCACGAGGGTGGTGAGGCGCTCGAACGAGCCGCCCGCCTGGCCGAGCAGGTAGCGCAGGTCGGAGCCGGGGGCGATGAGCAGGGCGTCGGTGTCCGCGGCGGCGGCCGCCTTCGCTGCGCGGTCGAGGCGGGCGCGGAGCGCGGCGGCGTCCGGGGCGGGCGTGTGGAGGGATCGGCGCGACATGCGGCTGAGCCTAGTACCGGCGCGCGCGGCGGCCCCTCACCCGGGCGGAGCCGGAGTTTCGAACAGTGGCGGCAACGCCGTGAGCATCAACGCGGACCAGACCACATGGGTCACCAGCGGCGCCTGAATGCCGCCGGAGGCGCGCCGTTGCAGCCCGAACAGCGTCCCCATCACGATCGACGCCAGCACCAGTGCCGGGTTGCGAGTGGCCACGGTGGACAGTGCGTACACCGCCGTCGAGGTCGCCACCGGCGCGCGCCTCACGGAGCCTTGGAGGGCGCCGCGGAAGAAGACCTCCTCGGCGGCGCCGGTGATCAGCGTCGTCGCGTAGACGGCCGGCCCTGAACCGCGGTCGGCGTAGGCGAGCACGCCCGCGATCGCCCGCGACAACGGCGGGATGCGGCGGGCCACCAGCGCACAGCCGTAGAACGCGCCGAACGCGCCGACGGCGACCGCCACCGGTCCGGCGACGGGATGGCGCGAGGTGCCCCGCGGCGGTGGTCCTGCCGCCAGACCGCCCGCGACCCACGCGGCGGCGACGGCGCCGGTGCGCCCGTGGAAGCGGGCCGAACCGGGAGGCGTCGAAAGGGACCACCCGAGCAGTCCGGTGCCGGCCGCGGTGACCAGCCCGAGCAGCGAGCGCCGCATCACGCCGCCCGCGCGCGTTCGGCCAGTGCCGCCAGAGCCGCAGAGTCGTAGTCCATGGGCTCGAACGGTACGACGTCGCGGATCGCGGGGTCGCGCACGACCACCTCGTTGGCCATGGAGTCGATGAGCGTGCGGCCGGTGGCCACGTCGACATCGGTCACCAGTGCGAGCCAGTACGACGACAGCCGCGGCGAAAGCAGCGGCACGGGCACGATCAGCGGGCTGCGGCCCTCGATCCGGGCCAGCCGCCTCAGCATGTCCAGGTAGGCCAGCTGTTCGCTGCCGCCGATCTCGAACGTGCGGCCTTTCGCGGCCGGCGCGTCGAGCACGCCGACGAGGTAGCGCACGACGTCGGCGATCGCGATCGGCTGGGCTCGGGTGGCGGCCCAGCGTGGCGTGATCATCGCGGGCAGGTGCTCCACGAGCTGGCGGGTGATCTCCCACGAGATGCCGCCGTGGCCGATCACGATGCCGGCGCGCAGCACGGTCACGGGCACGCCGGTGCCGGCGAGCAGGTGCTCGACGTGGCGGCGGCTGCGCAGGTGGGCGGACAGGTCGTCGGAGTCGTCGCCGAGGCCGCCGAGGTAGACGATGCGGCCGGTTCCGGCGGTGCGCGCGGCGACGGCGAAAGCGCGGGCCGCGGCGGCGTCCCGGCGTTCGAAGTCGCGCGCGTCCAGGGCGTGCACGAGGTAGTAGGCGGCGTCGACGCCAGCGAGGGCCTTTTCCAGGGAGCGGGTGTCCTCGACGTCGCCGTGCACCGCGGTCCCCGCGCCGCTGTAGGTGGCCGGGTTGCGAGTCATCGCGCGCACGTCGTAGCCCGCTTCGACCAGCGCCTCGGCGAGGCGGCTCCCGACGAACCCCGACGCCCCGGTGACCAGTACGCGCACGCCCACTCCCCTTCTCCCGTTCCGGGAGGGGTACCCGGGACGCGGCGGTGGAAACCGGACGGCGCGTCAGGCGGGGTGCCGCGCGGGCAGACGTGGCAGGCTGGGCGCGTGACCGGACCACTCGCCCTCCTCGACTCCGCGAGCCTGTACTTCCGCTCGTACTACGCGCTGCCCGACTCGATGACCGCGCCCGACGGGACGCCGGTCAACGCCGTGCGCGGGTTCACCGACACGCTGGCGCGCATTCTCACCGACCGGCGCCCGTCGCGGCTGGTGGCGTGCCTGGACGCGGACTGGCGGCCGAAGTTCCGCACCGACCTGCTGCCCAGTTACAAAGCGCACCGGGTGGCCGTGCCGGGGCACGGCGAGGGTGAGGCCGACGTGGAGGAGGTGCCCGACACGCTCACGCCGCAGGTGCCGGTGATCCTCGACGTGCTGGCCGCGTTCGGGTTCGCCACGGCCGAGGCGGCGGGCTTCGAGGCCGACGACGTGATCGGCGCGCTGGCCACCCGCGAGCAGGACGCGCCGGTCGAGGTCATCACCGGTGACCGCGACCTGTTCCAGCTCGTGCGCGCGACGCCGACGCCGGCGTCGGTGGTGTACGTGGGCAAGGGCTGGGCGAAGGCCGAGGTGCTGGGGCAGGCCGAGATCGCCGGGCGCTACGGCGTGCCGGCCGATCACGCGGGCCCCGCCTACGCCGACATGTCCGCGTTGCGCGGCGACCCGTCCGACGGGCTGCCGGGTGTGGCCGGGATCGGGGAGAAGACCGCGGCGAAGCTCATCACGCAGTTCGGGTCGCTGGAAGAGCTGATCGCGGCCGCGCAGTCAGGTGACTCGCGGCTGCCGCTGAAGACGCGGCTGCGCCTCAAAGATGCGGCCGACTACCTCGCCGTGGCCCCCACCGTGGTGCGGGTCGCCGTGGACGCGCCGGTGGTGCAGTCCGGGCCCGACGCCGTGCCGACGAGCCCCGCGGACCCGGACCGGGTCGCGAAGCTGGCCGAGCAGTGGAACCTGGGCCGTTCGGTCGAACGACTGTTGGCGGCGCTGCCGAAGGCGTGAGCGCGGCTCAGAAGTACGTGCCGCACCACGGCCGCGTGTCCGTGGCGAACAAGGTGTCGGCGCGGCCGAGCGCCGCCGGGTTGACCGCGGTGATCCGGCCGGCCTGCGCGAGCGTCGAGGCGCGCCACTCGCCGAGGTAGAGCATGGCGAGGGTGTCGGCGTCGAGGTACAGGTCCGCGGCTGCGTCGGTGCGCTCGGTTCCGTCGGGACCGACGCGGTAGCGGCCGCGGTTGGCCGGCAGGAGCCGATCGTCCACTTCGAACACGACGGGTTCGCCCGTGCCGTAGGTGCGGGCGGCGAGTGCACCGGCGACGTCGACCAGCCGCAGCCACAGGTCGTCTTCCACCTCGGTGGTGCGGGCGCGGTGCGGGTCGGTGAGCAGCACCGAGAGGGGTTCGTCGACCGGGCGGAAGCGGGAGCTCACGGTGGCGACGAGGTCGATCGAGAGCAGAAACCGCCACAGCGCGGCGATGGCCTCGGGATTCGCGCCGTGCAGGTCGCGGACCTCCAGCAGCGCACCGCGTTCAGGATCCGCGATGGTGGTCTGGTCCACGCCCTTGAACATCACGAACGCGTCATCCTCACCGTCCGGTCCGGTGTGGACGGCCGCCCGGAATCCGCCTTCACGGCTCAGCCGGCGGTTGAGGGCGATGGGCCACCAGACGTCGGGGCGGGCGATCATGCCCGGTCGGTGCAGCCCGATCCGTTGGTACAGCGCGGGAAGCTGTGCGCGGGCCTCGTCGGTGTCGAGCAGCCGGACGGCGCCACCGGCTTCGGCGCCCACGCGCAGCCGCGCGGGGTGGTCGACGCGGACAGTGGCGCCGGAGGTGGCGATGCCGTAGCCGAAGCGGCCGTAGATCACGGCTTCGCTCGCGTGCAGGCACGCCAGCGTGGTGCCGCGTTCGGCGAGGTCGTTCAGCTGTGCGCTCATCAGCGTGGTGACGACGCCGCGGCGGGTCCAGTCGGCGCGCACGCCGACGCCGTCGACCGCCGTGGCGGGCAGGACCGCACCGCCGGGGACGGCGATCGTGGTGGCGAAACCGCTGGTGATCCCGATCGGACGGTCGTCGGCGAACGCGGCGAACTTACCGGGCGCGGCCCAGCAATCGCCGACCTGCGCCCACGTCTCGTCCGAGGCCAGGGGGCTGTGCAGTGCTTGCCCCAGCAGGTCGAAGGTGGGCCGGCGCTCGTCGTCGGTGATCGGGCGTACCACGAAGTCGGTCATGCCGCGATCCAACCAAGCCCGCGGTCCGGGTGCCACGCGTTTTCCTCCGGCGCGCTACTTCGGGGCGTCGACGCGGTAGTCGCCCGCGGTGCCGGTGACCGTGATGGGCACGTGCTTCTCTTCGCCCGCGATGTCCACCACGCACTGGAACGTAGAGCCGTCGGTCACGGCCTGGCGGTCCGGGCAGCTGACCTCGCCGACGCCGTCGATCCGGTAGGTGTCGGCGAGGATCTTGGTGACAGCGGCGTCCATGGCTTTCGCGTCGAACACACGTCCAGGCCCGGTGACCGGCGCCGGCGCCGCGCCCGAACTGCCCGCCGGCGTATCCGAAGGCGCGGTGGTGGACGGCGTCACCGTGACGGTCTTGACGGGCGCCGCCGGGTCGGGTTTGGTCGAACAGCCGGTGGCGAGCAGCATTCCGAGGCCGCACAGACCCAGCACCAGCACGGCACGCATTCCCGCTCCTGTCCCCCGATGCCCGGTTCAGGGCCCTTGGTCAAGATCAGAAGAAAGTACCGCACCACGACGCGCGGCGCGTGCCGAACAATGTGTCCACGTGAGACGCCGCGGTGTCGTCGAGGACCTCGACGCGGCCGGTGTCGGCCAGGGCCGAGGCGCGCCACGCTCCGAAGTAGAGCATCGCGAGCGAGGCGGCGTCGAGCCGCAGGGCGGGTGCAGCGTCGGTGCGTTCGGCGCCGTCGGGGCTGATGCGGTAGCAGCCGTCGTTGGCCGGCAGCAGCGAGTCGGTCACTTCGAGGACCACCGATTCGCCCGGGCCGTAGGTGCGGGCGGCGAGTGCGGCGGGCGCGTCGATCACGCGCAGCCACGTCTCGTCCTCGACACCCGTGACCTTCACCGCGCGTGGGTCGGTGAAGAGCAGCTCGACGGGTTCGTCGACGGGCCGGACGATCACGGAGATGTCGTCGACGAGATCCACCGACAGCAGGAACCGCCACAGGCCCGCGAACGCGGCGGGGTTCGTGTAATGGAACTCGAAGACCGTGAGTTTCTGCCGGTCGCCCTCGCCGCGTTCGACGTGGTAAACGAGGTAGCCGTCGACGCCGTCCGGACCGCGGTGCACCGCGGTCTCGACGGGGCTGTCGGAGCGGCGGGCCTGGTTCTCGTTCATGGGCCAGTAGTGCGCGGGCCGCGTGATCATGCCGGGCCGCGCGGTGCCGGTGGCGGCGTAGAGGTCGGGCCAGTGCAGCAGAGCCTGCTCGAGGCCGAACACGCTGACTTCGCCGCCGACGGGCACTTCCGGGCGCAGCTGCGCGTGCCGGCGGTCGACGACGAGGTTGCGGCTGAGGGTGGCGACCCCGTAGCCGTACCGGCCGTAGATCGCGCCTTCGGTGGCGTGCAGCGATGCCAGCACCACGTCGCGTTCGGCGAAGTCCTGCAGCTGCGCGGCCTGCAGGGCGCTGAGCACCCCGCGGCGGGTGCGGCCGGCGCGGACGCCGACCCCGGTCACCGCGGCGAGCGGCACCCGCGCGCCGCCGGGGAGGACGACCTCGTGGTCGGCGGCGCGCACGGTACCGATCAGCTCGGGGTCGAACGCGGCGAACACGCGCGACTCCAGCAGCGCCTTGCTGATCCGATCCCACTCCTCGTCGCTGCCGGCCTTGACGTGCAGCGCGCCCCGGAACAGGTTCCAGGCCGCGCGCTGCTCGTCGGCGGAGGACAGGAGTCGTACGGTGTGGTCGCTCATGCCGCGATCATCCTGTGGCCCGCGGGGTGCGGGCCACCGATTTTCCCGGCTTCACTTTTCAGGCTCGATCACTGCGCTGATCACTGGGCCGCGGGCGGCGAGACCTCGTAGTTGCCGTCGCTGCCCTTGACCGTGATCGGGACCTGCTGCGGCTTGCCGTTGATGGTCGCGGTGCACTCGAACTTGGCGCCGTCCTCGACCTTCTGCTCGGCCGGGCAGGTGACGCCGGTGACACCTTCGATCTTGTAGGTGTCGGTGAGCAGCTTCGCGACGTCGGTCTGCATCTGGGTGTTGTTGAAGACCTCGGTCTTGAAGAAGCCGGGGGCGACGAACCCGAGGATCGCGACCACGGCCACCACGACGATCAGCGCGCCGATGCCGATGAACAGGCCGCGCTTGGACTTCGGTCCTTCACCGGTGTCACCGACGGTCTGGGTGACGGCGGTGGCCTGGCCGTAGTCGTACTGGTTGCCGGCGGGCTGGCCGTAGGGCTGCTGAGCCTGCGGGCCCGTCTGCGGCTGGCCGTACAGCGGCTGCTGCTGCGGGCCGCTCTGCGGGTAGCCGCCGGGCTGCTGCCCGTACTGCTGGGGCGGTTGCTGCCGGTTCGGGTCGTAGGGCTGGCCATACTGCTGCGGGGGCGGCTGCTGGCCCCACTGCGGCTGCTGTGGCGACTGCGGAGGCTGCTGCTGGGGGTAGCCGCCGGGCTGCTGGCCGTACTGGGGCGGCTGCTGGGGCTGGACCCACTGCGTCGGCTGCGAGTCGTAGGGCTGCTGGGGTTGTTGGGGCTGCTGGCCGTACTGCTGCGGGTTGTAGGGCTGCTGTTGCTGCTCCTGCGGCCCGCTCGGCGGGTAGGCGCCGCCCGGCTGTTGCCCGTATTGCGGCTGCTGCCCGTACTGGGGCTGCTGCTGCGGGTCGTTGCCGCCATACGGCGTGCTCATCGTTCGCCTCCGCCTTGATTGCCTGCGGCAGTGACCTCCTCGCGAGGAGCCGCTGCCCACGGTGTCGAGCGCGATCCAACCACAGGTCGGGGCCGAGCACACGCGTCCACGCGCACCCTGTCCGAGCGGTGACCTCGACCTGCCCGCGAACGCCCTGCGGCCGAGGCACACGCTTCAGGCAAAACAGTCACGCGCCACCGGCCGCGACGACGCCGCGGCGCAGCGCTCGCACGGCTTCCGCGGCGGCGGCGCCGACCGGGTCGGCTTTGCCGAGGACGTCGCGGATCTGGTCGAGCAGGTCGATCACCTGGCGTGACCAGCGGACGAAGTCGCCGGCGGACAGCTCCTGGCCGTTGGTCTCGGCGGCGGTGAGGACCTTCTCGAGCGATTCGCCGCGGGCCCACCGGTAGACCGGCCACGCGAAACCCGCGTCGGGTTCGCGGGTGCGGTCGAGGTGGTGGCGGCGTTCGTCCTCGGTGAGGTCGACCCACAGCTTGGTGGTCTCTTCCCAGGCCTTGGGCACGGAGCCACCGGGCAGGCGTGGCTCCCCCGCCGTGTCGCGGCGGGCCTCGAACACGAGCGTGGAGACGACGGCGGCGAGCTCGGCGGCGCCGAGGCCTTCCCACACGCCGTGGCGGATGCATTCGGCCGCGAGCAGGTCGGACTCGCTGTAGAGGCGGGCGAGGCGGTGGCCGTGTTCGGTGACGCGGTCCTCGCCGGTGCCGGGGCCGAGGTAGCCGCGTTCGCCGAGCAGCGCGAGGATCCGGTCGAACGCGCGGGCCAGCGAGTGAGTGGTGGCGGCGACCTTGCGTTCGAGCTGCTCGGTCTCGGCCTGCAGCCGCTGGTAGCGCTCGACCCACCGCAAGTTGGCCTCGCGTTCGGCCAGGCCGTGGCAGGGGTGGGCGCGCAGGGCGCGCCGCAAGGCGTTGAGCTCCGCGTCGTCGCCCTGGCTTGTGCGGCGCCGCTGGCGTCCGGGCAGGGCGATGCCGGAGTCGCGCAGCGCCGAGGCGATGTCGCGGCGGGTCTTGGGTGAGCGAAGCTCGAGGTGCTTGGGCAGACGGATGCGGCCGAGCGGCTCGACCGGGGCCGGGAAGTCGGCGACCGACAGGGGCCCGGACCAGCGGTCTTCGGTGACGACCACGGGCCGCGGCTCGCGGATCGGGTCCAGGCCCGGGTCGACGACCACGGCCAGGCCCGCGCGGCGCCCGGCGGGCACGGCGATGACGTCGCCCTTGCGCAGCTTCTCCAGCGATTCGGCGGTGCCGGCGCGGCGGGTGGCGGTGTTCTGCCGGGAGAGCGTCTTCTCGCGGGCGGAGATCTTGGCGCGCAGCTCGACGTATTCGAGCATCTCGTCGAACTCGCCGGTGACCGCGCGGGCGTAGCCGGAGAGGGCTTCCTTGTTGCGGTCGATGCGCCGGGAGGTGCCGACCACGGACCGGTCGGCCTGGAACTGGGCGAACGACTGTTCCAGCAGCTCACGGGCGGAGTCGGCGCCGACCTGGGCGACGAGGTTCACGGCCATGTTGTAGCCGGGCCGGAACGACGAGCGCAGCGGATACGTGCGGGTGGAGGCGAGGCCGGCGACCTGTTTCGGGTCGACGCCGGGCTGCCACGCGACCACGGCGTGGCCCTCGACGTCGATGCCGCGGCGCCCGGCGCGGCCGGTGAGCTGCGTGTACTCGCCGGGGGTGAGGTCGACGTGAGCTTCGCCGTTGTACTTGACCAGCCGTTCCAGCACCACGGTGCGGGCGGGCATGTTGATGCCCAGCGCGAGGGTCTCGGTGGCGAACACGACCTTGACCAGGCCGCGGAGGAACAGCTCTTCGACGGTCTCCTTGAACGCGGGCAGCAGGCCCGCGTGGTGGCCGGCGAAGCCGCGTTCCAGCGCTTCGCGCCACTCCCAGTAGCCGAGGACGCCCAGGTCGCCCTCGGGCAGGTCGGCGGTGCGCTCGGCGACGATGCGGCGGATCTCCTCGACCTGCTCGGGTCCGTTGAGCCGCAGGCCGGAGCGCACACACTGCGCGACGGCGGCGTCGCAGCCGGCGCGGGAGAAGATGAACACGATCGCGGGCAGCAGCCCCGCCGCGTCGAGGCGCTCGACGACGTCGACGCGCGAGGGCGGGCGGAACCGCTGTGGGCGGGGCGCGCCGCGGCGGCCGCCACGGTAGCCGCGCATCGAGGCGGGCGCGAAGCGGCCGAGTTCTTCGGCGCGGCGCAACAGGCCGGGGTTGATGCTCAGCTCGGCGTTCGGGTCGGCTTCGTCCTGGCCGGCGAACAGGTCCATCAGGCGGTTGCCGACGAGCATGTGCTGCCACAGCGGCACGGGCCGGTGCTCGTCGACGACGACGGTGGTGTCGCCGCGGACCTCGACGAGCCATTCGCCGAACTCCTCGGCGTTGCTCACGGTGGCCGAGAGCCCGACGACACGGACGTGTTCGGGCAGGTGGAGGATCACTTCCTCCCACACGGCGCCACGGAAGCGGTCGGCGAGATAGTGGACCTCGTCCATCACGACGTAGCCGAGCTCGGGGATCGCGGAGCTGCCGGCGTAGAGCATGTTGCGCAGCACCTCGGTGGTCATCACGACCACCTGCGCGTTGCCGTTGATGGAGGTGTCCCCGGTGAGCAGGCCGACGGCGTCGCTGCCGTAGCGGGCGACGAGGTCGGCGTACTTCTGGTTGGACAGCGCCTTGATGGGCGTGGTGTAGAAGCATTTGCGACCTTCGGCGAGCGCCAGGTGCACGGCGAACTCGCCGACCACGGTCTTGCCGGCGCCGGTGGGCGCGCACACGAGCACGCCGTGGCCGTCTTCGAGAGCCTCGCAGCCGCGGACCTGGAAGTCGTCGAACTCGAACGACACTTCGCCGGCGAAACGCGTCAGCTGGGGGTACTTGCTGCGGCGGCGTGAGACCGCATAGGCCTCGGCCGGGGAAGGTGAAGGGCTAGTGGCCACCCCGTCAGGGTTCCACACGGCACCGACAGTCCGCACGCGGCGTGCCGACCGGTGTGTGGCCGGGCGGTTACGGGGCGACGACGGTGAGCGCGGCGGGCACGCAGGTGGCGGTGACGGGGGTCCTGCCCTGGGATTCGCCGTCGGCGTAGGCGGGCCAGCCGGGGTCGGCACTGGTTTCGACAGTCAGTTTCCGGGTGCGCAGGGTGCGGACGGCGGGGTGGTCGACGTGGGCGCCGGTGCGCAGGCCGGGCAGCAGGCGCAGCAGCTGCAGGCGGCCTGCGGCGCCGATCACGGTGACGTCGAACAGCCCGTCGTCGGGGGTGGCCTGGGGGCAGATGGGGACGCCACCGCCGTAGTACGGGGTGTTGCCGACGGCGACGAGGGTGGCGTCGAGCTCGAGGGTGCCGTCGTCGGTGTGGAGGATGACGGGGCGGGGGCGGAAGGCGGTGAGCTCGGCGAGGATCGCGACGTCGTAGCGGCGGGGTCCGGCGGGCCGGCGGAGTCTGTTGGCGCGGGCGTTGACGGCGGCGTCGAAGCCGGAGCACAGGACGGTGGCGAACCACGAGCCACCCACCGCGCCCCCGTCGACACGGCCGAGGTCGAGCCGGCGGCGGGTGCCGGCTCGCAGGGCTTCGGCGAGGGTGTCGGCGGCGGTGAGGGCGTCGGGTGGGCTGCCGAGGGCGCGGGCGAAGTCGTTGCCGGTGCCGGAGGGGACGAGGCCGAGGGCGACGTCGTGCTCGGCGCAAAATTGCACGCCTTGGTGCGCGGCGCCGTCGCCGCCGAGGACGATGAGCACGTCGAGGCTCTCGGCGTGGGCGGAGCGCATGAGGGCGCGGGACTCGTCGACGCCGGTGGCGACGAGGACGTCGAGCCGGTCCACGGCCGGGCGCAGCCGGGCGGCCACCCTGTCCGCGATGCGGGCGGCGGCTCCGTGGCCGGAGCCCGGGTGGACGGCGAGCGCCGCGTTGAGCCCCATCCGGTGACTCAGGTGATGTCGTCGGTCGAGCGGCTGCGCGGCGAGGTCGCGGGCTCGTCTTCCTCGACGGTGCTCGGCGTGTAGTCGAACGGCGCGGCTTCGTCGTCGGCCAGTTTGTCCCAGCCCTCGTCCTGGCGGACCTTGTCGCGTTTGCGGTCGTGGAAGCGCGCGATCTGGATGGCGATCTCGAACAGCACGGTGAGCGCGGCGGCGAGGCCGAGCATGGAGAACGGGTCGGAGCCGGGGGTGGCGAAGGCGGCGAACACGAACAGGGCGAACAGGATGCCGCGGCGCCAGCGCTTGAGCTGCTGGTACTTGACGACGCCGACGAGGTTGAGCATCACCACGATGAGCGGGAGCTCGAAACTGACGCCGAAGATGACCAGCAGCGACAGGATGAACGAGATGTACTTGTCCGCGGTGAGGGCGGTGATGAACTGGTCCTGGCCGAGGCCGGCGAGCAGGGCCAGCGCGTGGGGCACGAGCAGGTAGGCCAGTACCGCGCCCGCCGCGAACAGCACCGAGGCGAACCCGACGAAGGTGAGCGCGTACTTGCGTTCCTTGGAGTACAGGCCCGGGGCGATGAACGCCCAGAACTGGTAGAGCCAGAACGGCGAGAGGACCACGGCACCGGCGGCCACGCCGACCTTGAGCCGAACCATGAACACCTCGAACGGCTGTGTCGCCAGCAGCCGGCACGTGCCCTGGTCGCCGCCGAACCGCTGGGAGGCGGGGATGGCGCAGTACGGGCCGTTCATGATGTTGCCGAGCGACGGGATCGGGCCGAGGTGTTGTTCGAACCAGATCCAGCCGAAGATGCCGCCGATGACGATGAACAGAAGGGCGAACCCGAGCCGGCGCCGGAACTCGTAGACGTGCTCGATGAGCGTCATCGTGCCGTCGGGGTTTTTCCGGCGGCTGCGGCGGCCTCGGGTGGTGCGGCCCGCGCCTGTGCCGTTGGCGGCTTCCGCCACTGGTCGTTCCGTTCTCGTCGTAGCCCACCGGAGCGCGCTGGGAGTTCAGCGCGCTCCGTGGACCGGGGACCGGGTGGTGTGGTCGGGCCTCAGCTGGCGTTCTTCTGCGGCTGCTCGGTGGCGGCCTGCTGCTTCTTCAGCTCGTCGAGCTGGCGCTGGAGGTCGGCGACCTGCTGGTCCTGGGCCGGGGTGGTGGTCGCCTGCGGCAACTGCCGGGTCTCGACCTGCTCGGTCTCGTCCTTGTGCTCGCCGGTGAGGTCCTTGGTCTCGGCCTTGAAAATCTTCATGGACTTGCCGATGGAGCGGGCGGCGTCCGGAAGCCTCTTGGCCCCGAACAGCAGAACCACGACGAGCACCAGGATGATGATGTGCCACGGCTGCAGCGCGTTCATGGCGGTGGCCTCCTTGTTTCTTTAGTCGTTGCCGATGTTACTGGGTTCCGGTGCGTCGCGGCGCTGCGCCACGGCCACGCGAAGTGCTGCGGACCGGGCGCGGAGGAGTCCGGTCCGGTCCTGGGTGTTCGTAGCCACCATGCTCAGGGTGCGGCGGAACTGGCGCAAGACTCTGATCGTCCGTACTGACAAGACGATCAGGACGAGCAGGCCGGCCGCGAGCACTACGTAAGCGGGCAGGTACGACACGTGGGTTACCTTAACGGCCGTAGGTTGACGGTAGGTGACGGGATCGGGCCACCGCGTCGGCCGCTCGCCGTCGAACCGCGTCAGCCAATGTGACGGGGCTCTCCACCAGCGCGTCTCCGGCCAGTCCGAGGACCAACCGGACCATCCAGGACTCGTCCGCGTAGCGCATCCGGATGCGCAGCCGCCCGCCGTCGAGCTCCGCGAGCTCTTCGCACGGGTAGTACTCCGCGACCCAGCGCGCGTCGGGGTCGAGCACGAGCTCGGCCTCGCACTGGTCGGGCCGCGCGGAGAACACCCCGTCGGACAGGTCGGTGGGCCGCGCGTGCGCCGGGGGCGCGGCGGGTTCGTCGAGCACAGTCAGCTCGTCGATGCGGTCGAGCCGGAACAGGCGCACGTCCTCGACGCGGCGGCACCAAGCTTCGAGGTAGCCGACGGCCTGCACGATGAGCAGCCGCATCGGGTCCACGGTGCGCTCGGTCATCTGGTCCTTGGACGCGGTGTAGTAACGCATCCGCAGGGCCCGGCCGGCCTGCAGCGCGGCCGCGACCTGCTCACGCGTCTTCGCGGCACGCTTGCCCTCGCGCACGCCGCCGCCGACCACGACGCCGGCCGGCTGGGCCTGGCCCGCGGCATCCTCGATCTTGGCGCCTGCGCGGCGCACGGCGTCGCCGTCGACCACGCCGGGGGTGTCGGCGAGCGCGCGCAGGGCCACGAGCAGGGCGGTGGCCTCACCGCCGGTGAGGCGCAGGGGGCGGCTCATGCCGGCGTCGTGGGTGACGACGATGGTGTCGCCTTCGAAGGACAGGTCGATGAGGTCGCCCGGGCCGTAGCCGGGCAGGCCGCACATCCACAGCAGTTCGAGGTCTTTGCGCAGCTGGCGTGGCGTGACGTCGAAGTCGTGGGCGGCCTCGTCGACACGCACGCCCGGGCGCGCGAGCAGGTAGGGCACGAGCGCGAGCAGGCGCGGCATGCGTTCGGCGGAGCCGCTCATCGGCCGCTCCCCTGCTCGGCGCGGGCGAGGACGGCTTCGAGACGGTGCTGCACCGATTTGGCGAGCACGTCGGGTTCGAGCACGAGCACGTCGGGTCCCTGGGCGGCGATCCAGTCGGCGGCCGACTCGGGGAAGTACAGGCCGATCTCGATGAGGTCGCCGTCGGTGCCGTCGATCGTGTCGCGGCCGACGACCTGGCCGCGGCGGCGCACGCCCGCGGCGCGCCCGTCCGCGACCCACAGGCGGGCGGTGGTGACGGGGCTGGGTTCCTCGCCGCCGCCGGTGACCGACACGAGCTGGAGCAGGTTCACGCCCTCGGGCCGGGTCACCGCGCCCGGTTCGCCGATCGGGGTCACTTTGCCCGTGACGCGGGAAAGCCGGAAGCAGCGGGTGGCGCCGCGGTCACGGTCGTGCCCGACGACGTACCAGCGAGCGCGCCAGGACACGACGCCCCACGGCTCGAGTTCGCGCATGCGGCGTTCCGGCGAGCCGCTGCGGCGGTACTCGAAGCGCACGGCCTGGCCGTTCTGCACGGCGGCGAGCAGCGGCCCGAACGCCGGTTCGGCGCGCACGCGGGGTTCGATCACGGTGGGTGCCTGGTCGTCGACCTCAACGCCGGCGGCGCGCAGCTTCACGAGCGCGCCCTGGGCCTGCCCGGTCAGCTCCGGCGAGTCCCACAGGCGCACGGCGAGGCCGACGGCGGCCGCTTCGTCGGGCGCCAGGTCGATCTCGCCGAGCTCGTAGTCGCGGCGGGCGATGCGGTAGCCCTCGACGGGATCGAAGGCGGAGTTGCGGCCGGTCTCCAGGGGGATGCCGAGCTCCCGCAGCTCCGTTTTGTCGCGTTCGAACGTGCGGAAGAAGGCCTCGTCGCTGGCCGCGTCGGCGTACCCGGGCACGATTCCGCGGATCCGCTCGGCGGTGAGGTACTGCCGGGTGGACAGCAGGGCGAGCACGAGGTTGACCAGCCGTTCGGCGCGTGCGGTGGACACCTGTACAACCCTAGCTCTCCTCGTCCTCCCCGATCGTGAGGTTCCCCGAACGCGTCGCGGCCCTAGCCTGGAACCATGGCTGAACGTGTACTGCTGGTGACCGGAGCGTCGCGAGGGATCGGGGCGGCGACGGCAAGGCACGCTGTCACGGCGGGGTTCCGGGTGGCGCTGGTGGCCCGGAAAGCCGAGGCCGTGGCCCCGCTCGTGGCCGAGTTCGGCGAGGAAAACGCGCTGGCGCTGGGCGCCGACGTCACCGACTGGCCGCGTGTGTCGGGCGCGGTCGAGGCGACGCTGGCGCGGTTCGGGCGGCTGGACGCGGCTTTCGGGAATGCCGGGATCGGCATGGGCGTGTCGTTCTTCGGCGACGGCGGCGCGGAGCCCGAACAGTGGCGGGAACTGGTGCTGACGAACGTCTACGGCGCCGCGCTCACGGCGCGTGCCGTGCTGCCGGCGTTGGCGGACACGAGCGGTCATCTCGTGCTGACGGGTTCGGTCGCCGGGCGCTACCCGCGCAAGGGGAGCCTGTATTCGGCGACGAAGTGGGCGGTGAGCGGGCTGGCGGCGGGGATCCGGGAGGAGGCCGTGGGCACGGGAGTGCGGGTGACGCTGGTACAGCCCGGCATCACCGACACCGACATCCTGACCGATGAGCAGCGGCGCAAGCCGAAGCTCGAGGCCGACGACGTCGCCCGCGCGGTGCTCTACGCGCTGGAGCAGCCGCCGACGGTCGACGTCAACGAGATCATGGTCCGCCCGACCGGGCAGGTTCTCTAACGCGCCAGCCGGGCGACGCGGCCGCCGGTGCCGGCGGCCCAGCAGGCGCCGAGGGTGGTGCAGTCGACGGTGTCGAAGCTGCCGGTGTCGAACCGGGTCCAGTGGTGACCGCCGTCGGGGCTGAGGTCGCTGCCGCCGGGGCCGACGGCGAGCACCGAGCCGCCGAGCCACGCCAGTCCGGAGCGGTAGCCCGCGGGATACTGCTCCGGGGTGCGCCAGGTGCCGCCGCGGTCGCCGCTGAGCGCGACAGCCGGCCCGGGCGCGGTGGGGTTCGCGAAGTCCCCGCCGATCGCGACGCCTTGCCACGGCGTGCGGAACGCGAGCGCGAACACTCCGGCGGACGCGCTGCTGGGCAGCGGGGTGCCGGCGACGGTCCAGTGGTGCCCGGCGTCGCCGGTGTGCAGCACGCGGGCGCGGGCGCCGCCGCCCGTCGCGAGCCACGCGTCGAACGGCCCGGAGGTGGCCACGCACTGGCCGCTCGCCGCGAAGCCCGCCTCGCCGGGCAGGGCGGGCGGGAACGCGCTGTCGGGGATCTGGCGCCAGGTGCGGCCGCCGTCCGCGGTGGCCTGCACGCGGAACTTCCCGGCGACGGGGTCGCTCATCGCGAGACCGCGCCAGGGGTCGAAGAAGGCGAGGCAGTCGTAGAACGCGCCCGGATCGGGGTTGGCGAACGTCAGGCGCCAGTGCCGGCCGGCGTCGTCGGTGCGGTAGACGCGCGAGTCCTCGCCGGGGCCGATGGAGAGCACCACGGCGTGGTCGGCGTCGAAGGCCTCGATGTCGCGGAACTCCAGCGCCTCCGTGCCGGGCGGCCCGGCTGGGCTCCAGGTGCGGCCGCCGTCGGTGGCGCGCAGCACGGTCCCCTGCGTGCCGCTGACCCACGCCACACGCCCGCTGACGGCCGAAAGGCCCCGGAACTGCGCCGTCACCCCGGTGGGGGTCAGCTGCCACGACGGGAGCCGCTGAGCCGCGCCCGCCACACCGCCGGTGACCAGCGGCAGCACCGCGCCCAGCAGAACCACCAACGCACGCACCACCCGCATGCGGCCGATCTTGCCGTACCCGGGTGGCGACTTTCGTCGGGAACACCGCAGGGGCCGCCGACCGCCCGCTCGCCCGAGTTGGTCCCGCAACGCCGGTCCCGCTGAGCCCGCCCCCACCGCTGGGGGCGCGACTCGGCACCGTCGACTGGCTGGACTGTGTCGCCGACTGGCTGGACTGTGTCGCCGACTGGCTGGACTGTGTCGGCCGAAAATGCCGGAGGGCCGCCCCGTGGTGCGGGGCGGCCCTCCGGTGAGCGGAGCCGGCTACAGCGAGCTGATCAGGCGTTCCACCCGCTCGTCCACCGAGCGGAACGGGTCCTTGCACAGCACGGTGCGCTGGGCCTGGTCGTTGAGCTTGAGGTGGACCCAGTCGACGGTGAAGTCGCGGCCCGCGGCCTGGGCGGCGGCGATGAAGTCGCCGCGCAGCTTGGCGCGGGTGGTCTGGGGTGGCGTGTCCTTGGCGGCTTCGATCTCGCCGTCGTCGGTCACGCGCTTGACCAGGCCCTTGCGCTGCAGCAGGTCGAAGATGCCCCGGCCGCGGCGGATGTCGTGGTAGGCGAGGTCGAGCTGGGCGATGCGGGGGCTGGACAGGTCCAGGTCGTGCTTCGCGCGGTAGCGCTCGACCAGGCGGTGCTTGATGGCCCAGTCGATCTCGGTGTCGATCTTCGCGAAGTCCTGCTGCTCAACGGCCTCCAGCGCACGGCCCCACAGCTCGACCACGCGCTCGTTGGCCGGGGTGGAGCCGTTTTCCTTGAGGTGCTGAAGGGCGCGGGCGTGGTACTCGCGCTGGATGTCGAGCGCCGAGGCCTCACGGCCGCCGGCGAGGCGGACCTGGCGGCGGCCGGTGAGGTCGTGGCTGATCTCGCGGATGGCGCGGATGGGGTTGTCGAGGGTGAAGTCGCGGAACTGAACGCCGGCCTCGATCATCTCGAGCACCAGGTTCGCCGACCCGATCTTGAGCATCGTGGTGGGCTCGGCCATGTTCGAGTCGCCCACGATCACGTGCAGGCGCCGATAGCGCTCGGCGTCGGCGTGGGGCTCGTCGCGGGTGTTGATGATGGGCCGCGAGCGCGTGGTGGCGCTGGAGACCCCCTCCCAGATGTGCTCCGCACGCTGCGAGAGGCAGTACACGGCGCCGCGCGGGGTCTGCAGGACCTTGCCCGCGCCGCAGATGAGCTGGCGGGTGACGAGGAAGGGCAGCAGCACGTCCGCGATGCGGGAGAACTCGCCTGCACGCGTCACGAGGTAGTTCTCGTGACAACCGTAGGAGTTGCCCGCGGAGTCGGTGTTGTTCTTGAACAGGAAGATGTCGCCGCCGATGCCCTCGTCGGCCAGCCGGCGCTCGGCGTCGACCAGCAGGTCCTCGAGGATCCGCTCACCGGCCTTGTCGTGCGTGACTAGCTGCGTGAGGTCGTCGCACTCGGCCGTCGCGTACTCGGGGTGCGAGCCCACGTCGAGGTAGAGCCGGGAGCCGTTGGAGAGGAAAACGTTCGACGAGCGTCCCCAGGACACGACCCGCCGGAAGAGATACCGCGCGACCTCGTCGGGCGAGAGCCTGCGCTGACCGTGGAAGGTGCACGTGACCCCGAACTCGGTCTCGATGCCAAAGATCCGCCGCTGCATCCCACCAGAGTAGGCGCTGCACCCCCTTGAGCGGTGCGCCGTTCGGGCGGCGACACGCGGTCGGTACGTTGCGTGGGGTGAGAAATCGTGCCAATCCGGCGACGGAGCGGCGCGACCCAGGCCCGGACGAAGAAGAGGTCAGCGACGGTGTTGTACCAGCTCAGCCGCCCGTTCCGGAAGGTCGGGCGCACCGATCGGGCCCTGATCGGCCGCAGTGCGGCCCTGCCGAGGACCGGCGCCGACGATGTTCTCGGCTGGCTTTCGAAATCCGCCAACAAATCGCGCCTGTGGTGGGTCGTGGCCGCCGCACTGGCTGCCCGCACGGGTGCAACGCGCCGGGGAGCGCTGCGCGGGATGGCCGCCATCGCCGGGGCGAGTGCGGCCGCGAACCTGCTCGGCAAGCCGCTGTTCCCCCGCCGGCGCCCGGCCGAGGACGAGGTGCCCGAACACCGACGGCTGCGCAAGCGGCCCACGTCGTCCTCGTTCCCCTCCGGTCACGCGGCCTCGGCCGCCGCGTTCGCCACGGCGGTCGCGATGGAGTCACCGAAGACCGGGCTCGTCGTCGCGCCCCTGGCCGGCGCCGTGGCGTACTCGCGGGTCCACACCGGCGTGCACTGGCCCAGCGACGTCGGCGCCGGGATCGTGATCGGCATCGGCGCCGCCGCGCTGACCCGGCACTGGTGGCCGCTGCACCCCGACGTGCCCGCCCGCACCGCGCACCCGGCCGAAGCGCCGGAGATGCGTGACGGCGAGGACATGCTGGCGCTGGTCAACCCGCACTCCGGCGTCGACGGCCAGGACCCGACCGAGGACGTCCGCTACGCCTGGCCCAAGGCGACGCTCCTCTACCCCGACCCGCACCAGGACCTGCGCGAACAGCTCGGCGTCGAGATCGACGCCCGCGGCGGCTCCGTGCGCGCCCTGGGCGTGGCGGGTGGCGACGGAACGGTCGCCGCGGTCGCGTCCGTGGCCGCCGAACGCGGCCTGCCTCTCGCCCTCATCCCGGCGGGCACGCTCAACCACTTCGCGCGTGACGTCGGCGTGCGGTCGATGCCCGACGCCGACGCCGCCACCGAGGCCGGCAACGCCGTCGGCATCGACCTGGGCGAGGTCGAGATCCACGGCGCGGGCGAGCCCGAGCACCGCTGGTTCGTGAACACCGCGAGCCTCGGCGGCTACCCCGAGATGGTCCGGCTGCGGGAGAAACTGCAGCAGAAGCACCCGAAATGGCCCTCGGCCGCGCTCGCGCTCGCCCGCGTGCTGCGCCGCGCGAAACCGCTGCCGATCCTGCTCAACGGCGAGCCCGCCGAAGTCTGGCTGATCTTCGTCGGCAACGGCACCTACTCCCCCAAGGGCTTCGCCCCGTCGCGGCGCCCGGCGCTGGACACCGGCCTGCTCGACGTGCGCTACCTGCGCGCCGACCTGCCCTACTCCCGCGCCCGATTCCTGCTCGCGATGGTGACCAACAGCCTCAACGCCAGCCACGTCTACCAGCAGCTCGACCTGCCGGAGCTGCGCGTGAAGCTACTCGGCGGCAACCGCCGCGTGGCCACAGACGGCGAGGTCGGGCCCCTCGGCAACGAGTTCACCTTCCGCGCCCGCCCCAGCGCCCTGACGATCTACCGCAACCCCGAAAACCGGGCTTGACCTGCGCTTTACCCGCTCACAGCGAATCCACAGCGCCTCGTCCCTAGCGTGATCACGTCAGATGCGGGCGACCCTGCCCGCGTCCGTTCACGGCAGGGACTCCTTGTGCCTTTTTTCTCATGCGGTGCCACACGCCCGATTCGCCCGGCGGAGCGGCCGTGATGCCACAGGCCGCCGTCGACCCGGTGCTGCCGCCCGACATCACGGAGCAAGCACGAGACCTCGGCCCGCTCGAGTCCCCGGCGATCTGGCTCACCGCCGCCGGCGCGGCCGTCGCCCTGCTCGCCGTGACCATCGCCCTCGGGCACCACCGGCGCGCCCGCCGCTGGGGAACCGGCGGAGCGGTGGGGCTCTTCCTCCTCGCCGCCGTGACCGCCGTGAACAGCTACGTCGGCTACGTCCGCACCCCCGACGACCTCGGCCGGCTTCTCGAACGCGGCTCCGGCGCGGCCGACGCCGTGGGCATGCTGCTCGACGACGGCGCCGACGAACCCGACGCACCGGCAAACACGACCTCCACCGCGCCGCACCGTCCCGCGGTGCTGAGCGGCGGGCAACGCGTCGACATACTCAGCCTGCCCGACCCCGCCGACGCCGTGCCCTCGGGCGAGAACTACGTGATCCTCCCACCCGGCTACGACGCCCCCGCCAACGCGGGCCACCGCTACCCGGTCGTCTACCTGATCCACGGCTACCCCTACGGCGGTCCGCGCGACTGGCTCACCTCCGGCGCCGCACCCGACGCCCTGCGCAACCTCGAAGCCGACCACGTCATCGCCCCCATGATCGTGGTCAGCGTCGACCTCACCGCGGGTGCGCCCAGCAAGGACTGGGAAGGCCTCGACGTCCCCGGCGGGCCGCAGCTGGAGACTTACCTCGCGAAAACCGTCGTCGCCGGCGTCGACCACCACTACCGGACCCTCGCCGACCGCCGCCACCGCGCGCTCGGCGGCATGTCCGGCGGCGGGTTCGCCGCGCTCAACACCGGCCTGCACCACCTCGACGAGTTCGCCACCCTCGTCATCGCCCTGCCCTACGACGACCTCAACGACTCCATCGGCATCCTCGACGGCCAACCCTCCGCCATCGCCGCGAACACACCGCGCCACTACCTGCCGACGATGACGTTCACCGCACCGATCTCCGTGCTCCTCGCAGCCGGCACCGGCGCCCCCACCGACGTCGCCACGGCCCACCGCATCGCCGACGCGCTGCACCGCCGTGGCCAGGAAGCCGTCGTCCACACCGAACACGGCTTCAACCACACCTGGCACACCGCTCGCGCGACCCTGCCCTACCTCCTGGCCTTCGCCGACCAGAACTTCCGCAGCCCCACGCCGGCATCCTGAAACCGGCCCCCAAACGCCGAGTGGGCCGCCCGGAAACCCGGACGGCCCACTCGCGCGACAACCTCACTCCTTGGCGGAGCCACCGTCCGAGTCACCCTCGGCCGGCTTCTCGGCCTCGTCCTTCGCCGGCGGCTCGGGCAGCAACGCGTCCAGCGCCGCCCCCGTCAGCCGGCGGAACGCCCGCCGCGGCCGCGCCCGGTCCAGCACCGCGACCTCGAGCTTGATCTGATCCGGCTCGGCGGCCGCACCGTTGTTGCCGTTCGACGACGACACGGTCGCCCGCAACCCCTCGATCGCCGTCGCCAGCGCCGTCGCCAGATCGTGCTCCGGGTCGACGGTGTCCTTCAGCTTCGTGCTGATCGGCTCGGTCTGCCCACCCATCACCACGAACGGCGACTCGTCGAAGATCGACCCGTCGTAGGTCAGCCGGTACAGCTGGTCCTCCGACTGGTTCGCCCCGACCTCGGCGACACACACCTCCACCTCGAACGGCTTCAGCTGCTCGGTGAAGATGCTGCCCAACGTCGCGGCATACGCGTTCGCCAGCGCCCGGGCACTCACGTCACGCCGGTCGTACTGGTAGCCCTTCAAGTCCGCGTGCCGGATCCCCGCCACCCGCAAGTTCTCGAACTCCGAGTACCGGCCCACCGCGGCGAACCCGATCCGGTCGTAGATCTCCGACACCTTGTGCAACGTCGCCGACGGGTTCTCCGCCACGAACAGCACCCCGCCGGAGTACTTCAGCACCACCACGCTCCGGCCGCGCGCGATGCCCTTGCGCGCCAGCTCGGAACGCTCCCGCATCAGCTGCTCGGGAGAGGCATACAACGGCATCGTCACGGTGTCGGCTCCACGTTCTCCGGTGTACCGGCGGTCGAAGGTTCAGCGTTCGGGAAAGTCACCGGCGATCAGCTCGGCCGGTGGTGCGTGCGCTCGGCGCGGCCGGCCACCACGGCCTCCGCCACCGCCGCCGTCTGCTCGGACGGCAACTGCACCGCACCGGTCTCGGCGGTGATCGTCACGACGCTCGGGAAGATGCGCCGCACCAGATCCGGCCCGCCACTCGCGGTGTCGTCGTCCGCCGCGTCGTACAACGCCTCCACGGCCGCCCGCACCGCGGCCTCGACATCCGCATCGGGGTCGTACAGCTTCTTCAGCGCCGACTTCGCGAACAACGAACCCGACCCGACACCCGCATACCCGGCGTTCTCCTCGTAGCGCCCACCGGCGGCGTCGTAGGAGATGATCCGGCCGGCGCGCTTCGCGTCCTCGGCCTCCAGGTCATAGCCCACGAACAGCGGCACCACGGCCAAACCCGCCATCGCCATGTCCAGGTTGGCCTTCACCATCCCGGCCAGCTTGTTCGTCTTGCCGTCCAGCGACAGCGACACACCCTCGATCTTCTCGTAGTGCGCCAGCTCCACCGCGTACAACCGGACCATCTCCACGGCCAGACCCGCGGTACCCGCGATCCCCACCGCCGAGTACTCGTCCGTGACGTGCACCTTCTCGATGTCCCGGCTCGCGATCAGGTTCCCCGACGTCGCCCGCCGGTCACCCGCGATCAGCACACCCCCGGCGAACGTCAGCGCCACGATCGTCGTCCCGTGCGGCACCGCCAGCTCTCCCGCCCCGGACGACGGCACCCGCCGCGCCGGCAACAGCTCAGGCGCCTGCGCCCGCACGAAATCCGCGAACGACGACGAAGCCGGCGAGAAGTACGAAGCAGGCAGGCCGGGTCCCGAAAAACCCGCCCGAGGGAAGGTGTTGTCCATACGTGCTCTTGGTTCCCATCTGTATCGGCTGAAGAAACAACGCTGAGGCCGCGTGCTGAAACCGCGCCATGGCGAACTCTGCCGCGCAGTATGTCGCTCCGCACGCCCACTTGCACGACACCGCGTGCAAAAGGCACGCCAACCGGTAGCCGCCCCCGGAAACCCGAGGGCGGCTACCGGCCGCGAACGACTACTCGCCGCCCTTCTGCACGTAGGCGCGAACGAAGTCCTCGGCGTTCTCCTCCAGCACGTCGTCGATCTCGTCGAGGATCGTGTCGACGTCCTCGCCAAGCTTCTCGCGCCGCTCCTGGCCCGCCGCTCCGGTGGCTTCCAACTCCTCGTCGGAGTCCCCACCGCCGTGCTTCTCGATCTTCTCCTGCGCCATATCGCCTCCCGGTGTGGCCGATGATTCCTAGCCTACCCAGCGGCCCCGACATTCGGGGCAACGCCGCGATCCCGATCCCCGGCACCGTGCCGGTTCGGACTAATCCGAACCAGTGATCGCCTCGACCAGCTCCTCGGCCGTCGCCGCCGCGTCCAGCAGCTTCCCCACGTGCGCCTTCGTGCCCCGCAGCGGCTCCAGCGTCGGGATCCGCACCAGCGACTCCTTGCCCACGTCGAAGATGACCGAATCCCACGACGCGGCCGCAATCGACGTCGCGTACTTCTCCAGCGCCCGCCCCCGGAAGTACGCCCTGGTGTCCGACGGCGGAGTCGTGATCGCCGCCTGGACCTCCTCCTCCGTGACCAGCCGCTTCATCGACCCACGCGTCACCAGCCGGTTGTACAGGCCCTTCGCCAGCCGCACGTCCGAGTACTGCAAATCCACCAGCCGCAACCGCGGCGCGCCCCACGCCAGCTGGTCCCGCTCCCGGTACCCCTCCAGCAGCCGCAGCTTCGCCGGCCAGTCCAACCGGTCCGCGCACTCCTGGGGATCCCGCGCCAGCGCGTCCAGCACCTCGCCCCAGACCCGCAGAACCTCCTTCGAAGCCTCGTCCGCACCCGTGCGCTCGAGGTTCGCCGCCGCGATCTCGTGGTACGCGAACTGCAGGTCCAGCCCCGAGAACTTCTTCCCGTTCGCCAGCTCGACCTTCGTCTTCAACGTCGGGTCGTGGCTGATCTTGTGCACGGCCCGCACCGGCTCGTCCAGCTTCAGCTCGTCGAACCGGATCCCCGACTCGATCAGGTCCAGGATCAGCGCCGTTGTGCCCACCTTCAGGTAGGTCGAGTACTCCGACAGGTTCGCGTCACCGATGATGACGTGCAACCGCCGGTACTTGTCCGCGTCCGCGTGCGGCTCGTCGCGCGTGTTGATGATCCCGCGCTTCAACGTCGTCTCCAGGCCGACCTCGACCTCGATGTAGTCCGACCGCTGCGACAGCTGGAAACCGGCCTCTTCGCTCTGCTGGCCGACCCCGACCCGCCCCGAACCCGTCACCACCTGCCTCGACACGAAGAACGGAGTCAACCCGGCGATGATCGCGGTGAACGGCGTCGACCGCGAACACAGGTAGTTCTCGTGCGTACCGTAACTCGCACCCTTGCCGTCCACGTTGTTCTTGTACAGCTGCAACGGCGGCTGACCGGGCACGGACGCCGCCTTCAGCGCCGCCTCCTCCATCACCCGCTCGCCGGCCTTGTCCCAGATCACCGCATCGCGCGCGTTCGTGACCTCG
Organism: Amycolatopsis sp. NPDC023774; assembly: GCF_040639695.1. Lineage (NCBI taxonomy): Bacteria > Bacillati > Actinomycetota > Actinomycetes > Pseudonocardiales > Pseudonocardiaceae > Amycolatopsis > Amycolatopsis sp. NPDC023774. The sequence continues at coordinate 63,368 of NZ_JBFAAJ010000014.1, forward strand.
GGCGCCGAGTACTCCGGGTGCGCGTGGTCCACATACAGGCGGGCACCGTTCGTCAGGATGACGTTCGCGGCGCCCAGGTCCTCCACGTCCGGGTCGTGCCCGGGCCCACCGGGACCCGTCAAGTCGAACCCGCGCGCGTCGCGCAACGGCGACTCCACCTCGTAGTCCCACCGGGCCCGGCGAGCCCGCGGAATGTCAGCAGCCGCCGCGTAGGCGAGCACCACCTGGGTCGAGGTGAGCACCGGGTTCGCCGTGGCGTCCCCGGGCACGGCGATGCCGTACTCGACTTCGGTTCCCATGATCCGACGCATACCCACCACCCTACGGGGTGCGACCGTGCGACGATGCCCCCATGCCAGGCAGTGACGAACTCGTTGCCCTCTATGACCGCGCCGGCCACGTCGTCGGCCAGGCACCCCGCTCCCGCGTCCGCGCCGAAGGACTGTGGCACGCCGCCGGCGTGGTGCTCGTCCGTTCGGGCGACGGCGAATCCGTGTACGTCCACCTCCGCACCGCGGACAAGGACATCTTCCCGTCCACCTGGGACTGCTGGGCCGGCGGCGTCGTCGCCGCGGGCGAAACCCCCGCCGACTGCGCCCGCCGCGAGCTCGCCGAAGAACTCGGCGTCCACGGAGTGGAACCGCAACCCCTGTTCACCAAGATCTACGACCAGGGCACCGTCCACTGCCACAACTTCGCCTACGAAGTCCGCTGGGACGGCCCCATCCACCACCAGGCCGAAGAGATCGCCGAAGGCCGCTGGCTCCCCCTGACCGAACTGCGCGCCTGGGCCGACGACCCCGCAAGCCCCTTCATCCCCGACGGCCGCGAAGGCGTGCAGGAGTGGTTCCGCCGCTACGGCTGAGCGACCAGCTTCGCCACGACCTTCGGCAGCAACCGCTTCGCCGCGTCCGCGGCCCGCGCCGGCGTGCTCGCCACCACGCTCAACGCCGACACCAGCTCACCCTTGGCCAGCAGCACCGTGCACGTCGACCCTTCGCACCACGCCCGCTGCTGCGCAGCACCCGGCTGCGGCGGAATCGCGAGCACCTGACCGGCGCAGTCCGCCGCGGACACCACGTCCGCGCCCGACCCACCCGCGTACGCCGTGACCTCGTGCGTGATCCCCGATCCACTCGGATACACCCAGCTCGCCGACCGCCGCTCCCCCTGAGCCAACCCCGCCAAGCACCCCGACGCCTTGCCCGGCCCCGGCGCCACACCCTCCTCGGCAACGTCCTCATCGGACAGCAACGCGGCCGAAGCCGCCGCAGCGGCCAGGATCCGGGGATCGGGCGAGGGAGATGCGGGAGTGCTCGGCGGCGCGGCAGGCGGCGGAGTCACCGGCGCGAACGACGTCGCGTCGTTCACCGACGTCGGATCGTCGTAGTACGTCTCGAGGTCGTTGGGCCGGTTGCCGCACGCGGTCGTGAACCCTGCCAGCGCGACCGCCGCCACCGCGAGCACCTGCCGATGACGCACCTGCCGCCCCTCCGGAAAAATCCGAGAACCGCGGTCCACTCGCCGGGCCCGCGCTGCAGCGAGGGTAGTGCAGCCCCTCAGTCCCACCCGAGGTGGGACCGGTGCCGCCAGTACTCCTCCGGCGCCTCCGCGAGACCCGCGAGCTCGGCCACTTCGTCCGCGGTCAGCGAAACCCGCGTGGCGGCCAGGTTCGCCGCCAGCTGCGCCGTGCTCGACGGACCCACCAGCGCCGCCGAAACCCAGTCGTTCGCCAGCACCGCGGCCACCGCGACCGCGTCCGGACCCACGCCGTGCGCGGCAGCGATCCGGGTCAGCGGCGCGGGCGCCTCCACGACCAGGCGGCCGTTGGCCAGCGTCTCCTTCACCAGCACCCGTTTCCCCACCGCCCGCGCCTCCGCCAGCGCCCCGCCGACCGAGGGCTCCAGAACGTTCCAAGTGGACTGCACCGACGAGAACACCGGCCGCCCCGCCGCTTCCAGCTCGAACGCCCGCCGCACGGCGTCGGCCTGCGCCGGCCCGGACGTGGAGAACCCGACCTCGACGCCCTGGTCCGACAACCCCGAGAGGGCATCGATCAGCGCCGCGTCGGAGAACAGTGGACTGTCCACAGTGAGCGAATGCACCTGGTACAGGTCCACGTGCACACCCAGCAGCGCCCGCGTCTCGGCCCACTGCGCGGCGAACCGCGCCGCCGAGTGCTCCTTGACCTCGTGCACCGGCGCGTTGAGCCGCCACTCGCCGACGTAGCGGTAGCCCCACTTGCTCGACACCGTCACGTCGGTGTGCCCGGTCTCCGCGAGCCAGCTCGCGAGGAAGTCCTCGGCCAGCCCGTAGGAACGCGCGACGTCGACCCAGCGGACTCCCGCCGCGTAGGCCGCGTCGAGCACCTCGTGGGTCGCGGCGCGCATCGCCAGCACGTCCCGCGCCCCCGGCAGGTCCCGGCCGAGGTTGATGTACGCGGGCCGGCCGAGAGCGGCGAGCCCGACCGCGATGCGCTCCATTCGGTGTCCTTCTCTGTGCGGGTTTGAGATGGTGACGGGATTACGTTGCCAGACCACATGTTTTTTGACCATGGCCAGCTGTATAGTTCGTTATACAGTTTGTTTGTGCCGGAGGATGGCGAGCCATTGTCCGGAGTTCTGGGCTTGGCGGTGGAGCTTTTCGAGGCGTGCGGCGGGTGCCCGGACGTAGCCTTTGCCGAAGACAGGGGCGATCTGGCGGAGACTGGCGCCTTCCTCCCGGGCGGCAAGCAGGGCCCAGTCGGACGCGTCGGCACAGGCCGCGGAGGCGCGGCGCAGCTCCCCCAGCAGGTCGATGAGGTCGTTGGCGTTCAGCTCCCCCGCCTGGACGGCGGCCGCGGTCGTCTCCAGCCAGGTGAGGACGTCGGCTTCGGTGATCGGGGCGCGCGGGTGCGGAGTGTCGTCGGTGCTCACAGCCGGGAAGTATAGGTCGTTATACACCGGAGTTCGGTGACATGACCGAAAACCGCTGGCCTCGCGGCGTGGCGGACCGTTGACTCACCGGTGACGACAAGGAGGAGCATGGCCGGGAGGTTCGGTATCGGTGCGCGGTTCGTCGCGCTGGCAGTGGTGTGGGGCGCGAGTTTCCTGTTCATCAAGGTGGGCCTGCAGGGCCTCTCCCCCGCCCAGGTGGCGTTGGCACGAGTCGGCTTCGGCGCACTGGCGCTCGCCCTGGTGCTCGTGGGCCGGCGCCGGCCCCTCCCCCGTGACCCCGCGCTGTGGGGCCATCTCGCGGTGGTGTCGGTGCTGTTGTGCGCGGCACCATTCCTGTTGTTCTCCTGGGCCGAGCAGTACATCTCCTCAGGGCTGGCCAGCATCTTCAACGCGACGACCCCGTTGCTGACCATGGTGTTCGCCGCGGCGGCGCTGCCCGCGGAGCGCCTGACCGCGCCGCGCGTGACCGGACTGCTACTGGGGTTCGCGGGCGTGCTGACGCTCGTCGGCGTGTGGCAGGGCGTGGACCTGTCGCACGAGCTCACGGCTCAGCTGGCGTGCCTGGGTGCCACGACGTGCTACGGCGCGGCGTTCGTGTACCTGCGCCGGTTCGTATCCCCGAAGTGCGCCGATCCCGTGGTGGTGGCGTTCGGGCAGGTCGGCTTCGCGACAGTGCTGCTCTTGCTGCTGACGCCGGTGGTGGCGAGCCAGCCGATGCACCTCAGCCTCGCCGTGGTGTTCAGTATGCTCGCGCTCGGTGTATTGGGAACGGGCATCTCGTACGTGTGGAACACACGCGTAGTAGCGGCCTGGGGCGCCGCGCACGCGTCTTCGGTGACTTACCTCACACCCGTGGTGGGAGTGGTGCTCGGCGTCCTCGTGCTGCACGAGCCCGTGCACTGGAACGAACCCGCCGGCGCCATCCTCGTGGTGCTGGGAATCCTCGCCTCGCACGGGAAACTCGCGCCCCGTCGCCGTGCGGTGAAGGTCTGAGACGAAAGCGTGGGGCCACCGGCGAACCGGCGGCCCCACGCGTCGAATCGACTACAGGTACTGACCCGTGTTGGTGGCGGTGTCGATCGCCCGCCCCGAGTCCTGGTTCTTGCCGGTGACGAGCGTGCGGATGTAGACGATCCGCTCGCCCTTCTTGCCGGAGATCCGGGCCCAGTCGTCCGGGTTCGTGGTGTTCGGCAGGTCCTCGTTCTCCGCGAACTCGTCGACGATCGCGTCCAGCAGGTGCTGCACGCGCAAGCCGGGCTGCTGGGTCTCCAGCACCGACTTGATAGCCGACTTCTTCGCCCGGTCCACGATGTTCTGGATCATCGCGCCCGAGTTGAAGTCGCGGAAGTACAGGACTTCCTTGTCCCCGTTGGCGTAGGTCACCTCGAGGAACCGGTTTTCGTCGCTCTCCTCGTACATGCGCTCGACGGTGTGCTGGATCATCGCGTCGAACGTGGCCTTCTGGTCCCCGCCGAACTCCGCCAGGTCGTCGGCGTGGATCGGCAGGCCCTCGGCCAGGTACTTCGAGAAGATGTCCTTCGCGCCTTCGGCGTCCGGACGCTCGATCTTGATCTTCACGTCGAGCCGGCCCGGCCGCAGGATCGCCGGGTCGATCATGTCCTCACGGTTGGAGGCGCCGATGACGATGACGTTCTCCAGCCCTTCCACACCGTCGATCTCCGACAGCAGCTGCGGCACGATCGTGGTCTCCACGTCGGAGGACACGCCCGAGCCACGGGTGCGGAAGATGGAGTCCATCTCGTCGAAGAACACGATGACGGGAGTGCCCTCGGAGGCCTTCTCCCGAGCCCGCTGGAAGATCAGGCGGATGGACCGCTCGGTCTCGCCGACGAACTTGTTGAGCAGCTCGGGACCCTTGATGTTCAGGAAGTAGGACTTCCCGTCCGCCTTGTCGCCCCGTGCCTGCGCGACCTTCTTGGCCAGGGAGTTGGCCACCGCCTTGGCGATGAGCGTCTTCCCGCAGCCCGGAGGCCCGTAGAGCAGCACACCCTTCGGCGGCCGCAGCTGGTACTCCTGGTAGAGATCGGCGTGCAGGAACGGCAGCTCCACCGCGTCGCGGATCTGCTCGATCTGCCTGCTCAGGCCACCGATGTCCTCGTAGCGGACGTCGGGCACCTCCTCCAGCACCAGGTCCTCGACCTCGGCCTTCGGCACGCGCTCGTACGCGTACCCGACCTTCGAGTCCACGAGCAGCGAGTCGCCCGGCTTGAGCGGCTGCTCGGCCAGCGGTTCGGAGAGCAGGACAACCCGCTCTTCGTCCGCGTGCCCCACCACGAGGGCACGAAGAATGCCGCCCTCGTCCTCAGGTGCGAGCACCTCACGCAGTGCGCACACCTCACCGGTGCGCTCGAAATCGCCGCCTTCGACGACGGTGAGTGCCTCGTTGAGACGCAGCGCCTGACCACGACGCAGCGACGAGATCTCCACGGCCGGCGACACCGAGACCCGCATCTTGCGGCCCGCGGTGAAGACGTCCACCGTGTTGTCCTCGTACGAGGTGACGAAGACCCCGTAGCCGCTCGGCGGCTGGGCCAGCCTGTCGACCTCTTCGCGGAGGGCGAGCAGCTGACCACGCGCCTCGCGCAGGGTCTCGACCAGTTTCGTGTTGCGCTCGGTGAGCTGGCTCACCCGTTCGGACGCCTCGGCGAGGCGCTGTTCGAGAACTCGGTTCTGCCGCGGCGAATCGGTGAGTTTGCGACGCAAGAGCGCCACTTCCTCCTCGAGAAAACGGATCTGCCGGGCTTGTTGTTCCGCCGTCTGCCCAGCTCCGCCTGTTGCTGAAGGGTCGGCCTCCTCGCGCCGACCTCCGGGAAGGTCATGATGCATCGGGCACCTCCTCGGAGTGCTTTTCATTCCACGGTACCGGCGATCACCGACAAGAAAAGGCCTTTCCGCATCACAAGATCGGCGCGTCGCGATTTCCGCACCCGCTCAGCACGGTGGTCACGGATGCGCAAGCGGCCGATTCGGTGCCCGGACACCGAAGGCCGTCACGCCGTGTTCCACCAGGCGAAAGCGAGCACGGTGCAGGTACCCCGCGGACCCCGCCGCCAACCCTGGTTTCGCCGGATTCCGGCCTGAGCGCACGGATCCCGGGTGGCCTGGCTAGCATCCCCCGGGGTTCACCTCACCCGGTGGCCGGCTCGGCACGCGAAGGAACGCTAGGGGGCACCACACATGACCTACCCGCCGCAGCAGCCCGGTGGTCACGGCCAACAGGGCGGTGGCTACGGAGGCTACGGGCAGCAGCCGAACCCCTACGGACAGTCCCAGCAGGGCCCAGGTCAGCCCCAGTCCGGTCCCCAGCAGCAGCCCGGCCACCCCGGCGGCCAGCCCTACGGCGGGCAGCAGCCGGGCACCTGGCCCCCGCAGAGCGGGTACCCACAGTCCGGTCCGCAGCAGCAGCCTGGGCACCCGGCGCAGCAGCCCCCGCTCTGGGGGCAGCAAGATCCGTACTCCCCGCCGGCGCGGTTCGAGCAGCAAGATCCCTACCAGCAGCAGGGCGGGCCTCAGCAGTACGGGCAGCAAGATCCGTACCAGCAGGGCGGAACGCAGCAGTTCGGGCAGCCGGAGGGCTACCAGCAGGGTGGTTTCGGCGATCAGTACGGCCAACCGGGTGGTTATCAGTCCTTCGGCGGCTACACCGAGCAGCCTCCGAAGAAAAAGAAGACCGGCCTGATCGTCGGGATCGCCGTCGGCGTGGTGGTCGTGGTGGGTGCCGCGATCGGTCTCGTCATCGGGCTTTCGGGTGACGACCAGGACAAAACCGACACCGCGGCCCCACCGGCGCCCCCGGCCGTGACCAGTCAGGGTGGCGGCGTGCCGAACACCGTCCCGAGTCGGCCCCGCAGCACGACCCCCTCCACCGGCTCGTCGGGCGGCACCGACGCGCCGGCGCCGGGTGGCACGCAGAGCGCGCAGGAGCTGTTCCAGGCCGCCGCGGCGGACTTCAGCAGCGGCGACGGCTCGGCGCTGGCCGGCCTGGCGTGCCGCAGCCTCTACAACGGTGGCGCCGTGGACATCCCGAAGACCGACGTCCAGCTCACGGGCGCCGCACAGGAGAACGGCGACACTGCCTCCGTGCGGTACAAGGCCACCCAGGGTGCGAAAACGGCCAACGGGACGATGACCTCGAAGCGCGAGGCCGGCGTCTGGTGCCTGGTCGACGCCCAGGCGGACAAGCAGTGAGACCCCGGCGGTGAGTGGCAGACTCACCGCCGGGCTCGTCGTGCTCGGCGCTCTCGTGGCCGGCGCGGTGCTCGGTCTGGTCCTGGTCGCACCGGCCGGGCCCTCAGCGCCACCGCCTGCCACGTCATCGCCGCTTGCGAGCGTCCCCGCGTTTTCCTCGCCCGCGAGCGACGCGGACGTCGCCGCCACGAACGTGCTCGCCAACGCCATCGTCGTGGCCATCAAGCGTGGCGACGCCACGGAGTTCGGCCGGCTCACGTGCCGACCGCAGACTTCCCAGGCGCTGGCCGAACTGCAGTTTCGGTGGGACGCGGCAGGCCCGCTGACCGTGACCCTTGCCGGGCCGCCGAACGTGGCCGGGGACTCGGCCGCCGTCACCGTGCACGTGGAAGGGGCTGGCGGGCGCAAGGACACGCCGTTCCCGATGCACCGGGAAAACGGCCGGTGGTGTGTGCCGGGCTAGCTGTGACGTCCGGCTAGCCCTGGCTGCTCAGCCCTTGCCCTTGGCCGGCCGGCGCGACACGCGCGGGGACACCGTGCCGTCGGCGAGCCGGCGCGCGGTGAGCAGGAACGCCGTGTGCGCCACCATCCGGTGATCCGGCCGCACCGCCAGGCCGACGACGTGCCACGGGCGCATCAGCGTCTCCCACGACTCCGGTTCGGTCCAGCACTGCTGTTCCCGCAACGACTCCGTCACGCGCGAAAGCTGCGTGACAGTCGCCACATACACCGTGAGCACGCCGCCGGGCACGAGGTGCGCGGCGACGTTCGGCAGCTGGTCCCACGGGGCCAGCATGTCGAGGACGACCCGGTCGACCTCACCGGTGTGCGTGGCCAGGTCGGCGACGGTGAGCGTCCAGTTGTCCGGCTTCTCGCCGAAGAACTTCACGACGTTGCGCTCGGCGTGCTCCGCGTGGTCGTCGCGGATCTCGTACGAAGACACGTGCCCGGCCGGGCCGACGGCGCGCAGCAGCGAGAGCGTCAGCGCGCCCGAGCCGGCGCCGGCTTCGAGCACGCGCGCGCCCGGGAAGATGTCGCCCCACATCACGATCTGCGACGCGTCCTTGGGGTAGATCACCTGGGCTCCGCGCGGCATGGAGAGCACGTAGTCCGGAAGCAGGGGGCGCAGCGCGAGGTAGTTGCTGCCGCCGGCCGAGGTGACCACGGAGCCCTCGGGGAGCCCGATGAGCTCGTCGTGCGCGAGCGCGCCGCGGTGGGTGTGGTACTCCCCGCCCTCGGCGAGTGTGAGGGTGTAGTGCCGGCCCTTCGAGTCCGTCAACTGAACCCGGTCTCCTGCGCGAAACGGTCCGCTGACCGACAACTTCGTCCTCCACCTCACATGCGAAACGCTGGCGTCAGATCCTCGCAGGTGGTCCGCGCCGGTCGCCGGTCGGGTGCACTCTCAGTGAGCGTGGCGGCCGCGCACGAGCGCGGCCCGGAGGTCTTCGCGGCGCAGCACGCCGGCGGGACGGCCCTCGTCGTCGACCACGAGGAACTGCCAAGCGGGGGTTTCGCGCACGCGTTCGGCGATCTCCTCCCCCGGCTCCGAGGCCAGCAGCACCGTCTCGGCGCGGATCGGCTCCGCCGCGAGCTCCGCCGGGGCGTGCGGGTGGGTCCCGGCCAGCTGCTCGGCGGCCTGCTCGTCGAGCAGCCCCGCCGCGACCCCGTCGGCGCGCACGAGAACGACCCCGCGGCCGGCCGAGGCGGCGAGCGCGTCGGACACCGGGCTTTCCGCGGGCAGCTGCAGAACGGGGCGGACCAGCTCGGTCAGCTCGAGGCCGTCGGGCCAGCTGCGCCGCGCCTCGGCCGCGAGCTCTCCGCGGGCGCCCAGGATCACGAACCACGCCGTGACCACGCAGACGCCGAGCCGCAACCAGCGGTCCTCGCTCTGGGTCGCCAGGCCCCACAGCGCCCACACGATCAGGCCGGTCGCGACCACCGCACCCCCGGCCACGGCGGCGCGCGTGCCCTTGGCGCGCAGGCCCGTCGCGGCCCAGACGCCGGCCCGCACGAGGCGGCCGCCGTCCAGCGGCAGCCCGGGAAGCAGGTTGAACAGGCCCACCGCGAAATTCGCCACGGCGCACTCCGCGACCAGCAGCCACACGGCGCCGTCGGGCGGCACGGCGAGCATCAGCAAGGCGCAGAACCCGCCCAGCACCAGCGAGACCGCCGGCCCGGCCGCGGCCACCAGCCCCTCCTGCCCCGGCCGGCGCGGCGTACGCGCGACCTCGGACAGCCCGCCGAGCAGGAACAGCCGCAGCCGGCGCACGGGCATCCCCAACCGCAGCGCCACGAGGCAGTGCCCCAGCTCGTGCGCGAGCACCGACAGCCCCAGCAGCACCGCGAACGCGGCCGCCAGCAGCCACGACGTGGGCGTCGACACGTCCGGCAGCAACCGCCCCACCAGCGGCGCGTACAGCACCACGATGATCAACGACCCGATCCACCACGACGGCGCCAGCAGCACCGGCACCCCGGCCACCCGGAACAGCAGCAGCCCGCCGTCGCCGGGCGTGGCGCGCCGGGACGGCCCGGCACCGTGCTGTCGGGTCGCGGCCATGCGGGCAAGGGTAAAGGTCGCGGTGTGGGAAGCGGGTGATCTGTGTTGTTTGCCCCGGCTGTGTTGTCTGCCCCGGCTCCGCCGGGGCGGGCGAGATCGCCGTTGAGCCGGCTTCCGGATGGGGCGGTCGGGTCGGCCGGGGGCCGATCGCACCGCCCCATCCGGAAGCCGGCGCGATCTCGCTGGTGGGTTGCCCTCGGCGGGGTGAGTTGGGGGAAGGGCGCGGTTGGTCGGAGGGCCGGGTGAGGTGGGCTTGTCGTGGGGCGGGGGCAGGGCGGACTTGGTCACGACGCCGGGGCATGTCGGACTTGCTTGGGAGGTCGGGCGTGTCGGGCTCGGTAGCGAGGCAGAGGTAGCGGGCCCGGTCTCAAGACCGGTCGTGTCGGACTTGCCCGCGGCACCCAGTCGTGTCGGACTTGGTCGCGAGGCCGGGCGTGTCGGCTCAGTCGCGAGGCAGACGTAGCGGGCCAAGTCTCAAGACCGGTCGTGTCGCTCTTGCCCCGCGAGACTGGGTGTTTCGGACTTGCTCGCGACACCCAGGCGCGTCGGAGCTGGTCGCGCAAGGCCGGGCGTGTCGGCTCAGTCGCGACACCAAGCGCGACGGGATCGGTCGCGGGGCCGGGGATTCTCGGGCTTCGTTGCGAAACCGGGCGTGTCGGGCTTGCTCGCCCGGTGAGAGCTGTGCGGGCCGTGAACTCGGAACTGCCTCTGGCCACCCCGCGCAGCCGACCTGATCACTGCAAACCACTTCCACCGCGGCGACCACCCCGCGACCACCCCCTTCCCACCATGGTCACCCAGCAGAGACCCCGGGCAGCAAAATCGCGCCAATGTTTCGACCCGTGCGGTGCGATCGGCCCCGGCCGAGCCGATCGCCCAGGCGAAACACCGGCTTCGAGGCGATCTCGCACGCCTCGGTGGAGCCGAGGCAGACGACACAGTGGAGCCGAGGCAATCAGATCCTGTCGGTGCCCGGCGTTACGCTCTGGCCATGCCCGACACCGCTACGGTCACCACCCCGCCGGGATCCGGTGACGCGCCCGTCCGCAGGCGGCCGGCGCTGTCGCCGTCGCGTGCCAGCGATTTCAAACAGTGTCCGCTCCTCTACCGCTTCCGGGCGGTAGACCGGCTGCCCGAGGTGCCCACGAAGGCCCAGGTGCGCGGGACGCTCGTGCACGCCGTGCTGGAACGGCTGTTCGGCTTGCCCGCGGGTGAGCGCGTGGCGCCGCGGGCGAAGGACCTGTTGGCGCCCACGTGGGCGGAGCTGTCGGCCGCGAGTCCGGAGTGGACCGAGCTGTTCACGGACGCCGAGGCCGGCGAAACCGACAAGTGGCTGGCCTCGGCGGAGAAGCTGCTCGACGCGTACTTCGAGCTGGAGGACCCGCGCCGGCTGGAGCCGGAGGCGTGTGAGCTGCACGTGGAGATCGAGCTGGGCTCGGGGGTGCTGCTGCGCGGGTACATCGACCGCGTGGACGTGGCGCCCACGGGCGAGATCCGCGTGGTGGACTACAAGACCGGGGCCGCGCCGCGTGAGATCGGCGAGGCCAAGGCGATGTTCCAGATGAAGTTCTACGCCGTGGTCCTGTGGCGGCTGCGCGGCGTCGTGCCGCGGCAGCTGAAGCTCATGTACCTCACCGACGGCCAGTCGCTCGCCTACACGCCCGACGAGGCCGAGCTGGTCCGTTTCGAACGCACGCTGGAAGCCATCTGGCAGGCGATCCTCAAGGCGGGCAAGACCGGCGATTTCCGGCCCAACCCCGGCAAGCTCTGCTCGTGGTGCGACCACCAGGCGCACTGCCCCGAGTTCGGCGGCACCCCGCCGGAATACCCCGGCTGGCCGGAACCCGACGCGGGCGAAGAGACCGCACTGGACCGGGCCGACTGATGGCCGACGCGTTCTACGTCCCCCTCGGCGGAGAGCGGTACGCCGCGACCGAGCACACCAGCGGCCCCTGGGCGCCGGGCGCGCAGCATTTCGGGCCACCGTCGGCGTTGCTCGCGCGCGGGCTGGAACGGCTCGAAGCGCCGCACCCGGCGCTGATCGCGCGCGTCACCATCGAGATCCTCGGACCCGCGCCGGTCGCGGAGCTGAACCAGCGGTCGTGGATCGAGCGGCCGGGCCGATCGGTCGAGCTGCTGCAGTCGGAGCTGTCCGCGGGCGGCAGGCTGATCGCGCGAGCCAGCGCGTGGCGCATCGCGACCACCGACACCACGAGCGTCGCGACCGACGCCGGTCCCCTGCTGCCCTCGGCGGAGGCGGGCACGGAGACGACGTTCCCCGCCGACTGGCGCGGCGGTTACCTCAACGCTGTCGAGTGGCGGGCCGTGCGTGGCAGCATCTCGGCGCCGGGCCCGGCCGCGGTGTGGGGCCGGCAACGGATCCCGCTGGTCGACGGCGAGGAGCCCACCGCGCTGCAGCGGCTGTTCGCGGTCGCGGACTCGGCCAACGGCGTGTCCCACTTCCTGCCCGCCGACGACTGGTGGTTCATCAACTCGGAGCTCACGGTCCACCTGCGCCGGGCGCCGGAGGGCGAGTGGATCGGACTCGACGCCGTGACCCTGGTCGGGCCGCACGGCGTCGGCACCGCCACGAGTACCGTGCACGACGGCTCAGGTCCGGTCGGCACCGGCGCGCAGGCTCTGCTCGTCCGGCCGCGACAGGCCGGGGGCGGATAACCGCGCGCCCACGCCCCGGATCCAATAACCTTCGCGGAACGACCGACAAGGGAGCGCTCCGGCATGCAGATCACCTCGGTGGTCAACCAGAAAGGCGGGGTCGGCAAGACCTCACTGAGCGTGGGCGCGGCCGCGGCGCTGGCCGAACGCGGCCGGCGTGTGCTGCTGATCGACCTCGACCCGCAGGGGCACGCCACCACCGAGATGCTCGGCCTGGCCGAGGTGTCCGGTGACGCACCCACACTCGCGAAGGCGCTCACAAAGCTCTGGAAGGGACCGATCGAGGAGCTCGCGGTGCCGCACCCGCGCAGCAACCTCGGCCGTGGCGGCGCGTTCGACGTGATCCCGACGTCGCCGGGCATGTTCGACCTGATCCGCCGGCTGGACTCGTTCCGGGTGCCGGGCTGGCAGCTCGCGCGCGTGATCCAGTTCGCGAACTACGACCACGTGGTCATCGACTGCCCGCCCGCGCTCGACGTGCTCACCAACAACGCACTCGCAGCGTCACACGGGATCCTGGTGCCGGTGCAACCGGACAAGACGAGCATTCGCGCGCTGCGGCTGCTCGCCGACCAGGTGCGCTACGTGGAACAGACCACCGGCCGCACGCCCATCGCGTGGTACGGGATCGTGCCCGGGCTCTACCGCCGCCCGATCTCCCACTACGCGGCCGCGGCGCTGCAGGAGATGTATGACTTCGGCGTGCCGATGCTTTCGCACGTGCCGCTCGGCGTCGTGATGAACGAGGCCGCGGCCAACGGCGTGCCGGTCACCACGTACGCGCCGGAAACCCTGCAGGCCCTGTCGTTCCGCGAGATCGCCGAAACCCTCGACGGCTACCTGGTCCAGAACCCCGGCCCCACCGAGGTCCCGGCCGACGACGAGTTCGTTTTCGAGGACTTCATCTCCGAAGTCGCGATGACCCGCAACGCCAACGACAACGGCGCCCGCAAAAAGCTCTACGACCTCATGCCGAAGCGCCCGACGCGACCTCGCTGAGGTCGCGGCTTCGCCGAGACGGCGCGATCTCGCCGGTGTGGCCGGCAACAACCGTCGGCTGCGGGACTGGCACAACGCCGTGTCTGGCAACGCCCGCACAAACAAGCGGTCGAGCGCGGTGATCGACTGCTCCGACCACGAAGTGTTCCTCCGCCGGGCCGACGCCATGATCTGCGGGCGTCGGCTCGACACCCGCGGCTGTTGACGCCGGCGCGACAGCGGCTGGCTAGAGCGAAATCCTCCGCTCTTCTTTGGTGAGGCCGCGAAGCGTCCACAGACCGTAGAGAGCCAGCAGCGGCTTGACGATCAACCATTCGCCGGGACGGTGGTCAGCCGCGCGCACGAGCCGTTCGGCAAGATCAGGGCGCTGCCGCCGCAAGTACGCGCGGGCCTTGAGCGCGTGAGCCGGCTGGGAGGCGATCTTGATGCGGTCGACGTCCTCGAGCAGCGGGATCACGTTCGTGACGTTCTCCCATGTCGTTCTGCTTTGGTCTTCGAGGAACACTGTGCCGTCGAACTCGAGCACAGCCTTCGCGTAGTCAGCCAACAACTGAGCCTCCGCAGCGCCGCTGCCGATCGCGCCGCCGCTGAAAATCACGCGTGTGTCCCGCCCGTTGTGAGCGGAGATCGAGCGAAGGCCGGCACGAACGCGCCAGCGGTTGATGAAGTTCGCCGTCGCTTGGGGATTCCGGTATCCGAGCACGACCACCGCCTCGGAAACGCCCGCGCCGGGCCCCACGAGGGCGCGCGACCAACGCCCGTTCAGCCATTCTCCCCAACCCAGGGCAGCTACCCCGGCTACCGCCCATCCTGTCCGTCGCCGCATGCGGCGACTCTAGGGCACCCCGGCTCGCGACAAACACGCGTGCTGTCAGGAATCCGAGGGCTGTGGGCCCCGGGACCAAATTGCTCAGACCAGTCTGCCCGCCCTGGCGAGCCGGGGCGGGCAGAACACGGAAGCTACGACCCGAGCTACAACCGGCAAGAACGAATGTCCGAAGCCAGCACGGCTTTCGCGCCGACCTCCGCCAGTTCGTCCATGATCTGGTTGACCTTCTTGCGCGGCACCATCGCGCGCACGGCGACCCAGTCCTCGTCGGCCAGCGGGGCGACCGTCGGCGACTCCAGGCCCGGCGTGATGGCGATGGCCTGCTCCAGCAGCGTGCGCGGGCAGTCGTAGTCGAGCATCATGTACTGCTGCGCGAACACGACACCGCGCAGCCGCGCCGCCAGCTGGCTCTTCGCCTTTGCCGAGTCGCTGCCCACACGCTGCAGCAGCACGGCCTCCGACACGCAGATCGGGTCGCCGAAGGCCACCAGGTTGTGCTGGCGCAGCGAGCGTCCGGACTCGACCACGTCGGCGATCGCGTCGGCGACGCCGAGCTGGATCGAGATCTCGACGGCGCCGTCGAGGCGGATCACCTCGGCCTCGACGCCGTGGCGGGCCAGGTCCTCGCGCACGAGCCGCGGGTACGAGGTCGCGAGACGCTTGCCCTGCAGGTCGGCCGGCTTCCAGTCCTGGCCCGCCGGGGCGGCGTAGCGGAAGGTCGACCCGCCGAAGCCGAGCGCGAGCATCTCCTCGACCGGCGCGCCCGAGTCGAGTGCGAGGTCGCGGCCGGTGATGCCGAGGTCCAGCTCGCCGGAACCGACGTAGATCGCGATGTCCTTGGGCCGCAGGAAGAAGAACTCGACCTCGTTGACCGGGTCGAGCACGGTCAGGTCCTTCGAGTCATGTCGCTTGCGGTAGCCCGCCTCGGAAAGCATCTCGGCCGCCGCCGCGGCGAGGGCTCCCTTGTTAGGCACGGCAACACGCAGCATTTCGCTCTCTCCTCGATCTCCGGTGCGCGAACGCGTCACAGGTAGCGGTACACGTCCTCGGTCGAGATCCCCCGGCCGAGCATGAGCACCTGGACCCGGTACAGCAGTTGCGAGATCTCCTCCGCGAGGCGGTCGTCGGACTCGTGCTCGGCGGCGATCCACACCTCGCCTGCTTCCTCGAGCACCTTCTTGCCCTGTGCGTGCACCCCGTCGTCGAGGGCGACGACGGTGCCGGACCCGTCGGGACGGGTGCGGGCGCGCTCGGCAAGCTCCGCGAACAGCTCATCGAAGGTCTTCACGGTCTGCAGATCCTTCCATCCCGCACGGGCGGGCGCTGCCCCGGGTGACCCCGATGCCGCAGGGGTCACACTCCCGGCAGCAACGCGGCCAGCGCGGCCACGTCGACACCGGCAAGCGAGTCGCGGAACACCCGCCGCGGCCCTGCCGGCACCTGCACGTCGTTCGGGATCACGAGCACCGAGCAGCCGGCGCGCTCCGCCGACTCCGCGCCCGGCGGCGAGTCCTCCACCGCGACGCACCGCTGCGGCGGCACGCCGAGCAGCTCGGCGGCCTTGAGATAGGGCCGCGGGTGCGGCTTGTTCAACCCGTCGACCTCGTCACCGCACACCGTGACGTCGAAGAACTCGCGGCCGATCGTCCGCAGCGCCAGCTCGGTCAGCGCGCGCTCGGTCGACGTGACGAGCGCCGAAGGGATGCCGGCGGCCTTCACCGCGGCCAGTGCCTCGCGCGCGCCCGGGCGCCACGGCAACGCGTCGTCGAACAGGCCCGCCGTGCGCCGGCGGATCCACGCGCCGGTCTCCGCCACCGACTCCGGCGTGACCTCCCGCGCGGTCACCTCCAGCAGGTAGGTGGCCGTGGCGTCCATGTTGGACCCCACGAGCGTCATCCGCTGCTCCTCCGACAGCGTGCCGCCGAGCGCTTCCGCGCACTCGTACAGCGCGACGTCCCAGAGCTTCTCGGAGTCGACGAGCGTGCCGTCCATGTCCCAGAGGACGGCGCCCAGTCCGTCCGAAGAGGACGGTTCAGTCACGGTTTTCTCCTTGTCGGTGCGTCGGCGCGTGGCGGGCCGGACGGCCGCGGCACACCCGCGCAAATCCGCCCCGAAAGAGTGGGCTTGCGTCGCGCCCGCGACGGCCCCGGACCGTCCACCGGGGGAACCGGGCACGACGGCGGGCCGGATCGTCTCCAGTATCCCATTCGCATCGCGCCGCCGGGCGCGGGCGGCGAGCACCGCCCACACGGCTCTGAGCTGCGGCTCCCCGGTGTGTCCCGCACACCGCGACCCGTCCGCCGCACGCGGGCGGCGATGGTGACGGCGCGCGGTCGGACATGCTGCACAGGTTACGGGCGAAGGGTCGTAGGCTGGGAAGGTGAGTGAGCCAGTCGACGAGACCCAGCGACCCGGAGACCCGGATCGCGCCCGCCCGGAATCGAAGCGCCCGCTGATGGTCGTGGCCTTCGAAGGCTGGAACGACGCTGGTGACGCGGCCAGCCGCGCGATCGAGCATCTGCAGCTCAACTGGGACGCCACCCCACTGGCGGAGCTGGAGCCGGACGACTACTACGACTTCCAGGTCAGCAGGCCGACCATCAGCATGGTCGACGGCGTGACCCGGAAGGTGGAGTGGCCGACCACGCGCTTGTCCATCTGCCGTCCCGAGGGGCTCGACCGCGACGTGGTGCTGGTGCAGGGCCCCGAGCCGAACATGCGCTGGCGCGCGTTCTGCGCGGAGCTGCTGGAGCACATGATGCAGCTCGACGTGGACACCGTCGTCGCGCTCGGAGCGCTGCTGGCCGACACGGCGCACACGCGGCCGGTCCCGGTCACCGGGACCGCTTACGACAAGGACACGGCCAGCCGGTTCCGCCTCGAGCTGAACAACTACCAGGGGCCGACCGGGATCGTGGGCGTGCTGCAGGACTACTGCGTGCAGGCCGGCATCCCCGCCGTGTCGATCTGGGCGGCCGTGCCGCACTACGTGTCGCACCCGCCGTCCCCGAAGGCGACCCTGGCGCTGCTGCACAAGCTCGAGGACGTGCTCGACGTCGAGATCCCGCTGGGCGCGCTGCCCGAGCAGTCCGAGGAGTGGCAGCGGACCGTCAGCGAGATGGCCGACGAGGACGAGGAGATCAGCGAGTACGTCCGCAGCCTCGAGGAACGCGGCGACGCGGAAACCGACTTCACCATGGAGGAGGTCTCCGGCGACAAGATCGCGGCCGAGTTCGAGCGCTACCTGCGCCGGCGCCGCCCGGGCCAGGAGGGCGGGGGCTTCGGCCTTCGCTGACGCGCTGACCAGCAGGAAGGGCCCCTGCCGCACTCGCGGCGGGGGCCCTTCCCGGCTCCGGCCTCGGCTCAGCGGCGCCAGCGGGCGGCGAACGCGCGGGCCGGGTTCGAGACCAGCATCGCCGCCACCACGTCGTCGCCCAGAGCTCGGACGAGCCGGGGCCGCAGCGTCGTGAGGAGGTAGGGGATCCCGGGGCCGCCGCCGGAGGACAGGCGGGCCGCGGCGGTGGTCGTGTCGCCACCGAGGAGCAGCTGGCCGGTGTGACCGGAGGTCGCGAGCTCGTACAGCAGGTCGGTGAGGCGCCAGTCGGTGGCGTGATTGGCACGCGATGGGCCGTCGAAGCCCAGGAAGACACCGGTGTCGGCGACCTCCCGCAGCACGCGCACGTCGGGGTTGCGGTTGAGGTGGCCCAGGATCACGCGCGACGGAGGCACGGCCAGCTCGCCGCACAGCAGGTCGGCGACCTCCCGCGCCGCGGTGCCCAGCTCGAGGTGCACGGCAATCGGCGCGCCCGTCTCCTGGTGGGCCTGCGCGGCGGCGACCATCGTCCAGCGGGCGTGCCGGTCGACGACGTGGAAGGCGCCCGCGACCTTGATCAGGCCCGCGCGGGGACCGGTCCGCTCGGCGTCCGGGTCGTCGCCGGCCGGGATGCCGTCGAGCAGGTCGGCCACGAAGATCTCGGCCAGCCGGTCGGAAACGCGGTCGAGGACCTCGGCCGGGTAGTGCTCCGCGCGGTGGAAGCCCGTCGCGGCGACGACGTGCACGCCGGTCGCCTGCGAAAGCGCGGCGAGATCGGCCGCTCGGCGGTTCAGGCCGAACGGCGTCCACTGCACCACCGTGCGCCCGCCCGCGGCCGCGAACGCACGCAGCTCGGCCTCGGCGGCCGCCGCGTCGTCGAGCTCCTGCCCGGCGAGCTGCCGGGAGGCGAAGAACAGGTGGTCGTGGGCGTCGCACACCTCGAGCGACGAGGGCGTGACGTCGCCGAGCACGGTGCGGACCCGGGGTTCCCCGGTCACGCGGTCAACAGCTTCCGCAGCGGCACGGCCCCGCGGGCGCGGCGGCTCCACTCACGTGGATAGCCGAGCGAGACCTCCTCGAACCGCACGCCGTCGGCCGCCGTCGTGCGCGGGATGTGCAGGTGGCCGTACACGGCGAGCTCGGCGCGGTAGCGCAGATGCCAGTCCTCGGTCTCCGTGGTGCCGCACCACAACGCGAAGTCCGGGTAGTGCAGCGGCGCGGTCGGGTGGCGGTGCAGTGGCCAGTGCGACACGAGAATTGTGCCGTGCTCGACCGGCACGGCGTCGAGGCGGTCGGTGCTGACCTTCAGGCGCTCGGCGCACCAGGCCTGGCGGCTCGGGAACGGGTCGGGGTGCAGGAAGTACTCGTCCGTGCAGACCACGCCGGCCTCACGCGCCTGCGCGAGCGCCTCCTCGATCGTCTTGCCTTCGGCGGCCGGGGTGCGCCAGCTGTAGTCGTAGAGCACGAACAGCGGCGCGATCGTCAGCGGCCCGGCACCGTGCTCCCACACGGGGAACTCGTCCTCGGGGGTCAGCACATCGATCTCCCGGCACTGCTCCACGAGGAACTCGTAGCGGGCCTGGCCGCGCAGCTGCGACTCGTCCTTCGGCGTGGTCCACAGCTCGTGGTTGCCCGGCACCCACACGACCTTGGCGAACCGCTCGCGCAGGGTGGCGAGCGTGTCGCGGATGACGGACGAGCGTTCGGCGACGTCACCGACCACGAGCAGCCAGTCTTCCGGCGAATCCGGCACGACGCGGTCGAGGATCGGCCCGTTGCCCTCGTGGGTCACGTGGAGGTCACTGGTGGCGAAGAGAGACGGCACTCCTCCACCGTAGCCATTTCCCGATCGGCAGATCGCCGGAACCGCCCCTTACGCCACCCCAGCAGCACCAGCCCGGTCACGACGTAGACGCCCGCCTGCACGTCGAGCGCACCGCCGGTCCGGTCACGGCCACCAGCGCCCCGGCGAGCAGCGACCCGGCGGCCTGGGCCGCCGCGACCACGGCGAACACCGTGCTCAGCACCCGGCCCGCGCGCTCGGGAGCCGCGACGCTCTGCAGATGCGCCAGCAGTCCGGCGCCGGTGAGCACCGCGGGCCCGCCGGCCACCGCGAACAGGCCCACGTAGATTCCGAGCGCCGTCGTGAGGGCCGCCGCGTTCCAGATCAGTGCCGACACCAGCCCGGTCGCCAGCGAGCCCCACGCGAGCAGCGAAACACCCGCCACGCGCCGGGCGAGCGTCGCCATGGCGAAGCCCGCTGCCAGCCCGCCGATCGCCTGCACACCGCGCAACAGCCCCGCGTCGGCCTCGCTGCCGCCGAGCACGTCCAGCACGAAGACCACGAACAGCACGAGGAACATCCCCTGGGCCACGGACACGAGCACCGTCGCGATCCCCGTGGCCCGCAGCCGTGGGTCCCGCGTGAGCTCCCGCAGCCCGGCCAACCATGCGGCGACGACGGGCTCCCGGCGTGGCTGACGGACGCGCGGCACCGCCGGCCCCGGGAACGGCCGGGCGAGCAGCACCGCCGCGACGGCCAGCGCCCCGAGGTACCCGAGCACCACGCGGTCCAGCCCGCCCCAGCCGAGCAGCGCGCCACCGGCCCAGCCGCCCGCGAGCCGGGCGACGCTGCCGTTCACGCTCATCAGGCCGTTGGCCCCGGTCACCTCCGCGACGCCGACCAGCTCCGGCACCAGCGCGTTGCGCGCCGGTTCGAACACCGACGCCAGCCCGGCCTGCGCGGCCATCACCAGGTACACGAGCGCGACGGGGATGCCGTCGCCGGCGAGCAGCGGCAACGCGACCACCGCCTGGCCCTCGCACACCACGGCGAGCACGACCCGGCGGTCCCACCGGTCCGCGACGACCCCGGCGACCGGGCTCAGCAGCACCGCCGGCAGCAGGCCGAGCACCACGCTCAGCGCCGTCGTCGCCGCCGAGCCGGTGGTCGCGAAGAGGAACACCGGCAGCGCGACCTGCAGCATCCACTCGGCGGACTCGCCGAAGAACGCGGCCAGCCAGAGCCGCACGAACGCCGGCACGCCCAGCAGCTGCCTCACGACACCGGCGCCCCGTCCGGGCCGAGCCGCAGAAACGCCCGCAGGCCCACGTGCACCGGCAGCGCGTCTTCCGGCGCGTCTTCGCGGATGGCGCCGACGTACGGGCGGACCAGCGCGTCGACCGCCTGCAGCAGCCGGTCGAGCTCTGCCGGCGTGACCTGCAGCGTGTACGAGTTGAAGCCACCGACCGCGCGCCACGCCGGGTCGAGCGTCTCGAGGGAGTCCAGGTAGTGGCGCGTGAGGCCCTGTTCCTCCGCGAGCTGCGTGCCCACCACGGCCAGCTGCGCCCGGTTGAGCGCCGGGTCGTCCCCCAGGTCGTCGAGGTCGAGGCCGACCTTCAGGGCGCGCCACGGCCGCTCGCGCCCGTCGGTGGCGTCGGCGCGCTCCACGAGCCCGTGCTGCGCGAGCCGGCGCAGGTGCCAGCTGCAGTTGGACGCGGTGGAGCCGACGGCTTCGGCGCATTCGCTAGCCGTGCGGGGCCCGACCGCCATCAGATGGTGCAGCAGGGCCGACCGCAGCGGGTGCGCCAGCGCGCGCAGCAGCTCGGCGTCGTCGACGAGTTTGCGCGGCGGCAGCTGGGCCATCGGTCCTCCGATATCTGAAAGAACTCTTTCGAAAGTGTCCTTTCAGAGTTGCAGCCGCCCGACCTGCTGTCAACGGGCTTCGCTACCATCACGGACAGTTACTGCTCCGTGCAGTCGTTGTCTCCGTCAGCCACTCCTGCGCCGAGGACGGTCTGTTGCCCCACCAGCGAGAACTCGCCACCGCCGCCGCGCTGGCGCTCCCCCGGTTCGTGAGCGCCACGGTCCGCTTCCACACCGCGGTTGCGGACCGGCTCGGCGTGACCCCGGCCGAGCTGCACTGCCTGCAGCTCGTGCACAGCGGCGCCACCGACTCCCCCACGGAACTGGCGAGGCTGCTCGGGATGACCACCGGCGCGTTCACGCGGATGCTCGACCGGATGGAGCGCGCCCGGCTCGTGGAGCGCGCGCCCGACCCCGCCGACCGCCGGCGGCTGCGCGTGCGGGCGCTGCCCGACCGCATGGCGGAGCTGACCGAGCTCTACGCCCCGCTCGCCCAGAGTTTCGGCGAGCACCTGGCCGGGTTCGACCGTCGTCAACTCACCGCTCTGGTGTCGTTCCTGACCGACGGCGAGAAGGCCGCCGACCTGGCCACGCGGCAGGTCGACGAGGCCGCGCGACAGCCCCGCGAAATTCGGGGTTGACTAACCCTACAGGCGTTGCATTAACCTCTTCACATCATGGACAACTGAGCCCAGCCCTTTCCCGCACCGAGGCAGCTCCCGGTCGAGCACCGCTCCCGCGAGCCACGAGTCCCGTCGGGGAACCCGCTTCACCCACCAGGGCCGGTGATCCCGCATGTCTTCGTCCCTCAAGGCCACCGACGTCGTGTTCGGCTACGGCGCCAGGACCGTCCTCGACGGCGTCTCCCTCACCGCGTCGGCCGGGCGCCGCCTCGGGCTCGTCGGCGAGAACGGCACCGGCAAGTCCACGCTGCTGCGCCTGCTCGCGGGCCTCGAACAGCCACGCTCGGGCGAGATTGTCCGCGGCGGCGACGTCGGCTTCCTGCTGCAGGAGCTGCCGTTCCCGGCGTCGGCGACCTTCGGCGACGTCCTCGACCGCGCTTTGGCCGACATCCGCTCGGCCGCCGCGCGGCTCGACGCGCTCATCGCCGCGATGACCGACCGGCCCGACGACGCGGCCGTGCTCGACGAGTACGGGAAGCTCCTGGAATGGGCCCAGGCCCACGACCTCTGGGACGCCGACCGCCGCGCCGAGCTGGTCTGCGACGGGCTGGGTCTGGGCGCGCTCAGAAGCGACCGGCGCCTCGGCGAGATGTCGGGCGGGCAGCGGTCCCGGCTCGGGCTGGCGGCACTGCTGATCCGCCGTCCCGCCACGATGCTGCTCGACGAGCCCACCAACCATCTCGACGACGCCGCGATGGAGTTCCTGGAGCACCACCTCGCGGAGCTGGCCGGCATCGCCGTGCTCTCCTCGCACGACCGCGTGTTCCTCGACGCGGTGTGCACCGACATCGTCGATCTCGACCCGGCGCCGGCCGACCGGCTCGTGGGCGGGGCGACGCGCTACGGCGGCACCTACAGCGACTACCTCGACCAGAAGCGGGCCGAACGCGCGCGCTGGGAGCAGCGTTACGCCGAGGAGCAGGACGAGCTGAAGGAACTGCGGGAGTCCGTCGCGGTCACGGCGCGGCGGGTCGCACACAACCGCGCGCAGCCCGACGGCGACAAGAACCTCTACAACTTCAAGGGAGGGCGGGTGCAGAAACAGGTGTCCCGCCGCGTCCGCAACGCGCAGCTGCGGCTCGACGAGCTCGAACACGAGCAGGTGCGCAAACCCCCGGCGCCGCTGCGGTTCCGCGCGCGTCTCACGGCCACGCCGTCAGGCGAAGGACCGGCGATCTCGGTGCGGGACCTGGACGTGCCGGGCCGGTTGACCCTCGACCGGCTCGACGTGAGCGGCACGGCGCGGCTGCTCGTGACCGGCGGCAACGGCGCGGGCAAGTCCACACTCCTGTCGGTGCTGGCCGGCCGGCTGGCACCCGCGGGCGGGTCCGTCCACTTCGGACCCGGGCTGCGAGTGGGGTTGCTGGAGCAGGACGTGGTGTCCCCCGATTCGGCGCGCGTGGCCCACGAGGTCTACCGCGCCGCGCTCGGGGACGACGCGCCGCCGTTGTCCCGCTTGGGTTTGCTGTCCTCGCGGGACCTCGGCCGGCCCGTCGGCGAGCTGTCGGTCGGCCAGCGCCGGCGCCTCGCGCTCGCCGTCCTGCTGGCGGACCCGCCGGACGTGCTGCTCCTCGACGAGCCGACCAACCACATCTCGCTGGCCCTCGCCGAGGAGCTCTTCGCCGCACTGGACGACGCCCCGGGCGCCGTCGTCGTCGCTTCTCATGATCGCTGGCTGCGCCGCCAGTGGCACGGCGACCACCTCACCCTGACCACAGCCCAATCCGCCGCGGTATAGGTCGTTATACACCCACCGAACACCCTGCCTCTTCGGATCGCGACGCCCCCATTCCGGCGCCCACAACGCGAGCCCGCGCCTCGATCCACACGTGTGGATCAAGGTGCCCCCCCGCTCCGGCGACCACGGCGCGAGACGCCGGCTTCTAGGCGATCTCGCACGCCCCGGCGAAGCCGGGGCAGAAAATTCAGACAACACCGAGCAGGGCGTCAACCGCGGTGCGGATGAGACCCGGCGAGGTGGTGTCGGTGTCGCTCCCGTCGCGGCGCAGCGCCGCCTCGGCCCACGCGTCGACGGCCGCCAGGGCCTTGGGGGTGTCGAGGTCGTCGGAGAGGTGGTCGCGCAGCCGCGCGAGGGTGTCGGTCGCGTCGGGGCCCGCGGGCAGCGCCATGGCCGCTCGCCAGCGGTCGAGGCGTTCCTGGGCCTCGGTCAGCAGGTCGTCGGTCCACGGCCGGTCTTCGCGGTAGTGCCCGGCGAACAGCGCGAGCCGGATGGCCGAGGTGTCCACGCCGTCGGCGCGCAGCCGCGAAACGAACACCAGGTTCCCACGCGACTTCGACATCTTCTCGCCGTCGAGGCCGATCATCCCGGCGTGCACGTAGTGGCGGGCGAACGGGTGGTCCCCCGCAGCCGCCTCCGCGTGCGCGGCGCTGTACTCGTGGTGCGGGAACCGCAGGTCCGAGCCACCGCCCTGCACGTCGAACCCGAACCCCAGCCGGTTGACCGAAATCGCGCTGCACTCGATGTGCCAGCCCGGGCGGCCGGGACCCAGCTCCGAATCCCACGACGGTTCGCCCTCACGTGCGGCGCGCCACAGCAGCGCGTCGAGCGGGTGGCGCTTGTCGGCGCGGTCCGGGTCGCCGCCCCGCTCTGCGAACAACTTCGCCATCGTCGGCTCGTCGTAGCGCGACTCGTAACCGAACCGCCCGGTCGCGGAGTGGTCGAAGTACACGTCGGGGTGCTCGGCGTCGTCCACGCGGTACGCCGTGCCGTTGGCCAGCAGCTTCGCGACGACCTCCACGATCTCGGGGATCGCCTCCACGACGCTGACGAACTGCCGCGGCGGCAGCACGCGCAGCGCCTCCATGTCCTCGCGGAACAGCGCCGTCTCGCGCATGCCGAGCACGACCCAGTCGTCGGAGTCACGCTCGGCGCGCTCCAGCAGCGGCTCGTCGATGTCGGTCACGTTCTGGACGTAGTGGACCTCGTGCCCGTTGTCCCGCCAGATGCGGTTGACCAGGTCGAACGCCAGGTAGGTCGCCGCGTGGCCGAGGTGGGTGGCGTCGTAGGGCGTGATGCCGCAGACGTACATCCGGGCGGTGGCTCCCGGAGCCGTCGGGCGGATCTGCCCGGTCGACGTGTCGTGGAGCCGAAGCGGGCGGGGCGTGCCCGGCAACCGGGGCACGTCGACGGAGGACCAAGTCTGCATACCTCGACTGTAAACGGGACAGACGTCCGCTTTCCCATCCGGTGGGAGGGGAACCACATCCGGGTGGTTCCCCTCCCCGGCGCTCAGGAAGCCCGCCGAGCGGCGTTCGCCCGGACGGCGTCACGCACGTACACCCCGATGCCCGGCCGCTGCTCGTCCTCCCGGACGAGGAACGACAGCTGCACCGGCTCCGTCACGTACAGCTCCGCGATCCGCTGCTGCGTCTCGTAGCCGCACTCCCCCATCACGGCACTCAGCATCGCGCGGTGTTGTTCCGCCAGCTCCCCCCGGCGTACCCGCGTCGACGAGCGCGACCAGCACTCGTACCCACTCCACGCGACGGCGTTCTCCCGCCGCGAGCGCCTCCTTGTCCGGCGGTGTCGCAGCCTGCCACTCGGACGTGGCACCCCACCGCTGCGCGGCCTGCTCCGCGTACCCCTCGGGCTCGCGGAAGCCGCCGAACACCTCGAACTTCTCCTCGGGCGGCAACGCGTTCCCCATGGCTCTCGCCTCCATCACCCGGTCGACGGCCGCGATCATGCGACCCAGGCGCTCGTGCCGCTCCACCAGCAGCGAACGCTGTCGCTTGAGGTGGACCCCGGCGCCGGCGCCGGGGTCGTCGAGCACGCCGCCGATCGTTTCGAGGGAATCCGAGCTCCCGGTAGAGCAGCACGCGCTGCAGCCGGTCGAGGTCGGCTTCGCTGTAGCGCCGGTAGCCGGCGGCGGTGCGCCCGCTCGGTGACAACAGACCGATCTCGTCGTAGTGGTGCAGTGTGCGCACGGTGATCCCCGCCAGCACGGCGACCTCGCCCACCCGGTGGCCCATCTCCCCCGCCTTTCCTGTTCCCGCCGACGATGCCGCCTCACGTCGCGTGAGGGTCAAGCACGAACTACCGGGTCAGCAGTCCGGGCGGCTCGGCGCCGCACTTCGCAGCCACCCGGCGGGAAGACTCGGTAGTCTCGAACGCGCTGGAAGAGCACCCTCCCCTCGGCGCGAACAACGCAGTCCACGCCGGCCCGGCCACGGCCGCGGTGGGACCCCTCCGGCTGCACGCCGGCCTCCACGGCTTCGTCGGTGAGGCGGGCGCAGTGGGCCAGGCTCACGACCTGGTCGCCGTCGGCGAGAGCCGCCCAGGGGCCGCGGGAGCTTGCGAACCCACACCGGCAGAAGCCGGCTCCGGGCCGCCGTGACGGCCGTCGGCCGGGCCGGGGCCTCGTGCCCGGCGAGCAACTCCGGACGGCCGTCGTAGGTCGTGACCACCGCGAACACCGTGCCCGCCGCGAGACCGGTGTCGTCGGTGCCCCAGATCGTTTCCGCTTCCCGACGTAGCTTCCTCAGGGTGTCCGCGGCGTCGCCTTCTGGCGGACACAGGTTCTTTTCTGTGCGAGAGGCCGGATTCACCCCACGCAGCAGGAATGACCTCGACAACCGCGAATCGTGCGGTCCCCTCCTGTCTGGACTCCGAAGGCGACCACGGCACGAGATCGCACCGGCTTCTGGATGGGGCGGCGCGATCGGCCCCCGGCCGATCCGACCGCCCCATCCAGAAGCCGGCTCAACGGCGGTCTCGCACGCCCCGGCGAAGCCGAGGCAATTCAGCGCCGCCGTGTTCGCAGATAGTCGCCGACCACGGCGGCGCCCAGGCCGTCCAGGTCGGGGGCCACCACGCGGCCGCCGGAGCGGCGGGCGATGGTGTCCACGAACGCTTCCAGCCGTGGGTCCTCCCCGAGGCGGAAGACCGTGACCGAGGCGCCCATCTTGGCGATCCGGTCCACTTCGGACAGTGTCTTGTAGATCGTGCGCGGGTCCGGCGGGTAGTCGAACACCGCTTCACCGTCGGGTTCGAGGTGGGCGGTCGGCTCGCCGTCGGTGACCATCAGCACCACGGGCTGCGCGTCGGGGTGGCGGCGCAGGTGCTGGCCGGCAAGCAGCAGCGCGTGGTGAGCGTTGGTGCCCTGCTCCCACGTGCCCTCCAAGCCCACCAGCTCCGGCAGGTCCACCTTCGTCGCGTAGCGGCCGAAGGTGATCAGCTGCAGCGCGTCGTTGCGGAAGCGGGTGCTGATCAGCTGGTGCAGCGCGAGTGCGGTGCGCTTCATCGGCAGCCAGCGGTCCTCCTGCACCATCGACCACGACGTATCCACCAGCAGCGCCACGGCCGCGCGTGAGCGGTGCTCGGTCTCGACGACCTCCACGTCCTCGACGTCGAGCGTGACCGCGCGCGAGCCGAGCGACGTCGAGCGAAGCACCGCGTTGCGGACCGTGCGCGGCACGTCCCACGGCTGCATGTCCCCGAACCGCCACGGGCGGCTCGAGCCCGTGGGCTCACCCGCGGCACCGGCGGACTCGGTCTCCCGCTCGCCGGTCTTGCCGCGCAACGAGTTGACCACATCGGACAGTGCCGTCTCGCCCAGGCGCCGCAACGCCTTGGGCGACAGGCGGAGCGTGCCGTCGGCGGCGCGTTCGAACAGGCCCTGCCGACGCAGCTCACGCTCCAGTTCGGACAGTCGCCGCGCGTCGACACCGGCGTCGGGACCCAGCTGGCGCTGCAGCGCGTCCATGTCGATGTCCTCGAGCCGCGCGCCCGGGTAAGCCTGGCCCAGCTGCTCGGCCAACCCGTCGAGCTCCGCGAGGTCCTGCATCGCCTGCGCGCCCTCGCCCAGGCCGAGCGGGTCCTGGCCGCGGAAGCGCTCCGAGCCCGCCCAGTCCTCACCCGGCCGCAGCGCCTGCAGCGCCGCGTCCAAAGCGGACAGCTGCTGGGCGATGCGCGGGTCGCCGAACGCCTGCTGCGACAGCTCCGCCAGCTCGGCGCGCTGCTCGGCGGACATCGAGTTCAGCATCCGCTGCGCGGCGGCCGCGCGAGAGGCCAGCGCGTCGATCAGCTCCTCGACGTTGCGCGGGTTCTCCGGGAAGAACTCGCCGTGGCGGCGCATGAACTCCGCGAACCGCTCGGCGATGTCGTCGGCCCCTTGTGCGTGGGCCTGCAGCAGCGCGTTGAGGTCGGACAGCATCTGGTTGACCTGCTCGACGTCCTCGGGCCCGGCGTTCTGCAGCGCCTGCTTCATGCCCTGGAAACGCGCGTCGAGCGCCTCGCGACCGAGCAGGTCGCGGATCTGCTCGTACTTCTGCCGGCCTTCGGACGAGCGCCAGTCGTACTCGCTCAGCTCACGCACGGCCGCGGCGGTGCCCGGCGGGAGAGCGTCGAGCTGCGCCTCGCGGAAGCGCGCCTCGTCGTCCGGGTCCGGGAACAGCTCGCGGCGCTCGGCGGTCAGTGCCTCGCTCAGCAGCTGCTGCACCTCCTGTAGCGTGCCGTCGAGCCGGTGGCGGCGCTGGATCTCCGAACGGCGCTGCCACAGCCGCCGCGTGAGCTCGTCGAGCCCCGACGTGCGCTCGGTGCCGCGGCGCAGCAGCTCCTCCAGCGCCGAGCGCGGAGACGCGCCGGCCATCACGTCGCGGCCGATCTCGTCGAGCGCGTCGCGCAGGTCCGCCGGCGGCGCCAGCGGGTCCGGCCCGTCGTGCCACGGGCCGTAGGAGTACCCCTCCGGAATGAGCGGCATTACTGGCCGTACACCGTGGTGTTCTCGTCGGAGTCCTTCGCCAGCCGCCTGGCGAGGAACAGCGACTCCAGTGCCAGCTCCACCGCGGCCGCGATGCGACCGGCCGGCTCGTCGGAGGACACCCCGGCACGCTGGGCGACCTCGTGCAGCACCGGCAGCTCCGGCAGGGCGGCGAGCACGTCCCGGGCCGGCACGCGCTCGCCGGTGGCCACGAGGTGGCCGTCGGCGACGGCGTCGGACAGCGGACGCAGGTCCAGCCCGGCGAAGCGCTCCCGCGCGGTTTCGGCCACGGCCCGGCGCATGAGGTGCACCAGGTGCTCGACCTCGCGGCCCTCCTCGCCCGGCTCGAACTCGATCTTGCCGCGCAGCACGGCCGGCACCGCCTCGAGGTCGACGGGCCGCGCGACCGCGGGGTCCTCCCCGGTGAGCGCCGAACGGCGCAGCGCCGCGGCGGCGACGGTCTCGGCGGCGGCCACGGCGAAGCGGGCCGACACGCCGGACCGCTGGTCGATCACCGGCGACTCGCGCAGGTTGCGCACGAACCGGGCCAGCACCTCCAGCAGCGGCTCGCCGACCTCGGCGACGAGGTGCGCCTCCTGCTTCACCACGGCGACTTCGGCGTCGACGTCGAGCGGGTAGTGCGTGCGGATCTCCGCACCGAAGCGGTCCTTCAGCGGCGTGATGATGCGGCCGCGGTTGGTGTAGTCCTCGGGGTTCGCCGTGGCGACGAGCACCACGTCCAGCGGCAGCCGCAGCGTGTAGCCGCGGACCTGGATGTCGCGCTCCTCCATGACGTTGAGCAGCGCGACCTGGATGCGTTCGGCGAGGTCGGGCAGCTCGTTGATGGCCACGATGCCGCGGTGGGCGCGCGGGACGAGCCCGAAGTGGATCGTCTCCGGGTCGCCGAGGCTGCGGCCCTCGGCCACCTTCACCGGGTCGACATCGCCGATGAGGTCACCGACGGACGTGTCCGGCGTCGCGAGCTTCTCGGTGTAGCGCTCGCTGCGGTGGCGCCACGCCACAGGCAGATCGTCGCCGAGCTCCGCCGCGCGGCGGATCGAGGCGGGGGTGATGGGGTCGAGGGGGTGCTCGCCGAGCTCGGAGCCCTCGATGACGGGGGTCCACTCGTCGAGCAGGCCGGCGAGGGTGCGCAGCAGGCGGGTCTTGCCCTGGCCTCGTTCGCCGAGCAGGACGACGTCGTGGCCGGCGAGCAGCGCGCGCTCGAGCTGCGGCAGGACGGTGCGGGAGAAGCCGACGATGCCGGGCCACGCGTCGCGGCCTTCACGCAGCGCGGTCAGCAGGTTGTCGTGGATCTCCTGCGCGATGGGGCGCGGGGTGTACCCGGCGGCGCGGAGCTCGCCCGCGGTACGGGGAAGTGAGTCTGGGACAACGGTCACCGCATCGACGCTACTTACCGTTTCGGCGTACGTCGACGTGGAGCGACTCCAGCGTGGGCGATCGTCCACGAAGTGCGGGCTACCGGTAAAATAGGGCGTCGTGTGCCGTCCCAGTGCGACCCTCGCCGTCTGGTCCTCCGCGTGGCTCAACGGAGCCGCGGCTTCCGACGATGTGCTCGACGCCCTCGCTGCCTGGGGCGAAGCGCACGACGTCGTCGCGGCCGACGCCCCCGCCGCCGAAGCCTTCGAGCTCCCGCTGGCGTTCCACCGCGCCGCCACCCCGGTCCAGCTCCTCATGGCACTGCGCACGCAGGGCGTGAAGATGGCCCAGCTCGTGCTCCCCGTGCCCGGCGACGTCCGTGGCCTCGGCGGGGGCGGCCCGTTCGCCGAAGCGGCGTTGCGGTGCGGTGACGCGGTGGTGCTGACCGAGCTCGGCTTCGGCCTCGTGCCCGAGCCGATCGCCGAAGGCCTGATGCGCTGGACGGTTTACTCGGTGCCCGCCCCGCTTCCGCTGGAGTACCAGTCGCTGCCCGACGCCGAACACGGCCTCACGGACGCGATCCGCGCCAGCGCGGGTGCGTTGCAGGCGCTGGACGTGGCCAGCGACCGCCCCGGCGTGCGCGCCGAGCTGTCGGCCCACCTGCGGTCCCGGCCGCAGGTCGAGTGGCCGGCCGGCACGCCCGCGCGGGCACTGCGCGTGTTGCAGCGGGCGGAGGAGATCTCGGCGATCCTGGCCATCGCGGGCACCGACGATCCGGGTGGCGCGCTGTCCGCTTCGGCGGCGAGCCGCCGGGCCGAAGCGTTGCGGCCGTTGTCGGACGCCGTGCGGACGGCTCGGACCGCGTCGGTCAACGAAGCGGTGCGAGTGTTCGCGGAGCAGGCCGACCGGCAGCCGTGAGCATCTCCGCGCTCAGCTGACAGTGAACAGGCACTCGTCAGCGTCAGCCGAGAGCGAACAAGGCGTTTTTGCCCGCGTTGCCCGGTTCCCGGACCACGCGGGATCTTTTCGCTTTACCGGGCGGGACGCTTCGCGGGCTCACAGCACCCGACCGAGCAGGGCGCGCCGTTGATCGAGCAGCCGGCAGCCGGGAAGGACGAGAGCTTGCGGGCCGGGGCATCGGAAACGTGCTCGCGCACCAGTTCCACCACCAGCTCGGCAAACCGCGGGTCCACGTCGGGCGTCGCGGCGCGGGCGAAGGCCATGCCGTGCTCTGCGGCACGCTCGGCGGCTTCGTTGTCGAGGTCCCAGATCACCTCGAGGTGGTCCGAGACGAAGCCGATCGGGCTGACCACCACGGACTTCACGCCCCGCTCGTGCAGCGCGTCGAGGTGGTCGACGATGTCCGGCTCCAGCCACGGCATCTGCGGCGGCCCCGAACGCGACTGCCAGACCACGTCGTACTCCGCGATGCCCGCCTCGGCGGCCACGAGCCGCGCGGCTTCGGCGATCTGGCGGGAGTAGCGCCGGCCCCCTTCGGCGGGTGGACCGGAGGCGACGTCGGCGCTCAGCGGCACGGAGTGCGCGGTGAAAACCGTGCGCGTGCCGGGCCGGTCGCCGAGGCTCGCGTGGGCGGCGCGGACCGCGTCGGCGATCGCGGAGATGAACAGCGGGTGGTCGAAGAACTGGCGCAGCTTCACGATTTCCGGCGCGTCGGGTCCCACGGCTTCGCGGGCGCGCAGGATGTCTTCGTCGTACTGGCGACACGCGGAGTAACCGCCGTAGGCGCTGGTGGGGAATGCGAGCACCCGCTGCACGCCGTCGGCCTTCATCCGCGCCACGGTGTCCTCCACCATGGGCTGCCAGTTGCGGTTGCCGAAGTACACCGGCAGGTCGAGCCCCTCGGCCGCGAGCTGCTTCTCGACGGCCGCGATGGCCGCGCGGTTGAGCCGGTTGATCGGCGACACCCCGCCGAAGTGCTGGTAGTGCTCGGCGACCTCGAGCAGCCGCTCGCGCGGCACCCCGCGTCCCCGGGTGACGTTCTCCAGGAACGGCATCACCTCGTCGGGCCCCTCCGGACCGCCGAACGAAAGCCATAACAGCGCGTTGTAACCCACGGTGTCCATCTTGCCCCTGTGGCGGCGCCCACGACGGAGCGGGCTCATTGTGTACCGACCTATCCAAAACCTGGTACGGTCGTCCCGTGCCCAGGCCACGCGAGTTCGACGAGACCGAAGCCCTTGAAGGCGCCATGAACGCCTTCTGGGCCCGCGGCTACGAAGCGACCTCGACGCAGGACCTCTGCGCCGCTACCGGGCTCGGCCGCAGCAGTGTGTACAACACCTTCACCAGCAAGGAAATCCTGTTCCGGCGCGCGCTCGAGCACTACATCCGGCTCGGCGTCCGCAGCCGGGCCGCCGTGCTGGAACAGGCCGACGACGGACTCGACGCGATCCACCGGCTCCTGGAGTCGGTGATCGACGACGAGCTCACCCACGGCCGCCGCGGCTGCCTGGTGGTGAACACCGTCGCCGAGTTCGGCACCACCGACCCCGAGATCACGGCGCACGTGGAAGCCGACACCGCCGCGCACCTCGCGTCGCTCGCCGAATGCGCCCGCCTCGGCCAGGCCGACGGCAGCATCACCCGTGACCGGGAGCCACGCGACATCGCGGAGTTCGTGCACAGCACCGTGAGCGGGCTGCGCCTGATGTCGCGCCGCGGCGCGGAACGCCCGGCCATGACGGCGGTGGCCGACATCGCCGTCGCCGCACTCGCCCACCGCTGACCCCACCCACCACAACCGGCCGCCCCACCCCGGCATCAGCCTCAAGGTGTCACGCGCCAGTTTTGTACCACTCAATCCAAAAGGAGAGTCGAACCGTGCCCTTGGCCGTCTTCGTGCTCGGGCTCAGCATCTTCGCCCTCGGCACCTCGGAGTTCATGATCACCGGGCTGCTGCCCGGGATGGCGGCCGACCTCGGCGTCAGCATCCCCGACGCCGGCCTGCTCATCTCGGCGTTCGCCGTCGGCATGGTGGTCGGCGCGCCGCTGCTGGCCGTCGGCACGCTCAAGCTGCCCCGCCGCACGACCCTGCTCGCACTGCTGGCGGTGTTCGCCGGCTCGCACGTCGTCGGCGCGCTCGCCCCGGGCTACGGCCTGCTCTTCGCGACCCGCATCGTGAGCGCCCTGGCCTGCGCCGGGTTCTGGGCCGTCGCCGCGGCGACCACCGTTTCGCTCGTCCCCGCGGCGCGGCGCGGGCGTGCGCTCGCCGTGCTGGTCGGCGGCCTGACCGTGGCGAACATCGCGGGCGTCCCCGCCGGCACCTTCCTCGGCCAGCACGCCGGTTGGCGCACCGCGTTCTGGGCGGTGGCGGCGCTGACCGTGGTGGCCGTCGCCGGCGTCCTCGCTTTCGTACCGCGCACCGTCTCGGACTCCTCGGCCCTGCGGGTGCGGGTCCGGACCGAACTGCGGGTCTTCCGCAACGGACGCGTCTGGCTGGCGCTGGGCGTGATCGCGCTGACCCAGGCCATGGTCTTCGCCACGTTCAGCTACCTCGCGCCGTTGCTCACGTCGGCCGACGGCCTGCCGTCCTCGGGCGTCCCGCTCGTCCTGGTGCTGTTCGGCGTCGGCGCGGTGATCGGGATCCTCGCGGGCGGCAAGCTCGCCGACGGCCGCCCGTTCCCGACGCTCTACGGCAGCCTGGGGCTGGCCGTCGCCGCGCTGATCGCGCTCGCGGTCACTTCGGACACCGTGGTCGCCGTGGTCGCGGTCCTGGTGCTCGGCGCCGCGGCGTTCGCGGCCAACCCGGCCCTCAACGTCCGCGCGTACTCGGTCGCGGGCGGATCGTCCACATTGGTCGGCGCCAGCACCACGTCGGGCTTCAACGTCGGCAACACCGCGGGCCCGTGGGCCGGCGGCGTCGCGATCAACGCCGGTCTCGGCTTCCCGAGCGTCGCGTGGGTGAGCGTCGGGCTCGGCGGGCTCGCGCTGACCGCTCTCACTTTCGCCCTGCGCCTGCAGCGTTCCGACGACGCCCGCCGTCCGGCGCTCTCCCCCGAAGAGCCGGTGATCCGCCCGGCCACGCGGTGAACCGGCGAACGGCTCCCGCGAAACTCCGCGGGAGCCGTTCGCCGTAAAGGAAAAACTCAGATGCCGAGCGCGTGCACGCCGCCGTCGACCATGATCATCGAGCCGGTCGTGGCGGGCAGCCAGTCCGACAACGCGACGCAGACGGTCTTGGCCGTCGGGTCCGGGTCGGAGCTGTCCCAGCCGAGCGGGGCGCGGTCGTTCCAGCCGTCTTCGAGCTCGTTGAAGCCCGGGATCGACTTCGCGGCCATCGTCTTCATCGGGCCGGCGCTGACCAGGTTCACGCGGATGCCGCGCGGGCCGAGGTCCCGCGCGAGGTAGCGGTTCACCGACTCCAGGGCCGCCTTCGCGACGCCCATCCAGTTGTACGCCGGCCACGCCACGCGTGCGTCGAAGTCCATGCCGACGATCGACGAGCCACGCGAGAGCAGCGGCAGCGTCGCCACGGCCAGCGACTTGAACGAGAACGCCGAGACGTCCACGGCGATCTTCACGTCGTCGCTCGGCGCGTCCAGGAACGGCGCGCCCAGGCAGGTCTGCGGGGCGAAGCCGATCGAGTGCAGCACACCGTCGAGGCCGTCGACGTGCTCGCGCACCCGGTCGGCCAGTGAGTCCAGGTGCTCGGAGTTGGTCACGTCGAGCTCGAGCACCGGCGCCGGCTTCGGGAGACGCTTGGCGATCGTCTTCACCAGCGAGAGCCGGCCGAAGCCGGTGAGCACGACCTCAGCGCCCTCCTGCTGCGCGATCTTGGCCGCGTGGAACGCGAGCGAGGCGTCGGTGATGACGCCGGTGATCAGCAGCCGCTTGCCTTCGAGCAGTCCGGGCAACGGTTCCTCCAGGTCTTGTGGTGGTCGCGGAAGAGACGGGAAGGTCAGTGGCCGAGGCCGAGGCCGCCGTCGACCGGCAGCACCGCGCCGTTGACGTAGGCGGCGTCATCGGAGGCGAGGTAGCGCACGGCCGCGGCGATCTCGGCCGGCTCGGCGTAGCGGCCGGTGGGCACGTTGGCGAGGATCTCCTTCTTGCGGTCCTCGCCGAGCGCGTCGGTCATGTCGGTGCGCACGAAGCCGGGCGCGATCACGTTGGACGTGATGTTGCGCGAGCCGAGCTCCCGCGCGAGCGAGCGCGAAAAGCCTACGAGCCCGGCCTTCGACGCGGCGTAGTTCGCCTGGCCCGCCGAGCCCGAGAGGCCGACGACCGACGAGATGAAGATGAACCGGCCCCAGCGGGCGCGCAGCATGCCGCGCGACGCGCGCTTGGCGACCCGGAACGCGCCGGTGAGGTTCGCGTTCACCACGCGCTCGAACTGCTCCTCGCTCATGCGCATCAGGAGCGTGTCGTCGGTGAGCCCGGCGTTGGACACGAGCACCTCGACGGGGCCCTGGTGCTCCTCGACCAGCTTGAACGCGGCGTCGATCTGCTCGGCGTCCGTGACGTCCGCTTCGACCCCGAAGAGCCCTTCCGGCGCGCCGGAGCCGCGGTGGGTCACGGCCACCTGGTGGCCCTGTTCGGCGAGGTCCCGGGCGATCGCCAGACCGATACCCCGGTTGCCGCCGGTGACCAAGACCGACCGTCCCACTGCACGTCTCCCTCTGCTCGGTGTCCCTGTCGCGAACGCGTCGGGACGAGGCTATCGGCCGCGCGCGGCGTTGCCGCACCCGGCGCCATCTCCGCGCCCGGGCCGGGCGCGGAAGTCCAGAGCGGAGGTTAGGGCGCGGCGCGCCGGTCCGTTTGCGCAGACCAGAGGGTTCCTACAAACCGGGGGAAAGCCGCACGTGCGATCCGCACAAAACGTGATCAGGATCGCCGGTCCCCCGGCCCGGCGAGACAGCCGGAACTCGCCTAAGGACAGGTAAGGAACGACGCCGCGACCTTGCCGCGAGCGTGCTCCGGCGGTCACCGTGAGTCGCGACACAGGAGGTCAAGGATGACTACCCGGATCCCCACCCCGGTGACCCGCGAGGGCGAGCGCCGAGTCGTCGGCAACGTGCTGCGCGGCTCCATCGGCAACCTCGTCGAGTGGTACGACTGGTACGCCTACTCGGCTTTCACGATCTACTTCGCCAAAGCGTTCTTCCCCGGCGGCGACGCAACGGCCCAGTTCCTCAACACCGCGGCCGTGTTCGCCGTCGGGTTCCTGATGCGCCCGCTGGGCGGCTGGCTGCTCGGGCGCTTCGCCGACCGGTTCGGGCGCCGCAGCGCGCTCGTGCTCTCGGTTTCGATGATGGCGTTCGGCTCGCTGCTCATCGCGGCGACGCCGGGCTACGCGGCCATCGGTGTCGCGGCGCCGATCCTGCTCGTGCTCGCGCGGCTGCTGCAGGGCCTTTCGGTGGGCGGTGAGTACTCGACCTCGGCGACGTATCTGTCCGAAGTGGCCACTCCCGGCAAGCGCGGTTTCTACTCCAGCTTCCAGTACGTGACGCTCGTCGGCGGACAGCTGCTCGCGCTCGGGCTGCAACTGATCCTGCAGAGCCTGCTCACCGAGGCGCAGATGGGTGATTGGGGCTGGCGGATCGCGTTCGTGGTCGGCGCCGTCGCGGCCGTGGTCGTGATGGCGTTGCGGCGCAGCATGGACGAGTCGGCGAGCTACGAGCGCGTGGCCGCGGAATCCGGATCCGGCAAGCAGGGCGGCGAACGCGGCACACTGCGCACGCTCGTGAAGTACCCGAAGGAGATCGCGCTCGTCGTCGGCCTCACGCTGGGCGGCACGGTCGCCTTCTACACGTACGCGACTTACACACAGAAGTTCCTCGAGAACACCGCCGGCATCCCGCGCCGCACGGTGACGTGGATCCTCTTCATCGCGCTGCTGGTGTTCGCGCTGCTGCAGCCGGTGGCCGGGCGGCTGTCGGACCGGATCGGGCGGCGCAAGCTGCTGATGTTCTTCGGCATCGCGGGCACCGTGCTCACCGTCCCGATCATGACGACGATGGCGCACACGAAACAGCCGGTGCTCGCGTTCCTGCTGCTGCTCGGCGCGCTCGTGATCGTCACGGGCTACACGTCCATCAACGCGATCGTGAAGGCCGAGCTGTTCCCCACGCGGATCCGCGCGCTCGGCGTGGGCCTGCCGTACGCGCTGACGGTCGCGATCTTCGGCGGCACGGCCGAGCTCATCGCGCAGGCGCTGAAGAAGGCGGGGCACGAGTCGCTCTTCTTCTGGTACGTCGCGGGCTGCATTCTCGTCTCGCTCGTCGTGTACGGAACAATGCGCGAAACGTCGCGTTCGTCCGCACTGGAGCGGGACGAAGACTGAGCGGGAGGACGGCCGTGCGCGTGCTGCTCGTGGAGGACGACACCGGGGTCGCCGGTGCGCTCGCCGAGACGCTGCACGCGCGCGGCCACGCCGTGACCAGCGTCGGCCGCGGTGCCGACGCACTGCACCGGCACCGTGAGGCCGATCTGCTGCTGCTCGACGTCGGTCTGCCGGACATCGACGGGCTCGACGTGCTGCGCAAGATCCGCCAGGTCTCCGCCGTGCCCGTGATCGTGCTGACCGCCCGCGGGGACGAGCGGTCCGTCGTCCGCGGGCTGCGCCTGGGTGCGGACGACTACCTTACGAAACCCGTGCGGCTGGCCGAACTGCTCGCGAGGATGGACGCCGTCGTGCGCCGGGCGGGTGTGCGGGACACGCCGGCCGACGACGCCGTGGTGCGGCTCGAAGACGTCGAGATCGACCTCGGCGCGCGTCGCGTCCGGGTGGCGGGCCGGGACATCGGACTGACGACGAAGGAGTTCGCGGTGCTGGCCGTGCTCGCCGCGCGGCCGGGCACCGCCGTGAGCCGCCAGCAGCTGATGGACGAAGTGTGGGGCGACGCGTACCTCGCCATCTCCCGATCGCTCGACGTCCACATGACGCAGCTGCGCGCCAAGCTCGACCGCCCTGGCTTGCTGACCACGATCCGCGGTTTCGGCTACCGGCTGGGCCGGGGCTGAGCGGTGCGCACCCGCCTGCTCGTCGTGCTGGTCGCGCTCGCGCTGCTCGTGGTGGCGGCGTTCGCCGTGCCGCTGCTGGTGACCACGGCGCAGCAGCGCACGCAGCAGCTGGTGATCTCCCGCAGCAGCGACGTCGACCGGTTCGGCGTGCTGGCGCAGCAGGCGGTCGACGCGCACGACCCGGCGGCGCTCGACGCCGAGGCCGAGCGCTACTCGGCGCTCTACGGCGAGGCCGTGGTGGTCGTCGACGCGCAGCGCGACCCGCTGGTGCAGACGGGCGGGCTCACGGCCGCGGCGCGGCAGGTGCGCGCGCTCGTGGAGGCGACCATGCGCAACGAGCCGCCGCCGCGCGTCGAGCGGCTGAGCCCGTGGTCGGCCGGGCCGGTGCTGTTCGCGCGTCCGGTGGGGTCGGGCACGCGGGTGGCCGGCGTGGTGGTGCTGCGCGCTTCCGTGGCCGCGGCGGCGGCCGACGTCGCGGCCCGCTGGAGCGCGATCGCGGCCGGGGCACTGCTCGTGGCCGCCGTGTTCGTCCTGCTGGCGGTGCTGCTGGCCCGGTGGATGGTGCGGCCGCTGCTGGAGCTGGAGACGGGCGTGCTGGCCGTGGCGGGCGGCCACCGCGCGCAGGTGCCGGAGAGCTCCGGGCCGCGCGAGCTGCGGTCGCTGGCGGCTTCGGTGAACCGCATGTCCGACGCCGTGGCCGAGGCCGCCGACCAGCAGCACCGGCTCGTCGCGGACACCTCCCACCAGCTGCGCAACCCGATGGCCGCGCTGCGGCTGCGCGTCGACTCGGTCGCTGCGGGCGAGGCGAACCACCCGGCGTACCGGGCGATCGTCGCGGAGGTCGAACGCCTCGAACGCATCCTCGACGGCCTGCTCGCCCTCGCCACCGCGGAGTCCACCGCCACCCGCATCGCCGCCGGCGCGGACGACGAACCCGCCGACCTCGCCGCCGTGATCGCCGAACGCGTCGACGCGTGGCGGCCCGCCGCCGACGAAGCCGGTGCCACCCTGCTCCCCTGTCCCGGCCACGAAGAACCGGTGCTCGTTCACACCCCCGAGGGCGAGCTCGCGCAGATCCTCGACGTGCTCCTCGACAACGCCGTCCACCACGCCGGGCGTGGCACCACCATCTCGGCCGCGTGGGAGGCCTCGCCGGGCGCCGTCACCCTCGTCGTCACCGACGACGGCCCCGGCCTGCCGGGGGCCGACCTCGCCCGCGCGACGGACCGCTTCTGGCGCGCCGGCGGCGACGGCGCACCCCGCGGCACAGGTCTCGGCCTCGCCATCGCGCGCGAGCAAAGCCGTGCCCGCGGCGGCACGCTCGAACTGCGCGCCAACGCGCCGCACGGGTTGCAGGTCCGCGTGACACTGCCGGCGGTGACGCCGTGACGATCACGCGCCGCACCGCGTTGCTCGGCGGGCTCGGCCTCGCACTCGCCGGGTGCGCGCCCGCGTACCGCGGACCCGAGCGGTCCGTCACGATCGCTGCCGGGGAGCAGGGCGGGTTCTACCTGGCGTTCGCGGAGGTGCTCGCGGCCGAGGTGAGCCGGGCGGAGCCGCGGCTGCACTGCGTGGCCGTGGCGACCGAGGCGAGTGTCGTGAACGTCGAGCGGGTGCGCGACGGAACGGCCGACCTGGGGCTGGTGCTCGCGGACGTCGCGCAGTCGGCGCTCACGGGCCGGGCGCCGTTCCCCGCGCCGGTCCCGGTGCAGGCGCTGGGCCGGGTGTACGAGAACTACCCGCAGCTCGTCGTGCGCGCAGACGATGGTCTCGCACAGCTGAAGGACCTGGGTGGACATCCGGTGTCCGTCGGCGCGGGCGGGTCGGGGGCCGCGCAGCTGGGCGAGCGCGTGTTCGCCACGGCCGGCGTGTCCGTGGTGGCGCGGCATCTGCCGCTGGCGGACGCCATCGCCGCGCTGGCGAGCCACCGCATCGACGCGCTCCTGTGGTCGGGTGGCCTCCCCACCCCCGCGCTCGCCGAACTCAACCGCACGACACCGCTGGCCCTGCTGCCCCTCGCGTCCGTGATCCCCGCGCTGCGCGCGAAGCACGGCCCGGTCTACGAACAGGTCCAGGTGCCCGCCGGCGCGTACGCCGGAGTCGGGGCGCCTGCGACGATCGGCGTGGCGAACCTGCTCGTCTGCGCCCCGCGGCTGCCCTCTGACGTCACCGCGGCGGTGGTGCGCGTGCTCGCCGGGCGCGCGGCCGATCTGGTGCCGGCGCAGGCCGTCGGGACGCAGTTCCTCGACGTGCGCACGCTCATCGGCACCCAGCCCGTGCCGCTGCACCGCGGGGCCGCGGAGACGTACCGGGCGCTCCACGGCTGATCCGCGCTCGCTAGATTGGTCGCGTGACCCCACCGCGCCGACCGCTGGTCGAGATGCCCTTGCGCGTGCGCTACCACGAGTGCGACGGCCAGGGGATCGTCTTCAACGCCCACTACCTGGCCTACGTCGACATGGCCTCCTTCGAGGTCGAGAAGGCGCTGTTCGGATCGCACGAAGCATTCCTGGCCACGGGGATCGACGTGGTGGTCGCGGAGTCGAACCTGCGTTACCGCGCGCCGTGCCGCTACGACGACGACCTCGTGGTGTCGGTGTTCCTCACGCACCTCGGGACCACGTCGATGGTCTACGAGTCGGAGATCCGCCGCGGCGGCAAGCTCACCACCGAGGCGAAGACCCGCTACGTGTTCATCGACCCCGTCACCCTGAGCAAGACCGAGCCGCCCGCCGCCGTGCGCGACGTCTACGCGGCCCACCTGCCCGCACCCACCGCTTCCTGACGTTCCCGAGGTCCGGCCATGTTCCGCGTGCTCTTCTACCACCCCGAGATCCCGCCGAACACCGGCAACGCGATCCGCCTCGCCGCCAACACGGGCTGCGAGCTGCACCTGGTCGAGCCGCTGGGGTTCACGCTCGAGGACAAGCAGCTGCGCCGAGCCGGACTCGACTACCACGACCTCGCGCGAGTCCGCGTGCACGCTGATCTCGCCGCGGCGTGGCAAGCCCTGTTGCCGGCCAAGGTCTACGCGTTCAGCGCCAAGGCCACGCGCCTCTACACCGACGTGGCCTACGAACCCGGCGACGTGCTGCTGTTCGGCCCCGAGTCCGCCGGCCTGCCCGACGCCGTGCAGCACGCGGCCGAGATCACCGACCGGGTACGGCTGCCGATGCTGCCCACGAGCCGCTCGCTCAACCTGGCCAACACCGCGGCCATCACGATCTACGAAGCCTGGCGGCAGAACGGATTCGGTCTGCCGCCAGGCTGACGCTCGCTACGGGAGTCTCTGGCCGATCAGCAACGCGGCCGCCGCCCCGATCATCAGCACCAGGGTGCCGATCACGACCCACGGTTTGCTCGCGTCGGCGTTCTTGAGCTCGTAGCCGATCTGCTCGCCGAGGTCGGCGTAGACCTTCTTCAGCTCGTCGGCGCTGGCCGCCTTGTAGAAGTCGCCGCCGGACAGTCGCGCGATCTCCTTCAGGGAGTCGTCGTCGACCCGCACGTCCTGCGGTTTGCCCTCGATGTCCACCGAACCGTGCGTGGTGCCGAACGAGATCGACGAGATCGGCATCTGGGCCTGCTTCGCCGCCTGGGCCGCGGTGTACGCGCCGCGTGGGGCGTAGAGATCCTCCGGCACGGTCTGTTTGCCGTCACTCATCAGCACGATGCGCGCGGGCGGCGGCCCGTCGGCGCCGCCGACGACGGCCGAGAAGCTCTCGATCGACTGCATGGCCGCGAAAATGCCTTCACCGGTGGCCGTCGACTGCGCGAGCTTCAGGTTGTCGATCGCCTTCACCACTCCGGCGCGATCGGTGGTCGGGTTGACCAGCACGGTCGCGGTGCCGGCAAAGGAGATCAGCCCCAGGTTCACGCCCGGGGTCATGTTCTCGGCGAACTGCTTGGCCGCGTCCTGCGCCGCCTTCAGCCGGTTGGGCGCGACGTCGGTGGCCTCCATCGACAGCGACACGTCGATCACCAGCACCACGGTGGCCCGGTTGCGCGGCACCTTCTGCTCGGCCGTCGGCCCGGCCAGCGCCACTGTGAGCACCAGCAGCGAGAACACGATCAGCACCGCCGGCAGGTGCCGGATCCAGCCCTGCGTCTTCGGCGCGACCTTGTCCAGCAGCTCCAGGTTCGCGAACCGCATCACGCGCTTGCGCCGCGCCCGCTGGGCGAGCACGTACGCGACGGCGACGGCCGCCACCAGGATCAGCAGCAGGAACCACCACGGCGAAGTGAATCCGGTCAGGCTCATGCGACACCACCCGACCAGCGGCGCTTGCGCGCGACCACGAACCGCACCATGTCGGCGATCCAGTCGGAGTCGGTACGCAGCACCAGGTGCGCCGCACCCGCGCGGCGCAGCCCGGCCGCGACGTCCTGCCGATGGGCGTGCGCCGCGGCGCCGAACTCCTTGCGCAGCAAGGCGGAAGCGTGCACTTCGCGCTGTTTCCCTGTCTCCGGGTCGGCCAGGACGACGGTGCCCACGTCGGGCAGGTCCACGTCGCGCGGGTCGAGGACTTCGATGGCGATGAGCTCGTGGTGCCCGCCGAGCGCGCGCAGCGGCCGCTGCCAGTCGGTGGGGCCCAGGAAGTCCGAGATCACCACGCCCAGGCCACGCCGGCGGGGCGGGCGGCGAAGCTGCTCCAGCGCGTCGGCGAGATCACCCCGGACGCCTTCGGGCGCCCGCGGGGTCTCGGCGAGCCGTCGGATCAGGCCGCGCGCGTGGGCGAGCCCGCCGCGCGCGGGGATGCGGTTCACGCCCTGGCCGTTGGACACGAGCGCGCCGATGCGGTTGCCGCCCCCGCCGGTGAGGTGGGCGACAGCGGCCGTCGCGCACACCACCAGGTCGCGTTTCTCGCACAGCGCGGTGCCGAAGTCGAGGCTCGCGGACAGGTCGGCGACCACCCACGTCTCCAGCTCGCGGTCGGCCACCGTCTCGCGGATGTGGGGCGTGGTCGTGCGGGCCGTGACGGCCCAGTCCATCCGCCGTACGTCGTCGCCCGGCTGGTACGGCCGCGCCTCGCCCGGCTCGGAGCCCGGACCGGGCACGAGGCCGAGGTGGTTGCCCTGCAGCAGGCCGTCGAGCCGGCGGCGGACGTCGAGCTCCAGCGTGCGCAGCCCCGCCTCCAGGCGGTCGCCGCGCAGCACCGGGGGCGCCCACCCGGGACGCTGGTCCTTCTGCGCCTTCCCTGCCACGCCGACTACCTGACGGGCGCGCCCGCCGGCACCGGCCCGGTCCCGCCCTGCGGCCGGGCCGAGACCTGCGGCAGGGGCACCGTCTGCAGCACGCGGGTGATGATGTGGTCCACGGGCACGCCGTCGGCCAGCGCGTCGTAGGACAGCACGAGGCGGTGGCGCAGCACGTCGGGCACCACGTCGACGACGTCCTGCGGCAGCACGTAGTCGCGGCCGCGCACCAGCGCGAGCGCGCGGGCGGCGGCGATGATGCCGAGGCTCGCGCGCGGCGACGCACCGTACGAAACCCAGCCCGCGACGTCGGCGAGGCCGTGGTCGTTGGGCGTGCGGGTGGTGAGCACGAGGCGCACCACGTAGTCGACCAGGGCGTGGTGCACGAACACCTGCGACGCGACGCCCTGCAGGCGCACCAGCTCGCTGGGGCTGAGCACTTCGTGGGGCACCGGCGGCGTGACGCCCATCCTATAGATGATCTCGCGCTCTTCCTCGGCCGTGGGGTACTCGACCACGATCTTGAACAGGAAGCGGTCGCGTTGCGCCTCGGGCAGCGGGTACACGCCCTCGTTCTCGATCGGGTTCTGCGTGGCGAGCACGAGGAACGGGTCGGGCATCGGGAAAGTCTGGCCGCCGATCGACACGTGCCGCTCGGCCATCACCTCCAGCATCGCCGACTGAACCTTCGCGGGCGCGCGGTTGATCTCGTCGGCGAGCACGAAGTTGGCCACGACCGGGCCGAGCTCCACGTCGAAGCGCTCGGCGCCCTGGCGGTAGATGCGCGTGCCGAGGATGTCGGCCGGCACGAGGTCGGGCGTGAACTGCACCCGAGAGAACGAGCCGCCGACCACCCGCGCGAAGGTCTCCACGGCCAGCGTCTTCGCGACACCGGGCACGCCTTCCAGCAGCAGGTGCCCCTTCGCCAGCAGCCCGACCAGCATGCGCTCCACCAACCGGTCCTGACCGACGATGATGCGCTTGACCTCGAACACGGTGCGTTCCAGCAACTGGGCGTCCCGCGCCGGCGTGCCGGGCTGCTGCCCGTTCCCGCCCTCGGCGTAGCCGGGCTCGGTCACTCTGCCTCCTGTGGTTCTGCTTCCTCCGGGCTCGCCCGCGACCGTACTGCTTCCCGGTGGTCGTAGTCCGCGCGGCACGCTGGCCCGTCACGGTAGCCAAGCGCATCAGCGGTGTGACAGCTGTGAAGACGGTGTCAGCGGCGTCGGCACAGGTCGCTCGCGATGCCGAGATCGTCACTTTTGACCGTTTTGACTCGCGGTGTGGTGCACCCGCAGCCCCTCCCCTGCCACGTCGACGAACGCGGCGCCGCGGCCGGCGCGGTCCGCTGGTCCACAGTGGACTCGCGGGCGATAGGCAGGTCCACGACGAGCTTCCCCCCGCCCTCAGCTCCCGTTCGTCCACACCGGACTGTCGCCGGGGACACCACCGGCGGGCGCGCTCCCCGTCGCCCGCCCACGCTAGCGTCGCCCCATGACCGACCCCCTCCTGGCCGCCTACGACGCCGAAGTCCGCACCGCCGAGCTGACCACCGCGGAACCGGGCACGACCCTGGACCGCGACGCCCCCGTCACCCGCGTCCTCGGCACCCGGCGCGGTTTCGTGGTGGGCCCGCCGGACCTCGGCGTGACCGGCCGTGCGCTCGACGCCCTCATCCACCGCCAGGTCCGCTTCTTCGCCTCGCGCGGGGAGGCTTTCGAATGGAAAACCCGCGCCCACGACCGCCCGGCCGATCTGCCCGGCCGGTTGATCGCCGCCGGTTTCGTCCCGGAGGAAACCGAAACTGTCCTCATCGCCCCGGTAGAAGCGATTTCCCCG
This sequence comes from Amycolatopsis sp. NPDC023774, assembly GCF_040639695.1. NCBI lineage: Bacteria > Bacillati > Actinomycetota > Actinomycetes > Pseudonocardiales > Pseudonocardiaceae > Amycolatopsis > Amycolatopsis sp. NPDC023774. Next base: position 108,327 of record NZ_JBFAAJ010000014.1, read on the forward strand.
TCGGCCCCGCCCCCCGCCGGTGTCACCATCCGCGAGGCCACCGGTGAGGCCGACCTGCGCCGCATCGCCCACCTCAGCGCCACCGTCTTCGGCAGCGAGGAGGCCGCCGTCGCCCGCGACCTCCTCGCGCGCGCCCGCGCAGACCACGGCACGACGGTCCACGTCGTCGCCGAGTCCGCCGGCCACGTCGTCTCCGCGGCCCGCCTGGAACTCGTCGGCGGCACCAGCTTCGCCGGCCTCTGGGGCGGCGCCACCCTGCCGGACTTCCGGGGCCGCGGCCTCTACCGCGCACTCGTCGCGCACCGCGCCGCCACCGCCCGCACCCGCGGCGTCCGCTACCTCCAGGTCGACGCCCTCCCGCCGAGCCGCCCGATCCTCCAGCGCCTCGCTTTCACCGCCGTGACCACGACCACGCCGTACGTGTGGACCCCCGCCTAGACCGGCCCACCGCGGCCTCGACCTCCGCGAGCCAGCCGAGGTACTAGCGTTCGAACGTCATCCGGCCGCGGCCGTCGGCCTGGGGTCCGATTCCGCCGTCGGAGGCCTCGCCGTCGAACCACAGCGCGCCGCGGTCGGGGCCGGTCACCACGAGGAGGTCGTAGCGGCCGCAGCCCCGGTGGCAGAGCGGCAGGGTGCCGTGGGTGCCGGCCTCGTCGCGGGCATCGAGCGAGCGGGACAGCTCAGGCCATCGCTCGTGCGGGATCTTCGTGAAGTCCGGCCGTTCGGCGTGGCGGAAGAGCTCTCGATGCGGAAACTCCGTCCGCAGGTCCACGGAGCCGCCGCCACGTCGGTCGTCGGCGGCGAACTCCCAGCGCCGAGCGGACCGGCCGAAGCCGAGCAGCCCGTAGCCGGGACCCGCTCCACTCGCGCCGACCTCCACGAGGAAGCTCCGGTACGGCGCCGGCAATGGCGCGCCGAACTGCTCCTCGACAGCCTCGACGTCGCGTTCGCCCAGGGGTGGCGCCAGCCGGAACCGGTGTGCGGCCGCACTGAACACCGAGCGGGCGTCCCGCCGCTTCGCCAGCCGCGCCAGCCGGTCGCGGACTCCGTCCCACGTCACGAAGGACGAGCGTAGGACCTCAGCCGATCAGCCGGGTCGCATACGGCATGATTCCGCCGTACCGCACCGCCGTCACCCGCACGTACGAACCTGACTGCGGAGCCTCCACCATCTGACCGCCGCCCAGGTACAGGGCGACGTGGTGGATGCCGCCCGCGCCGCCCCAGAAGAGCATGTCGCCGCGGCGCATCTGGGAGAGGGGGACGCGGCGGCCGGAGGTGTACTGGTAGCCGCTGTAGTGCGGGAGGGCCCGCACGCCGGCGAAGGCGTAGATCATCAGGCCGGAGCAGTCGAAGCCGATCTTGCGGTAGTCGCCGTACATGTCGGCGACGCCGCCGTCGTGGATGCCGCGGGTGGGGCCGCTGCCGTTGCCGCCGCCCCAGGCGTACGGGCGGCCCAGCTGCGACAGCGCCCGGGCGATCACGGACTCGATCGACGAGCCCGCCGCGGGTGAAGGCCGGCCACCGCCGCCCGACGAGGGACGGCCGCCGCCCGAGGAACCCAGCGCGGCCTGGCGGGCGCGTTCTTCGTCCTCGCGCTGCTTCTGCGCCAGCCAGTCCTGGTAGCGCTGGCGCTGGCCCTGCAGGCCGTTGACCTTCGACTGCGCCGCGTAGAGCTGCTGCTCCACCGATCTCTTGCTCGCCTGCAGCTGCTGGTTCTGCGACGCCTGGGCCTGCTGCGCCTGCACGGCGTCGGCCTGGGCGGCGTCGGCGCCGCTCTTCGCCTGGCGCGCGGCTTCCTGCTTCTGCTGCGCGACGTCGAGGGCCTTGCGCGCGGCGGCGTCCTTGTTGGACTTGTCCGTCTGCGCCTGCTGGAGGCGGTCGAGCGCGTTGAGCCGCGAGCCGCCGATGGAGTCGAGGATCTGGGCGCGGGCCAGCAGGTCCTTGGGGCTGTCGGAGGTCAGGTACGCCGAGATCGAGCCGACCGTGCTGCCCTGCTCGAAGCTGGCGGCCGCGAACTCCTTGAGGTCCTGGCGTGCCTTCTCGATCGCACCCGCCGCGGCGTCGGCCTCCGTGCGCGCGGACTTCGCGGCGGCCTCGGCCTGGCTCGCGGCGTCCTGCGCCGACTGCAGGTCGACCAGGGCCTTCATGGCCTGTTCCTGCTTCAGCTCGACGTCGTCCTGCAGTGAGCTGAGCTTCTGCTCCGCCTGCGCGAGCTGGTTGGTGAGCTTGCCGACCTCGCCGGCCTTCTCGTTGGCCGCGGCCTTCGACGAGTTCAGTTCGGAGTCGCTCGGGTTGGGCGGGGGCGGCGGCACCGCCAGGCCCGTGCCGGTTGCTCCGAAGAGGACCACGAGGGCGAAGGTGCCGACGGTGACGCCACGCCGTACGCCCGGTCTGCCGCCCCGTCCACGCCAGACCACCACGACCAGCCACCTCCCGCTCACCAGCGCCTGCCAGCAGTGATCACACCGCGTGCCACTGCAGTCACACCACTATCACAAGCCTCAGGCGGAACTCACACACCGTAGACACCAATTCCCCTCATCGGGGGACCCCCGACGTGCGGCGTGTCCGAATGGCCCAGCTCACCCCGCGTGTCGTCTTGAAGTGAATACAGGACACGCGTACTGTTTGAGGCGACGGACGAGGTGTGCCATCCCGATTCCGGTCCTACGGTGGGGGTGCGCAAGACTCGGTCGCGGTCTTCCCGAGGACCGCGAAACACACACCGAACTGACCCGGGGCCCGCACCCGCGACGGCGCGGGTCCCCGCCACTGGAGTTAGACGTGACTGCACCTGCCAGCAAGGACAGCTTCGGCGCCAAAGACACGCTGAAGGTCGGAGACAACTCGTACGAGGTCTTCCGCCTGAACAAGGTCGAGGGCGCCGAGCGCCTGCCCTACAGCCTGAAGATCCTGCTCGAGAACCTGCTGCGCACCGAGGACGGCGCGAACATCACCGCCGATCACATCCGCGCACTCGGCAGCTGGGACCCCAGCGCCGACCCGTCCATCGAGATCCAGTTCACGCCCGCGCGCGTGATCATGCAGGACTTCACCGGCGTTCCTTGCGTCGTGGACCTCGCCACCATGCGCGAGGCCGTCACCGACCTCGGCGGAGACCCCGACAAGGTGAACCCGCTGGCCCCGGCCGAGCTGGTCATCGACCACTCCGTGATCATCGACGTGTTCGGCCGCGCCGACGCGTTCGAGCGCAACGTCGAGATCGAGTACGAGCGCAACCGCGAGCGCTACCAGTTCCTGCGCTGGGGCCAGGGCGCCTTCGACGAGTTCAAGGTCGTGCCGCCGGGCACCGGCATCGTGCACCAGGTCAACATCGAGCACCTCGCGCGCACGGTCATGGCCCGCAACGGCCAGGCCTACCCCGACTCCTGCGTCGGCACCGACTCCCACACCACGATGGTCAACGGCCTGGGTGTGCTGGGCTGGGGCGTCGGCGGCATCGAGGCCGAGGCCGCGATGCTGGGCCAGCCGGTGTCGATGCTCATCCCGCGCGTGGTCGGCTTCAAGCTGACCGGCGAGATCCCGACCGGCGTGACCGCCACCGACGTGGTGCTCACCATCACCGAGATGCTGCGCAAGCACGGCGTGGTCAGCAAGTTCGTCGAGTTCTACGGCGAGGGCGTCGCCTCGGTGCCGCTGGCCAACCGCGCCACCATCGGCAACATGAGCCCCGAGTTCGGCTCCACCGCGGCGATCTTCCCGATCGACGACGAGACCATGCGCTACCTCAAGCTCACCGGCCGCTCGGCCGAGCAGGTCGCGCTCGTCGAGGCCTACGCCAAGGAGCAGGGCCTCTGGCACGACGCGTCCCACGAGCCGGTCTACTCGGAGTACATCGAGCTGGACCTGTCCACGGTCGTCCCGTCGATCGCCGGCCCGAAGCGCCCGCAGGACCGCATCGAGCTGTCTGAGGCGAAGTCGTCGTTCCGCAAGTCGATCCACGACTACGTGGACGGCGAGGACCTCACGCCGCACACCAAGATGGACGAGGCCTCGGAGGAGTCGTTCCCGGCCAGCGACGCCCCGTCGCTGTCGTTCGCCGAGGACGACGCCGCGCCGGTCACCACCTCCGCCGCGAACGGCGCGTCGGGCCGCCCGAGCAAGCCCGTCAAGGTCAGCACCGCCGACCGCGGCGAGTTCGTCCTCGACCACGGCGCCGTGGTGATCGCCTCGATCACCTCGTGCACCAACACCTCGAACCCGTCGGTCATGCTCGGCGCCGCACTGCTGGCGCGCAACGCCGTGGACAAGGGCCTCGCGGTGAAGCCGTGGGTCAAGACGTCGATGGCGCCGGGCTCGCAGGTCGTCACCGACTACTACACCAAGGCCAACCTGTGGCCGTACCTGGAGAAGCTGGGCTACCACCTGGTCGGCTACGGCTGCACCACCTGCATCGGCAACTCCGGCCCGCTGTCGGACGAGATCTCCGCCGCGATCCAGGAGAACGACCTCACCGCCGTCTCGGTACTCTCGGGCAACCGGAACTTCGAAGGCCGCATCAACCCCGACGTGAAGATGAACTACCTCGCGTCGCCGCCGCTGGTCATCGCCTACGCGCTCGCCGGCACGATGGACTTCGACTTCGAGAACCAGCCGCTGGGCCAGGACACCGACGGCAACGACGTCTTCCTGAAGGACATCTGGCCGACGCCGCAGGAGATCCAGGAGACCATCGACTCCTCGATCACGCAGGAGATGTTCGCCAAGGACTACGCCGATGTCTTCGACGGCGGGGAGCGCTGGAAGGCGCTGCCCACCCCCGAGGGCAAGACCTTCGAGTGGGACGCCGAGTCCACCTACGTCCGCAAGCCCCCGTACTTCGAGGGCATGCAGGCCGAGCCGGCGCCGGTCACCGACATCTCCGGCGCGCGCGTGCTGGCGAAGCTGGGCGACTCGGTCACCACCGACCACATCTCCCCCGCCGGCGCGATCAAGGCCGACACCCCGGCCGGCAAGTACCTCAGCGAGCACGGCATCGAGCGCAAGGATTTCAACTCCTACGGCTCGCGCCGCGGCAACCACGAGGTCATGATCCGCGGCACCTTCGCGAACATCCGGCTGCGCAACCAGCTGCTGGACGACGTGCAGGGCGGCTACACCCGCGACTTCACCCAGGACGGCGCCCCTCAGGCGTTCATCTACGACGCGGCCCAGAACTACGCCGCGCAGGGCACCCCGCTGGTCGTGCTGGGCGGCAAGGAGTACGGCTCGGGCTCGTCGCGTGACTGGGCGGCCAAGGGCACCTCGCTGCTGGGCGTGCGCGCGGTGATCACCGAGTCATTCGAGCGCATCCACCGCTCGAACCTCATCGGCATGGGCGTCATCCCGCTGCAGTTCCCGGCGGGAGAGTCGGCCGCGTCGCTGAAGCTGGACGGCACGGAGACGTTCGACATCTCCGGCATCACGAAGCTCAACGACGGCGAGACCCCGCGCACCGTGCACGTCACCGCCACCAAGCAAGACGGCACCAAGGTGGAGTTCGACGCCGACGTCCGCATCGACACCCCGGGCGAGGCCGATTACTACCGCAACGGCGGCATCCTGCAGTACGTGCTGCGCAAGATGACCAACGCCTGATCCGCAAGAACACGCGCGAAGGCCGCTCCGGGACTCCCGGGCGGCCTTCGCCGTTGTTCAGGCGGACTACCGCACGACGGCGCCGGACTTCGGATCGAGCTTCAGCGGTTTCGCCTTCGGGTGGGTGAAGTCGAACATTCCGTCGAGCGGCGCGGCCAGGGCGTCGAACGAGCCGTCGCCGATGCGGCCGAGATGCCAGTTGTCCTCGATGAACCGCAGCACCGACGTCTGGTCCGTCATGGTGTGGTCGACGTGGTTCGCCCGGCTGTAGGGCGAGATCACCAGCAGCGGCAGGCGCGGGCCGTAGCCGCAGCGGTCGGCGTAGCCGCCCAGGCGCACCGGGTGCGAGGTGCACACCGGCGAGTCCTGCGCGGAGGCGTGCGAACCGTTCACGATCTTCGAGGGCACGTGGTCGTACCAGCCGTCGGAGTCGTCGTAGGCGAGCACGATCGCGGTGTCGCGCCAGTGCGGCGAGGTCTGGATGCGGTTGATCTCCGAGACCACGAACGCCTGCTCGTCGAGCGGGTCGGAGTAGCCGGCGTGACCGTCCTGGTAGGACGGTGCCTTGAGGAAGCTCACCGCGGGCATGGTGCCGGTGCGCAGCGCGTCGTCGAAGTCGCTCACGTCGTACTGGTGGTTGGCCTGGTCGGTCTGGCCCACGGCGTGCAACGAGCTCGGCGGCAGGTGCTTCGCGTTGGCGGTCGACTCGTAGTACTGGAACGGCTCGTGGTGCGGGCTGTAGTCGACGACCGCCTGCTCCCCGACGTTCGCGTGTTGCGTACCGCAGACCGCGTAGCCGCCGGCCGCGCCGGTGGGCTTGAAGCCGCCTTCGAACCAGCCCCACGTGACGTGCTTGGCGTTGAGCAGGTCACCGACGTTGCGGCCCTGGAAGGCACCGAGGTTGTCGGTCGCGGTGTGGTTCTTGTCGGAGCAGTCGTCGAAAGCCGGGTCCGGGTCGGTGATCATCGTGCCGACGCCGTGCTCGTCCGGCGAGGCGGCGGTGTTCGGGTCGACTTTCGGCTCGCCCGTGACCGAGTCCACGGGCTGCAGGCCGTGGGTCTGGCCGGAGATCAGGTTGATCGCGCCAGGGCTGGAGGGGCCGAAGACGGCGTCGAACGAGTTGTCGTTGAGCGCGTAGTGCTGGGCGTAGTTCCACATCGCGGTGACGGTGTTGCCGTCGAAGTAGTCCATCACCAGGCCGGGCTCACCGAACAGCACGGGCTGGCCCGTGCACTTGTCCTTCTCGGTGTTCTCGACGAACTTGTCCATCTTCCCGCCGTTGAAGGCGGCCTGTTCCTTGTTGTAGTCGTGGGCCTGGTCGCACGTCAGCGCCTGGTCTGGGCCGAGCCGCTTCGGGTTGTAGGCGTTGGGATTGTCGGTGAGCAGCTTGTGGTCCAGGCCGTTGACCTTCGGCGTGTGCGGCGCCGCGTGGAACGGGGTGCCGTTCTCGTTGGTGGCGTCGGGGTAGGTGCCGAAGTAGTGGTCGAACGAGATGTTCTCGCCGAAGATCACCACGACGTGCTTGATCGGTGTCGCGGTCGGGAAACTCGCCGCGTCCACCGCCTTGTCCGGCACCGCCGGCGACGCCGAGCTGCTCGCGCACGCCGCCGCCATCAGCACGGCCGTGCCCAGCGCCCCGGCCGCCAGCGTGGTCCTCCTCCTGCTCCTGCCCACGACCTGCCCCTTCCCGCTCATCCCAGCAACGCCCGGCCGTAGTGGTCGGCCGGATCCGCCACGCCGGGGAGCAGGTAGAAGTACCCGCCCCCGAACGGCGAGACGTAGTCCGTGAGCGGCTCGCCTTCGAGCCGCTTCTGCACCGCCTCGAACTGGCTCTCGAGGTCCCGCTGGTAACAGGTGAACACCAGGCCCATGTCGAGGTTGCCGTTGGTGTCCACCCCGCGGTCGTAGTTCACCGCGCGCCGCAGGATCCGCTCGCCGTCGGTCCCCGGCGTGCGCGGGTTGGCGAGGCGGATGTGGCTGGTCAACGGGATCACCGTGCCGACTGGGTCCTCCGCGTAGCGCGGCACGTCCTGCTCGCCGGCGCCGTCGAGCGGCGCGCCGGTGTCGCGGCGGCGGCCGATCATGTTCTCCTGCTCCGAGAGCGAGACCCGGTCCCAGAACTCCACGAGCATCCGGATGAGCCGCACGACCTGGTAACTGCCGCCGGCGTCCGTCCACACCAGACGGTCCAGTTCAGGCGGCCGCGGATTGGCGGTGCCGTCTTTGAACCCCAGCAGGTTACGGGGTGTGCCGGCCGGTCGCGGCGGTGAGGTGAAACCGTCGATCTTCCAGCGCACCTGCATGCCGCCGCGCGTGGCCCGGGTGAGGTCGCGCAGGGCGTGCAGCACCGTGTCGGGCTCGGCCGCGGTGAGGACCAGGCTCAGGTCCCCGTGGCACCACCGCGGGTCGAGGGCGTCGTCGGGGAACACCGGCATCGGCTTGAGCTTTGCCGGCTTTCGGGCGGCGAGGCCGTAGCGGTCGTCGAACAGTGACGAGCCCACGCCCACCAGCACCGTCAGCTCCCCCGCCGGCACCGCGGGCCCGAGCACTCCGGAGTCGGCGGGCGGGCCGGTGATCCCGAGCGCGGCCGGTGCTCCGCCCGCGGTGAGGAACGCGGCGCGATCGGTCAGCTCGCGCAGCAGCCCGGTCAGCTCCTGCCGGTTCTCCGCCACCACGTCGAACGCCGCAACGATCGAATGCCGCGCCGGCTCGGCGAGCACCGCGGCCTGGCGCGGTCCGTGGAACGGCGCCGACGCCGGCCCGGTCGCCGACGCGCTCCCGGCGAGGCCCGCGAGCCCCCCGCCGGCTCCGGCGGCCGCGGCCCCGCGCAAGAACGCCCGCCGCCCGAGCGTCACGAGATCCTCCTCGGTTCCGCGATCGCCGCGATCGGCGCGAGGCGCTCGGTGAGCTCGGCGACGTCGGCGTTGATCTTCTCCCGCCGGGCCTGAGTCAAGTTCGCCAGAGAAGTGCCCGGCGCCGTGCGCAGATCGCGTTCGGTGCGGTCGAGCCACACGTCGAGGTCCGCGAGCCCCGGGAAGCGGGTGACGAGCAACGGCCGCAGCACGTCGAGCACGGCGCGCGTGCCGGTGATGTTCGCCTGGACCGTCGCGAGTGTGCTCCCGCTGCCGTAGTCGGTGCGGCCGGTGAGCTCGAACTGCAGGGTGTTCTCCATGATCTCGTGGGCGCGCTGGCCGAGGTCGTTCTGGTCGACCTGCGCGTCGCCGAACGCCGTGCGCAGCTGCCGCACATCCGCGTCGAGCCGCCTGGCCACCGGCTCCAGCGCGGCCGGTTCCTCGTTGTGCCACAAGCCGTTCTCGAGCCGGTGGAACCCGGTGAACCCCGGATCCGCGGCGCCGCCGGCCAGGCCCGCCGTGGTGGCGTTGACGGCCCCGTCGGCGTCGCCGAACGCGTCGTAGGCCCCGCCGAGACGTTCGTAGGTCAGGTGTGCGGCGAGCCAGGCCCGCTCGCTCGCCTCGCGGTCTCCACTGTGGACGGCGTTGTCGAGCGCGGCCGTCTGCCCGGCCAGCGTGGTGAGCCCTTCGGCCACGTACTGGTGGTACTTCTTGAGCGGTTCCAGCAGGTCGGCGTTGGTCACGGGCACCACCGCGGGCCCGGGCCGCCGCGCGCCGCCGCTGACGCGGACCGTCGGCCCGACGAACGGAGTGCCGTCTTCCGGCGCGCACCGCAGTGCGTACGCGCCGTCGGCCAAGTTCACCGGCAGAGCTCGCGTGGTGCCGGACCCCACGCCCTCCAGCTCGCCGAACACGGTGCCGGTGGCGGGGTCGACGAGCTCGACCTCCATCGTCACCGCGCCGGTGTTGCGTACCTGCAGCGTCTGCGGGCCCGGCGGGGGCGCCACCCAGCCCGCACCGCACCCGGACCGCGACACCACGATCGGTCCCGCGTCGGCCTCCGTGTCCGGTCCGGCCGGGTCGACGGCGACCACCACGACGCCGGCGGCGACCACGACCAGGCCGGCCATCGCCGCCCAGCGCCACCGCCGCACCGGCAACTCCCCTCAGGTGAACTTCTGGCGAACACTTTCACGTATCCGCACACACCTGACAAGAGCTCTGCCCCGTTATGCCCGATTTTGGGGCGTGGTCTGTCCTACGCCGTCACCTTCGCGACAGCACGAACACCGGCAACGGCCGCCCGGCCGCGACGCGTTCCATCTCGTAACCCGGCCAGAACGCGAGCAGCTCGGACCACATTCGGTCGTACTCGGCGCCTTCGAGCTCGCGGGCCTTGACCTCCACAACCTTCGCGCGGATCCCGACCGTCGCTTTGGGATCCGCGCGAAGGTTGTAGGTCCAGGCCGGGTTGTTCGGCCGGCCCCAGTTCGAGCCCGTGAGCACGAAGTCGTCGCCGTGTGGGAAGAACAGCAGGTTCGTGCTGCGCGGCAACCCGGTCTTGCGCCCGGTCGTGGTCAGCCGCAGCGACGGGAGGCCCGCGATGCCGACCAGGCTCACCCGCCCGCCGAAGACGCGGTGCAGCTTCTGGTCGGTCCAGATGATGCCGCGCGACAGCGTCATCACGACGGGCCGGGTGCCGAGCTTGCGAGCTAAGGGCTCGAGGGGGTTACGCACGCACAGATCTTGCCAAACTCACCCCGAATCGCTCGTGGGAGTCCGTCCACCAGCGTTCGACGGCGAACCCGGCGGCGGCCAGCTCCGCCTCGACCCCCGTGCGCCGGAACTTCGCGGAGATCTCCGTGCGGATGTGCTCGCCCGCCGCGAAGCGCACCTGCAGGTCGGCGCCCGGGATGTCGACGGTGACCTCGCGCCGCGCGCGCAGCCACATCTCGATCCACTCGTCCTCGGCGTTCCAGTGCGAGACGTGCTCGAAGGCGTCGAGGTCGAAGTTCGCCCCGAGCCGGGAGTTGATGACCCGCAGCACGTTGATGTTGAAGGCGGCGGTAACCCCGGCCGCGTCGTCGTAGGCGCGCTCCAGCGTCTCGCGGTCCTTCACCAGGTCGGTACCCAGCAGCAGCCACTCTCCCTCGTCGAGCACGTCACGCACCGAGCGCAGGAACACGGCGCGCTCGTCGGGCAGGAAGTTGCCGATCGTCCCGCCGAGGAACGCCACGACGCGCGGCGAGGTCCCCGGCAGCAGGTTCAGGTGCTGGGTGAAGTCGCCGACGACGCCGCGCACCTCCAGCTTCGGGTAGTCCGCCGCGATCGCCTCGGCGGCTTCGGCCAGCGCCGACTCCGACACGTCCAGAGGCACGAACGACTCGAGTGTGCCGTGGTCGGTCAGCGCGTCGAGCAGCAGCCGCGTCTTCTCGCTCGACCCGGAACCCAGCTCGACGAGCGTGTGCGCGTCGGTGAGCCGGGCGATGTCACCGGCCCGCGCGGCCAGCACCTCGCGCTCGCTGCGGGTCGGGTAGTACTCGGGCAGCTCGGTGATCTTCTCGAACAGCTCGCTGCCCTCGGCGTCGTAGAACCACTTGGGCGGCAGCCACTTCTGCTCCGCCGTCAGGCCCGCTCGCACGTCCGCGCGAAGCTCGCCCGCGACGTCCCGGCGATGGCTTTCGAGGTCCACTTCCGTCATGAGGTGGTGCTCCGATCGAGGGTCAGGGGAAGGAGTTCGACGACTCGGGTGTCCGTGACGCGCACGGCGTGGTGCTCGGGAACGGGAGTCCAGGCCGGGTCCGGGTCGCACGGCTCGGACGCCAGCACCACACCACCGGCCACCGACCGCACCGACAGCGCGTGCGTCCACGTGGTGCCGATCAGTGTGGTGCCGTCGGTCAGCAAGAAGTTCAGCCGCGAACCCGGGGCGGCGGCCTCGACCTCGGCGATCAGGTCGGTGACCGCGGCCAGCGGGTCGGCTCCGTCACGAAGCCGGGCGTGCAGCAGCGCCCACAGCAGCGCCGCGTCGGTCGGCGCCTCGAGCGTGAGCAGCTCGGTGACGTCGAGGGACTTCGCCAGCCCGGCCATCGAACCGGGCCAGCCTCGCACCACGCCGTTGTGGCTGAACAGCCACCGCCCGTCGGTGAACGGCGCCGCGGCCGCCTCGGTCACCGGCATCCCGGTGGTGCCGTTGCGGACGGCGGCGACGAACGCAGTGGCCCGGACCGAGGCGGCCAGCGCGGGCAATGTCTGGTCCGTCCACAGTGGAGCCGCGCGCCGGTAGCGCTGCGGCGCGCCACCGGGCTCGGCGTACCAGCCGAGGCCGAAGCCGTCGGCATTGACCGAGCCACCGCCGCGCATGTCGAGCGGCGCGTACGACTGTACGAGCAGCGCGTGGGGCGCCGCGAACACGAGCTCGGCGGGCGAGATCGGCGCGCCGAGGTACGCGAGGTGCCGGCACATGCCGTTCAGCTCACCTCGCCGGGCCGGGGATCACGGGCACAGCGGAAGCCGGAGAAGATCTGCCGCCGAATCGGGTAGTCCCAGTTGCGGAACGTGCCGCGGATCGCCGCCGAGTCGGTGCCGAACGAACCACCGCGCAGCACCTTGTACTCCGGGCCGAAGAACACCTCGGAGTACTCGCGGTACGGGAACGCCGCGAACCCCGGGTAGCCGTGGAAGTCGGTGCTCGTCCACTCCCACACGTCGCCGATCAGCTGGTGCACGCCCAGCGGCGACGCCCCGGCCGGGTACGCGCCGGCCTCGGCCGCGCGCAGGTGGCGCTGCCCGAGGTTGGCGTGCTCGGCCGTCGGTTCCTCGTCGCCCCAGGGAAAGCGCCGCGAACGGCCCGTCACCGGGTCGTGGCGCGCGGCCTTCTCCCACTCCGCCTCGGTGGGCAGCCGCTTGCCCGCCCACGCGGCGTACGCCTCGGCCTCGTAGTACGAAACGTGCACCACGGGCTCGGTCACCGGCACCGGCTCCTCGACGCCGAACCGCGTGCGCCACCAGCCGTTCGGCTCGCGGTGCCAGAAGCGCGGCGCCGTGATGTCGTGCTCCTGCCGATACGCCCAGCCGGGCTCGCTCCAGAACCGCCGCTCGTCGTAGCCGCCGGACTCGAGGAACTCGACGTAGGCCCCGCACGTGACCGCGCCGGTGTCGAGGAAGTACGCCGGCACGTCGATCTCGTGGGCCGGGCGCTCGTTGTCCAGCGCCCACGGCTCGGCCGTGGTGCCCATGGTGAAGCGGCCGGCCGGCACGAAGGCCTCGGCGGGCAACCGGCCCGCCCGCGCGGCCGGGGGCTCCGGCGCGTGCAGCACCGGCTCGCCCCTGCGCAGCTGGTGGGTGGCCAGCATCGTCTCGTCGTGCTGCTGCTCGTGCTGGGTGATCATGCCGAACGCGAACGCGCTCTCGGTGAGCCTGCTGCCCTCCAGCGGCGCGGTCTCCAGCACGTCGAACGCCTTCTCCCGGACCTCGCGCACGTACGCGCGGGCCTCGGCCGGGCCGAGCAGCGGCAGGGCCGGCCGGTCGGCGCGCGCGTGCTGGAACGCGTCGTAGAGGTCGTCGATGTCGGGGCGCAGCGGCTCGCGCCCGCCCACGTCGCGGATCAGCCACAGCTCTTCCTGGCTGCCGATGTGCGCGAGGTCCCAGACCAGCGGCGACATCAGCTTCGAGTGCTGGCGGACCAGGTCCTCGTCGTCGACGGCGTCGGTGAGGACGACGCTGCGCGCCCGTGCCCGGGTGAGGGCCTCGGCCGCGTGGGCCCGCAGGTTCTGCGGGCTCAGCTCCAGCAGCGGGTTGTGCTCCGGGGTAACGCTCATCGCTCCTGACTCCTCGATCCGTTCACGCGTGTGCGCACGCTCTCGGTGATCTCCGTGATGGTTGCGGCCGGCAGGCCCGTGGCGGACAGCTCGGCGATGCCGAGCTCCACGAGCTTGCGCGCGACGGCGGCGATGGCGTCGTCGGCGAGGCCCCGGGTGGCGGCTTCGACCCAGCGGCCCGCCACCGGCGCGCACAACCGGCGCACCTCGTCCACTGTGGACGGACGGGCGAACAGGGCCCAGACGAGGGCGACCGGGGGCAGCCACTCGCCCGGCGGCTGGGCGTCGAGGTACCGGATCTCCAGGTACCCGTGGGGCCGCACCGGGGTGAACATCGTGGTGAGGTGGTAGTCGAGGTCCTCCGCCGTCGGCCGGCGCAGCACCCCGGCCGCACCGCGGCCGTCGATCCAGTCGGCGAACGTGAGCCCGTCCGGCGCGTCCCACGGCCGCTCGCCGCGGGGCAGCACCATCAACGGCGTGTCCATCATCCGTCGGCCCCAGTCCGCGGCGGGGTCCGGACCGGGCTCGGCCGAACGGGTCCGGACCGGCTCCGTCTCGAGCACCGCGAGCCAGCGCGCGGACTGAAGTCCGGTGTCGCGGCCGGCATGCATCCGGGAGTTGGCGAACGCGGCGAGCAGAGGCGGTCCCATCACGTGGGCCGCCTCCCAGCGCGCCGCGATCTGGTCGGCTTCTCCCGTGTCGACGCAGATCTGCAGCCCGGCGGTGCTGCACATCATGGTGATCCCGCCTTCACCGATCGGCTCGAACCGGCGCTCCATCGCGGCGTAGCGAGGAGTGCGCAGGGCGCGCCGGGGCGGGCGGTGGGCGTCGATGCCCGACTCGCCGAGCACGAGTCCGTGCCGGGCCAGCAGGCTGACGAGATGGGAGAGGTCGGCCGAGACGGCTGCCTGCAGATCGGGCAGCGAGGCCTGAGGAAGAGCGGAGATCTCCACCTGGCACCCGGGCTCGAGGCTCACGGGAGAGCCTGCCGGGAGCGGGGTGGCCGGACTGTCGGGGCGCAGTGTCCGCGGGGTGTGCGGGCCGAGCGCCGTGGCCAGGACATCGGGGTCGAGCGGGCGGGCCGGGTCCTCGGTGTGGTGCACCGTGAACTCGAGTTCCACCCCCAGCAGTCTCGGTGGGCCGTGCTTGAAACACACCGAGGCGACGTACGCCTCCCCGGCCGCGCGGTCCGAAAGCACCCGCGCGGTGAGGTTCGACGCACTTCCGGACTTCTCCGGAAAATCGTGCACCGCAGTCATCGTTCGCCGTCCGAGTCAGGGAGGTCCGCGGGGTGGGACCTCTCGCCTTCGGACGCTACACGGAGGGCCCGACAAAATCAGGGGCCCGCGAGCGCGCGCGAGATTCGCAAGACTTTCGTAAGGACTCCTGACCTGGGTGTTTGTCCAGAAGTTCCGCCGCGCTGCTCCGTCCGGATGATCACGGCAGGGCAGGTTCGGTGCCCAATCCGAGCTCCGCGGCCGCGGACTGCACGGCGCCGATCACGAGGTGCAACGCCGGGCGCCGGATCTCCGTGCGCCGGTAGGCGATCGACACCGTGCGCAGCAGCGGCGTCGTCAGCGTAACCACGTCGATGCCCGGCGGCCGCAGCAGCCGCAGCCCGAGATCCGACACGAGCGTGACCCCGAGGCCGGCGCCCACCATGGCCATGGCCGTGGACTGCTCCTCGACCTCGTGATTGATCTTCGGCGAGAAGCCGTGCCGGTGGCACGCCATGCGCATCGCCCGGCCGAAGTGCGACTTCGGGCTCGCGAGGATCCACGGATGCTCGGCCAGCTCGTCGAGCGACACCGAACCGGCGGGGAACGCACCGGCAGGTACAGCAGCGTGCAGCCGTTCGACCGCCACGACCGCGCGATCCAGCCCGTTGTCCCACCGCGTCGGCGCGTCGGAGTAGTCGATGACGAACGACAGGTCGAGCGTGCCGTCGCGCACCGCCTCCGCGGTGTCCTCGGGGGCGAGCTCGCGCGTCTTCAGCTGGATCCCCGGGTACTCGGCGGCGAGCGCGGTCAGCGCCGAAGGCAGCAGCCCGGAGGCCACCGACGCCCACACGCCCGCGACCAGGCGCGCCGACATCGAGCCCTGCGCCTCCTCCAACGCGAGAGTCGCGCGCTCGACCGAGCCCAGGATCTCCTCGGCGTGTTCGGTCAGCAGCACGCCGAGCTCGGTCAGCTGCACGCGACGGCCCAGCCGTTCGAACAACTTCGCGCCCACGTCCCGTTCGAGCTGCGCCAGCTGCTGCGACACGGCCGAAGCCGTGTAGTGCAGCGACACCGCGGCAGCGGTCACCGTCCCCCGGCGCCGCAGCTCCCGGAGCATCCGCAGGCGGTGCAACGAAAGCTCCATACAGGAACCCTAAACAACTTCGTGCAGCTTCGTTAACTGGACGCGAAGACGGTCGCGACCGCACCCTCGAATGCGGCGGCCGAGCAGGGCCGCCCCCGACTCTTGGAGGTGAATGGCCCGATGCTTCCGCAGAACGCCGAACCGTTGATGAGGCTGACGTGGACCGACCCCGTCACCGGCGCGCACGGCTACCTGGTCGTGCACAGCCTGGTGTCCGGCGTCGCCACGGGCGGCACGCGGATGCGGGCGGGCTGCACCATGGGTGAGGTCGAGGACCTCGCCCGCGGGATGGCGAACAAGACGGCCACGTTCAACCTCCCCGTCGGCGGTGCCAAGGGCGGGCTCGACTTCGATCCCAAGGACCCGCGGGCTTTCGGGGTGCTCACGCGGTTTTGCGAGTTCCTGCGGCCGTGGCTCGACGCCAGCTGGGTGACCGCCGAGGACCTCGGCGTGCCGCAGCACCTCATCGACTCCGTGTTCGAGAAGCTCGGGCTGGAGCAGTCGTACCACGCCGCGATCCACCGTTCGACGGATCCCGAGCGCACGCTGCGGCGCGTGCAGGCCGGGCTCAACGCGCCCGTGCCCGGCGGGCTGCTGCTGGGTGACGTGATCGGCGGCTACGGCGTGGCGCAGGCCTGCCTGGGCGCCGCCTCGGCGTGGGGCTGGGAGGCGGCCGAGACGACCGTCGCGATCCAGGGCATCGGCACCATGGGCGGCGGCGCCGCTTGGTACCTGCACGAAGCCGGGGTGAAGGTCGTCGCCGTGGCCGATGCCGCGGGCACGCTGTACGACCCTGAGGGCCTCGACGTGCCCGCGCTGCTCGACCTGCGCGATCGCTTCGGCGAGGTGGACCGCTCGCGGCTGCCCGAGGGTGTGCGCACCCTGCCGCGCGAGGCGGTCGTGGCGACCGACGCCGACATCCTCGTGCCGGCCGCGATCTCCTACGCGCTGCGTGTGGACAACGAGAACCTCGTGAAGGCCAAGGTCGTGGTGGAGGCCGCGAACGCGGCGACGACGTCCGAGGCCGAGGCGTCGCTGTCCGCGCGGGGTGTCGCGGTGATCCCGGACTTCGTCGCGAACGCGGGTGCCGCCGCGTGGGCGTGGTGGCTGCTGCTCGGTGAGGTGGGCGCCGACCCGGCCGACTCGTTCCTACGGCTGCGCACGGAGATGCAGGCAAAGGTGGCGCTGCTGCTCACGGAGTGGCACCTCGACCGCGTGCCGCCGCGCGTGACCGGCCTGCGGCTGGCCGAGACCACTCGCGCCGCCCGGGCGGCGGAGGCGCAGGCGAACGAGGGCGCGCCTGCCCTTCTCATCCCGTAACCGGCCGGAGCCCTCGAGACCGGGGGTCGCGCGGTGCCCCGCCCCGGGGCGAGGCGGGGCACCGCGCGGATCTTCCCTGCCCTTCAGGGCTTCAGTGAGCTCAGGACCGGGCGAACCGGTCGAGCACCCCGACGAGGACCTCGCTGATCGAGCCCGTGGCCGTGGTGTGCCCGGAGTCGCCGACGAGCAGGAGCTGCGCGCCCGGCCAAGCCCGTTCCAGCAGCCACGGCGTGCCGACCAGGTTGCCGAGAGCGAGCGAGCCCTGGACCAGCGCCGCCGGGATCCCGGCGAGCCGGTGGGCGTCGCGCAGGATGGCGCCGTCCTCGCTGAAGCAGCCGTTGGCGAAGTAGTGCGTGACGAGCCGTGCGAACGCCAGCCGGTACGCGGGGTCGGTGAACCACGAGGAAGCCGGTTCGCTCGAGAGCATCGCGTCTTCCCACTCGCACCAACGACGAGCGGCGGCCTCGTGGACGGCGGGGTCGGGATCCATCAGCAGCCGGTGGTAGGCCCGGGCGAGATCACCGTCTCGATCGGCCTCCGGCACGCCGTCGCGGAACTTCGCGAACGCGGCCGGGAACACCGCGCCGAGCCCGCGCGTGAGCAGGTCCAGTTCGGCTTGCCGGTCGGTGGCCAGGCCGAGGAGCACAAGCTCGCTGACGCGCTACGGGTGGCGCTCGGCGTACAGCAGCGAGAGGGCCGACCCCCAGGACCCGCCGAACAGCAGCCAGGTGTCGATGCCGAGCGTGGCCCGCAGCAGTTCCATGTCCGCGAGCAGGTGCGGGGTGGTGTTGGCCGACAGGTCGGCGACGGGCTCGCCCGCGTGCGGGGTGCTGCGCCCGCAGCCGCGCTGGTCGAACAGCACCACGCGGTAGGCATCGGGGTCGAAGAACCGCCGGTGCGCCGGCAGGCAGCCGCCGCCGGGGCCGCCGTGCACGACGAGGGCGGGCTTTCCGGCGGGGTTGCCGCACTCCCCCCCAGTACACGGCGTGGCCGCCGCCGACGTCGAGCGTTCCGGTGCGGTACGGGGTGGTCTCGGGGTGCAGTCCAGGCACGGCACGTCCTCTTCGACGGGGCCCTCCGGCGGTTCCTTCCGGCGGGTCACAGCAGGTGCGCGGCGAGCTCCCGCAGCGCGCGGCACAGCTGGGCAGGCGTGGCGGGGCCGAGGTGGATCACGGCGTCGGCGCCGGTGCCGGCGGTGTGGCTGAGGTAGCGGCCCCAGTCGGTGTCGGCGTAGTGCAGGGGTTCGGCCACGCACTGGCGGCGACCGACTTCGTCGCGGCGCGCGACGTACAGCTCACCGCTGCCGTGCACCGGGCGCTGCACGAGGCTGACGACGTCGGCCAGTTCGGGTTCGAGCGGGTACGCGTCCTCGCCGCGGCGCGCGGCGTCCGCGAGGTCCGAGACGCGGACCGAACGCGGGACGCCGCCACCGGCACCGACGGCCGGGAGCTGCTCTACGAGGGTCTCGACCAGCCTCTGCCCGTCGATCTCCTGCACGCCGACGTGTTCGCCGTCGGACACGGCGAGCACCGCCTGCAGACCGCTCGCGGCAACGAGCACGCCGTAGGTGTGCCCGCCCGTGGCGACCCAGCCGTAGTACTCCTCCGCCGGCCGCGACAGCAGCGGCAGCCAGTCGAGGAAGTCGACGGTCGCGCGCCCGCGCCGGTCGACGAGGCCCGCCACGGCGAGCGCGTCGTCGATCCGCTTGGCGGCCTCGTCGCGTTCGAGGTCCGACAGCCACACCGGTTCGGGGCGCAGCGTCACGTGCAACGAGCCGACCTGCTCGCGCTCGGCGAGCGCCGCGAGTGCCTCCAGCGGCACGTCGACCCGTCCGGCCACGGCCGTCACTCGCCGATGACCGGCGGGATCGTCCGCTGGTCGGTGCCGAAGAGGGCGTCGGGGTCGGGCTCGACGAGGAAGTCGGGACGGCGGTGCTCGGCGTCCTCCTCCTCTGCCCCGCGACGGCCGGCGGCGCCCGCTGGTCCCATCGCCGTCCCGCGGTTGCCCGCGGAGCCTCGCGCGGCGGCGGCTTCTTCGGCCGCGACGGCGTTCAGGCCACCGAAGCCGGACCGCGCACCGGCACCGCCCCGCAGCGCACGACCTTCAGCCGCACCGGCTTCGCCGCCGGTGCCGCCCGCGAACCGGCCGCCGGAGGCGCCCCTGCCCCGGGTGCCTCCGGAGTCGCCGCCGATGAGGCCCGTCGGGCCGGCCGCCGGGGTCTGGCCGGGGTAGCCCGGCACGGACCCCGGATTGCCCCGGCCCGGGTCCGGCAGGGTGGAGGTGGCCGGCGGGACCACCGTGTTCGTGCCACCGGTGCTGCTCTGCGTGGTCGTCGTGTCCGCCGGGTGGTGCGTCCCCCCGGTGCCAGCCGTCCCCCCGGTGCCAGCCGTCCCCCCGGTTCCCCCGGTGCCGCCCGTCCCGCCGGCGTGCCCTGTGCCGGTGTGGCCGCCCGTGGTCACCTGCTCGCCGGTGCCGTGGAAACCGGTGGCCGGGGTGTACCCGCCGGTCCCGGTTCTCGTCGTCCCGCCAGGCGTCGTGCTCCCGAGCGACCCCGGGATGCTCACGTGCCCCGGCGGCGCCGGCGTGAACAGCCGGATCGCCGCGCCGTCGGACTCCAGCGTGCCGTACTGCGTCGGCAGCACCGACTTCGTGCTCGTGGTGGCGCCGTTGTACTGGTCCATCACGCGCACGTTGGTGTCGTTGGCGGCGTTGTACTTGTTGAGCTTGTCCTGGTACGAGTTTTCGTCATGGGCCGCCATGAACGGCCCCGCGATCGGGATCGCCGCCTTCAGTCCCGTCGTCCACGGGCTCGGCTTGTCCGGCTTCGGCGGCACCTCGACCACGGCGTGGCTCGAGTCCTCGAAACTGCTCGCCTGCGTCTCCACCGACGCGTTGGTCATGTCGAGCGGGTCCGCCGTGTCCGCGAACGCCTTTTCCAGCGGCCCGGCACCCGCGTTGGCGGCGTCGGCGCCGTTGCCCGTCCACGACTTCGCCATGCGGTCCTGCAGGTCCTTGATGCTCTGAGCCCGCTCCAGGTAGGCCGACGACAGCTCCTGCACCTGCGCGGCCGCGGTCCGCAGCCCCGAGGTGTTGCCGTTTCTGAAGTTCTCGTAGATCTGCTTGCCGTCCACCTAAGCCCCCTTGAGTGTTCCGACGACTGCACCCGCCACGGTTTCCGCGACCTGGCACGAATCCTGCTCGCCCTGGTACCCCTGAGCCGCCACGGCGAACGCGAGGTCGTCGGCCAGACCGACCCACAGGTTGCAGTTGCCGCGCGCCCGCCGGTCCGTCAGGTCGCTGAACACCGCGGGGTACCCGTCGACCGACGGCGCCGGGTCCACGAAGCCCAGCTGCCCCGAGTCTTGCGCGCGGTAGATGCCCGCGAGGCCGCCGATGCCCTGATCGCGGTTGCCGGTGCCGATGACGATCTGCACGCTCAGGCCTTCCGCCCCGATCGTCCAGGCACAGCCCGGCCCCGCGCCGGCGAACTCGGAGCCCGCAAGGGTCGCCTCGCCGGGACCCGAGTAGTGCAGCGGCGTGAGCGCGCTCTGCGGCACGAGCGAGCACGGCTTGCCGAGGTAGGCGGCAGGGTCGAGCGGCTGCGCGACCTTCGGCGCGCGCGGGTCCCCGGCGGCGCTGCTCGACGCGGGACCCGGCGCGGGTTCGGCCGTCCCGCCGGCCGGCGCGGAGCACCCGGTCACCACAACGGCGGCCGCGGCCAGGACGGCCGCGCCACGGGGCTTGGCGGTCATCGCGTCTTGCCGAGCTCGGCGTTCGCCTGGTCGGTCGCGACCGTCTTGTCCCGGGCGGCCTTGAGCTTCGTGAGGTAGCCCTGCACGTACTTGCGCATCGAGTCGTTCTGGTCCTGCAGGGCCGAGAGCGAGTCGGCGCCGCTGGAGACGAACCCGGTGCTGGCCGCGTCGGTCCCCGGAGCCCTGAGCGCCGTGACGATGTTGCCGATCTTCACGCCGTCGGCCGTGATCTTCGTGAGCTGGTCCTCCCACAGGTTGATCACTGCGTCGAGCTCGGCGGGCTCCATCTCGAACGCCCCGCCGCCCCCGCCCCCGCCGCCGTACACCGGGCCACGGCTGGAGACGTCGCCGAAGACGGTCTGGGCCGCGCGGCCCGCTTCGCCGATGATCAAGGCCCGTTCCTCTCCCCAGTCTCACTCACCGTGATGGCGGACAGCGTAGTCACCGGCCACGTCCGTGTCAGCCGAACGCGGCTGAGGTGAGACGAAGAAAAGCGGCTGTCGGTTCCGGCGACTCCACGTCACAGTACGTACGTACGGATTGCGAGAACCCCGTCCCAGATGCCAGGATTCCAGGATGCCACGGGTCAGCCAGGATCACCTCGACGCACGCCGGCGCCAGATCCTCGACGGTTCGCGCGTGTGCTTCGCCCGGTACGGCTACGAGGGTGCCACAGTCCGCCGGCTCGAGGAGGCGACGGGCCTGTCCCGCGGAGCCATCTTCCACCACTTCCGCGACAAGGAGTCGCTGTTCCTCGCTCTGGCGGAGGACGACGCCGTGCGGATGGCCGACGTCGTCGCCGAACAAGGCCTCGTGCAGGTCATGCGCGAGCTGCTCGCCGGCGACAGCGAACACCCCGCCGATTGGCTTGGCACGCGGCTCGAGGTGTCGCGGCGGCTGCGCACCGACCCGGAGTTCCGCGGCCGCTGGGCCGAGCGCTCCGAGCAGCTGACCACCGCGACGCGCGAACGGCTCATGCGCCAGCGCGAGGCCGGCAACCTGCGTGACGACGTGGACGTGGACGTGCTCACCGCGTTTCTCGAGCTGGTGCTGGAAGGCCTGGTCTCCCACCTCGCGATGGGGTTGCCCGGTGACGACCTCGGCCCTGTGCTCGACCTGGTCGAGGAGACCGTCCGGCGCCACCGGCCCGGGGCCATCCGCTAACTGCTCACCGTGCGCCGCGGTCACTTTCGTGTTGAATGTTGCCGTGGAGATCCTCGACGCGCACGGACAGTCCCTCGCCCTCTTCGACCGGGCCGTGCACGACATCGGACCCGGTGACTGGGGTCGCCCCACCCCCTGCGCCGCCTGGTCCGTGCGCGACCTCGTGAACCACCTCGTCGTCGAACAGCTGTGGGTTCCGCCGCTGCTCGACGGCGCCACCCTCGACGACGTCGGCGACCGCTTCGACGGCGACCGGCTCGGCGACGACCCCGTCGCCGCCTGGGAGACGTCGGCCGCCACGGCGCGCGAGGCGTGGCTGGCCCCCGGCGTGCCGCAGCGCACCGTCCACGTCTCCTTCGGGCTGATCCCGGCCGAGGAGTACTGCTGGCAGATGTCGATCGACTTCGCCGTGCACGCCTGGGACCTCGCGATGGCGCTCGGCAAGCCGAACCCCATTCCAGCGGAATTGGCTGCCCACCTGCTGGAGGTCGTGCGCCCGTGGGTCGACGACTGGCAGGGCATCGGCCTGTTCGACCCACCGGTCGCGGTCGGGCGCTCCGCGGACGACGCGACGCGGCTCGTGGCGCTCCTGGGCCGGCAGCCCCGCTGAGCCGCGCCGCTTCACCCGGCTGTCACCTGTCCGGCGTGCGGAGCACGTTAAGATTGTCGGCATCGTCGCAGTACAAGCCGATTCCCTTGCTAGGAGTGACTCCATACGTGCGCGCCGCGCAATCGCCCGGTGACAGTACCGGGCCGGGTCGACGACCCGGCTGCCCGCTAGCGTCCACCGCCTCCCGCACCCCCTCCCCCGTCCCGGCCGGTGCGGCATGATCCACGTGCTGCTCTCCGTGGTCGGGGTGCTGGCCTTCATCCTCCTCACGATCGGCACCGGCCTCGCCGTCGCCGCCGAGTTCTCGCTGACCGCCCTCGAGCGCAGCACCGTCGACGCCGACGTGCGCCAGGTGGGCGACCGCCGCTCGCTCGCGGTGCAGAAGGCCCACCGCACGCTGAGCTTCCAGCTCTCGGGTGCCCAGGTCGCGATCACCCTCACCACGCTGATCACCGGTTACCTCGCCGAGCCGCTCATCGGCGAGCTCGTGCGGCCGCTCTTCGACGCGTTCGGCCTGTCCGAAGCCGTCGTGGCCGGTGCGTCGATCGCCGTCGCGCTGGTGCTGGCCACGTTCCTGTCGATGATCCTCGGCGAGATGGTGCCGAAGAACATCGCGATCGCGCGCCCGCTGCGCACCGCCCGTGCGGTGAGCGGCTACCACTCGCGGTTCTCCGCGCTGTTCCGCTGGCTCATCACGCTCATGAACAACAGCGCCAACTTCCTGGTGCGCAAGTTCGGCGTCGAGCCGCAGGAGGAGCTGCGGTCCGCCCGCTCGCCGCAGGAGCTCGGCTCGATCGTGCGCTCCAGCGCCGAGAGCGGGAAGCTCGACACGTCCACAGCGGAGCTGCTGGACCGCTCGCTGCGCTTCGGCGAACGCACCGCCGACGAGCTCATGACCCCGCGCGTGCAGGTCGAGTCGCTGACCGTGGACGACACGATCAACGACCTCATCGAGATCTCCCGCCGCACCGGCTTCTCGCGGTTTCCCGTCTACCGCGAGGACCTGGACGACGTGCAGGGCGCTGTGCACGTGAAGCAGGCCTTCGCCGTGCCCGGCGAGGAGCGCGCCACGGTGCGCATCGGCTCGGTCATGCGCCCGGTGCCGACCGTGCCCGAGTCACTCTCGGGCGACGACCTGCTCAACCGCCTGCGTGACTCCCGCTACCAGCTCGCCATCGTCGTCGACGAGTACGGCGGCACGGCGGGACTGGTGACGCTGGAGGACGTCGTCGAGGAGATCATCGGCGACGTCCGGGACGAGCACGACGACCGCGAAGCCCCGGCGTCGCAGCAGGTCGGCTCCGACAGCTGGCTCGTGTCCGGCCAGCTGCGCCCCGACGAGGTCAGCGAGGTCACCGGCTTCCGCATGCCCGACGGTGACTACGAGACGATCGCCGGCCTGATCCTCGAACGCCTCGGCCGCATCCCCGCCGAGGGTGACGCCGCCGTCGTCGACGGCTGGCGGCTCACCGTCACGAGCATGGACCGCCACCGCATCGCCGAGGTCGAGGTGCGGCCCGTGGAACCCGGCCCGGGCCAGAACACCGAACAGGACCCTGCCTCCGCGCCGCGGCCGGTCACCGAACGCGAGGTGGTCGCGTGAACGACTGGCTGAACATCGCCCTGGTCGTGGTGCTGCTGCTCGCCAACGCGTTTTTCGTCGGCGCCGAGTTCACCCTGATCTCCTCGCGGCGCGACCGCCTGGAAGCGTTGCTGGAGCAGGGAAAGACGCGCGCGCGAATCGTGATCAACGCCAGCCGGCACGTCTCGCGGATGCTCGCGGGCGCGCAGCTGGGGATCACCATCTGCTCGCTGCTGCTCGGCCGGCTGGGCGAACCCGCCGTGGCGCACCGGCTTTCCGGGTTCTTCGATCTGTTCGGCCTGCCCGAGCAGCTGCTGCACCCGATCTCGTTCGCGATCGCGCTGGCGTTCATCACGATGCTCCATGTGCTGATCGGCGAGATGGTGCCGAAGAACCTCGCCATCGCCGAGCCCGAACGGCTCGCGCTGTGGCTGGTGCCGGCGCACGTGGCGTGGGTGAAACTCGCGAGCCCCGTGATCTGGTTCCTCAACCTGGTCGCGAACTCGTTCCTGCACCTGGTGAAGGTGGAGCCGAAGGACGAGCTGGAGACGGCCTACACCTCCGACGAGCTGGCCGAGCTGCTCAGTGAGTCGCGGCGCGAGGGTCTGCTCGAACAGTCGGAGCACCAACGGCTCTCGCAGACGTTGTCGTCGGTCGCGAAGACGGTGTCCGACGTCCTCGTGCCCACGGCACAGCTGACCACCCTCCCTTGTGGACCGACACTCGGCGACGTGGAGCGCGCGGTGTCCTCGACGGGGTTCTCGCGGTTCCCGGTCTGCACCGACGACGGCACGCTCACCGGGTACGTCCACGTGAAGGACGTGCTCGACCTGGTCGGCCAGAGCCCGGACACGAGCGTGCCGGTCTCGAAGACCCGGCCGCTCACGGAGCTGCGCGCCGACGCGCGGCTCGACGTGGCGCTCTCAGCCATGCGCAAGGAAGGTAGCCACCTCGCGCGGGCGCTCGACGCCGCCGGCAAGGCGGTGGGTGTCGTGGCGCTGGAGGACCTCGTCGAGGAGTACGTGGGCACCGTGCGCGACGGCACGCACGTGACGGCCTGACCGGGCCGCGGGGCCAGGTCAGGCCGTGACCGCGAGCAGCCGCTCACACTGCTCGATCAACCGGCGCCGCAGCGGGGCACCGCGCTCGGCGAATGCGCGCTGGGCGGCCGCGTATTCCTGCTTGCCCTCGGCCGTCTCGATCCGCACGGCCTCGTAGCCGAGATCGGCGAGGTCGTAGGGCGAAGCCCGCATGTCGAGCACCCGGATGTCGCGGGCCAGCTCGAAGCAGTCGGCCACCAGTTCGGACGGGATGAGCGGCGCCAGCCGGAACGCGTGCTTGTAGAGGTCCATGCCCGCGTGCAGGCACGCGGGCTGCTCGAAGGCGGGCCGGTCGTGCGCGGCGGGGCTCAGCGTGTTGAGCGGGCGGGCCGCGGCGGTGAAGAAGCGGAACGCGTCGAAATGCGAGCACGCGATCCGGTGCCCCCGCACCACCCGGTCGGTGCCGGCGGTCCCGAGGCGCAGGGGGTACGTCGCGTGACGAACCCGGTCCTCGGTGAGCCCGTAGACCATCGCCCACTCGTGCAAACCGAAACAGCCGAAGTTCGCCGGGCGGCCCGCGGTGGCCGCCAGCAGCGCGTGGATGCCGTCGATGCGCTCGCGGCGGGCCACCACGTCCGCGGCCGCGACCGGCGCCGGCCCGGCGGTCAGTGCGACCCCGTAGCCCGGCGACCACCGGCGCAGCTGGGTCGGCCGGAACGAGTAGTACGTGAACAGGAAGTCGTGCACCGGGTGCTTCACGCCGTCGCGGCGGCGGGACAGGTGCTCGCCCGTGAGCTCGGTGACGCGCGCCTCGTGCGCCGCGGCGCGGGCACGCCACACCGCCTCGTCGAGCGTGACGAGGCCGGTCGGTGATTCGGCTGGCGGCACCCGGTCAGGATACGGCGAGCATTCGGAGGCGCCACGGGTGGGCGAACGGCGGAAATGCCGTACCCCGGAAGCGGAATGCACCGAATCGCCGACCCGCCGAGTTCGAAAACGCGGGCACCTCGCTTCCGCATTCGGTGGAAACGCTTGGTCCGACGCGGAGCAACGCCCCCTTGAAACACCGGCGAGATACGCCGCTATCGCCACCAAAGGGCGACGGTGAGCCGACGTTCAGGTGAACCGGATTCCCGGAAATGCTGGTCAGAGAAACAAGTCCGACGCCGACTGAGCTGTTCGCGTCGCTTTTCCGGGAGCACGAGTGAGGCCGGTCCATCAGCACACCGAACCGACCTAGGATTTCCTTCGGCCAGAAAAGACTTTTCCTGGAAATCCTTCCGGAACGGATCGAGGATCATTCATGCGAAGACGCGCGCGCGTGCGCCGCCTCGGGGTGTCGGTGCTGCCGCTGTTCCTGGTCGCCGCCGCGTTCCCCTCCTCGGCATCGGCCGATCCGGCGCCGCAAACCACCGGCTCGACCCTGACGAAATCCGTGCGCGGGGTGTCGTCCCCCGCCGGCCACGGCGAGACCCCGACCTGGGTCGTCGCGTACGAGGACCGGGCCACCACCGCCGGTCCCGCCACCATCACCGACCCCGTCGGCGCGGGACAGACCTACCAAGCGGGATCGCTGCACGTGCCACCCGGCTGGACACCGTCGTGGTCGACCGACGGCAGCACCTTCACCACCACCGAACCCGCCTCGGGCACCGTCGCGGTGCGGGCGGTCGACTCGCGCTCGGGTCCCGACGCCACCTCGGCGTCCGGGGTGCTCACCCCGCCCGTGCAGGCGCTCGCCACCGCCACCGGCGGGGACGGGTTCACCCCGATCCTGCAGCGCACGCCGGACGGCACTCTCCAGGCCTGGAACGTCTTCCACCACCTCGGGGCCCCCACGCCGAAGCTGGTGTGCAGCGATCTCGGCACCGGCCAGCGCTGTGCCGGCGGGCCCTGGCCCAGGCCGTTGAACACCGCCCCAGGCCCGCTCGGCACCGGCACCATCGGGGACATCGCCTCCACCCGCACCCCCAGTACGTGCCTGATCCCGCCAAGAGCTCCACGGTCTACTACCCCGCCGTGACCGCCGCGTCGATCGGCGTGGGCTGCCTCGATCTCGCCGCCGCGGCGAACTGCGGGTACGGCCGCTCCTGGCCACCGGCGGCTCCCCGTCGGCCGTGAACAGCCTCTCCGGGCTGGTCGAAACCGGCGGCAACCTCTACGGCGTGGCCACCACCGGCGCCGTCGTCTGCTGGTCGCTGTCCAGCACGCCGCGTGTGCCGGCCAGCCGTACGCACCGATCGTGCGCCCGAGCGGCGACCGACCCGGCTCCGGGGACCTGGTCTACGGAGCCTTGGACGTCGTGGCCGGCAAGGTCTTCGCATCCTCCTACCCCGGCCTCGGGCAGCCGGATCTGGGCTGCTTCGACCCGGCCACGAAGGCGGCCCGCGCGGGCTGGACGAGCCCCCGCCCGACCGGACCGGCCGGAAACTACACCTCCAACGCCTACACCGCGTTCGGCACCGACGGCACGCCGGCCGGCGTCTGCTCGACGACCAACGGGAACACCGACGTCACCACCTGCTTCGCCCTGGACGGCTCACCACTGGCCACCCCGGCCACGATGGCGAACCTCCCGGGCAACGTGCTCGCGTTCAACCCCGAGGTGGTCACCGACCGCGCCGGCCACCAGCGCAGTCACCTCCCGGTGTGGGGCGGCCCGTACGCGGGCGCGGCGATCTGCCACGACTGGACCACCGCGACGGCGTGTGCCGGGCTGCCGGTCCCGATCGCGCACCCGGGCGTGGCCGGCGGCGCGACCCGGGACTACGGCTACAGCTTCGACGCCCCCACCGGCTGCCTCATCGGCCCTGACGACGCCGGTGCGCTGTTCTCGACGGACCCGGCCACCGGCGCGTCACCGTGCCTGCGCTCCGGCTCCCAGGTGACGCTCGAACCGGGCGAGTTCTACTGCGACGGCGGCAGCGGCGCGTGCAGGGCTACGGCGTGGCGCGGCTGACCGGCATCACACCGGCGAACATCGACCTCACCGCCCCCGGGTCACCGTCGTCGACCAGGCCGGTGCGGTCGTGCCAACCCGGGCTTCGCCCCGGACGGCTCGGTCGACCTGAGCGGGGTGTCGGCCACCGCGCACACCTCGCTCACCGTGACCACCACGCTCGTGCTGAAGAGCTCGGCCGACTTCGCGAGCGGCAACCAGCCACGGCTCGCCGTCGACTTCGCCGGTGACGCGCCGCAGGTGTGCTTCCGCACGGCGATCTCAACCGACTGCAGCGTGAGCGGCGTGTCCGACACCGCGACCGGCACGTTCACCTCGGACACGGTGGCCCTCCCGGTCGCGCCGGACGCGGTGTGCACCCCCGTGGTGACCGTCGAGAAGGAGATCTGCACCTCGGCGAACGCGGCGAAGTGCGGGCCGGGCGGCTCGGGCCCCTGGGCGAAACAGGCGCCGGTCAGCGTTCTCGGCCTGCTCGACGCCACGGCGTACTGGCGGATCACCGTGACCGACCACGGCCCGGTGGGCATCAGCGGTACCCACGTGGTGGACAGCGTCGAGCCCTCGTGCCAGACGGCGGGCGCCTTCTCCCTGGAACCTGGCCACGCAAAGCAGGTGTACTGCTCCACCCACGCCTTGCTCAACCTGTTCCCGATCACGAACCAGGCCAAGGTGAGCTACACCGGCCAGCGCCCGGCCTGGACCCCGCCGGCGCATTCGGCATGGTCTTCCCTGCTGCGCCTCCGCTGAGGCGCGTTCGGTGAGCCGCTGATCAAGTCCGGCCGGCGGCGGGGTACTTTCGAGACCTCGTCGCGGGCCGCGACCCGTTCCCGCCACGGGCTCGCCGATTCGCGCTCTGCCGTCACCTGCTCGGCGGCACCTGGTGAATTGTGTACAGACCGTGCAACTCTGGGTCACAATATTCACCGAGGGTCGCTAACCTGTTAGAGTGATAACGGTTTGATTGCATAGCAGCGCGTGTGCGCACATCTCGAAAGGACAACGATGGGGCGACACACACTGGCCGAAGAGCCGGTGCCGCACCCTCTCGATCCGCCGAAACGCCAGCAAGGCCGCAGCGAGACGACGGGCTCACACCGCATCGTCGCCGCGAAGGCCCCGCGCCGCCGGATCGCCAAGTGGCCCATCGCCTCTGCCGGGCTCGTCGTGCTGGTCGCACTCGGCGTCTTCGGCTGGAACTGGGCCGACAGCGTGCTCAACAATCGCGCCGAGGCCCAGGCCGCCAGCTGCGGCGGGAACCGGACCACCATCAGGCTCGTCGTCACCCCGCAGATCGCGAAGCCGGTCGAGGCCGCCGCGAAGCGCTGGGACGCCGATCTCACCCCGGTGCACGGCGCCTGCTTCCAGGTCAACGTCACGACCAAGCCGTCGTCCGCGGTGCTCGACGCGCTGACGGGCAAAACCGACCTCTCGACCATCGGCGGCCTGCCCGACGGCTGGGTCCCCGACTCGTCGTACTGGGTCACGCAGCTGACCAACGCGAAGCCCGACCTCATCGGCTCGCCGGCGATGCCGATCGGGTCGGGCCCGCCCGCCGACTACCCGTTCGTGGGCCTCGCGGCGTCGTCCGTCGGCGGCGCGGCCACCGACGAGAACCAGCAGCGCGCCACGCAGAGCTTCCGCGCGTACCTCAAGGAACCCGCCCAGCTGGCCGACTTCGCGGCCGCCGGCATCCGGGCGTCCTGAGCCGCATCGCCTGAAACGCCGAAACGGCCGGTCCCGGAACTCCCGGGGCCGGCCGTTTCGCTGGGCGGCTTGACTCAGCCGAAAGTGTCGGGGTCGGCGCCTGTGCGGGTGCCGTTGTCGAGCTCGGCCAGCGCCGCGAGGTCGTCGTCGGCGAGCTCGAAGTCGAACACGGCGAAGTTCTCCCGGATCCGCGCCGGCGTCGCCGACTTCGGGATGGCGATCGTGCCCATCTGGAGGTGCCAGCGCAGGACGAGCTGGGCGGGCGTTTTGCCGTACTTCGCCGCGAGCGCCGTGATCACGCGGTCGCCCAGCAGCCGGCCCCGCGCGAGCGGGCTCCAGGCCTCCGTGGCGATGCCGTGCTCGGCGTGGAAGGTGCGCAGCGGCAGCTGCTGCAGCCACGGGTGCAGCTCGACCTGGTTCACGGCCGGGACCACGTCGGTCTCGTCGAGCAGCCGGCGCAGGTGCGTGACGCCGAAGTTCGACACGCCGATGGCGCGCACACGCCCGTCGCGGTAAAGCTGCTCCAGCGCCCGCCAGGTCTCCACGTAGCGGTCACGGCGCGGCTGCGGCCAGTGGATGAGGAACAGGTCGATCTGCTCCAGCCCGAGCGCGGCGGCGCTGTGGTCGAAGGCGCGCAACGCGTTGTCGTACCCGTGCTGGTCGTTCCACAGCTTCGTGGTCACGAAGAACTCGTCCCGGGGCAGGCCCGAAGCGCGGAGCGCCGCCCCGACCTCGGCCTCGTTGCCGTACATCGCGGCGGTGTCGATGCTGCGGTAGCCCGCTTCGATCGCGGCGTCGATCACCTTCGCGGCCTGCGCGGCGCGGACCTGGTAGACGCCGAAGCCGAGCTGCGGGACGGTGACGGAGTTGTTCAGGGTGAGCAGGGGCGGGTTGGCCATGAAGGCGGATCCTCACTGCGGTGTCCTGGGATGACCTTTCCGATCCTTCCACTCCCCGGGCCCACGGGCTCGTCACCCCGCCGCCCGCTCGAGCGGTCCTGCTCAGGCGCCGGCCCGGACGCGCAGGTACTCGGCCGTTTCCGGGTTCGCCGGGTAGAAGGACTCGATGACCAGCTCGGCCACCGTGACGTCGAGCGGGGTGCCGAAGGTGGCGACCGTGCTGAAGAACGTGAGTTCCGTGCCGCGGTGGCGGTAGCGCAGCGGAACGAAGATGTCGCCCGGTCCGGGCACCTCGACCTCGGGCACCGGCTGGTCGCACGGGTACTCCCGCAGCTCCGCCAGCAGCTCGGCGAGCCCGGCGTCGGCCGTCTGCTCGACCTGGCGGCGCAGGCGGCCCAGCAGGTGGGCCCGCCACTCCCCCAGGTTCAGCACGTTCGGGGCCATGCCGTCGGGGTGCAGGGTCGCGCGCAGGACGTTCACCGGCGGTGCCAGCAGTTCCCGCGCCACACCCTCGACCAGCACACCGAGGCTCGCGTTGGCGTCGACGAGGTGCCAGCCGCGGTCGACCACAGCCGCGGGGTACGGCTCGTGGCCGGTGAGCAGCTGGCGGACGGCGTCGCGCACGGCCGTCAGCTCCGGTGCGCCCAGCTCGGTCTCGCCGTACGCGGGGGCGTAGCCGGCGGCCAGCAGCAGGTGGTTGCGTTCGCGCAGCGACACTTCGAGGTGCTCGCCGAGGCGCAGCACCATCTCCCGGCTCGGCGTCGAGCGGCCGGTCTCGACGAAGCTCAGGTGCCGGGTGGAGATGTCCGCGGCGATCGCGAGGTCGAGCTGGCTGATGCGGCGCCGGTCGCGCCACTCCCGCAGGAGCTCGCCCACCGCGCGCCGTGCCGGGGCCTTCACCGTAGTCGTCACGCCCCCGACGCTACGGGTCCGCCCGCGCCCAGGCCATTACCTCGCGAGTAAAAGCCGGGGATAGCGCGGCAAGGGTGCGGGCATTACCCCCGGCGTAATCGACGAACCGCGCTTCGGCGCAGCAGTCTTGGTGGCACCAGGACGGCGAACCCGTTGTCCGCCAAGGAGAGGAAGCTTCCCCGTGTCCGACGTGACGAGCACTGTCGAGCAGTACATCGCGATCTGGAACGAGACCGACGCCGAACGGCGGCGCGCCCTCGTCGCCGAGGTTTTCACCCCCGACGCGTCCATGACCGATCCCCTGGGCTCGGTGTCCGGCCACGACGGGATCGACGGGTTCATCGGCGGCGCGCAGGCGCAGTTCGCGGGCCTGACCTTCAGCCTGCCGAAGGCCCCCGACGCCCACCATGACCTGGCGCGGTTCCAGTGGTACCTCACGGCGCCGGGTGCCGACGAGCCGATCGCCATCGGATTCGACGTCGTCGAGCTGACCGATGGCCGCATCGCCAAGGTGCACGGGTTCCTGGACAAGATCCCGGGCTGAGGTCGTGGAGCACGAGCGCGGCGGACTCGCGATCGGACGGGTCCGCCGCTGCTCCACAGTGGACGGCCGATGAGGCATGGATCACAAGAAAGACGCGCCGGCCGCGGGAAATCCCGCAGCCCGCGACAGTCCGCACCACCGCGAAGCCAGGGAACGGAATCTCAGAGGTCTGAACCACCCGGCTCGGACCCGATGAGCACCGGATCCGAGGTCCTCCCCACTCTGTCCGTACCCCGTGGGGCGCCTGAGAGTTTCACCCGCGTGGATACCCGGGTTTGCACCGTCGGCGGAACCGGCTGGTGGTGTCCAGCGGGCCCACTTTCCAGAGGCGTCTCGTCCGCGCGGTCCAGGGTGCCTGAGAGGTTCCGGGGAGGACTTGCTCCTTCGGCGCCGAGCTCGTGGATGCCGGCTCGGTCTCTCCCGCGCGGGTTCTTCGACCGCGCGCTCAGAATACCTTGCCCTCGCGGGCGGTGATCACCCGGTGCGACGGGAGTTGCGGCGCTGGGTGAGCTCGTCCGGCACGACCGATTCGATCACGCCGCCGTCGGCGCGTTCGGCGGGGAACTCGTGGATCGTGCCGCTGATCTCCTGCATCGCGCCGCTCACGGCGATGCCGAACACCCCCTGCCCGCCCTGGAGCAGATCCACGATCTCTTCGGGCGAGGTGCACTCGTACACCGTGGTGCCGTCGGAGAACAGGGTGACCTTCGCGAGGTCGCGCACGCCGCGCACGCGCAGGTGCTCCACCGCGACCCGGATGTTCTGCAGCGAGACCCCGGTGTCCAGCAGCCGCTTCACGACCTTCAGGACGAGGATGTCCTTGAACGAGTACAGCCGCTGCGAGCCCGAACCGTGCGCGGTGCGAATGCTCGGCGCGACCAGCTTCGTCCGGGCCCAATAGTCGAGCTGGCGGTACGTGATCCCCGCGATCTGGCACGCGGCGGGACCGCGGTAGCCCACGAGCTCGTCCGGAAGGGAGGCGTCGGGGAACAGCTCACCCTGCTCGCCATCGGCGGCACGAACGGGCGGCCTCTCCGGACTACCAGCCTCGACCACGCAAGCCTCCCTTCGCCCGACCTGGCGGCCGGCGAACAACACCGGTCGAGCCCAGGAGCGGGATCGGCCGGGGAGACCGCCACGATCATGCTCCGGTCGGAGAATCACATCGTGGCGATTTACCGCCTTCGACGGTAAGGCCGCGCCGCGAGCCGGTCAACGCGACGCGCGGCGCACCTCAAGCTCGTCTTGAGGCTTTGGTCCGTTCGTCGTACGGGTTTGACACTTATTACTCTTTTGAGTAACTTATTACTCATGCGAGTAAACTTCGATACGCAAGCGGAGCTGGGACTGAGCGTCACGGAGGCGACAACCCGGGCGCAGATCATCGCGGCGACCATCGCGACGATCGCCGACCACGGCTACGCGCGCACGACGTTCGCCAAGATCAAGGAACGCGCGGGACTGAGCAGCACACGCATGATCTCCTACCACTTCACGAACAAAGCCGGGCTCATGCAGGCCGTGCTGAGCACGGTGTCCGAGACGAAGGCGATGTTCTTGCAGGAACGCAGCCAGGACCTCGACCCCGGCGATCGGCCGGGCAACCTGCGGGCCCACATCGAGACGTCGGTGGCGTTCCTGCGCGACTACCCGGAATGCGTCCGGGTGCTCGCGGAGCTCTCGGCGAACGCCGACGACGCGGACGGCTGGGCGATGACCTCGGTGCTCGTGGACCAGCTGCGCGTCGGCGGCGTGCAACGCCAACTCAAGCAGGGTCAGGACGAGGGGGTGTTCGGCGAGTTCTCGCCGGAGGTGATGGCGATGACGATCGCGCAGGCCATCGACGGAGCGGCAGCAGCCTCTGCGGCCGATCCGTCGACCGACCTCGACCGCTACGGACGGGAAATCGCCGACCTCTTCGAGCGGGCGACCGCTCCGAAGCGGTGAACGGGCGGGAACGTGGTGCGCAACCGCGTTCCCGCCGCCGGCGGCTCAGGTGTCGGCGCCGCGGAAGTCTTCGGGGGACACGGAGTCGAGGAACTCACGGAACTTCTCGACCTCGTCCTCCTGCTCGTCCGGGATGATCAGGCCTGCCTCCTCCAGCACCGCGTCCACGGCGTGGATGGGGACCCCGACCCGCAGCGCCAGCGCGACCGAGTCGCTGGGACGCGCGGACACCCGGATGTCGCCGTCGAAGACGAGCTCGGCGAAGAAGGTGCCTTCCTTCAGGTCCGTGATCACGACCTGCTCCAGCTCGCGGCCGAGCGCCCCGATGACCTCTTTGAGGAGGTCGTGGGTAAGTGGCCGGGCGGGTCGTACTCCCTGCTGCTCCAAAGCGATGGCGGTGGCCTCGACCGAGCCGATCCAGATCGGCAGGTAGCGCTCGCCCTCGGTTTCCCGCAGCAACAAGATCGGCTGATTGGCGGGCAGCTCCACCCGCACACCGACGACGCGCATCTCGCTCATCGGGTTTCGCCTCCCTCTCGTGCACACGGGCTGCAGCGCTTGCGACGTACTCGCGCCGTTGGGTTCGACGCTACCCGTCATCCGGGCGCTGTGCTCGCTAGTGGCGGACATTCTCGGTTCGCTGCACCGCAAACCGTCTCTCACGGTACGGCATACGGTCCCGAACATTTAGTCATTGACATGTGACGCACACCGGTGTTCGGCCCGTTACGTCCGGTTCAACCGCCGCTGACTCCCCGGATCCCCGCTTTCACGAGGAGCGTGTGGAGCGTGACGGACAGCGCGGCCAGCTCCCGGACCACCTCGTCGGCCCTCGCTTTCGCGTCCGCGTCACGATGGCGATACACGGGGGTCACGATCTGCTCCAGCAAGCCGACTTCGCGGTCGGCCGCGGCGCGGAAGGCGCGCAGATGTCTCGGCTCGATACCGAATTCGGTCATCGCCTTCACCGTGCGCGCGATCAGCACCGCGTCGGGACCGAAGAACCCCGCCGCACCCGGTCGCACGAGCCCGTACTGCTGCAGCTCGGCGAGCGTCGCTGCGGTGATGCCGGCTCGCGCCAGCAGCTCCTCCTGCGTCAGCCGGATCTCGGGACCGGTCTCGAAGTCGTCCGCGTCGGGCAGCCCGCCGGTGTCGGCCGGGTCGAGCGACACCAGCTTTCGGGGCGGGCGCGGAGCGACCGCGGCGGGCTCCGCTCCGGAGTCCGCCGCGTCCAGCTGTTCCTTGATGACCTTCAACGGGAGGTAGTGGTCCCGCTGCGCGGACAGCACGAAGCGAAGCCGCTCCACGTCCGCCGGGGCGAACTGCCGGTACCCCGAGGGCGTACGGCCCGGCCGGACCAGGCCTTCCGCCTCGAGGAACCGGATCTTGGAGATGGTGACATCGGGGAAGTCGCCGCGCAGCTGCGCCAGGACCGCCCCGATGCTCAACCCGTCGCGCCGGGCCTCCGAACGACCGGGCTGCCCGGCCGCCGTCACTGTGCCCCCTGGCCCCCGTGCCCCGGGCCCGTCAGGAAGACCAGGCGGAACTTCCCGATCTGCACCTCGTCGCCGCCGGCCAGCACGGCCTGGTCGACCGGCTCGCGGTTGACGTAGGTGCCGTTCAGGCTGCCGACGTCGATCACCACGAACTCCCCGCCCTCACGCCGGAACTCGGCGTGGCGGCGGGAAACGGTGACGTCGTCGAGGAAAATGTCGCTGTCGGGGTGCCGCCCCGCGCTCGTGGTGTCGCGGTCCAGCAGGAAACGCGACCCCGCGTTGGGGCCCCGCTTCACGACCAGGAGGGCGGAACCCGGTGGGAGGGCGTCGACGCCCTGCACCGGTGCCTCGGCGGCCGGCGCGGACTCCTGGCCTTCGACGTCGGCCAGGAAGTCGGCCCGGAAGACAGAGGTCCGCTCCGGAGACTGCTCCGGGGGAACGCCGGGCCCGTCGTTCGTGCTCACCTGAGCTCTCCTCTACACACAATGTTGCCTATGACCAAGAACGTGTAGCTGCCAACGTACCGTGCCTGATCGGTTCGGGACCCCGGGGCTCCCCCTTGGGCGGGCGGAACCCCCGGGCCAGGCCGAACCCGCCTCAGCCGGTGATGAGCGCCTGGTACGCCTCGGCTTCGAGCAGGGCGTCGAGCCCCGCGAGGTCGTCGAGGCGGATCTCCACGAGCCAGCCCTCGCCGTACGGGTCCGAGTTGATCAGCTCGGGCGAATCGGAGACCGCGGCGTTCACCGCCACGATCTCGCCGTCGACCGGCGCGAACAGCTCCGAGACGCTCTTGGTGGACTCCACCTCGCCGAAGACGTCGCCCGCGTCGACGTGCCTGCCGACCTCGGGCAGGTCGACGAACACCACGTCGCCGAGCTGGTCCTGGGCGTACTCCGTGATGCCCACGCGGACCAGCGCACCCTCACGCGTGGCCACCCACTCGTGTTCCTCGGTGTAATGCAGCTCTTCTGGAGTGGTCAACGCCCCTCCCCTTCCTCGAACCGACTTCGTCGCGGGCAGTCTTCCATCACCGGCTGCGAAGCGCGCGCACTGCCTGCACGACGTAGAGCGCGCCGGACCAGACGTAGAGCACCCCGCCCCAGACCATGAAGGCGTAGGCGATCGGCCGCGCCACCACGGCCACGGTCGAACCGCCCTGCGTGAGCAGCAGGAACGGGAAGGCGTACATGAGCACGAACGTCGCGCCCTTGCCGATGTAGGTCACCTCGGGCGGCGCGAACCCGCCGCGGCGCAGCACGAGCACGCAGACCGCGAGCACGGCCTCGCGCAGCACGAGCGGCACGACGACCCACCACGGGATGATGTCGCGGATGAGGAACGCGACGAGGGTCGCGAGAATGTAGAGCCGGTCGGCGGCAGGGTCGAGCAGCTGGCCCAGCCGCGACATCTGGTCGAGCCAGCGGGCGAGCTTGCCGTCGAGCCAGTCGGTCAGCGCCGAGAAGACGAGCAGCGCGAGGGCCCAGCCGTCCTCCTTCGGGCCGAGCAGCAGCCAGAGGAACACGGGCACACCCGCGAGCCGCAGCAGCGACAGGAGGTTGGGGACGTTGAACGCCTGCCGCAGCAGGGAAGGCTCCGTCTTGGGCTCGGGGACCGTGGTCACTCGCTCAGCCTAGAGGTGAGGACCAGCGCCGACGCCGGTGGTCACGCGGTCGGGTCGCGGGTTCGTGGCGCGCGACCCGACCGCGGGGCTGGGGCGGCTTTACCGTCCCGAGGCCGCTCCCCCGGCATCGCCACCGTGGGGCATCGAAAACTGGGCAGCGAAAACCGGGGCAGCGAAACCGAGGCGTCGAAAACCGCGGGCTTCCAAGCGGTGAGCCGGAAGGCCGCAGGACGGTCAGCCGGCGCGGCGGTGACTCCAGCCGCGACGCTGCAGCTCCGCGTTGCTGAGGCGCTCAGGGCGGCCGCGGTCGTCGTTGCCGACCCAGCGGGCGCGGCCGGCTCGGCCTTCGAGGACGTACGGACGGCCGCAGCACCACACGACGCTGCAGGGCGTCGTGGGCGGCGTGGTGGGCCGCGCGGTCGGGTCGGTGAGGTCGGAGGCTGACGGGATGCCGGGCTCGGTGGCCGTTTCGGTGGTCATGCTGTGCGGTGCTCTTGTCTCTCGGGGTCGGCGGGTGATCGGGGACGGGAACGCGCTGGGCGCTCCTCACGTATTTCGGTCCGAAGGCGACGGACGTTAACGACCACCGCGAAGATTCGTCCGATCGGTGAGGAAGGAATTCGCGCTGTATCAGTGCGTTAACTCCAGCTTAACCGTCCACAATAGACTCATCACCGGGGGAGCCCGCCGAGGCGGAGGCCCCGCTTCCGGTAACCTCCGCCCGCCGCGCCGGGTGTCGGTGCGGGTCACAGCGCCGGCGGCGGGCCAGAATGCCGGAGAGGACCCTGGCGAAAGGACCCCGGTGCCCCCGTCGAAGCCCGCGTGGCGGCCGCTGCTCGCGGCCTGGCTCGTGCTGCCGGCGCTCGCCGCCTGTTCGGGCGAACCCGAGCCCCGGGCGGCGGTGCCGCCGCCACCGTCCGCGACCACCGCGCCGCCGACGACCTCGTCGCCGCACTCGGTTCCTCCCCCGCCGCCTGAACCGACGCAGGCGCCGCCGAGCACGCACACCCGGGCCCCGAGCACCACGCCGGCCGTTCCGGGGTCCTGCGGCACCGTGACGGCCGCGAACGGGCTGACCCTGTACGTGTTCGACAGCCGGGCGGGCGGCGTGCCGTGCGCCGAGGCCATGGCGCTCGTGCGCGACTTCCACGCGAAGATCGCCGGCCGGCAGGGGTCGGGATCCAACGACGCCGTCAACGACACCGTGTCCGGCTGGCTCTGCACCTCGGGCCCGCCGGCGGCACAGGGCGGCACGACGTGCAGCAAGGGCGAGCAGACGGTGTTCGCGGCCGTCGTCCCCTCGGAGTGAAGCCGAGGGGGACGGCGGCCGCGCGGCTCAGGCCTTGAGGTCCGGGAAGTCGTCCTCGCGGTACTCGCCCTCGGGCCGGGTGTTCTCGTGCTCGCGCCCGCGCAGCTCGACGCGGCGGATCTTGCCGGAGATCGTCTTCGGCAGCTCGGCGAACTCCAGGCGCCGGATCCGCTTGTACGGCGCGAGGTGCTCCCGCGCGTACGCCAGGATCGCGCGAGCGGTGTCCGCGGTGGGCTCGTGGCCCGCGGCCAGCACGACGTAGGCCTTCGGCACGGCGAGCCGGATCGGGTCCGGCGCGGGTACCACGGCGGCCTCCGCGACGGC
Source organism: Amycolatopsis sp. NPDC023774 (assembly GCF_040639695.1). Classification (NCBI taxonomy): domain Bacteria; kingdom Bacillati; phylum Actinomycetota; class Actinomycetes; order Pseudonocardiales; family Pseudonocardiaceae; genus Amycolatopsis; species Amycolatopsis sp. NPDC023774. The sequence continues at coordinate 147,147 of NZ_JBFAAJ010000014.1, forward strand.
TTCGTGTTCCAGCAGCACGCTCTCCAGCTCGAACGGCGAGATCCGGTAGTCCGACGCCTTGAACACGTCGTCGGTGCGCCCGACGTAGGTGATGTAGCCGCGTTCGTCGACCGAACCGACGTCGCCCGTGTGGTAGTAGCCGCCGCGGAAGGCTGCCGAGGTGCGCTCGTCGTCGTCCGCGTAGCCCACCATCAGGCCGACCGGCCGGTGCGCGAGGTCGAGGCAGATCTCTCCCTCGGTGGCGCGCTCGCCCGTGACCGGGTCGACCAGCGCCACCACGAAGCCCGGCAGCGGCCGGCCCATCGAACCGGGAACCACGTCCTGGCCGGGGGTGTTGGCGATCTGCACACTGCTCTCGGTCTGGCCGAACCCGTCGCGGATGGTGACGCCCCACGCCTTCTCGACCTGCTCGATCACCTCGGGGTTGAGCGGCTCGCCCGCGCCGACGACCTTCCGCGGCGGGGTTTTCAGCGCGCTCAGGTCGGCTTGGATGAGCATGCGCCACACCGTGGGTGGCGCGCAGAAGCTCGTGACCCCGCAGCGGTCCATCTGCGCCATCAGGGCCGTGGCGTCGAACCGCGTGTAGTTGTACAGGAAGACCGTGGCCTCGGCGTTCCACGGCGCGAACACGTTGCTCCACGCGTGTTTCGCCCACCCGGGCGAGGAGATGTTCAGGTGCACGTCGCCGGGCTCGAGGCCGATCCAGTACATTGTGGACAGATGGCCGACCGGATAGGACACGTGCGTGTGCTGCACGAGCTTCGGCTTCGCCGTGGTTCCCGAGGTGAAGTACAGCAGCAGCGGGTCACCCGCGCCCGTCGCACCTTCGGGGGTGAAGCCGGCCGGCTCGGCGTACGCCGCGGCGTAGGCGTGCCAGCCCTTCACCGGCTCGCCGACGGCGATGCGCGTGTAGCCGCCCTCCACGTCGGCGAACTTCGGGGCGTCGGCCGAGCGCACGATGACGTGCTTGGCCTTGCCGCGCTCCACGCGGTCGGCGAGGTCGGCCGGCCCGAGCAGCGTCGAGGCGGGGATGATCACTGCGCCGAGCTTGATCGCGGCGAGGATCGTCTCCCACAGCTCGCCCTGGTTGCCCAGCATGAGGATCAGCCGGTCGCCGCGCGAGACACCGAGGCGGCGCAGCCACGTGGCCACCTGGTCCGAGCGGGCCGCCATCTCCGGGTAGGTCCAGCGGTTCTCGGTGCCGTCCTCTTCGACGATCCACAGCGCGTACCGCTGCGCGTTGGCCGGGTCGCGGGCGACCACGTCGAACCAGTCGAGCGCCCAGTTGAACTCGGCGGGCTGCGGCCACGCGAACTCCCGGACGGCGGTGTCGTAGTCCTCGCGGTGGGACTGGAGGTAGTCCCGCGCCTCCCGAAAGACCTGGTAGGCCTCGCCGGCCTGCTGGTTCCCCGAAGCGCCATTGCTCACGTCGTGCTCCCTCGTGCTCGCGTACGTGCCTGTTCTACTCGCCCTTGAACTCGGGCGCGCGGCGCTCCATGAACGCCTGCACCGCCTCTGCGAGGTCCTTGCTCGGGAGGAACGCGGAGTTCCACGCCGCGACGTAGCGCAGGCCCTCGGCGACCTGGCGCTCGGTGTTGGTGGCGAGCACCTGCTTGGTGCCCTGCACGACCAGCGGCGGGTTCGCCGCGATGTCGGCGGCGAGCTTGCGGGCCTCGGCCAGCAGCGTGTCGGAGTCGGGGTAGACGTCGTTGACCAGGCCGATCTTCTCGGCGCGCGCGGCGTCGATGTCCTTGCCCGTCAGAGCGAGCTCGCGCACGTAGCCCTCGCCGACGATCGTGGCGAGCCGCTGCAGGCTGCCGAGGTCGGCGACGATCGCGACCTTCACCTCGCGCACGCTGAACTTCGCGTCGGCGCTGGCCAGGCGCACGTCGGCGGCGCTGATCACGTCGACGCCGCCGCCGATGCACCAGCCGGACACGGCCGCGATCACGGGTTTGCGGCACTCGGCGATCGAGCCCACGGCCTCCTGCAGGCGACGGACCTCGCGGTGGAAGTCCGTGCGCGGGCCGGCCAGCGCGTCGCCGGCGAGCATCGGGGCCCAGCCGCCCATCATCGCCGGCAGGTCGAGGCCGTAGGAGAAGTGCGCGCCGCTGCCGGTGAGCACGATCGCGCGCACGCGCGGGTCGGCATCCAGGGCGGCGAAGACCAGCGGCAGCTCGCGCCAGAAGTCGGGGCCCATGGCGTTGCCCTTCGCCGGGCCGAGCAGGGTGACTTCGGCGACGTGGCCGTCGATGTCGACCTTCAGCGAGACGAGATCGGGCAGCTTGTCGGCAGGTGCGGTCATGCCTGTCATCTTGAACCATCCGGTTGACGCTGTGCCAATTCGGTCGCGGGGTGCTTTCCTGGGATGGTCACGAGAGATCGAAGCGGCCCTCGACCACGAGAGGAAGGTGGCGCATGAGCCCGGCCCCCGTTCTTGCCGTCGACGACCTGCCGGCGGATCCTCCGCCGGCGCGCCGCTCGCGCCCGATCGAGCTGTCCGGCTCGTTCACCTGCGACGGCCAGCGCCTGGCCTACACCGAGTACGGCTCGGGCGAGCGCGTCGTGGTCCTGATGCACGGCATCATGTTCACCCGCCGCATGCACGCGCCCCTGGCCCGCCGGCTCGCGCGCTCGGGCTTCCGCGTGATCACCTTCGACCTGCTGGGCCACGGCGAGTCCGACCGGCCCACCGAATCGTGGCGCTACTCGATGCCGGCGTTCGGGGAGCAGGCCGTGGCACTGCTCGACCACCTCGGCCTGGACGACGCCGTGCTCGGCGGGACGTCGCTCGGCGCGAACGTGGCGCTCGAGGTGGCGGTCGCGCAGCCTTCCCGGGCCCGCGGGCTGGTCGTGGAGATGCCGGTGCTGGACAACGCGATCGTCGCCGGGCTGCTCACGTTCGCTCCGCTGCTGTTCGCCGCGCGCTTCCTGCCCGTCACCGTGCGCGGTGTCGCTCTGGCCGCCAACCTCGTGCCCCACGGCAGCCAGTGGGTCGACGTCGTCACCGACACCCTGACGCAGCAGCCCGAGCCGATGGCCGCGCTCCTGCACGGCGTGTTGTTCGGCCGAATCGCGCCGCCGAAGTCGGTCCGCCGGGCCATCACCACGCCCGCGCTGGTGATCGGCCACGAAGGCGACCCGATCCACCCCTTCGGCGACGCCGACACCCTGGCCGCCGACATGCCGCGCGCGGAGTTCGTCCAGGCACGCAGCCCGGTCGAGCTCCGCTCCGACCCGAAGCGCCTGACCTCGGCGATCACCGACTTCGCCGAGCGCTGCTACGAAAGCTGACCCGGCCGGATCACTTCGCGAGCCCGGCCACCGGACCGAACACGATCACCGCCGGCGGCCGGACACCCGCGGCGGCCGCTTCGTCGGCCACCTTCCCCAGCGTGGAGCGCAGGGTGCGCTGCGTGCGCATGGTGCCGTCCTCGACGATGGCGACGGGCGTGTCGGCGGGGCGGCCACCGTCGAGCAGCGCCGAGGCGAACTGGGGCAGGCGTTCGACGCCCATCATCAGCACGATCGTGCCGCGCAGGCCGGCCAGCAGTGACCAGTCGACGAGCGAGCGCGGATCACCGGGCGCGACGTGCCCCGAGACGACCACCACCTCGTGGGCGACGCCGCGGTGGGTGACCGGCACGTCGGCGACGGCGGGAACCGCGAACGCGCTCGTGATGCCCGGGACCATGGTCACCGGCACCCCCGCCTCGGCGCAGGCCAGCACCTCTTCGAACCCGCGGCCGAACAGGTAGGGGTCGCCGCCCTTGAGCCGGACGACGAACTTGCCCTCCTTGGCTTTCTCGATCAGGGTGCTGTTGATCACGTCCTGGCTCGCGGCGCGGCCGTACGGGATCTTCGCCGCGTCGACGACCTCGACCTCGGGCGCGAGCTCGTCCAGCAGCTCGCGCGGCGCGAGGCGGTCGACGACCACCACGTCGGCGCGCGAGAGCAGCCGGCGGCCGCGGACGGTGATCAGGTCCGGGTCGCCCGGTCCGCCGCCGACCAGGGCGACGCCCGGCAGCTCGGTGTCGGTGTCTCGCGGCGCGCGGGCGCCGTCAGCATCCTTGACGGTGCCGGCGTGCAGGGCGTCGAGGATGCTGTCGCGCACCGCGGCCGAGCGCAGCGGCTCGCCGCCGGACAGGACGCTGAACAACAGCCCGCCGTGGCGGCCCGAAGCCGGGGTCACGGCGCTGCCGGACTCCCCCTCGTCGGCGCGCACGCAGAACACGCGCCGGCGTTCTGCCTCGGCGCACACGGCGGCGTTGACCTCGGGGTCGTCGGTGCACGCGAGCGCGTACCAGGCGTCGGCGAGATCACCCTCGGCGTAGGGGCGCTCGTGCCAGACCAGCTCGCCCGCGTCGGCCATCGCGCTCACCGACGGTGTGGTGTGCGGCGAAACCAGCTCCACCCGCGCGCCCGCGCGGATGAGCCGCGGGAGGCGGCGCTGGGCGACCGAGCCGCCCCCGACCATCACGACGCGACGGCCGGCAAGCTGGAGTCCGGAGAGGTAGTGCGGGTCGTCCATAGCCGGGAAGTCTGCCTGGCCGGTCCGCTCAGCGCTGCAGCAGGGCCAGCAGCCCGGTGTTGCCGAACATCGTCACCGCCTCGAGCGCCGACGGCGTGCCCGCGCGGGGATCGGCACCACCCGCCACCAGCGCCTTCACGACCTCGGGCTCGTCCTTGAACACGGCGCCGGCGAGCGGGCTCTGGCCCCGGTCGTTGACCCGGTTCGGATCCGCGCCGCGCGCCAGCAGCGCGGCCACCGTCTCCGCGTGCCCGTGGTAAGCGGCGAGCATCACCAGCGTGTCGCCGCGGTCGTTGGTGAGGTTCGCGGGGATACCTGCGTCGACGTACGCGGCGAGGCGCTCCGTGTCACCCTCCCGCGCCATGGTGAACACGCGGGCCCACAGGTCGAGCTCCTCGTCCGACGGCGTCCCGGAAGCCATGCGCCGAGTCTGGCACGCCGGCTCCCAGGACGCCGGGTGGTCGGGCGCGTCAGCCCCGCGCGGAGTTCGGGTACCGCAGCGGCGCCATCTCCCGCGCGTTCTTGATGGCCGAGGCCACCTGCTTCTGCTGCTTCGGCGTCAACCCCGTCACGCGACGGGCGCGGATCTTGCCGCGGTCGGAGATGAAGCTCCGCAGCAGATCCACGTCTTTCCAGTCGACGGCCGTGATCCCGCGCGCGTGCAACGGGTTCGCCCGCTTGCGGGATACGCGTTCGTGCTTCGGCATCCGGCTCACCAGCTCGACTTCGAGACGCCGGGCAGCTCGCCGTTGTGCGCCATCTGCCGCATGCGCACGCGCGACAGAGCGAACTTGCGCAGGTAGCCGCGCGGGCGGCCGTCGGCGGCGTCGCGGTTGCGGATGCGTGCGGCGCTCGCGTCGCGCGGCATGCGCTGCAACGCCACCACCGCGTCGGCCTTGTCCTGTGCCGACGAGTGCGGCGAGGCGATCACGGCCTTGAGCGCCCGGCGCTTCTCGACGTAGCGGGCGGCGATCACCTTCCGCTGCTCGTTCTTCGCGATCTTCGACTTCTTCGCCATCAGCGCTCTTCCTTGAACCCGACGTGCTTGCGCGCCACGGGGTCGTACTTGCGCAGGACCATCCGGTCGGGGTCGTTGCGCCGGTTCTTCTTCGTCACGTACGTGTAGCCGGTGCCCGCGGTGGACCGCAGCTTGATGATCGGCCGGACGTCCGTGCTCTTCGCCATCTAGAGCTTCACCCCCTTCGCGGCCAGTTCCGCGACGACCGCGTCGATCCCTCGCTTGTCGATCGTCTTCATGCCCTTCGCCGACACCTTGAGCCGCACGGTCCGGCCGAGGCTCGGCACGAAGTAACGGCGGGTCTGCAGGTTCGGCTCCCAGCGCCGCGACGTGCGGCGGTGCGAGTGCGAGACCTGCTTGCCGTAGCCCGGCTTGCGGCCGGTGACCTGGCAGACGGCTGACACGAACCCTCCCGAGTTGATAGTGATATTCGTTTTCAATTACGCTGGCCACCGTACCCCGTCCCGTCGACTGGAGCTTCAGTGACCCCACACCCGCGTGTCCCGCTCGTGCTCGTCAGCGGGCTCACCGCCGAAGGCAACGACGAGCTCGCCGCACTTCTGCGCCGCGCCGGCCCCGGCGTCGCCGTGGTGCACCACGACCTGCGGCAGATCGGCAACGGCATCGTCCGCAGGCGGATCCGCCTCGGCCCCTGTGACCAGCTCACCGCGCTGGAACTGGCCCACGGCTGCGTGAACTGCACGCTGCGCGAAGACCTCCTGCCGCTGCTGCGCCGGCTCGCCCGGCGGCCGGAGGTGGACCGGATCGTGCTGCGCCTCGACGAGGCCATGGAGCCCGAGCCGGTGAGCTGGGCGATCGCCAACGTCCTGGTCGGCGACCGGCCCGTGAGCCAGGACGTCGAGATCGAAGCCGTGTTCACCACCGTCGACCGCGCCGCCTGGCTCGCCGACGTGTCCGGCGACGATCTGCTCCTGGAGCGCGGCCTTCAGGGCAGCCCCGAGGACGAACGGACCGTCGCGCAGGTCGCGCTCGCACAGGTGGAGTTCGCCGACGTGCTGGTGCTCGCGGGCGACGTGCCCGACGCGTGGTGCGCCGCGAAGACCGCGGCCGTGCTCGACCGCGTCGCTCCTTCGGTCCCGCGTGTCGTGCTGAAGGGCGTGAACGCCGGACTGCTGTTCGCCGCCGTGCCTGCGGAATCGCGGCGCGGTGAGGTGATCGACCTGCACGGCGCGCTCCTGCGGGGCCAGCCGCCGCTGCACGCGGACTGCGGGGTCGAAGTGCTCACCTTCACCTCGCAGCGGCCGTTCCACCCCGAGCGCCTGCACGAGGCCATCGACACGCTGCTGGGCGGTGTGATCCGCACCCGTGGCCGCGCGTGGGTCGCGAGCCAGCCCGACATCGCGTTCTGGCTCGAGTCCGCGGGCGGCGGCCTCGCCATCGGGCACGCCGGGCCGTGGCTCGCCTCGCCCGACGGCCCGGACTGGGCCGCGGTCTCCCCCGAACGCCGCACGCTCGCGTCGCTGCGTTGGCACCCGGTGCACGGCGACCGTGCGCAGGAGCTCGTGGTGGTCACGGATCTGGTGGCGCCGAAGGAAATCGAGGACGCGCTGCGCGTCGCACTGCTCACCGACGACGAGCTGGCCGAGGGAGAAGCTGCCTGGCGCAGCTACCCCGACCCGTTCGGCGAGTGGCACGAAGACCCCTGCGAGGCGACCGAAGACGACGCAGAAGACCAAGAGCGGCACGTCAACGCCACCAACCGGAAGGAAGAACCGCAGTGAAACCCGGCATCCACCCCGACTACCACCCCGTGGTGTTCCGCGACTCGTCCACGGGCGACGCGTTCCTCACCCGCTCCACCGCCACGTCCGAGCGGGCGATCGAATGGCACGACGGCAACACCTACCCGCTCGTGGTCGTGGACATCAGCTCCTGGTCGCACCCGTTCTGGACCGGCAACCAGCGGATCGTCGATTCCGCGGGCCAGGTCGAGAAGTTCCACCGCCGGTACGGCCGGCGCGAGAAGGGCGGGGCGCGCTGATGGCTGTGCCAAGCGGAAGAAGTCCCGCAGCAACACCCGCGCGCGCCGTGCGCAGTGGAAGGCGGCGGTGCCCGACCTGGTGCCGATCACGGTGGACGGCGAGCGCAAGCTCGTGCCGCGCCACCTGATCAAGCACTTCCAGCGGCTCGACCGGTGAGCGTCCCGGTCACCGTCCTGTCGGGATTCCTCGGCGCGGGCAAGACCACGCTGCTCAACCACATCCTGGCCAACCGTGAAGGACGGCGGGTGGCGGTGATCGTGAACGACATGAGCGAGGTCAACATCGACGCCTCGCTCGTGCGCGACAGCGTGTCCCGCACCGAGGAGCGCCTGGTCGAGCTGACCAACGAATGTATCTGCTGCACCCTGCGCGAGGACCTGCTCGACGAGGTCGCGCGCCTGAGCGCGGAAGGACGGTTCGACCACATGCTGATCGAGTCGAGCGGGATCTCCGAGCCGATGCCGGTCGCCGCCACGTTCTCCTTCCCCCGCGACGACGGCACGCCGGCGCTGCCGGACGCCCGGCTCGACACGATGGTGACTGTGGTCGACGCCATGAACTTCGGCCGGGAACTCGCCGGCGGCGACTCGTTGGCCGAACGCCGCCTCGATCAGTACGAGGGCGACGAGCGCACGGTCAGCGACCTGCTCGTGGACCAGGTCGAGTTCGCGGACGTGCTGCTGCTGAACAAACCGACCTCGTCTCCCCCACCGAGGCCGACCGCCTCGTGGCGACGTTGCGCCGGCTCAACCCGGGCGCCGACGTCGTGACGGCGGAGTTCGGCCGGGTGCCACTCGGGCGCGTGGTCGGCACCGGCCGCCACGACCCGCTGCGGGCGCGGCAGGCCCCGGGCTGGGTCGCGGAGCTCAACGGCGACCACGTGCCGGAGACCGAGGAGTACGACATCTCCAGCGTCGTGTTCCGCGCCGGCCGGGCGTTCGACCCGGCGCACCTGTGGGACTTCGTCACGACCCGCCTCGACTCGGGCGAGTTCGCCACCGCGCCGCGCTCCAAGGGATTCTTCACTCTCGCGTCGCGACCGGGCGTGCTCGGCCTGTGGTCGCAGGCGGGCGCGGTCGCGCGGTTCGAACCGCAGGGCGTGGCCGTAGCGCCGCAGCAGGAGCTGGTCTTCATCGGCGTCGGGCTCGCCGGCGACCCGCTGCTGACCGCGCTCGACGCGTGCCTCACCGACGAGCCGGTGACGGCGGACCCCTTCCCCAGCTGGGAGCCTGTGCACATCCACTGAGGACAGACGCGTCGAAGGCCGCGACCCGCATCACACCGGTCGCGCGGCCTTCGTGTTCGCGGGAGTTCGTTGATCGTTCACCGCCCTGCGCAACCAGGCCGTTCGGACGAGGTCCACGCCGCACGCACCACGCGTGAACTGGGCGATTCGGTGGGGTTAGGGGCGTTTCGCGAAGGTTGATCAACCCAGGTTTATCAGCCTAGCTTGATTAATGTGCCGGATCGGATCAGCAAGGATCTCGTGGAGGCCGCCGCCGACCTGAGGGTCGCGCTCGGGCGGCTCGTGCGGCGAATGCGGCAGGGCTACGTGGCCGGCGAGGCCACGCTCTCGGAGAGCTCCGTGCTCTCGCGCCTCGACCGCGACGGCCCCTCGACGCCCGGCTACCTGGCCGAGCAGGAGCGGGTCAAGCCGCAGGCCATGGGCGTGACCCTCGCCGGGCTCGTCGAACGCGGGCTCGTGAGCCGCAGCCCCGACGCCGCCGACGGCCGCCGCATCCTCATGTCCGTGACCACGACCGGCCGGAAACTCCTGACCGACCGGCGTTCCCTCAGCACCCAGCGCGTCGCCCACGCCCTGGCCAGCGGCTTCAACACCGAGGAACGCCACCGACTACTCGAGGTGATCCCCCTGCTCGAACGCCTCGCGGACGAACTATGACCACCACCAGCCGCGCAAACCACCACAAGACCGACCGGCGTTCCCTCAGCACCCAGCGCGTCGCCCACGCCCTGGCCAGCGGCTTCAACACCGAGGAACGCCACCGACTACTCGAGGTGATCCC
>NZ_JBFAAJ010000014.1:156824-184699 GCF_040639695.1 Amycolatopsis sp. NPDC023774
CCCTGCTCGAACGCCTCGCGGACGAACTATGACCACCACGGCCACCAGCCGCGGCGACCGCTACAAGTGGGTCGCCCTCTCCAACACCACCCTCGGCGTGCTCATGTCGACCCTCGACGGGTCGATCGTGATCATCTCGCTGCCCGCCATCTTCCGCGGCATCGGGCTCGACCCGCTCGCTCCGGTCAACATCGGCTACCTGCTCTGGATGATCCTGGGGTACCTGCTGGTGTCCGCGGTGCTCGTGGTCACGCTCGGGCGCCTCGGCGACATGTTCGGCCGCGTGAAGATGTACAACGTCGGGTTCGTGATCTTCAGCGTCGCCTCGGTGGCGCTGTCGTTCGACCCGTTCCACGGCGGGCAGGGCGCGCTGTGGCTGATCGGCTGGCGCATCGTCCAAGCCGTCGGCGGGTCCATGCTCACGGCCAACTCGGCCGCGATCCTCACCGACGCGTTCCCGCGCGAGCAACGCGGCATGGCGCTGGGCATCAACCAGATCACCGCACTGGCCGGGCAGTTCCTCGGCCTCGTCGCGGGCGGCCTGCTCGCCGAGATCGACTGGCGCGCGGTGTTCTGGGTGAGCGTGCCATTCGGCATCCTCGGCACGGTGTGGTCGATCCGCAGCCTGCGCGAGATCGGCAAGCCGCGGCGGGCGCGTGTCGACTGGGGCGGCAACGTCACCTTCGCGCTGGGCACCGGCGTGCTGCTCGCCGCGATCACCTACGGCATCCAGCCCTACGGCGACGCGGCCACCGGCTGGGGCAACCCGTGGGTGCTCGGCGGCATCGGCGCCGGCGTGCTGGTGCTCGTGGTGTTCGGCGTGCTCGAGTCCCGGGTGAAGGACCCGATGTTCAAGCTCTCGCTGTTCCGGATCCGGGCGTTCAGCGCGGGCAATCTCGCGGCGCTGCTCACGGCGATCGCGCGCGGCGGCATGCAGTTCATGCTCATCATCTGGCTGCAGGGCATCTGGCTGCCCCTGCACGGCTACGAGTACGAGAAAACACCGCTGTGGGCGGGGATCTACCTGCTGCCGCTCACCGTCGGGTTCCTCATCGCGGGCCCGGTGTCGGGGTACCTGTCCGACCGCTTCGGCGCGCGGCTGTTCTCGACCGGCGGGCTCGTGCTCGTCGCCGCGGCGTTCCTCGGCCTGCTGGCCCTGCCCGTGGACTTCTCCTATCCCGTGTTCGCGGCGCTGCTGGTGCTCAGCGGGATCGGGCAGGGCATGTTCTCCGCGCCCAACACCTCGGCAATCATGAGCAGCGTCCCCGACCACCAGCGCGGGGTCGCCTCCGGCATGCGCTCGACGTTCCAGAACTCCGGCACGGCGCTGTCGATCGGCGTGTTCTTCTCGCTGATGATCGCGGGGCTCGCCGGCTCGCTGCCCGCCACGCTCACCGGCGGGCTGCAGGCTCACGGCGTGCCCGCCGCCGTCGCCGCCAACGTCGCCCAGCTGCCGCCCGTGAGCACGCTGTTCGCGGCGTTCCTCGGCAGCAACCCGGTGGCGCACCTGCTCGGCCCGGGTGTCCTTTCCGGACTGTCGCCGAGCGACTCGGCGGCCCTGACCGGCAAGGAGTTCTTCCCGCAGCTCATCTCCGGCCCGTTCCACGACGGACTGGTCACAGTCTTCACGGCGGCCGCCGTGATGGCGCTCGTCGCGGGCCTCGCCTCGGTGTCGCGCGGCAAGCGCTATTTCCACCCCGACCTCGCCCCGCGCGCGGGCGGGCGACGCAGCACCCCGGACAAGGAGAACGGATGAACGACACGCTCACCGCCGGCACCGTCACGATCACCGGCCACGGCGGTGACGAGATCGAGGCGTACCTGGCGCGCCCACTCGACCCCGCTCCGCGCGGCGGCGTCGTGGTGATCCACCACATGCCCGGCTACGACCCGGCGACCAAGGAGATGGTGCGCCGCTTCGCCGCCGAGGGCTTCGCAGCGCTGTGCCCGAACCTGTACTCGCGGGAGGCGCCGGGCGCGAGCCCGGACGACGCCGCCGCGACCGTCCGCGCCAACGGCGGCGTGCCCGACGAGCGCCTGGTCGGCGACGTCGAGGGCGCGGCCGCGTACCTCAAAGCGCTGGAGGGCGCGAACGGCAAGATCGGAGTGATCGGCCACTGCTCCGGCGGCCGCCAGACGTTCCTCGTCGCGTGCTCGACCCAGGTCGACGCGGCGGTGGACTGCTACGGCGCGTTCGTGGTCAACGAGCCGCCGGCCGGCATGCCCGCGTCGATGAAGCCGTTGCTGGGCCTCGCGCCGCAGCTGTCGGCCCCGCTGCTCGGCCTCTTCGGCGCCGACGACCAGTACCCCGGGCCCGAGGAGACCGCGAAGCTCGGCGCCGAGCTCGACCGCCTCGGCAAGGAGCACGAGTTCCACACTTACGAAGGCGCCGGCCACGCGTTCTTCGCCGTCGACCGCCCGAGCTACCGGCCGGAGGCCGCCGTCGACGGCTGGGCCAAGATCCTCGACTTCTACGGCCGGCACCTCGCGGCCTGATTCCGGCCTTCAGGAAGGACCTTTCCCATGTGCACCTACCTCACCGAGAAGTTCGCCGTGGAGGGCAGCGGCAAGAGCGCGACCGGCTGGCACAGCGTCAACGAAGCCACCGTCTACGTCGACCACCCGACGCATGCGCGCTTCGCCCACACCGTGAACATCGACTTCCGGAACCCGGCGATGGGTCCGGCCGCGCGCGTCGCGCTGGAACTGACCGAAGAGGACGCACTCGCCCTCGCCGCCGCGATCCACACCGCGCTGGCGTCGGCGCCGGCCGGGCTGGCTTCCCGCAACCAGTGAGCCGCCCCCGCTGTGGCGTTCGGTGCGTTGAGCACGAGCAACGCCACAGCGGGGCGGCGTCGCGGGCGGACCGCTCACGTCGCGGCGCTTCGGTCCGGATCGAGGTCGCGCCCTCGCGGAAGTCGACGATCCGGTGCCACGCCAACTGCGGGTGCGCCGCCATCTGCCGGCGTGCGACGGCGAGGTGGTGGTAATCCCCGGTGAGCATGTCTTGATCGAGGTCGTTGCCGAAGACCTCCAGGAGCGTGGCGCAGAACAGGGTGAAACACGCAACGTTCCAACGGAGGGCGTCGATCTCGGTCACCGAGCTGTCCGCTGATTCCCCCACGAGATCCCCGGCGATGCGTGCGAGTTCGAGGTGAGCGCCACGTGTTCGGGCGTGGCGTCAAGGGCGGTGATGAGGCGGGCCAGAGGGTAGATCTTGCTGGAGAGATCTTTTCGCACCAACGCGCCGGTGACCCTCGCGAGGCTCGGGCGGTAGACCGTGACCCCCTCGACCCCTGAGAACGCACTGTCGAACGCGTCACGAATTCCGAGGCCGCGCTGCTCGAATTTCAACCAGTCGTGCGCGAACATCCTCGCGGCTTATCTCCTCCTCCGCCCGGTTCTCCGGGCCGCGGGCCGGTGCGGTCAACCTTCGTCTGATCGTCGGTGTCACGAAGCCCGAACCCAGCGTGTCCTGCACCAGCACGGACAGGATGAGCGAAAGACCTCCTACCAGGAGAGCGCGCAGCGTCACTTTGTTCACCGGCACGAGTTCCAGGCGCGGCCCCTGCTCGGGGTGATCTGTTCGAGACGGCGTGGGCACCGGACAAGTTTGCACCAACAGCGGCTGTGGCGGCTTCGATTCCGCACGTCCCACGACCTCGTGCGACGCCCGGGGCAGCCGGTCAGGGCGTGTACAGCGCGCCCACGAACTCCAGCAGCAGCCGTTCCCGCAGTGGTTCCGCCGCAGTCGCCAGCAGGGCGTTGATCGGCGCCATGCGCTCGGGCAAGCCGGCGTCGCCGACGAGGCCGGCCGCGGCGAGCAGGCCCGCGAACTGCTCCGCCGTCAGGGTTTCCGGGTCCAGCGCCGCGACGAAAGCGGCCACGTCCGGATCCACCGGCGTCGGGCCGGCGTCGCGCGCCGAGGCGACCGAGGCGGTCAGGTCCGCGAGGAACGCCGCCTCGCTGCCGTGGTTCGCGGCCGTGATCGTGAGGTGCAGGTTCAGCGGCGAGTCGCCGTGGGCGAACTGCGGCTGCACGTACCAGCCGCGCACCTTCATCTCGTCGGCGACCGTGAACAGGTCGAACCCGTCGTCGGCCGCTGTGAAGGCGATCAGCGTCGAGTCCGGGTCACCCAGGACGCGCAGGCCGGGCAGGTTCTCGACGCCCGTGCGGATCCTGGTCACGGCCTCGCGCGTCACCTGCGCCAGGCGCAGGTAGCCGTCCTCGCCGAGGTGGTTCACCACGGCCCACGCGGCGGCGAGCGGGCCGCCGGAGCGAGTGCTCTGCAGCGTCGGGTTCAGCATCGTGTAGCCCGGCCAGGCCGCGCTGGCGAAGTAGTGCGTGCGCCGCAGCTCGGCATTCGCGTGCAGCAGCACCGAGACGCCCTTCGCGCAGTATGCGTACTTGTGCAGGTCCACGGACATGCTCGTGACACCCGGCACGCGGAAGTCGAACGGTGGCACGGCCGCGCCCAGCTTCGCGTAGTACGGGAGCACCCAGCCGCCGATGCACGCGTCCACGTGCATCCGCACTCCGCGAGCGGCCGCGGCGGCCGCGATCTCCGGGATCGGGTCGACCACGCCGTGGGCGTAGGAAGGTGCACTGGCCACCACGAGCACAGTGGACTCGTCGATCGCCTCGGCCATCGCGTCCGGCACCGCGCGAAAGGTCTCCGCGTCGACCGGCACCACGATCTCGCGCAGCCCGAACAGGTGCGCCGCCTTGTGGAACGCCGCGTGCGCGGTGTCGGGCAGCACGACGCTCGGTGCGGTGATCTCCGGCCGGGCGTCCCGCGCGGCCAGCACCGCGAGCAGGCAGGACTCGGTGCCGCCGGACGTCACCGTGCCGACGGTCCCGGCGGTTCCGCCCAGAAGCCCCGCCGCGCGGCCGACCAGGTCGTTCTCCAGGCGCAGCAGGCTCGGGAACGCCGTGGGGTCCAGCCCGTTGGCCGACGACGCCAGCGCGTGGGCGGCCGCCGCGATCTCGTCCACTTCGGACAGACCGCTGTCGTAGACGTAGGCGAGGGTGCGCCCGCCGTGCGTGGGCAGGTCGCCCGCGCGCAGCTCCCGCAACTCGGCCAAGAAGTCGGTCACAGCTGCGGCTCCACGGGCCGCGGCTCGAGCACCTTGCGGCGCAGCAACGGGATCGCCAGCGCGATGAGGACCGCGGGCAGCACTGAGGAGCCCACGGTGATGGCCGTGATCGCCGATGACGGCTGCGCGGTCGTCGCGTCGGTGCTCGACACGTAGCCGCCGGCCTGCAGCACCAGCCCGAACAGGCCGGGGCCCAGCGCCAGACCCAGCGTCTCCGACGCAGTCCACACGCCGGCCGTGATGCCCGCGCGGGTCTCGCCGGTGCGTTCCTCTTCGGCGCTGATGAGGTCGGGCAGGATCGCCAGCGGGAACACGGAGATGCCCGCGTATCCGATGCCCGACAGGGCCACGAACACCATCGTCACCGCGAACGGGATGTCCTTGGCGAACAGGATCCCGAGCAGGCCGACGGTGAACGCGGTCGTCGCGATGCGGAAGCCCGCGAGCTTGCCCCAGCGGTGCCCCAGCCGCGGCCACAGCGGCATCGTGATCAGCGCCGGGCCGACGAAGCCGACGAACAGCACCGTGCGGTAACTCGGGTCGCCCAGCACGTGCTCGGCGAAGTACGGGATCGCGGCGAGCACCGTGCCGATGCCCAAGGCCTGGATGAAGTACGAGCCCATCAGCCAGCAGAACGGGCGCCACTGCGCGATCGTGCGGATCAGCTGCTTGAAGCTCACGGCGTTGGGCCGCAGCGAACCGACGGGCGCGCCGCGCAGACCGAAGTAGACACCCAGGGTGGCGAGCAGGATGATCACGGCCATCACGAGGCCCATCACCCGGTAGCCGGCCACGCCTTCGAGGATGTCGGTGATCGCGGGGGCGGCGCCGCCGGACACGAGGATCGCCACGGCCAGCACGCCGATGCGCACGCTGGTGAGTTTCGTGCGTTCCTCTGCCGAGTCCGTGAGCTCCGCCGGCAGCGCGTTGAACGGCACCTGGAAGAACGCGTACGCGGTGGCGCACAGGAAGAACACGATCACCACGTAGGTCGCGTCGATGGCGGGCTTGCCGAACCCGGGGTGCGCGAACAACGCGGCGAACAGGATGGCGACGCCGATGCCGCCACGCAGCAGGAACCGCCGCCGGCTGCCGGTCTCTACGAGGTCCGCGTCGGACAGCCGGCCCGCGATCGGGTTGAACACCACATCCCACGCCTTGGGCACGAACACGATCACGCCGGCCGCCGCGGCGGGCACCGCCATCGTGTCCGTGAGGTAGGGCAGCAGGAGCAGTCCCGGCACCGTGCCGAACGCTCCGGTGACGAAAGAGCCGAGCGAGTAGCGGAAACGCGTCCTGCGGGGCAGCGGCGCCAAGGGTCCTCCTCGAGGGCGGTCCGACGAACGCAATGCCTAGTGGATCTTCGCCGTTCCCCGGTAGTGGTCGGGGGGAATCGTGCCACCGTCGTAATGCACCGCGAGTACCGGGCCGACCTCGCCCCGTGCCTGTTCACGACAGGGCTTCGGCCACCTTCGTGAGCGATCCCGCGTCGCCGCGCAGCAGCAGCGTCGTGACCACTGTGTCCTCCCAGGCCGCGAGCTCCTCGCGGATCTTCGCGGCCGGGCCGACGAGCGAGGTGTCCTCCACGAGCGACGTCGGGATCGCGGCGGCGGCCTCGTCCTTGCGCCCGGCGAGATAGAGCTCCTGCACCTTGTCGGCCACCTCCTCGTAACCCAGGCGCGCGAACACGTCGTGGTGGAAGTTCACCGCCTTGGCACCCATGCCGCCGATGTACAACGCGAGCGCCGGCTTGATCCAGCTCGCCGCCTCCTCCACGTCGTCGTGGACGATCACCGGGACCGACGCGGGCACCTCGAACTCCTCGGGCTTGCGCCGGGCTCCCGGCCGGGCGAACCCCTCGGCGAGCGCGTTGCGGTAGAACGCGTCGGCCTTGGGCGAGAAGAACAGCGGCAGCCAGCCGTCGCAGATCTCCGCCGACAGCGCGACGTTCTTGGGGCCTTCGGCCGCGAGGTAGATCGGGAGGTCGGTGCGCAGCGGGTGCACGGTCGGCTTGAGCGCCTTGCCGAGCCCGGCGCCCCCCTGCAGCGGCAGCTGGTAGAACTGCCCGTCCAGGGTCACGGGTGCCTCGCGCGCCAGGACCTTGCGGATGATCTCCACGTACTCGCGGGTGCGGGCGAGCGGCTTCGGGTACGGCTGGCCGTACCAGCCTTCCACCACCTGCGGGCCCGACGCCCCGAGCCCGAGCACGAACCGGCCGCCGGAGAGGTGGTCGAGGGTCAGCGCCGTCATCGCGGTGGCCGTGGGTGTGCGCGCAGACATCTGCACGATGTTGGTGCCGAGCTTCACGCGGCTGGTCGACGCACCGGCCCAGGCGAGCGGGGTGAACGCGTCGGAGCCGTAGGCCTCCGCCGACCACACCGAATCGAACCCGAGACGCTCGGCCTCGAGCACGGCCTCCAGCGCGCCCGGCGTCGGGCCGCTCCCCCAGTACCCGAGGTGGTAACCCAGCTTCATGCGGCCCTCCGTGGCTCAGACGTCGGCTCGGACGTTCGGCGAGTAGTGCTCCGGCTTGCCGCGCTCCCCCACGGGCGGCAGGTTCCTCCGCGGAGTCTCGACCACGGGCGCGTCCGCGGCCACCTCACCCCTCGCCCGGCGCCAGCCGGCGCGTGCCCGCGGGTGGTACCGGCGGTCGTGCGGGACGAGGGAAAACACGGCGTTGATCGCGCGGCCCACGAACCGGTGCCGGCGTTCGTCGCGCGCAGTCCAGGTGAAGCCGAGCAGGTCGCGGATCTCCGGGTCGTAGAGCCCCACCGTGAGCCAGACGAACTGCCGCGCGATCACCGCCGAGACCGGCCGCCACAGCGCGTCGGGCAGCCACGCCAGGTTCGGCGGTTTCGCGATGCCGCGCAGGTCCAGGACGTCGCGCGTGGCCTTGTTGTCCTCCAGGACCTCGACGCACATGTGCTTCCAGTACCGCCGGAAGTCCTCCCAGGACCCGGGCACCGGGCGCATCGTCAGGTCGTACATGCGCCACCAGCGCACGTGCTCGTCGAACAGCTCGCGCTTCTCCGCTTCGCCGATGCCGCCCATGAAGTTCTCGGCGATGAGGATGGTGCTGACGAAAAACGTGGAGTGCGCCCAGTAGAAGGTGTCCGGGGCGAGCGCGTGGTAGCGGCGGCCTTTCGCATCGACGCCCTTGATGCGGTTGTGGTATCCGCGCACTTCGAGCGCGGTCCGGCGGGCGCGCGGGCCGTCGTAGACCACGCCGCCGATCGGGTAGAGCGAGCCGAACAGCCGCTGCCAGCGTTCCTCGAAGAACCGTGAGTGCTGCTCCACTCCGGCACCGAGCCCCGGGTGCATGTTCTGCATCGACCCGGCCCACAGGACGATCAGCAGCCCGCGCCAGTCGCCGAAGTAGCGCCACGTGAGCGAGTCCGATCCCAGCGGTTCGGGTTCCTCCCCGGTCATCGCGGCTCCTGCCCGTGCGTCGGTGAACTGACTACACCTGTTGTCAGGTTAGGATGTCACAACGGGCGTGGTCAACTACGGGAGTGGATATGCCGGGCCGCACGTGGGCGGGCACGACGCTGGACGATCGGAAGGCGGCGCGGCGGGACCAGCTGGTCGCCGCAGGCCTCGACCTGCTCGGCACCGAGGGCTCCGCGGCCGTCAGCGTGCGTGCGGTCTGCCGCCAGGCCCACCTGACCGAGCGCTACTTCTACGAGAGCTTCGCCGACCGCGAGGAGCTCGTCGCGGCCGTGTACGAGTACGTCGGTGAGCGGGCGCGCCAGGCGTTGGTCGACGCGATCCGCGACGCGCCCGATCCGCGGCAGCGGGCGCACCGCGCGGTGCGGGCGTTCGTGGCGCTGATGGTCGACGACCCGCGCCAGGGCCGGGTCCTGTTGCTGGCGCCCCTGACCGATCCCGCGCTGACCCGCCGCGGCCTGCACCTGCTGCCGGCGTTCACGGCACTCGTCGGCGAGCAGCTGTCGCACGGC
The DNA here is from genome assembly GCF_040639695.1 of Amycolatopsis sp. NPDC023774. NCBI lineage: Bacteria > Bacillati > Actinomycetota > Actinomycetes > Pseudonocardiales > Pseudonocardiaceae > Amycolatopsis > Amycolatopsis sp. NPDC023774. The sequence goes on from NZ_JBFAAJ010000014.1 coordinate 165,880, forward strand.
GACGAGACCGACCGGCAGCTCGTGTCGATCGGGCTGGTCGGCGCGCTGAGCAACGTGTTCATCGCCTACCTCGACGGCACGCTGCGGGTGAGCCGGGAACGGCTCGTGGCCCACTGCGTCAAGTTGGTGCTCGGCGCGGACGAGTTCGATCACTGAGCCGGCCCGCCGGGGCTCGTTCCGCCTGCAGCCGCAACGCGATGTCGACGATCATGTCCTCCTGGCCGCCGACGTACCGCTCCGCGCCGCCGCGGTAGAGGATTTCGTGCAGCACGAAACTGCGCGCGTTCGTCGGTGAGGGAGAAGCCGTAGGTGAAGGTCGAACCACCGAGGCCGGTCGCCGTGGGTCACCTCGATGAGCGAAAGCCCGGCGTCGCCGAGGGCGCGGACGGTGTCGCGCACCTGGCGTTCGGTGAAGCGGTGGCCATGGCGTGGCTGCCGTCGCCGCAGGGTGGTGTCGGCCCGCCGCACCGGCGGGTTGTGCGCGGGCTGGTTCTGGGTCGGCGCACTCATGCCGTCACCAGCTCCGCGGCCACATCCACGCCGAGGGCGTGGCGTTCGAACGCGAGGAGTCCGGCGTCGGAGTGGTCTGTCCCGCGGGCCCGCTGCTCGACGCGGCGTGCACGGCGGGCACGGCGGGCACGGCGGTCGCCGCGATCTCCAGCACCGGCTTTGCGACCCGGATGTGCACGGCGCGTGTCGCCCCGGCCGTGCGCACGGTCGCGCTCGCGTTGTCGCGTTCGGTTGTCCGAACCTGAGCGGTCGGAAAAATTTCTGCCACACAACGGGTTACGCGTGAGTTAGGCCGTTGGGATGACCTCCCGGGCGCAGGCCTGGTCTCGTCATTCTCCATAACTACGATCGTCTGGATGGCCCACGGTGACACCGCGCCGTACGCCGAGGTACCGGAGGGCACCGTCCCGGTGCGAGGGGCGGGACCACTCCGAACCGTGGTTCGCGGCCGGTGTCGGGGTGTTCCTGCTCGTGCTGGTGCTCACGCCGCTGGTCCGGGCGCCGTGCAGCGCTACTCGAAGGACGTCTTCCGACTGATCACCTGCGGCGGCGCCTTCGACGCCGCCGCACGGTCCTCTCGCGACGACGTGGTGGTCTACGCCTCGACCCGCTGGACCTGACCTACTGGGCCGCCACGCTCCGCTGCGCGAGCTCTTCCGGGAACCGCGGCACGGGCTCGTCGGCCAGGAGACCGCGCCGGGCCAGCGCCGGCCGCCAGGACCCGCACCAGCGCGTCGGTCGCGAGGCCGAAGACCGCGTAGACGATCAGGCCGACCACGACGACGTCGGTGCGGAGGAACTCACGCGCGTTGTTGATGAGATAGCCCAGGCCGGCGTCGGCGTTCACGGTCTCGCCGACGATCAGTGCCAGCCACGCCAGCCCGAGCGACTGCCGCAGGCCCACCAGCGCCTGCGGCAGCGCACCGGGCAGCACCACGTGCCACAGCCGTTCGCCGCGCGTGAAACCCAGTGCCCGCGCAACTTCCACCAGCCGGGTGTCCGCCGTGCGGATTCCCGAATGGACATTCAGGTAGAGCGGGAACGCGACCCCGAGGGCCACCAGCACGATCTTCGTCTCCTCGCCGATCCCGAACCACAGGATGAACAACGGGATCAGCCCGAGGAACGGCAGCGTCCGCAGCATCTGCACGGGCGGGTCGACCAGCGCCTCGCCCCAGCGCGACAGCCCGGCGACGATCCCGAGCAACACTCCGACGACGGCGCCGATCGCGAACCCCGCCCCGACCCGGCCGAGCGACACGACGAAGACGAAGGCGTTGCCCAGCTCACCGGTGCGGGCGAGGTCGAACGCGCTGGTCAGCACCGTCCACGGGGCGCTGAGCTTCTCCGGTGGAAGCACGCCGGTGGAGCTCGCGAGCTGCCACGCGGCCACGAGCACGACCGGGCTGATCCAGCGGCGCAGGGAGACCCGGCGCGCCAAGGGCTGCCGGGGTGGGCCGGTGGCCTCGGGTTTTCGGGCGCGCGTCAGCACGCCCGTGGTGGAAATCGACACGGATTTCTCCCGGGTACGGGTTTTGCTACGGGGAAAGGGAAACGCTTCAGCGCGGACAGCAGATCGCGCTCGCCTGCTGCCGGAGATCGACGTGCAGGCGGCTCACGAGCAGCGCGCCGAGGTTCATGCCCCGATCACCCGATCCGGCGGACCGCGTCAACAAGACCCGCACCCGCTCCCAGGCACTGGTACTCCGGCGGCTCTTGTGCCACGTGTGCCCGGGCCCGACGGCGCGGGGTATCCGAGGAGTGGGACGGCGTCAGGCGCCGAACATCCGGTGCCACTCGTCGAGTGAGCGCGGCCGGAACACGAAGTTGGTGTCCTTCACGTGCGACAGCGCGGCCGACGGTTCGGCCGAGTACTGGTGCCCCGGGTAGACGACGGGGTCGCCCGGCAGCGTCGCGAGCCACTGGAGGCTGCGGTAGATCGCGTCGGCGTCGCCGCCGGGGAAGTCGGTGCGGCCGCAGCCCTCGAGGAACAGCGTGTCGCCCGAGACGAGCCGGTCGCCGACGAGGAAGCACTGGCTGCCCGGCGTGTGGCCGGGCGTGTGCAGGAGCCGGATGTCGACCGCGCCGACGCTGAGCACGTCGTCGTGGTCGTGCGCGCGCAGGTCGGTGCTGGAGACACCGGTGACGCGGCGGACCCACTCGGTCTCTTCGGTGTTGACGTGGATCGGCACCTGCTGGATCGCGAGCAGCTCGGCGACACCGGGCAGCGAGAAGCCCATCATGTCGCCGCCGACGTGGTCGGGGTGGTGGTGCGTGGCGAGCACACCGACCAGGCGCATGCCGTCGTCGTGGAGCACCTGCACCAGGTCGCCGACCGCGTAGGCGGGATCGACGATCACGGCCTCACCCGACCCGCGGTCGCCGATCAGGTAGGCGAAGTTGACCATCTGCGTCGCGACCGGGTCCCCGACCGCGAAATCCCGGCCGGCGAGCAGTTGGCGGAAGTACAGCTGGTCTGCCATGCGGGCAGCGTAGCGACCCGGCGCTCACTCCCCCACTTGGCCGTCGGCGAGCTCCCGCAGCGCGTCGAGGTGCCTGACGTGGCGGGCGGGCTCCTGCACGACGTGGGCCAGCACCCACCGCACGGTGAACTCCCCGCCGCGGCGCGTCCGGTCCTCGGGGGTCAGCCCGGCCAGGGCGGCCGCCGACCGCTCCCACTCCGCCCGGTAGGCGGCGACCACCGGCTCCGGGACGTAGCCGGCGGCCAAGTCCCAGCTCGGGTCGGGGAGCCCGGCCGCAACGACGGCGCGTCGGAGCCACCGGCCTGGATCGAGAGCCACCACCGTTAGACGGCCGTCAGGTGCTTCACCACCCCGAGCGCACTCATCCGCGGCGAGCTCGGCAACGGCGTCGCGGCCGCCTGCTCCCGGGTACGGCCCGCGACCTTGTTCACGGCGGTCGCCCGCAGGAAGTCCAGGAAGCGCAGCCGCACGGTCGGCTCGTCGCCGGTTCGCGGGTCGGGCCACGCCCGCTCGACCTTCGAACTCGGGTTGGACGTGCCGCAGGCGACACCGCGGGTCATGCCATGCTGGCGTCATGTCGGGCCACAGCGACCTTCCGGTGTTGGTCATCGACGGATCCCGTTTCTCCGACTTCGCCGGTTTCACCCGCGAGTTTTCGCGCCTGCTCGACGGCTACCGCTGGCGCGGGAACCTGGACGCGTTCAACGACGTGCTCCGGGGAGGCTTCGGTACCCCCGACGGCGGCTGGATCCTGCGCTGGCTCGCCTCGGCGACCTCCCGCGCCGCGCTCGGGCCCGAGGCGACGATCCTCCGGCTGAACGAGCTGCTCCTGACCTGCCACCCGTCGAACCGGCCCTCGATCGAGGCCAGGATCGCCGCCGCGCGACGAGGTGAGGGTCCAACCCTGTTCGACGAGATCGTCGACGTCATCCGTATCCACGGCCCAGGCGGTCGCGAAGCCGAGGACGGCGTCCTCCTCGAACTGGCCTGACCGGCCCGCACCGGACCGTGCCGCTCCCCGCCGGGGGAACGGCCTGACCTCCGCTGCCCACCCGGAATAGGGTGGCGGACATGGTGTGGGGACTGCTGTGTGCGCTGCTCTCGGCCGTGGCGTACGGCGTCGCTTCGGTGATGCAGGCCGTGGCGGCGAAGGCGACGCCCGACGCGGGGGCGGGGGTCGACCCGCGGCTGCTGCTGCGGGTGCTGCGGCAGTGGAAGTACGTCGCCGGCCTGGGCCTCGACGTGCTCGGGTTCATCGCGCAGATCACCGCCCTGCACGTGTTGCCGCTGTTCGTCGTGCAGGCCACGCAGGCGGCGAGCCTGGCCGTGACGGCCGTGGCCGCGCGGGTCTTCGGCGTGCGACTCGGGGCGCGCGAGTGGGCGGCCGTGGTCGTGGTCTGCGCGGGCCTCGCGCTGCTGGGTTCGTCGGCGCAGAGCGAAGGTTCGGACCAGGTGGGCCTGGGCTTCCGGCTCGCACTCGCCGGCGCCGTGGTCGTGCTCGGGCTGGCCGGAATCGTGGCCGGCAAGGCAGGTCGCCGCGTCCGGACGCCCGCGCTGGGCCTGATCGCCGGGCTGTGCTTCGGGCTGGTCGCCGTCGCGGGCCGGATCATCCCGAGCCTCGCCCCGCTCGACCTGCTCACCGACCCGGCGCTCTACATCGTCGCGGTGTCCGGTGGCATGGCGATGCTGTTCTACGCCACGGCGTTGCAGCGCGGCAGCGTCACCACCTCGACCGCAATGATGGTGCTCGGCGAGACCGTGCTGCCGTCGCTCATCGGCGTCGTGCTGCTCGGCGACCGCACGCGGCCCGGTTTCGTGGTCGTCGCCGTCGCCGGGTTCGTGCTCGCGGTCACCGCGGCGCTGGCGCTGGCGCGGTTCGGCGAGCCGGCGCCGATCGAGCAGCCCGTCTGAGGCTCAGCCGCGGTTGCGCCGCCACTGGTTCGACAGCAGCCACATCAGGTAAAGACCGCCGATGGCGCCGGTCGCGATGCCGACCGGCAGTCCTTCCTCACCGAACACCAGGCGCGTGCCCAGGTCGCTGGCCACGCGCACCAGCGCACCCATCAGGGCCGACGACACCAGCGCGGGTTTCGCCGAGCGTCCCAGCCGTTTCGCCAGCTGCGGCGCGGCGAGCGCGACGAACGCGATGGGTCCCGTCGCGGCGGTGGCGATGGCGCACAGCGTCACGGCTTCTTCCACAAACGCGCGCGACGCGACAGTCTCATCGACTGGACGTGGCCCGCTTCGGACATCGAACGGCTGGTGCGCGCGCAGTCCGACCCGTACCCCAACGCGTTCGCCTACCACCGCGGGGCTCAGCTGCGAATCGTGCGCGCGTCGGTGTCGGCCGGGCACTACGGCGGCACCCCGGGCCGTATCTTCATCAAAGAGGGCGACGGCGTGGTGATCGTCGCCGGTCCCGAGGCGCGGCGCGGTCACTCCCTGGGCTCTTGGTTGAACGCATCCGCACGGAGGACGGCGCTGGCTGCGGCGGACTACTTCACGACGATGGGCGGGTACCTCACCGACCGGCCTTGATTTGCCGATCGGCTGAAACTTCCGGGTGAGCCGAGTTTGTCGGTGCGCCGGGTTACGGTGGCCGCAACCGTGACCCGGCGTAAGCGCGCTGGGCCCGACCACTGGAGGAACCCGAGATGGCCACCCCGATGTCCACCGAACGTGCCCGCGCCTTCCTCGCGGAAGGCAGCCGCAGCGCCATCCTCGTCACCGTCCGCGCCGACGGCCGTCCGCACGCCGTCCCCGTCTGGTTCGCCCCCGACGGTGAGGACCTGCTGGTCAACATCACCCAGGACAGCGTGAAAGGCCGCGCGATCGCCGCGTCGGCCGAGGTCGCGCTCACGGTGCACGACGACGTGCCGCCCTACAGCTTCGTCTCGGTGAACGGGACGGCCGAGATCGTCACCGACCCCGCGCGCGTGCGCAGCGGTTCGGAGCTCATCGCGCGCCGTTACCTGCCCGCCGAAGGCGTGGACCAGTTCGTCGGCTACGCGACCTCCCCGGGCAAGGTCCTCGTGGTGGTCCACCCGACGCACACCACGGGGGTCGACGCCGTGGCCGGCTGACGCGTCTCGCTCAGCGGAACCTCCGGGGGTTCGCCTCGCCCGCAGGATGCCGTCGACCGGGAAACCCCGCGGTCTCGGCTCCCGGACCGCCCCAGGCTCGCGCGCGGCCGCCCCGCCGCCGTGTCGGGCACCGGTCGCGACGCCAGAACCGCCTGCGCCGGCCGTCGCGCTGTTTCGCGGGACCTGGCGAGCTCCCGCCGGGAGCGGTCGCCGGCTGCCGCGTCAGGACTCCGTGACTTTCCCGTCCGCCACTTCGAAGCGCCGCGTGACCGAGACGGCGTCGAGCATGCGGCGGTCGTGGGTCACGAGCAGCAGGGTGCCGGGGTAACGGTCCAAAGCGGACTCGAGCTGCTCGATCGCCGGCAGGTCGAGATGGTTGGTCGGCTCGTCGAGCACGAGCAGGTTCACCCCGCGCGCCTGCAGCAACGCGAGGGCGGCGCGCGTGCGCTCGCCCGGCGAGAGCGTGGCCGCGGGGCGCAGCACGTGCGCGGCCTTGAGGCCGAACTTCGCGAGCAGCGTGCGGACCTCGGCGTCGGGCAGCTCCGGGACCTCGCGCGCGAACGCATCGGCCAGCGGGACGTCGTCGAGGAACAGCCGGCGGGCCTGGTCGACCTCGCCGACAACGACTCCGGGGCCGAGAGCCGCGCTGCCCTCGTCGAGGGGCAGCCGGCCGAGCAGGGCCGCCAGCAACGTGGACTTGCCCGCGCCGTTGGCGCCCGTGATGGCGACCTTGTCCGCCCAGTCGACCTGGAGGTCGACGGGACCGAGCGTGAAGGGACCGCGGTGCACGACCGCACCGCGCAGCGTGGCGACGACCGCGCCGGCGCGCGGGGCCGCCGCGATCTCCATGCGCAGCTCCCACTCCTTGCGCGGCTCGCCCACCACCTCCAGGCGCTCGATCATGCGCTCGGTCTGGCGCGCCTTCGACGCCTGCTTCTCCGTGGCCTCGCTGCGGAACTTGCGGCCGACCTTGTCGTTGTCGGTCTGCTTGCGCCGCGCGTTCTTGACGCCCTTCTCCATCCACGACCGCTGCATCTGCCCTCGCGCCTCCAGCGCGGAGCGGGTGGCGGCGTACTCCTCGTAGTCCTCGCGCGCGTGGCGCCGCGCGACAGCGCGTTCCTCCAGATAGGACTCGTAGCCGCCGCCGTAGGTGTTCACCTGCTGCTGCGCGAGGTCCAGCTCCACGACGCGGTCCACGGTGCGCGCGAGGAACTCGCGGTCGTGGCTCACGAGCACCGTTCCGGCGCGCAGGCTGGTGACGAACCGCTCGAGGCGGGTGAGGCCGTCGAGGTCGAGGTCGTTGGTGGGCTCGTCGAGCAGGAAAATGTCGTACCGGCTCAGCAGCAGCGACGCGAGCCCGGCGCGCGCGGCCTGTCCGCCGGAAAGCGAGACCATCGGCTGGTCGAGGTCCACGGCGAGGCCGAGCTCCGCCGCCACCTCGCCGGCGCGATCGTCAAGGTCGGCGCCGCCGAGAGCGAGCCAGCGGTCGAGTGCCGTGCCGTACGTGTCGTCGGCACCGGCAGCACCTTCGGTGAGCGCTTCGGTGGCGGCGTCGAGCTCACGCTGCGCTTCGGCGACCCCGGTGCGGCGCGCGAGGAACTGCCGCACCGACTCCCCCGGCCGCCGCTCTGGCTCCTGCGGGAGGTGACCGACGGTGGCCGTCGGCGGGTTCAGCCGGATCTCCCCCGACTCGGGCGGCTGCAGGCCCGCGAGGGTGCGCAGCAGCGTGGACTTGCCGGCGCCGTTGACGCCGACCAGCCCGACGAGGTCACCAGGAGCGACGACCAGGTCGAGGCCGGAGAACAGGATGCGGTCGCCGTGGCCGGAGGCCAGGCCCTTCGCGACGAGTGTTGCGCTCATTTCCCGGCTGATTCTACGGGTGCGGTCTCCGATCGCGGACCCGCTCCCCGTGTGGCGAGTGTCGTCCCGGTCACTGAACGTGGGTAACCTGGGCGGGTTACGAACCACGGAGCAGTGAGGTCGGTGAAAGCGATGGCGGAACCCGCCACGTCGGTCGCGCTCGGCCGGCGCACGAAGCAGCGGGAACTCCGTTCGGCGACGCCGCGGCCGACGGTCAGCAGGCGCCGCGAGGTCAGCCACGCGAGTGCCCGGTCTCTGTTGATGACCGTGCTGGGCGAGTACGTGCTTCCCCGCGACCGTCCCGTGTGGACGTCCATGCTCGTCGAAGCGCTGGGCATGCTGGACATCGAGGAGAAGTCGGCGCGCCAGGCCCTCGCGCGCTCGGCCGCCGAGGGCTGGCTGGTGTCCGAACGCGTCGGCCGGCGCGTGCGCTGGTCGCTCACCCCGCCGGGCCGTCGGCTGCTCACCGAAGGCGCGGAGCGGATCTACGCGTTCGGGCGCGAGGCCGTCGCATGGGAGGGCCGCTGGCTGATGCTCATCGTGTCGGTGCCCGAGGCCAAGCGCGACCTGCGCCACCGGCTGCGCACGCGCCTGACGTGGGCCGGGTTCGGCTCGCCGGTCGCGGGCGTATGGGTGAGCCCCGACCCGAGCCGGCAGCACGAAGCACAGCAGATCGTGGCGGAGCTGCAGCTCGACGCCCAGGCGATGTCGTTCACGGCCGCGTACGGCGAGGTCGGCGAACAGGAGAGCATGGTCGAGCGGTCGTGGGACCTCTCGGACCTGACCGACCGCTACGAGGACTTCATCGACCGCTTCACCGGCCTGCGCCCCACCGGCGACCCGGCCGTGCTGCGCGCGCAGACCGAACTCGTGCACGAGTGGCGGCGCTTCCCGTTCCTCGACCCGCGGCTGCCGGCCGAGCTGCTGCCCGCCGAGTGGAGCGGGCGCAAGGCGAGCGAGCTGTTCCACCGCAAGCACGTGGAATGGCGGCCCGCGGCCCAGGCGTACTGGGACACGCTGCTGGACAACGAGGAGAACGCGTGACCCGGCTCGACCGCGAAGACGGCCTGGCGGTGCTGACGATCGACGCGCCCCCGCTCAACCTCTACACCGCTTCGCTGCAACGCGACTTGCTCGAAGCCATCGCCGCCCTGGAAGCCCGGCCGGCGCGGGCGTTGCTCATCCGCGCCGAGGGCCGCGTGGTCAGCGGTGGTGTGGACGTCGCACTGTTCGCCGCCCAGGGCTCACCGGCCGAGGCGAAAGTGTTCTTCGACGAGTTGCTCACGGTGCCCGACCGCATCGCCGCGCTGCCGTTCCCCACGGTGTTCGCCGCCCACGGCCTGTGCCTCACGTGGGCGTTCGAGGTCGCCGTGGCGTGCGACCTGTTGCTGGCCGCTTCGCGCGCGAAGTTCGGGCTCGTGGAGAAGGTGGTGGGCCTGACGCCGACGATGGGCGGCACCCAGCGCCTCGCCGCCCGCGCCGGAGTGGCCCGGGCCAAGGAGTTCGTGTTCACCGGCGACACCTATTCGGCCGAAACGCTCGAACGCTGGAACGTGGTGAACCGGGTGCTGCCCGACGAGGGCTTCGACGCCGCGACGCGCGAGTTCACCGCGCGTCTCGCCGTCGGCCCCACGCAGGCGCACGCGGCCACCAAGCGCGTGCTGGCCCACTTCGAGCACGGCGGTGTGCCCGAGGCCAACGCCCACGTCACGTCGATCGCCGCGGAGCTGTTCGACACCGAGGACCTGCGCGGCGCGGTGAAGTCGTTCCTCGCCGACGGTCCCGGCAAGGCCAGCTTCACCGGCCGCTGAGGTCTCAGCGCGGCAGCTGCCCCACGTGGTCGACGATCCCGTAGCCGACCACGGCGCGCTGTGTGGTGCCGAGGTAGGTGTAGGTCTTCGCGTCGAAGACCAGGGTCACGCCGTGACCGGGCCAAGTGACGCCGACACCCGGCTGGCCCGCCGCGTCGGTCACGTGGTCCACGGCCTGCAGGCCGGGCATCTGCGCGGCTGCTTCGAACAGCGCGACCTTCGCGCGCGGCGGCAGGTAGGTCTCGCCGGCGAGCAGCTGCACGTCCTTGCCCATGGCGTTTGCGTCGCCGGCGTCGCCGCTGCCGTTCTTGTTCAGGTAGCTGAACATGACGTCGGTGGTCGTCGGCAGATCGGTGCGGTAGGCCGGTGTCACCACGCACGGCTCTTCGGTGCCGTTCACGGCGGGGTTGTTGGCACCCTGGACCCGGTACCTGCCGTCGAGACGCACGCCGGCAGGGTGAGCGTCTGGCCGTCCTGTTTGACGTAACCGTCGTGCTTGCCGTCGGCGGAGATCCAGGCCTCGCGGTCGCCGTTCGCGTACTGCGTCTTGACGTAGACGAACTGGTCGGGCCGTGGCGGGGTGTCGGGCAGCTTCAGGGCCTTGGCCGCGGCGCCGTGCAACACCCGCGCGGGGTCGGCCACGGCCCGCGGAGGCGTCAGCGGCCCGTCCCCCGTGGGCGCGAACGAGACGACGGCGGTGACGGCCGCCGCGAGCCCCCAGCGTCGCGGCACCGGCCTGCCACCGGCGTTTCCCGATCTTTCGGTGGGCTTCGTTCGCGACGGCCGCGAGCAGGCGGGCACAGGGGGCACCCAGCTCGGCCAGGGCGGGCAGCGGGACGTCCGCCGCGCGGTCGCGGACCGGCTGCAGCTCATCCATGGGACAGGACCTCCTTTTCGCCGGGGTGTTCGGCGCCACCGAGAGCGGCGCGCAACTGGCGGCGGGCGCGGTTGAGCCGGGACCGCACGGTCCCCACCGGGATCCCCAGTGCCTGGGCCACCTCCTCGGCGGCGACGAGCACGACGTCGCGGTCCCTGGGAGACAGCGCCGCCAGCGCGGCGCGGCGCCGAGTTCCGGCCCGCGCGCCCGGGCACTGACCTGCGCCGCCACCCGGTCGGCGTGCCCGTCGACCGCGCCCTGCGGACCGACGGCGCGCAGCAGGCGGTACTGGCGCACCTCGTCGCGGCGGTGGCGGCTCACGATGTTGGTCGCGATGCCGTAGAGCCACGGCAGTGCGTCCGGCCGGGTGCCGTCGTAGTGGGCCCGCTTGCCGAACGCGACCAGGAACGTGTCCGCCAGCGCGTCGTCGGCCACGTCCCGGCCCAGCCGCCGCGCGAGATAGCGGTGGATGTGTGGTGCGTGCCGGTCGAAGATGGCGGCGAACAGCTCGGGCTCGGCCACGGACCGGCGATCACCCCGCGTCGTCCATCGATCACCCCTTCTCGGATGCACTGTCACGGGTTATCCGCAGAAGCCGCCACTCGAGTTTATTCGGTCGGCTGAACGCATTTTTCGAACGCGAATGATGTCCACGTGCGCGCTTGACGTGAGGTGGTCTGGACCATGACACTGATGCACAGCGCTCACCGGTGACCGAGATCGACGACGACCTCCCTTCCCCTCACCGAGGAGAGCCATGTCCTTTCGGGCCCGAAAACTCGCGTCGCTGATCGCGGCGATCCCTGTCGCGTTGGGACTGCTGACCGCACCGGCTTCCGCCGCTCCCGCGACGTTCACCCACCCGGGCGTGCTCGTGAGCCGTCCGCAGCTGGATTTCGTGCGCGCCAAGGTGAGCGCCGGCGCGCAGCCGTGGAAGAGCGCGTTCGACCAGATGATGGGCAGCAAGTACGCCTCGCTCACGCGCACGGCGAAACCCCGCGCCGTGGTGGAGTGCGGCTCATACTCCAACCCGAACAACGGCTGCACCGACGAACGCGAAGACGCCATCGCCGCCTACACCGACGCGCTGGCCTGGTACCTCACGCAGGACGCGCGCTACGCCCAGAAAGCCATCGCGCTCATGGACGCGTGGTCCGCGACGATCACCAGCCACACCGAAAGCAACGCGCCCTTGCAGACGGGCTGGGCCGGCGCGTCGTGGTCGCGGGCCGCGGAGCTCGTCAAGGCGACCTATCCGAGCTGGCCCAACTCCGGCCGCTTCGCGACGATGCTGCGCAACGTCTACCTGCCGAAGCTTCTGGCCGGCTCCAACAGCAACGGCAACTGGGAGCTCGTCATGACGGAGGCCGCCATCGGCATCTCCGTCTTCCTCGACGACAAGTCCAGCTACGACTCCGCCATGACCCGCTACCGCAACCGTGTCGCGGCCTATGTGTATCTGTCCACGGACGGCACCCTCCCCCGCACCGTGCCCGACAGCGGATTGTCGACTCGCGACCAGATCGTCAACTACTGGCAGAAGCAAAGCACCTTCACCACCGGCCTCACCCAGGAAACCTGCCGCGACTTCGTCCACACCGGCTACGGCATCGCCTCCATCGCCGACGTCGCCGAGACTTCGCGCATTCAGGGCCAGGACCTGTACTCCACGGACGTCGGCGAACGCCTCCGCCAGGCCCTCGGCTTCCAAGCCAAGTACGAACTCGGCGCGGCCGTCCCCTCGACCCTCTGCGGCGGCACCCTGAACCTCGGCCTGGGCCCGGTGACAGAGGTGGGCTACAACGCGCTGCACGGCCGCCTCGGCATCGCCATGACCAACACGCAAGCCTTGACGGAACGCCAGCGCCCGGCGGGGACGAACAACTTGTTCGTCGCCTGGCAGACGTTGACTCACGCTGACAACCCGAACTGAGGTTGACCGGTCGTCGCCCCGAGGCTCGTTACTGGGCCTCGGGCACATCCTGCGTGGCCGGGGTCCTCGGCGGCCGCCCTGCGCTGTTGCGCGCTTCGCTTGCCCCCAGCCTGTCCCGCGTTGGCTCAGGCGGGGCGTCGATGGTGCCCGGTGTCGATGATGCAGAAGCGGTTACCGTCCGGATCGGCGAGCACGACGAAGTCGGCGTCGTCTGGGTACAGGTCCCAGTCGACGATCTGGGCGCCCAGGGACACCAGCCGTTCGACCTCGGCGGCCTGGTGGGCCGCGTCCCCGGCGTACAGGTCCAGGTGGATCCGCGGATGCGCCTGCAGCGGCGTCTCCGTGAGGCCGAGCGACAGGTGGGTCCCGGTCCCTTCCGTCGGGACCAGTACCACCCAATCCTCTTCGATCTCTTCTCGCGGGACGTCTCCCAGGGCCTCCGTCCAGAACGCGGCCGCACGTGGCACATCCGAAACACCCAGCACAACAGATCCGACTCTCAGCATGTGTCGATTCTTTCGGATAGCGGCGAGTCGACCACCCCAACGACCGCCCCAACGCCGAGGCAAGAGCGCGGCAGGCGACCTACAGGTCCATCACCGGTTCACGCCTACGTGCCGTGTAGCCAACGCCGCCAGGCATGCGATCACCACGCAGGGCGCGGAATTGTGCGGAACTATCCTCGGGAGCCGTCGCGATTCGCCAGGGCCACGACGATCAAGGACACGGCGAACGCTGTGCACACCCACAGCGCTGGTGAGTGTTGCCCTCTCGGGTGGGCGACAGTTGGATCGGTCTCCGGCTGCAAGATCACATTTGACAGTGGGCAGTAATCAATAAAAAGGCGCCGGGCGGCCGGTGGCACTCTGTCTGTGCCAGCCGGCCTCATTTCTTGACGACGTCTGCGATCTTCGCGGCGGCCTCGGCGGCGGTGAGGTGCGTGGTGTCAACGACTTCGGCCTCGGCGTGCAACCACGTCCGGGCTGCCTCGGCGTAGGGCTGCAGATACCGGAGCCGGAACGGGGACGGGATGGCGTGCTCGCTTTCGATGCGCCCGCGGAGCGTCTCCTGGTCGGCGTGCAGGACGAAGTGCCGCACCGGAATGGCGCGTTGAGCGAGGCCGGTGCTGATCTCGCGCCAGTACTGCTCGACCAGGACGGTCATGGGGATCACCAGCGTGCCACCGGTGTAGTCCAGGACGCGAGCGGCGGTCTCGACGACCAGTGGCCGCCACGGCGGCCAGTGCTGGAAGTTGTCCGTCTCGGGCAGCCCCGGCCTGATGTCCATGAGCATCACGCCGACCTGCTCGGCGTCGAACACCCGCGAATCAGGCAACAGCGGTTGCAAGAGAGCACTGGTCGTCGTCTTGCCCGCGCCATGGGTACCGTTCAACCAAACGATCACGGGACGACACACTAGTTTGCCGGCTGGGAAATCGAGTGGAGATCAACGACATCCCTGGAAGGCTGGGGGTATGGGGTCTCCCGACGATCAAGAACTGACCACCACCGCTCAGGACGCCGACTCCCCAGACTGGTCCGTCCGCGCATCGGCCGGTCGGCGGCTCGCGGCATCGGACAAGATCGACGGGATGGCGGACGTCCTCCACTGTCTCCTTTTGGACCCCCGAGACTCCGCAGTCACACAGGAGACCGCCGAGGCCCTGCTCGCACGCAAGGACACCGCCGGGCTGCGCTGCGTGCTGCTGGCTAGCAGCGGAGCTGTCGAGTTCTGGACCAGAGATGAGCTGGTGGCCGGCTCTGGACTGCAACTCCGAATGGATGACGACCGAAGGCGCGGACCGGCTGATTCAGCAGCTGCACGAGCTCGCCGCCGATGACGACGACGGGGTCCGCAACGAGGCCCGGAGGATCCTGTCGCAGCTACGGCCACGCAAGGAATGGGCACGGGATCCGGACGACGACCGGTTCTGATCCGACACGCAGCCAAGTCCTCATCGGCGATCCGTTTCTGGCGGGGCTGGGCCGTCCACCCACTCGCCTTGGGTGAATCGAGCGCCACCGCACGCAGGTTCTGCCGTTCACACCGGTAACTTGAGGCGCGCGGTCAACGCGCAAGATCGTCCACCGACGCACACTGCCCCGCGCACGGGGGTCGGGTACGACGGCGCCATCGCCGTGTGGCGCCAATGAAACTTCGTGTGACCAGGCATCAAGTCCGGTTCGGCTCCAGGCACTACCGGGCGTCCAACCATGACCCATTTCCCTGCACTCGGCCACCCGGTGACTGACGGTCCACGCGGGGGCTTCAGGGATCTTGTCGAGGTCGGCAGGCGGCGTCAGCTGGGAACCGGAAAGCCGGCCAGCTGTAGCGCCCTCCGAAGGGTGGGGTACCCGTAGCGCTTGTCATCGTCACCGAGGGGGCACTCCATCAGACCTGCGAAAGCGGCCCCTGACCAGACGCAACCCCGCTAGTGGCAGTTCGCGTGTCGTCCGGCGGCGCGCGAAGCCGACCGGCAAAGTACGTATGTGCGCGGTCTACGGTGAACCAAGAAGGCGATGGTCCACGAACACGCGCCCGGGGGGGGCGGCGGTCAGGTTTGTGGGGCGGGTGTCCGCTGCGGGCGCGCCACGAACAGTTGGCCGCGCGCGAGTGCGACCACCGTGCGGACGGCGATGCCGCCGACCAGCAAGGTAATCACCGCGAGTACCAGCCAGGACCACACGTCCTGCCAGGCCGGGCGGGTCGCGGCGATCCAATCCAGCATCGCAGTCGCTACTGCCGCCCAGGCGAACGTGAAGGACCAGAAGCCGATCGAGAACGACAGTTTTCTGAACGCTGGCAGCAGCCGCAGCTGGGCGAGCACCATCAGTGCGCCGTAGCCGGCGAGGAACTGCGCGACGAAGTCGATCGACCCGTCGCCGAGTTCGAACCACGCGAGGCTCGCGACGGGTGCGGGGGCGACCTCGATGGCAAGGGTGGGCAGCAGGGCAGCGGGCAGAGCTGGCCGGAAGAACAGGCGACCGAGGATCATCGAGCCGAGGATCACCCAGCAGACGACGCCGTAGCCGAACAGCACCCGGCCGAGCCCCTCCTGTCCGACTTGCGCTGCGCTCGCGGACGCGACCAGGCCACCGGCGACGGTAGGCAGGAAGTAACCGGGGTGAAGCTGGTCGAAGGAATACTCCCCGTAGATCAGCTGGCCGGTGAACCAGCAGCCGTGCAAAAAGACAAGACCGATCAGAACGTCGGTAAGCACCTTGCCGGTGGTGTGCATGTGCGGCTCCACGCCTCGCGCGGCCAGCACCATCGGAGTAATCACCGCGAGCGACAGGAATGGTGCGAGCACCGGGTGGGTCAGGTCGGAGCGCAGCATTCCGCTGTGGCTCAGCGCGTGGACGCCATACGCCAGCAGCACCGTCACCCACACGAGCGCGGTCAGGACTAGTAGGACGTCGCCGATCCAGCGTGGAGCGAGACCGGCGTCGGCGGCGGCGCGCCAGGTGCCCGCCAGCCCGGCCAGGCCGAATCCCATGCCGAATGCGTTGGGGACGATGCGGGGCAAAGGGGTCTCCTCGTCGAGCTGGGGCGGCCTCGCCACCGGAAGGTCGACAGAAGGTGTCAACGGGCTTGGTGCCGGGGACCTGGCGGAACAAACATGCGATCTCCTGCGCGACGGCGGTTCGCGTGGCCTTCGTGGGGCCGGCCGGATCATCATTGTAAAGTCCTGGACGGCGTCGCGGTACTGCTCCGTGATCGCGTCATACCGACCACCCATAGCGCACGGCGTAGCACGCGACTTGCCTCCGCGCACCAGCTCCTCGTCACACGTCCAGGCACCCACCCACCGACGCGGCCAGCGCCATTCGGAACGCCGCCAGCAGCATGCGAGAATCGGCGGCGAGCTCGAAATGTGCAGGTCAGGCTATTAACGGGCCGCGCACAGTATGTTCAACGCTTCCATCTCCGGCACTGGGCTGCCTCGACCGGAAAGGCTCCTCCATCGCGCAGACTCAGTCGCGCTGAAGCGCCCTGGCGCTACGCCTGCTCTCAGGCAGGCACGGTCTATGCCCGGTCCACGCAACAAGTGCTTCAGTCAACGCGCAGGTCAGGGGCCATTTCCGAGCCGGATTCAAAATGGGCCCGTCAACGTGCGACAAGGGGCGGAAGCGGACCCCGCTTGTGCTGGCCTAGTCGAGCCCGATGCGGGCGGCGGCCACCGAAGCGTAGCGTCCAATAGCGGCGCGGGGCGGTGGTGGCGACCCGAACACAGGTCTAGGCAGTGTGGCCTAATTGGCTGGTCCACAACTGGTCCACACTGACACGCACGCGTAGATCAACTGCACAAGTTCGCACGGTCAGCAAAAGGGCCCGTGAGCAGGGAATTTGTTGCTCACGGGCCCTTCAGCCTGTCCGGTCGGGCTGACAGGATTCGAACCTGCGACCCCTTGACCCCCAGTCAAGTGCGCTACCAAACTGCGCCACAGCCCGGACCCGTGCTCCTCGGAGGTGCTCCGTGAAGCGCGATGTGAGTACTGTAGCGGGTCGCCATCGGGGGGTTGCAGGGAGGCCTGCATTTATGCCTTGGCCTGTGGAAACCCCGGCAACAGAGGGTGACGTCCCGAGCAGGCAGGTGGCCGTAGGTGTTGGGCATCGCCGACGCGTCTGCCGGATGGCCTTCGCCTCCGCGCCGGTACTGATCGCCAGGGGGGCGGCCGCATCGAGCCGGGGTTCGCGTGCGGCGCCCACGCCGCGGCGGACGGCCGCAATGGGGCCGGCGGGGAGGAAGAACGCCTCCGAGCGCTGGACGGGAGACCGAAGGAGGTGTCATGAAGCGGCCAATACGATCAAGCGCAGCTTCTCCAGGAAGGCAGATCGAGTTGACCACTGCGAACGTCATCCGGCTTGACCAGCTGGCTGCGGCGACCGAGAGGCTTTTCGAGCATGTCAGGGAGGTCCACGGAGAAACCGTGGACGTGGCTGCCGACTACTTCTGGGCCGTCCCGCCCGACGCGCTCTACGACGTCGGCCAGAAGCCCCAAGAGCTCACCATCGGTCAGTTGTCGGAGTGCGAACAGCATGTTCGGCAGCTGCTGGAGGGCGAGCGACCTCCCCTGGCCTACCACCTGGTGTGGCTGAGCGACCTGCTGCGCGCCGTGGGGTACACGGTGGCTGGGTGAACAAACCGCGTCGTCGCTCGAAGGGGGAGGTCAGGGCCCCTGCCTAACGATCACGGGGTGGCCAGTGGACCAGTCGAGCGCGCGACTTCTGCGCGAAACGTGCGAGTTCATCCTCGGCCGTGGTGTGGTCGATGTGTCGTTGAGTGAGCTCGCGCGTGGCATCGGCTCCCACAACCGGATGTTGCTGTACCACTTCGGGTCGCTCGATGCGTTGCTCGCTGCCGCGGTGGACGGGATTCTCCGCGGAACCACGCTGCTCGATCGGCTTGGCGAGCTGCTCCCCGCCAAGGGGACGCCGGCCGAGCGGGTCGCCGCGGCCTGGCGGCACAGTGCGAACCCCGGGGCGGCGGCCGCATCTGCAGCTGTTCTTCTCGACCATGACATCGCGCGGCGTGCCCACTCCCCCGCCCGCTCGACCCGAGGCACAGCCCAAGCATGAACGCTCTCGCGGCTGCGCAAGTCACCGCGCGCGCCGGCTCCTGAACTCCGCCGGCCAACTGCGTACCTGACTGTCGCCGTGCAGGTAATCGCCATCGGGCCCGTGACGCAGATCGATTCCGTAGAGCAGATCCAACGCCCACAGGCTCAGCGCATCCCACAAGAGACTGTCATCCGTCAGCCACCGACCAGCCCACCGGTCGACCGGTCGCGGCTCATCCGCCCGTCGAGAAGCGCGGTGAAATGTGCCTCGATCTCGGCCAAGTCCGGCGGACTGCCAGCGCTCACGTAACGACCGTACGCGCCTCGAATCACCTGACAGCAGCACCCGACCACCGGCTCCGCGTCAGCTCCCCGCCCGAGGTCCACGACCAGTGGTCCCGCCGCCGGACGGCTACTCCCGCATGAGCATCGCCTCGGCCTCACGCGCCTGGTCGACGTAGGGGTCGCCGCTGACGTCGATCACGACCCGTTTGATGGTGCCGCCGGTGAACCGGTGGGGACGTTCTCCGCGGTAGTCGTCGGTGACGGCGGCCCCGCTGTCGCGGCCGACGCACAGACCCTCTCCCGCGAGCTCGAACGCGCCGGGCTGTGTCTTGATGCGACCCTCGCCGACCTTGCGGTCGCCGTGGTAGAGCGACAACACGCCGGTCGCGACACCGGGCGATTCCTCGCCCTCCTTGT
>NZ_JBFAAJ010000015.1:0-183461 GCF_040639695.1 Amycolatopsis sp. NPDC023774
TCTAGTTTTCTCAAAGGAAACCCCGACGAGGGGGTTTCATATAAGCTCTACTGGCTTAGTTCACTAGCACACTGTTGAGTTCTCAAGCAACACACGTCAGATCAATCCGCACCCAGTGCGCACCAACCATCGGCGTTGTTTCAAGCCTTTGTTGTTTGGGCCACCCACTCAATCGCCTGAGGCGAGAGCTTGGTTCGTGTCCCGGTGGCCGCCCGGTTTCCCTGGCGACTTGGAGAACTTTACATGGCCGGAAACGCCCCAAAACAGGGGGGTCCCTTAACGCGATCTTCCCAGGTCAAACCCCATGCAATGCCCGGAATCGGCCCGCTTCGGTCCAAGACACCCCGTCCGGCCGCTTCGTCGACCACCGAAAAACATTGCTCCGACTACATTGCGGCGTATTGCTCCGAGACAAAGCACTGCCTACCGTCAGCTCCATGCCCACCCTCCACACGGGTCCCGGCACCGTCCTCACCTACGACGACCGAGGCGCCGGCGGCCCAGCGCTGCTTCTCGTCCACGGCCACCCCTTCAACCGCTCCATGTGGCAACCCCAGACCGAGCACTTCGCCGAACGGGGCTTCCGGGTCGTCGTCCCCGACCTCCGCGGCTACGGCGAGAGCACCGGCCCCGCGGTGACCAGCCTGCGCGACTTCACGCACGACCTCATCGCGCTGGCCGACCACCTCGACCTCGCCACGTTCGTCCTCGGCGGCCTCTCCATGGGCGGCCAGATCGCCATGCAGACCGTCGCCGACCACCCCGAGCGCGTCCGAGCGCTCCTCCTGGCCGACACCTTCCCCACCGCAGAGACCCCCGAAGGCCGCCGGGACAGGCGCGCCGCTGCCGACAGGATCGAGCAGGAGGGCATGAGCGACTACGCGACAGAGCTCCTCCCGAAGATGGTCTCCCCGCGAACCCGGGCGCACGACCCCGAAGTCACTCACCACGTCCTCACGATGATGCGCACCACCCCGCCTGCCGGGGCTGCCTCGGCACTCCGAGCCCGCGCGCTGCGCCCCGACTACCGGGTGACCCTCGAACAAGTCGACGTCCCCACTCTGGTGACAGTCGGCAGCGAAGACGAGTTCACCCCGGTGTCCGACGCGCAGCTCATGCACGGACTCGTGGCCGGTTCCGCACTGGCGGTGCTGGAAGGCGCGGGCCACCTGCCTAACCTGGAGTCCACGGCCGGGTTCAACGACGTGTTCGGCCGGTTCCTGAACGCACTCCGGCCCCGGCCGGACCACCAGGCGGAAGAACGGTGACCCACCCCATGAAGACCGTATTCGTGACCGGCGCGAGTGCCGGGTTCGGTGCCGCGATCACGCGCCGGTTCGTGGCCGAGGGCGCGCGGGTCGTCGCCGCGGCCCGCAGCGCCGACCGGCTCGCCGCGCTGACCTCGGAGCTCGGTGAGTCCGTGCTGCCCGTGGTGCTGGACGTGCGCGACAGCGACGCGATCGTCGCGGCCGTCGGCGCGCTGCCCGGCGACTGGGGCCGGATCGACGTGCTGGTGAACAACGCGGGGCTGGCCAAGGGCCTCGAGCCGGCGCAGGAAGCCAAGCTCGAGGACTGGGACCAGATGATCGAGACCAACGTGACGGGTCTCGTGCACCTCACCCGCGCGGTGCTGCCCGGCATGGTCGAGCGCGGCAGCGGCCACGTGATCAACATCGGCTCCATCGCCGGCACCTACCCCTACCCCGGCGGCAACGTCTACGGCGCGACCAAGGCGTTCGTGCACCAGTTCAGCCTCAACTTGCGCAGCGACCTGCGTGGCACGGGCGTGCGCGTGACCAACATCGAGCCCGGCATGGTCGGTGGCACGGAGTTCTCCAACGTCCGCTTCGGTGACGACGAGAAGGCGGCCAACGTGTACGCCGGTACCACCCCGCTCACGGCCGACGACATCGCCGAGTCCGTGTTCTGGGCCGCCGCGCAGCCGCCGCACGTGAACGTGAACGTCATCGAGATCATGCCGGTCGTGCAGAGCTTCTCGGCCCTGAACATCCACCGCGAGAACTAGGGCGCGAACCGCTCGAGCCCGAACAGGTCGAACAGCGCCTGCTGCGCCGGATCGCGGTCGGTGAGGATTCGGCGGCTGCGCGGCCGCCCGCCGGTGGACGGGTAGCGCAGCACCGTCTCGCCGATGCCACACAGCTGGTCGAGCAGCTCGCCCACCGACAGGTTCATCCCGGCGCGGTCGGCCTCGCGCCGCATGAGGTGGGTGACGGTCGCGGCGAGCACCGAGACCAGCGCGTGCACGGCGACGCGGTGCGGGGTCCATTCCCACCGCGGCGTCGGGCCGACCGCGGCCGGGCCGGTGAGCCAGCGGAACGTGGACTCGAGGTAGGTCCGCGCGCGGTAGGCGGTGACGATCTCGGCCACCGGCCAGTCGCGGTCGGTCACCAGGATCTGCTTGCCGAAGTACTCGTCCACCAGCCGCGCGACGGCCGCCTCGTCGACCCGGCGCGTCAGCCGGATCTCGCCCGGCCGGGTACCGGTGAGCGTCGCCTCCAGGACCCGACCGATGCGGCGGCCGCGCGTGACCCGCGAGATCTCGGCGTGGACCTGCGTGCGGTCGCCGCGGTGGGTGCCGGCTTCCAAGGCCGCGGCCAGGCCGTCGAGCTCGCGGATCGCGGTGCTCAGCTCGTCGGTGAACGCGCGGTACTGAGCGGCGTACAGCGTGGCCGAGTGCGTGAGGATGACCCGGCGCCGCACTCCGTCGACGGTCGCGCGGGTGTCGATCGCGGTCAGCCCGGCGAAGCGCTCCGGGTCCACGCGCCGGCGGGCCGAGGCCGGTTGCGTGAGCAGGTCCGGGTGGTCGGCCGGCGGAAGCGAGCCGACGAACCCGCGCCGCGCGCCGAGATCGAGCTGCGCGGCCTGCCCGGCGTGGAAGACGAGCGTGACGTCCGTGGCCGGGTACCGCTCGCCCAGCTCCCCCGCCAGTGCGCCGAACGTCGGCGCCGCGCCGCTTTCCCTGCGGTACACGCGCGACGCGAGCGGGATCGCGCCGTCACGGGTGACCACGAGGCCGAGGCCGGCGAGCGCGTCCTGGCCGGCCGAGGGCACCGTGCAGTCGGCGGCGGTGAAGGCCGCGAACTGGGGGACGTCCACGGCGAGCGCGGAGGTGCCGTCGTCGCCGAGCAGGTCGAGCACGGCTTCGGCGATCGCCGTTTCGACGCCGGTGATGCGGTCCGGCGTCAGGCGCTGCAACGCCCGCCAGTGGGCCGCCGTGGTGACCGCGGCCTTCGGCGGACGCGGGCGCACGAGGTCCTGCGCCGCGCAGCCGGCCCACCACTGTTCGAAGTTCGCACCGGCGCCGGTCGCGCGGTGCAGCACGGCGAGCGCGACGTGGAACCCGAGTGTGGTCTTCGCTCGCTGCGGGCCCGCCACGGCATCGACCCGTCGCACGAGATCGAGGCGCTGGATCGTGCCCCACACGGCGGCGACGTCACCGAACGTGCGGTGCCGCGCGCCGCCCGGTTCCGCGCCGCCGGGCAGCGCGCCGGCGATGTCCTCGGCCGTGCCGAGGTACCGCTGCGTCACCACCCGCGGCGCGCCGTCGACCCGCGCGGATTCGGCCAGGTAGTAGTACGTCCGGCCGCCGATGCGCTTCCCGATCACCGATGCCACACTTTAGGTAATACACTCCTCTCGGGTGATCGACAACCTTTGCAAGCCTCTGACCAGCGCGGATGATCGTCTCTTCCGAACGGGTGAGCACGTGGCGGACAACGCACTGGCCTGCTTCCGCGAGCTGGTCCTAGCGTGACGGGAATGGCACCCGAACCCGAGTTGACCGCCCCCACCCCGTCGGCGATGCGCCGCGCGCTCGCGCGGGCCAGGGACGGGAAGACGCTCGACCTCGCCGAGGCCACCGTGCTGCTGCACGCGCGCGGTGACGACCTCAAGACGCTGTCCGAGCACGCCTCCCGCATCCGCGACGCCGGCCTCGAAGCCGCCGGGCGGGCGGGCGTCATCACCTACAGCCGCAAGGTTTTCATCCCGCTGACGCGCCTGTGCCGCGACCGGTGCGGCTACTGCACGTTCGTGACCGTACCCGGCCGGCTCGAGTCGCCGTTCCTCTCGCCCGACGAGGTCCTCGAGATCGCTCGCAAGGGCGCCGAGATGGGCTGCAAGGAAGCCCTGTTCACGCTCGGCGACCGGCCCGAGGACCGCTGGACGGCCGCGCGCGACTGGCTCGACGCCCACGGCTACGACGACACGCTCTCCTACGTCCGTGCGATGGCCATCCGCGTGCTGGAGGAGACCGGCCTGCTGCCGCACCTGAACCCCGGCGTGATGAGCTGGCAGGACTTCCAGCGGCTCAAGCCGGTGGCGCCGTCGATGGGCATGATGCTCGAGACCACGGCGACACGGCTGTGGAGCGAGAAGGGCGGCCCGCACTACGGCTCGCCGGACAAGGATCCCGCCGTCCGGCTGCGCGTGCTGGAGGACGCCGGGCGCAGCTCAGTGCCGTTCACGACCGGTGTGCTGATCGGCATCGGCGAGACGCACGAGGAGCGCGCGGACGCGATGTTCGCCATCCGCAAGACCGCGCGCGAGTACGGCGGCATTCAGGAAGTCATCATCCAGAACTTCCGCGCGAAGCCGGACACGAAGATGCGCGCGACGCCCGACGCCGACCTCGAGGAGCTGGCGGCGAACATCGCCGTGGCGCGGCTGGTGCTCGGGCCGAAGATGCGCATCCAAGCGCCGCCGAACCTCATCGGCAACCAGTACGACCTGATGATCCGGGCCGGCATCGACGACTGGGGTGGCGTCTCGCCGCTGACCCCGGACCACGTGAACCCCGAGCGGGCGTGGCCGCAGATCGACCAGCTGGCCCGGCAGACGGAGAAGGCCGGATTCTCTCTGCGCGAGCGGCTGACCATCTACCCCGAGTACGTGAACCTCGGCGAGCCGTGGCTCGATCCGCGCGTGACCCGGCACGTGGCTGCGCTCGTCGACCCCGCGACGGGGCTGGCGCGCGAGGACGCGATGCCCGTGGGGCTCCCGTGGCAGGAGCCGGACGGCGGCTGGCAGCAGTCGGGCCGCACCGACCTGCACACCGAGATCGACACCACCGGCCGCACCGACGACCGCCGCGGCGACTTCGACTCCGTCTACGGCGACTGGAAGGAAATCGGCCGCAAGATCAAGACGGGGCCGCAGAAGTTCGACACGGACATCCTGGAAGCCTTGCGCAGCGCGGAAAAGGACCCGGCCGGTCTGTCGGACGACGCCGCGTTGGCGCTGCTGCACGCCGACGGACCCGAGCTCGACGCCCTGGCGCGGATCGCCGACGACCTGCGGCGCGAGACGGTGGGCGATGACATCACGTTCGTGGTCACGCGCAACATCAACTTCACCAACGTCTGCTACACCGGCTGCCGCTTCTGCGCGTTCGCCCAGCGGCGCACCGACGCCGACGCGTACACGCTCTCGCTGGAGCAGGTGGGCGATCGCGTAGACGAGGCGTGGGCCGCGGGCGCCACCGAGATCTGCATGCAGGGCGGCATCCACCCGGACCTGCCCGGCACCGCGTACTTCGACCTCGCCGCCGAGGTCAAGCGCCGCCAGCCCGACATCCACCTGCACTCCTACAGCCCGATGGAGGTCGTCAACGGGGCGTCGCGGACCAACCTGTCGTTGCGCGACTGGCTGATCCGAGCCAAGGAGTCCGGTGTGGACTCCCTGCCGGGCACCGCCGCCGAGATCCTCGACGACGACGTGCGGTGGGTGCTCACCAAGGGCAAGTTGCCGACCTCGGCGTGGATCGAGGTCGTGACCACCGCGCACTCCGTGGGCCTCCCGACGACGTCGACGATGATGTACGGCCACGTCGACAACCCCAGCCACTGGGTCGCGCACCTGAAGCTGCTGGCTCGCCTGCAGCGCGAGGGCATGGAACGCAACGGCCGGCGCGGGTTCACGGAGTTCGTGCTGCTGCCGTTCATCCACCAGAGCGCGCCGATCTACCTCGCCGGCCTGGCTCGCCCCGGCACTTCCCTGCGCGAGAACCGCGCGGTCCACGCGCTGGCGCGGCTGCTGCTGCACGGCACGATCGACAACATCCAGAGCTCCTGGGTGAAGCTCGGCGAGGAAGGCAGCCGCGCTGTGCTGCAGGGCGGCGTCAACGACATCGGCGGCACGCTGATGGAGGAGACGATCTCCCGCATGGCCGGCGCGTCGAACGGCTCGTACAAGACGATCAGCGACATGCGCGCGATGGTCGAGCCGCTGGGCCGGCCGCTGCGCCAGCGGACGACGGGGTACGGGGTGCCGTCGGCTGAGCGCGTGGCGGCGGCTGAGGCGTCGGACGGGGTGGCGACTGCGGTGCGGAAGCCGTTGTTGCCGTTGCTGACTTCGTGACGGCTGGTTGAGTTCTGACACCGAGCGCCCCGGGCCGATGTGGTCGGTCCGGGGCGCTCGTCGGTTCCCCGCCGCTAGGTTTCTCCCATGGGGACTCTCCGGGCTCTGCCCGTCTTGTGCACCGCTCTGCTGGCCGCCGCGTGCAGTTCCGCCGTGGCCGAGCCGTCGGCTCCGGCGCCGACGTCATCGAAGGCCGCGCCGCCACCCCCGCTGGTGGTGTCCGCCGGGATCGTCGAAGCCGGTCTCGGGCACCGCGCGTCGGTGCTCACACTGACCAACAACGACTCCGAAGCCCACACACTCGACGGCTATCCCACGGTGAAGGTCCTCGACGGCACCGGCAAGCCGCTGGACGTCCAGGTGCACCACGGCGTCTCGTACTTCTCGCCGGATCCCGGGCCGAAGCCGTTCACCTTGGCCCCGCACGAAAAGCTGCTGAGCGTGGTGTCGTGGTCGGCCACCGTGACCTCGGGTGAGACGACGACCGGCGCGTCGGTGGCCGTGGTCGCGGCGCCCGGGGGACCCGAGCAGACGGTGCCGCTCAAGACCGACCTCGGGACGACCGGGGAGATCACCGTGACCGCCTGGATGAAGGACATCCCGAAGTAGGCCTCAGCCGAGAATCCGCCGCAGCCACGGCGCCCGCGCCGCGCGGGCCTGCACGGACAGGGCCGCGTCCGGGGCCGAGCCGTCGAAGCCGTGGTAGGCGCCCGGCCAGACGTGGAGCTCGGCCTGGACGCCGGCTTGCCACAGGCGCGTGGCGTAGGTGACGACCTCGTCGCGGAAGGTTTCGGCGGTGCCGACGTCCAGGAAGGCCGGCGGGAGGCCCGACAGGTCCGCGGCCCGGGCCGGGGCGGCATAAGGCGAGACGTCCGGACCGCCGCGCGCGGCGCCGAGCAGGGCGGTCCAGCCGATGTCGTTGGCCGTGCGGTCCCAGACGCCGAGGCTCTCCATCTGGAACGACGACGGGGTGTCGTTGCGGTCGTCGAGCATCGGGTAGAGCAGGAGCTGGCCGAGCAGCGCCGGGCCGCCGCGGTCGCGCGAGAGCAGGGCCACGGCGGCCGCCAAGCCGCCGCCCGCGCTGGCGCCGCCGACGACCACGCGGGAATGGTCGATGCCCAGGGAAGCCGCGTGCTCGAGTGTCCACTTCAGACCTGTGTAGCAGTCCTCGACCGGCGCGGGGTGCGGGTGTTCCGGGGCGACTCGGTAGTCGACCGAGACGAACGCGAGGCCGAGCGAAACCGCGTACTCCTTGAGCATCAGCAGGTCCCGGCCGCGGTGCCCGCCGAGGATCATGCCGCCGCCGTGCATCCAGTAGAGCACCGGGGCGTCGGCGGTCACGTGGGCCGGGCGGCCGATGACGAGCGGCACGCCGTCGGCGTCCACTTCGGACAGTTCGACGGTGTCGTCGGCAGCGACCTCGGCCAGGGAGAGCTCACGCGTGGCGCGCTCCTCACGCAGGGCAGGAATCGCGGCGGCCGAGTCGAGCGCCGGCCGCTCGGCCCGCATCTGCGCCAGTACCACCTCGAGCTCGGGGTCGAACGGCAGCGGCGGCCCCACCTGCGGACGGGTCGCGGTCATCTCGGTACCTCCCAGGACGTCGTGGCTCTCGCCTGATCATCCTGGCCCGGCCGGGTCCCGCGCCACCTCCGCCAGGTGGCGGGAAATCCGCGAGGCAGACAGTCCACGACGACTTTTGTCGAAAATTTGCGTAAGTCCGTCCGACTATTGCGATTTCCTGTCGGGAATTCGTATGATCCAGCTCACACGCTGTCCCCACCAGTGCACCCGACCCCGACGAAAGGCGAGTGCTGCCCCGTGTCTCCCCTACGTGTCTTCACCGCGCCCGAAAAACGCCCGTCGACCGGAAACCGCCGGCTCGCCGCGCTCGGCAGTGCCGTGCTCGCGGCCGCCGGCCTCACCGCCCTGACCGTCATCGCGGCTCCCGGAAACCCGGCGACAGCCACCCCGAACGCCGCCGTCGCCGGACGCGGCGCGACCGTCCCGTTCGTCGAGCAGGAAGCCGAGAACGCCGCCACCAACGGCACCGTGATCGGCCCGGAGCGCAGCGCCGGCACGCTCGCCGGCGAGGCATCCGGCCGCAAGGCGGTCACCTTGACCGGGCAGGGCAAGTACGTCGAGTTCACCCTCAGTGCCGCGGCCAACTCGCTCGACTTCCGCTACAGCCTGCCCGACAGCGCCCAGGGCACCGGCATCACCGGCACGATCTCGGTCTACGTCAACGGCACCCACAACCGCGACCTGAACCTGACCTCCCGCTATGGCTGGTACTACGGCGGCTACCCCTTCAGCAACGACCCCGGCCAGGGCAAAGCGCACCACTTCTACGACGAGGTGCGCACCCTCTTCGGCACCAGCTACCCCGCCGGCACCAAGATCAAGCTGCAGATCGACGCCGGCGAGGTGACCCCCGCGACCGTCGACCTCGCCGACTTCGAGCAGGTCGCCGCCCCCGCCGCCAAACCGGCCAACGCCGTCTCGGTCACCGACTACGGCGCCACCGCGGGCGACTCCAGCGACGACGCCGGTGCATTCGACGCGGCCGTGGCCGCCGCGAAGAGCCAGGGCAAGCAGGTCTGGATCCCGGCGGGCTCGTTCACGCTCAACCACCACATCACCGTCGACCAGGTGACGATCCGCGGCGCCGGGCCCTGGTACTCCGAGCTGCACGGCGCCCGCGCGGGCATCTTCGGCAAGGGCGAGCCGACCAGCTGCTCCACCTCGACGTACCCCGGCAACGCGGCGGTGCCCGGCAGCAGCACGAACGTCGGGCTCTACGACTTCGCGATCATCGGCGACGTCCAGGCCCGCGTCGACTGCGACCAGTCCAACGCCATCGGCGGCGCGCTCGGCGGCGGTTCGGTCGTGCAGAACCTGTGGCTGCAGCACACGAAGGTCGGGCTGTGGCTCGACGGGCCGTTCGACGGGCTCACCGTGCGCGGCAACCGGATCCTCGACCAGACGGCCGACGGCCTCAACCTGCACCAGGGCATCAGCAACACGCTGGTGACGAACAACTTCCTGCGCAACACCGGCGACGACGGCCTCGCCATGTGGGCCGAGCACGACGCCGACCACCACAACACGTTCTCGTTCAACACGGTGCTGCTGCCGATCCTCGCGAACAACATCGCGATCTACGGCGGCCACGACAACACCGTGTCCGACAACGTGGTGGCCGACAACCAGGACCAGGGCGGCGGCATCCACGTGGCCAACCGGTTCAGCGCCGTGCCGCTCTCGGGCACCATTACCGTCACGTGCAACACCGCGATCCGCACTGGCGTGCTCGACTCCAACTGGCAGTTCGGTGTCGGCGCGCTGTGGTTCGACGGTCGTGACTCGGCCATCACCGGCCGCATCGACGTGGTGGACAACGACCTGCTGGACAACAACTACGAGGGCGTGCAGTTCATCGACGGCGCCACCACCGACGTGCACTTCGACGGCCTGCGGATCACCGGCGCGGGCACGTTCGCGTGGCAGCTGCAGTCCAAACCGAGCGGTACGGTCAAGAACGTCGTCGCGACGAACATCGGCCGCGCGGGCGTCTACAACTGCATGGGCCCGGACGCGCTCACGGGCCTGGCCGATCAGGGCGGCAACTCGGGCTGGACCACCACGTTCTGCGGTTCCTGGCCGACGCCGGTCTACAACGGCGACAACGGTGGCACCACACCCCCGACCACGCCGACGACTCCCACCACTCCCACGCAGCCGCCGATCGGGAACCTGGCGCTGCACAAGACAACCACGGCCAGCGGCTCCCAGGGCGGCTTCCCGCCGGCCAACGCCGTGGACGGCAACGCGAGCAGCTACTGGGAAAGCAGCAACAACGCGTTCCCGCAGACGCTGACCGTCGACCTCGGCAGTGCCCTGACCGTGGGACGGCTCGTGCTGGAGCTGCCGCCGGCCACCGACTGGGGCGCGCGCACCCAGACCCTCACCGTGCAGGGCAGCACCAACGGTTCGTCGTTCACCACGCTGAAATCCGAAGCCGGCTACCGCTTCGACCCGGCGAGCGGCAACACCGCCACCGTCTCCTTCAGCCCCACGAGCACCCGCTACCTGCGGCTGAGCTTCGCCGGCAACACCGGCTGGCCGGCCGGGCAGCTGTCCGAGTTCGAGGCCTACGCGTCCTGATCCTCCCCGGAAAATCCCCAGAAAGGTGAGTGTGCCGAAGATGTCCCCCACCTCAGCACGACCCAGGGCGGCCTTGCTGGCCGCGGCACTGGTGTCCTCCGGGCTGACCGTGTTCGCGGTCGGCTCGGGCACCCCCGCGGCGGCGGCGACCTGCCCGGCCACGGCGTCCGGCGGTGCGAGCGTTCCGTTCCGGACCGTCGAAGCCGAATGCAGTGCCACCAACGGATCCGCCGTCGGCCCCGACTTCACGCAGGCCACGGTGGCCTCCGAGGCGTCCGGCCGCCAGGCCGTGCGGCTCGGGCAGGGCCAGTACGTGGAGTTCACGCTGCCGGCCGCGGCCAACTCGGTCAACGTCCACTACAACCTGCCCGACGGCGGCTCCGGCCGGATGTCGGTGTACGTCAACGGGACCAAGCTCGGCACCGGGCTTTCCGTGACGTCGCAGTACACCTACACCGACACCCCGGGCATCCCGGGCGCGAAGACCCACCACTTCTTCGACGACGCCCGGCTGCTGTTCGGCCAGAACGCCGCCGCGGGCGCGAAGGTGAAGGTGCAGCTGGACTCCGGCGACGTCGGGCAGGCCACGATCGACCTCGCCGACTTCGAGCAGGTCGGCGGCACCGGCGCGCAGCCGGCCGGCTCGCTGTCGGTCACCGACTACGGCGCCACCGCCGACGACGCCGGTGACGACACGCAAGCTTTCCGCAACGCCTTGCAGGCCGCCCGGCAGCAGGGCAAGGAAGTCTGGGTGCCGAGCGGCCGCTTCGAGATCGGGTCGGCACTGCAGATCGACCAGACCACCGTGCGTGGCGCCGGGCAGTGGTACACGGTGCTGCACGGCAACAACATCTTCAACAACGGCAGCTCGTCGGGGAACATCAAGCTCTACGACTTCGCCGTGTTCGGCTCGGTCTCCGAACGCAACGACTCCAGCCCGGACAACGCGTTCCACGGCGTGCTCGGCAACGGCTCGATCGTCTCGGGGCTGTGGATCCAGGACACCAAGTGCGGCCTGTGGCTGATGAACGGCGCGTCCTCGAACCTCACGATCGAGAACAACCGCATCCTCGACACGCAGGCCGACGGCGTGAACTTCGATGGTGCCGTCACCAACTCCGCGATCCGCAACAACTACCTGCGCAACAACGGTGACGATGCGCTCGCGCTGTGGTCCAACGGCCAGGCCGACACCGGCATCACGATCGCCGACAACACTGTCGTGCAGCCGAACCTGGCCAACGGCATCGCCCTCTACGGCGGCTCGAACAACACCGTGAGCGGCAACCTCGTCCAGGACACCAACGCGCTCGGCGGCGGCTACCTGGTGGCCAACCGGTTCAACTCGGTGCCGCTCTCGGGCACGGTCACGCTGACGAACAACACCGCGCTGCGGGCCGGGGCGCTCGACCCCAACTGGCAGTTCGGCGTCGGCGCGCTGTGGTTCGATGCCCGTGACCAGGCCATTTCCGGTGCGGCCATCCGTGTGAACGGGTTCACGGCCATCGACAGCCCGTACGAGGCCATCCAGTTCATCGACGGCAACGGCGCGGGCAAGCAGGTCAGCGGTGTCACGATCGACGGCGTCACCGTGCGCGGCACGGGCACGTTCGTCGCGCAGTCGCAGACGCAGGGCACGGTATCGATCAGCAACCTCACGGCGTCCGGGGTCGGTGTCGTCGGCACGTACAACTGCCCCTATCCGAGCACTATCCCGAAGATGACCTTCAACGGCAACGGAAACAGCGGCTGGACCGGCATGTGGAACGACTGCTCCAGCTGGCCCGCGCCGAACTCCGGCCCGCCGCAGCCGCCGCAGTCGGGCGCGAACATCGCGAGCGGCAAGGCGATCACGGCCAGTGGCTCGCAGGGTGGGTTCCCTCCGGGCAATGCGGTGGACGGCAACGCGAGCACGTATTGGGAGAGCACGAACAACGCGTTCCCGCAGACACTGACCGTCGACCTCGGTGACGCAGCGGCGATCGACAAGGTGACGCTGAAGTTGCCGCCGTCGGGCGACTGGGCCGCCCGTACCCAGACGCTCACCGTGCAAGGCAGCACCGACGGCGGCTCGTGGACGACGCTGGTCGCCTCGCGGGGCTGGAACTTCAGCCCTTCGTCCGGCAACACCGCGTCGGCGAGCTTCGGCACGACGACGCAGCGCTTCGTGCGCGTGACGATCACCGGCAACACCGGCTGGCCGGCCGGGCAGGTCTCGGAACTGGAGGTGGCCGCGGCGTAGGTCAACCGACAGGGGCTCCCCGGCCACCGGTGTCGCCGGCGTACGGGGAGCCCCTCGGTCACAGCGCGGGCGCCGGTTCCCGCTCGGCGACCTCGGCCGTCTGCCGAGCCCGCCGTCCCAGGTAGAGGATCAGCACCGCGCACACCAGCATCGGTCCGGACAGCGCCAGGAAGATCGCCGCCGGGGACCAGGAGGCGGCCACCGCCGCGCCGACGATCAGCGGGCCGAGGATCCCGCCCAGGCGGCCGATGCCCAGCGCCCAGCCGACACCCGTGGAGCGGATGTTGACCGGATAGACCACGGCGGCCAGCGCGATCAGCGCCTTCTGTCCGCCGCTGACCCCGCAGCCGACGAGGAACATCGCCGCCAGCAGAAGCCACCCCGGCGCGTGGAACGCCGGCCCGGTCACCGCGAGGAACACCGCGCCCACCACGAACAACGCGCCCAGCGAACCGAACGCCCCCAGGCGGTCCATCGCCGGGCCGACCACGAGCGCGACGACGATGCCGCCGACGGTCGTGAGGCTCGTGGCCGTGACCACGGTGCCATTCGCGAACCCGAGGTCCGTGAGCATCGTCGGCAGCCAGCTCTGCAACGCGTAGAACTCGCCGAGGTTGACGGCGAAGACCACCCACAGCAGCACCGTGCTCAGCACCCCGCCGTTGGCCAGCAGCGCCTTCAGCTTGACGCGGCCACCGGCTTCGGCCGCGTCGACACTCACCGGCTGCGTCGCCGAGGGCAGCGCCGGGTCGATGCGGCGGCACAGCCGGTACGCGCGTTCGGAGTTCGCGCCGCGACCCACCAGGAACACGAGCGACTCCGGCAGGAACTTCAGCATCAGCGGGATGATCACCAGCGGCGCCAGCGCACCCACGAGGAACACCGAACGCCAGCCGGCCGTCGGCACGAGCCAGCCCGACACCACTCCGGCCACCACGAACCCGAGCGAGAATCCACAGTAGATCGCCAGCACGAAGCTCGCCCGCAGGCGTTTCGGCGTGTACTCGGCGGTGAGCGCGACCGCGCTGGGCGCGGCGGCTCCGAGACCGATGCCGGTGATCAGACGCAGCACCACGAGCTCGGCGACTCCGCCGACCCACACGGACACGAGGCTCGTGAGCGCGAACAACGCCGTGCCCGCGATCACGAGCCGCCGGTGGCCGAAGCGGTCGGACAGCGGCGAAAGCACGAGGTAGCCGATCATCAGGCCGACCAGGGCCGAGGAGAAGATCGGGCCGAGCACCGCGACCTTCAGGCCCCAGTCCTTCGCGATGTGCGGGGCGAGGTAGTTGATGGCCTGCGTGTCGAAGCCGTCGAAGAACATCACGAGCCCGCACAGCACCACCGTGCCGTACTGGAACGGGCTGACGCGCTTGCCGTCGACGAACCCCGTCAGGCGCACACCCGCCGTCATCGGGTGCCGGCCAGCAGATCGGCCACTTCGCGCGGGTGCGTCAGCGGGGCCAGGTGCGGGGCGTCGAGGCGCAGGACGTGGTCGGCGCCGTCGGCCATCTTCTCCTGGTCGACGGGGAAGATCGTCTCGTCGCGCTCGCAGACGACGTAGGTGACCGGGTGCGTGCGCTCCGGTTCGGTGGCGGGCTGGGTGAAGGTGACAGCGGCGTGCGCGTGGCGCCGCCCGTGGACGCCGGCGAACGCGGCTTCGTCGAGGTCGGGAGCAAGTACCTTGCGGGCCAGTGCGTGGTCGTCGGTGACGTGCAGCGTGCCGTCTTCGCGGGGGACGATCCACTCCTCCGGGTGCGGCGAGCGGATGTCGAGCAGGTTCTCGCCGCGGCGCGGGCGGAACGCCGACAGGAACACGCTGTGGCGTACGCGCGGGTGGTCGGAGAGCTCGCCGACGACGATGCCGCCGTAGGAATGCCCGACCAGCACTACGTCACGCTCGAGGCCGTCGATGAGGTCACGCACGTGGGCAACGTCCGCGGACACGTCGCCGAACGCGGCTGGGTCCGTTCCCCCGCTGGGCAGCTGCTCCACGACGTGCGCCTCGTGGCCCTGCTCGCGCAGCGCGTCGGCCACTTCCCGCCAGCTCCAGCCGGCGTACCAGGCGCCGTGGACGAGCACGAAGTCCATGGGATTCTCCTTTGAATCGTGGTGGGATCGAACGGAAACGCAGGACGGAAAGCGGTCAGGCGGGAACGCTGGGCTCGGCGGCGGGCACGAACGAGTCGGCCAGGAAGCTCTCGGTCGGCAGGCCGCCGCGGCCGGTGAGCAGGTCGTGGGCGTCGGTGGTCATCGCCTCGCTGCCGCAGGCGTACGTGCGATGACCCGCCAGCTCCGGGTGGTCGGCCAGCGCGACGTGCTGGACGTGGCCGGTGGCTCCGGACCAGCCCTTGCCCGGGCGCGAAAGCACCGGTGTGTAGTCGAACCAGCCGTGCCGGGCCGCCCAGCGTTCCGGGAGCTCGGCCAGGTAGAGGTCCTCCTCCGTACGCGCGCCCCAATACAGGTGGACGGGCCGGGTGCGGCGACGGGCGATGAGGTCGAGCACGATCGACTGGATCGGCGCGAACCCCGTGCCGGTGGCGAGCAGCAGGATGGGGCCGTCGCCGTCGTCGAGCACGAACTCGCCGAACGGCGTCTCGACGTCGAGCGTGTCACCGGGTTGCAGCGTGCCCACCGTGTGCTCGGAGAACCGCCCGCCCGGCTCGGTGCGGACGTGCAGCTGCACCGCGTCGTTGTGGTGCGGCGGGTTCGCGAGCGAGTACGGGCGCGGTTCGTCGTCCGGCAGCTGCACTTCCAGGAACTGCCCCGCGCGGAACGGCGCGCGCCGTCCGATCGGGAACCGCAGGTCGAGCACGGTGACGCGGGGCGCGGGCCGGCGGATGCGGTGCACCACCGTGGTGAGCTTCTTGCGCCGCGGCGGCTCGCTGCGTTCGATGCGGCGTGGCCGGACAACGACCGGGCCCTGGGGTTCGGCGCGGCAGAGCAGCACGCCATCGGCCGGGCCCGTCAGCTCACCGCGTCCGCGCACGAGCACCGAACCCGCGACGAGCGAGCCGGCGCACGACGTGCAGACGCCCTTGCGGCACGAGTACGGGATCGCCCAGCCCGCGTTCTCGGCGGCTTCGAGCACGGTATGCCCGTCGTCGCACGGGATCTCGACGTCCGTGTCCGCCACGGTGATCATGCGGTGGTCTCCTTCGTTCGTCCGAACAGGCCGAGCGCGCGGATCACGGCCGTGGGGTCGGCGACGCCGCGCCCGGCGATGTCGAACGCGGTGCCGTGACCGACGCTGCAGAACGGCACCCCCGCGCCCACGGTCAGCGCGGTCGCGGTGCGGCCGGCCAGCAGCTTGACCGGGATGTGGCCCTGGTCGTGGTACAGCGCGACGAACCCGTCGTGGCCCGGGGTGGTGAGCGCCACGTCGGCGCCGGTCGGGCCGACGGCGTCGATGCCCTGCGCGACCAGCGAGGTCACCGCCGGCGCGGTGACGTGCTCGTCGTCGCTGCCGAAGAGGCCGCCTTCGCCCGCGTGCGGGTTGATGCCGAAGACGCCGATGCGCGGGGCGGCGACGCCGAACGTCCTCAGGGCCTCCCACAACGCTTTCCCGGCGGCGGTGACCAGCTCCGGGGTGAGCCGTGCGAGGGCGTCGGCGAGGCGTTTGTGCAGGGTCGCGTGGACGATGTTCAAGCCACCGCCCGAGAGCAGCAGGAACACACGATCCTCGGGCACGCCGGTGAGCTGCGCGATCAGCGGCGGGTAGCCGCGGAACGGGATGCCCGCGGCGTGCACGGCCGTCTCCGAGTGCGGGCAAGCGACCACCCCGCGGTACCCGCCGCCGAGGGCGAGCGTGACGGCGGTGCTGACGTACCGGATCGTCGCCGCGCCCGCCTCCGCGCTCAGCACGCCCGGCCGGAACTCGTCCGGCGGCAGGTGCCCGACGTCCACGAGGTCGAGCACGCCGTCTTCGGGCAGAGCGCCGGGCGTGTGCTCGCGAAGCCGGAACCCTCGGGCGGCGGCCAGGCTCGCGAGCACGGAGTGGTCGCCGACCAGCACCGGCGGGTCCTGGGTCTGAGTGGCGGCGGCGACGGCGATCTCGGGTCCGATGCCGTTGGGGTCACCGATGACCAGCAGTACGCGGCTCACAGCGGCAGCGCCAGAAGGGTGTCGATCTCCTTGCTGTCGCACACGACCACGCGCTCACGCAGCAGCGCCTGATCGCCTTCGACGCGGTAGCGGTCGACATAACGACCGCTGGCGAACAGGTCGGTCGGGCCGCCGCCGGTCACGCGGAGCACGAAGAACGGCGTCTCGCTCTCGACATCGCCTCCGGACTCGGAGAGGATCGCGGGCTGGCCGAGCATGTGGCGGTACACGTGCGGCTCGTAGATGTTGGCTTCCTTCAGCGCCGACACGCGGTCCTTCAGCATGCCGCGGGTGTCGGCCCAGATCAGGCCGGCGGGCAGGCCGCGGGCGTAGTTGTCGGCTGTGGTCACGCGGTAATGGCAATCTTCGGTGAAGAACGTGGGCCAGTCTTCGAGCGGCCCGTCGTCGATGCAGCGGGCGTAGTGCGCCTGGGCGCGGGCGATGGCGACCTGGTTGTCCATCAGCCACGCACCACCCGGGTGCGCTCGTGCTTGCCGATCTCGGGCAACGGCGCGTCGTCGTCGGGCACGAAGCCCATCGACTCGCGATACGCCAGCCAGAACCCGCGGACCGACGCTTCCGTGACGCGGCTTTCGCTCGACTCCGCGGTGTCGCCGCCCATCTGGAGGGTCGCGTACTCGTCGGACGCGCCGGCGATGCCGCGCTGAACGAAGCCGCCGATGCCTCCGTCCTCCATGGACACGTAGCCGGCGGGACCGACCAGGTTGGCCTGTTTCATCCGGACCAGCCGCTGCTCCTCGGTGTCGGACTCGAAGCCGAGGTAGGTCCAGTTGAGCAGCGTGTCGTCCGTGCCGCGCGGGAGAATCTGGCGCACGGCCACGGAGTTCTGGATCTGCTGCAGCACGAACCCCGGGTAGACCGAGAGGATCTGCAGCGTCACGTCGTCGCCGACCTCGCTGAACCCCTCGAGCAGCGACGGGTCGGCGAGGCGGTACTCGCTGTCGGACCGGATGTTCTGGTCCCGGTATTCGGTGGACTCCGTCGCGCTGCGGTCGATGGCGGAATAACTGACGTGGTGGCCACCGGACTCGTCGACGATGATCGCGCCGCGCTGCGAAAGCCGGTTGATGCCGAACGTCGTGAAGAACAAGTGCAGGATGCTGGCGTGGTAGGAGTCGCGGACGTTCTCCGCGTACAGCTTCCAGTTGTTCGGCAGCCGCTGCGCGAACCGGCCCAGCACCACGGGTTTGCGGCCGCCGAGCACACGGTCGATGCGGTCGAGGATTTCCTCGCCGAGATACTCCTCGATGTCGGGCAGGTCGTTGGACAGCGTGCCGAACACCAGCCCGTGGACCACGGCGATGCGCAGCTTGCGCGGCCCGTGGTCGGACAGGCAGAAGTTCGGCGGCATCCCGCCCTTGCCGCCGACGCCCTCCGCGAACGCGACAGCCGTGAGGTCTCCCTGCAGGTTGTAGGTCCAGGCGTGGTAGACGCAGGTGAAGTCACGGGCCTTGCCGTGGTCGGCCATCGCGATCAGCGCGCCGCGGTGAGCGCACCGGTTCTCGAACGCGTACACCTCGCCGTCGACGTCGCGCGTCACCAGCACGGGCTGCTCGCCGATGAAGGTCGCGCAGAAGTCGCCCGGCTCGGCCAATTCGGCCTCGAGGCACAGGTAGCTCCAGTGCGGGCCGTGGAAGATCCGGTCCTGCTCGGCGCGGTACACCGCCTCGTCCTGGAAGACCCAGTACGGCACCCGGGTCAGCGACCGCGGCCAGCTGCGGTCGGGTGCGCGGCCCGCGGTGGTCCCCGTGAGGCGATCCATCGTCGGTTCCTCCTCGCCCGGGGTGCTGCTCGACAGCTCGCGGCACCCCTGATAGTGTTCGAATAACGAACGTAGATTCACTTACCGAACACATTGAAGGCAGGTGGGAGCCTGCCGTCAAGACCCATCTCCGGAGAGAGCCGTGCCCGCAGCCGAGGGAATGGCCGGTTTGGCCAAGGGACTGGCGATCCTCGAGCTCTTCGGCGAGGCCACACCGAAGCTCGCGATCAGCGACGCGGCACGCCTCACCGGCCTCAACCGCGCCGTGGCCCGCCGCTGCCTGCTCACGCTCGTCGACCTCGGGTACCTCACCCACGACGGCAAGCACTTCCTGCCCACGCCCCGGCTCCTGCGCCTGGGCGACGCGTACGTCGAGTCGACGGCGCTGCCGCAGCTCGCACAGCCGCACCTGGCGGCGGTGCGCGAGCACGTGCAGGAGTCGGCGTCACTGGCTGTGCTGCAGAACGACGAGGCACTGTTCATCGCGCGCAGTGAGGTGAAGCGGATCGTCAACACGGGCGTACGCATCGGGGCGAGCCTGCCGGCCTACGCGTCCGCGACCGGGCACGTGCTCCTGTCCGCACTGTCCACTGAGGACCTGACGGCCTACCTCGAACGGTGCGAACCCCGCCCCCGGACCCCGAAGACGCCGGTGTTCCCCGCCGAGATCCGCCGGCGCGTGGACCTCGTGCGCGAGGAAGGCGCGGCGTTCACCGACGAGGAGCTGGAGTACGGCCTGCGCTCGCTCGCCGTGCCCGTGCTCGACTCGCGCGGCCGCACCGTCGCCGCGATGTCGGTGAGCGCCACCGCGGGCCGCATCTCGATGGACCAGCTGCGCGACGAGTTCCTGCCGGTGCTGCGCGACCAGGCGGAGCAGCTGGGACGCAAGCTGTAGCTGGTGGCACAGCGTGTCAGCACCCTCGCGCGGTGAAGTCGAGATTTTGCGAGCCATTGCAGTAAAGTTTCAGCCATGACGCGTCGACTTGCCGAAGTGGCCCGACAGGTGGGGGTCAGCGAAGCCACGGTCAGCCGGGTACTCAACGGCCGGCCCGGGGTTTCCGCGAGCACCCGGGCCGCCGTTCTCACCGCGCTGGACGTGATGGGCTACGAACGCCCCACCCAGCTGCGCGGGGAGCGAGCCCGCTTGGTGGGGCTCGTACTGCCCGAGCTGCAGAACCCGATCTTCCCCGCGCTGGCCGAGATCATGGGCAACGCGCTGGCCCAGCAGGGGTTCACGCCCGTGCTGTGCACGCGCACCGCCGGCGGGGTGTCCGAAGCCGAGTACGTGGAGCTACTCCTGCAGCAGCAGGTGTCCGGGGTGGTGTTCGCCGGCGGGCTGTTCGCCCAGGGAGACGCCGTGCACACGCATTACCACCACCTCGTGGAACGCAAGCTGCCCACGGTGCTGATCAACGCCGCCGTCGACCACCTCGGGCTGCCGCAGGTCTCGTGCGACGACGCGGTGGCCGTGGAGCAGGCCGTGGGACACCTGAGCTCGCTCGGCCACGAGAAGATCGGCCTGGTCCTGGGCCCGGGCGACCACGTGCCGTCGCAGCGCAAGCTCGCGGCTTTCCGCGCGTACGCGGCGAAACTCGGCCTGCCCGTGCTCGACGAGCTGGTGGAGCACGGCATGTTCTCCATCGAGGGCGGGCACGCGGCGGCGGCGCGCCTGTACCCGCGCGGGGCCACCGCCGTGCTGTGCGCGAGCGACCTGCTGGCCCTCGGCGCGATCCGGGCCGCACGGCGGCAAGGCCTCGCGGTGCCGGACGACATCTCCGTGGTCGGCTACGACGACTCCGCCCTCATGAACTGCACCGACCCGCCGCTGACGACCACGCGCCAGCCGATCGAGGCGATGGGCCGCGCCGTGGTGGAGCTGCTCGTGAAGCGAATCAACGGCGGCGAGGTCGCGGCCGAAGAACTGCTGTTCGCCCCCGAGCTCGTGGTGAGGGGGTCGACCGCGCGGCACCGGGCGTGATCACGTCCTGTTCGTAACTTGCAAATCCTCGTCAGGTTATTGCGGCGTTCTGGTCTCACACTTTAGAGTGACGGCCATCACGACACAGCCGTCGCGACCGCGAGAAGAGGCTTGAGATGAGCAGTCCCTGGTCCCGAGCAGCGAGGTCCAGCCGCACCCGCAGAACTGTGATCGCCCTGCTCACCGCGGGTGGCCTGGCGGTGAGCCCGGCCGCCTGCGGCTCTGGCTCCGAGGGCGGTGACGCCGGCGGAAAGGTCCAGATCACCGTCACCGGGCAGCCGCCGACCACGCAGCCGTTCGAGCGCAAGGTGTTCGACGCCGACGTCGCCGAGTTCGAGGCTTCGCACCCGGACGTCGACATCGTGCCCCACGAGGGGTTCATGGACCCCAAGACGTTCTCGGCGAAGCTCGCCGGCGGGCGACTCGAAGACGTGTACTACGTGTACTTCACCGACCCGGCGCAGATCATCGCCCGCCACCAGGCCGCCGACATCACGGAAGCGGCGAAGAGCGTGCCGCACGTCAACGACATCCAGCCGCAACTCCTGGACAACTTCCGGGACGCGAGCGGCAAGCTCTACGGCCTCCCGACGGCCAACTACACCATGGGGCTCGTCTACAACCGCAAGCTCTTCCAGCAGGCCGGGCTCGACCCGGACAAGCCGCCCGCCACCTGGGACGAGGTGCGCGCCGACGCGAGGAAGATCTCCGCGCTGGGCAACGGGATCGTCGGGTACGCCGACTACAGCAGAACAACCAGGGTGGCTGGCACCTGACCGGCTGGCTGTACTCGATGGGCGGCGACATCGCCCGCAAGGACGGCGACAAGTGGGTCGCCGACTTCGACAACGACAAGGGCCGCGCCGCGCTGAACCACCTGCACGCCATGCGCTGGGACGACAACTCCATGGGCAGCAAGCAGCTGCTGCAGGACGTCGACGTGCAGCGCATGATGGGCGCCGGCCAGCTCGGCATGTACATGGCCGCGCCGGACAATGTGCCCGTGCTGGTGAAGCAGTTCAACGGCAAGTACGAGGACTACGGCATCGCCGGCATGCCCGGCACGCAGGGCACCCTGCTCGGCGGCGAGGGCTACATGATCAACCCGAAGGCGTCGGCCGCGAAGATCAAGGCCGGGCTCGAGTGGATCCAGTGGAAGTACCTCAACCCCGACCGCTTCGACAAGCACGTGAAGCAGTACGCCGACGGCAAGCAGCCCGTGGGCCTGCTCACCGAGCCGACGCCGGACATCTGGCAGGGCGCGGTGCGCGACCAGCAGCTGGCCGTGAAGAAGAAGTACGCCAACGTGCCCGCGGAGAACTACCAGTCCTACGTGGACACCGCGGACAAGATCAAGGGCAGCATCGAACCGCCGAACGCGCAGCAAATCTACGCAGCGCTCGACAGTGTGATGCAGGCCGTGCTCACCGACCGCAACGCGAACATCGACCAGTTGCTCGGCTCGGCGCAGTCGAAGGTCAACAGTGTCCTCGCCCAGGTCAGGTAACGTGCTCGACTGGCCCGCGGTCACCCCGCGGGCCGGTCGGCCTGCCGCCTCGGCCGCCGAACGCCGGCGGGCCCGGCTCAAGCGGCGCCTGCGCGAGAACCTCACCGCGTACACGCTCTTGTGCGCCGCGCTCGTGGTGTTCGCGATGTTCTCCTGGTATCCCATCGTGCGCGGGGTGCTGCTGAGCTTCCAGCAAGTGGACTTCGTGAACCCGCCGACGTGGGTCGGCTTCGACAACTTCATGCGCCTGTTCGCCGACCCGCTGTTCGGGGTGGCGTGGCGCAACACGTTGCTGTTCACCGCGTTCGCGCTCGTCTTCGGGTTCCTCGTGCCTTTCCTGGCGGCGGTGCTGCTCAACGAGCTGCGCCACGCGCGGGCGTACTTCCGGCTCGCGGTGTACCTGCCGGTGATGCTGCCGCCCGTGGTCACCGCGTTGATGTGGAAGTGGTTCTACGACCCGGGTCCCGGCCTGTTCAACTCGGCGCTGAACGCGGTCGGCCTGCCGGGCCTGCAGTGGCTCGACTCCTCGACGACCGCGAT
Organism: Amycolatopsis sp. NPDC023774; assembly: GCF_040639695.1. Lineage (NCBI taxonomy): Bacteria > Bacillati > Actinomycetota > Actinomycetes > Pseudonocardiales > Pseudonocardiaceae > Amycolatopsis > Amycolatopsis sp. NPDC023774. The sequence goes on from NZ_JBFAAJ010000015.1 coordinate 22,697, forward strand.
GCTCTCGCTGGTGTTCGTGTCCACGTGGGCCAACATGGGCAGCACCACGTTGATCTACCTGGCCGCGCTGCAGACCATCCCGGGCGAGCTGTACGAGGCCGCGGAGCTCGACGGCGCCGGGATGTGGCGGCGGCTGCGGCACGTGACGTTCCCGCAGACGCGGTTCGTGCTGCTGGTGCTCCTGCTGCTGCAGGTCGTGGCGACCATGCAGGTGTTCACCGAGCCGTACGTGATGACCGGCGGCGGTCCGGACGACTCGACGGTGACCGTGCTCCTGCTGCTGTACCGCTACGCCTTCGTCTACAACGACTTCGGCTCGGCCAGCGCGATGAGCCTGCTGCTGTTCGTGGCCCTGGGCGTGTTCTCGGCGATGTACGTGCGGCTGACCCGGCGCGCGGACGACTAGGAGGTGCCCATGACGACCGCTCTGCCGTCCAAGGCGAAACGTGCATCTGTCCCCTCAGGACGGACGCTGATCTCCCTCTCGCAGCTGCGCACCGGCGGCGGGAAGACCGTGTACGCGATCGTGTTCGTCTGCACGTTCGTGCTGTTCACGCTGGCGTTCCTGTTCCCGTTGTACTGGGCCGTGACGGGCGCGATGAAGTCGCCGGCGGAGCTGGCGGCGACCCCGGCCACGATCGTGCCGCGCGAGTGGCACCCGGAGTCGTTCACCGAGGCGTGGGACCAGATGGACCTCGGGAAGTACTTCCTCAACACGGTGGTAGTGGCCGGCGGCGCGTGGCTGGTGCAGCTCGCGGTGGACGTGCCGGCGGCGTTCGCGCTGTCGAAGCTGCGGCCGAAGTTCGGCAACGTGGTGCTCGGGCTCATGCTCGTCACGCTCATGCTGCCGGCCGCGGCGCTGCTGGTACCGACGTACGTGACGGTGACCGACCTGCCGCTGCTGCACCTGAACCTGATCAACTCCCCCACCGCGATCTGGCTGCCGGCCGCGGCCAACGCGTTCAACATCTACCTGCTCAAACGGTTCTTCGACCAGATCCCCGACGAGCTCGTCGAAGCCGCGCGCATCGACGGCGCCGGACCGGTGCGCACGTTGTGGAAGATCATCCTGCCGATCTCCCGCCCGATCCTCGCCGTGGTCTCGATCCTCACGATCGTGGCCGCGTGGAAGGACTTCATCTGGCCGCTGCTGGTGTTCCCGGACACCGGAAAGCAGACGCTGAGCGTGATGCTGCAGCGGGTGGCGATCGACATGCCGCTCAACCTGCTCGTGGCGGGCATGGTGCTGGCGAGCGTGCCGATGATCGTGCTGTTCCTCGTGTTCCAGCGCCAGATCCTCGCCGGGCTCACCGCCGGTTCGATCAAGGGCTGACACACCGACTGTGACAAACGACTCTGGGAGGACTACGCAGTGACCGGACTGTCTTCGGCTTGGTGGCGCAGCGCGGCGATCTACCAGGTGTACATCCGCAGCTTCGCCGACGGAAACGGTGACGGCATCGGCGACCTCGCCGGTGTTCGGTCCAAACTGGACCACCTGGCGGAGCTGGGGGTCGACGCCATCTGGTTCACGCCGTGGTACCCGTCGCCGATGGACGACGGCGGCTACGACGTCGCCGACTTCCGCGACATCGAACCGCTCTTCGGCACGCTCGACGAGGCCGAGGAGCTCATCGCCGAGGCGCACGAGCGCGGCATCCGCGTGATCATCGACCTCGTGCCCAACCACTGCTCCGACGAGCACCGGTGGTTCCGCGCCGCGCTCGCGGCCGAGCCGGGATCCCCCGAGCGGCAACGGTTCTGGTTCCGCCCGGGCCGCGGCGTCGACGGTTCGGAGCCGCCGAACAACTGGAAGTCGCGCTTCGGCGGGCCGGCGTGGACCCGCGTCGAGGACGGCGAGTGGTACCTGCACCTGTACAGTTCGCGCCAGCCCGACTTCAACTGGGACAACGCCGACATCCGCGCGGAGTTCGAGGACGTGCTGCGGTTCTGGTTCGACCGTGGCGTCGACGGCTTCCGCATCGACGTCGCCGACGGGCTCGTGAAGGATCCCGCGCTGCCCGACGTCGAGGGCGGGGACGAAACGCCGTTCTCCGACCAGGAGGGGCTTCACGAGATCTACCGGTCGTGGCGCAAGATCGCCGACTCCTACGCGGGTGACCGCGTGCTCGTCGGCGAGATGTGGCTGCCCGACATGTCGCGGGCCGCGCGGTACCTGCGCCGCGACGAGCTGCACTCGGCGTTCAACTTCGACTTCCTGGTGTGCCCATGGGACGTGTCGCGCTTGCGCGACGTCATCTCGCGCACGCTGCGGGCCCACGACGAGGTCGGCGCGCCCGCGGCGTGGGTGCTGTCCAACCACGACGTGACGCGGCACGTCACCCGGTACGGCCGCTCCGGGGACACGGGCTTCTCCTTCGCGGACCGGCTGCACGGTTCGCCGGTGGACCTCGCGTTGGGGACCCGCCGGGCGCGGGCGGCGGCGTTGCTGACGTTGGCGCTGCCCGGCGGGGTGTACGTGTACCAGGGCGAAGAGCTGGGGTTGTGGGAAGTCGAGGATCTTCCTTCGGAGCTGCGGCAGGACCCGGTGTGGGCGCGGACCGACGGCGCGGACCCGGGCCGGGACGGGTGCCGGGTGCCGCTGCCGTGGTCGGGTCCTGCCGCACCGTTCGGGTTCGGGACGGGGACGCCGTGGCTGCCGCAGCCGGCTTCGTGGGCCGAGTACACGGCTTCGGCTGAGGCGGGGGACCCGGCGTCGATGCTGTCGCTGTACCGCGACGGCCTGCGGATCCGGGCGGACCACGCGGCGCTCGGCGCGGGCGGGCTGGAGTGGCTGACGCTCGGCGACGGGGTGCTGGCGTTCACGCGGGAGCCGGAGTTCACGTTCGTGCTGAACTTCTCCGCCGCGCCGGTCCCGTTGCCGGCCGGAGAGATCCTGCTGGCGAGCGGTCCCGTCACCACGGAGATCCCGACGGACACCGCTGTGTGGCTGCGGTCCTGAACATCCGTGGAGGGCATCTCTGAGTCACGCAAGGTGCCCTCCACGGTCAGGGGGACTCGCCGTGGAGCGGACCCCGCGAATGGGGCGGTACGGCTTTGCCGGGCCCCCTTGCTCAGGCGAGTGCGACCACCGGCCGGTGCGCGTTGACCCGAGCCGGCGGCCACTCGCGCGTCCCGAGGAGCACGTCGTCGGTCACGATGCGGTAGTCAACGCGCGCACCACCATCAGGCCCAGGCCGGCAGGTACGACCTCCGCTTCGCGAGTTCCGGCTGGGCGCCGTGCCGGCACCGGGCGTCGACGACCGCGACCGCCGACGCCCACGACGGCGGCCGCCAGTACACCGCCCAGTCGATCACCGCCGGGGCCTGGCCATCGGCGAACAGTATGTTGCCGAGCAGGCCCCCGTGCACGGCCTGCGAGACGAGGTCGACCGGACCGCGAGCGGCCACGAGCGGGCGCAGCAGTCGCGCGGAGTCGCTCCGCACGGGCGGCTTCCCAGGCGACGCGGTCGCTCGTGGCCCGCGGATCGTCGCGCCGGTTCAGGAAAGCCGGCCAGGGCAGGGCGGCGACGGCCTCGTGGCACGCGAGACCGGCCCGCACCACATCGCCCGCCCGGCCGACGTCCGGTTCACCCGCGACGAGCAGAGCCGCCTCCCCGCCGTCGGCGAACCAGCCGCCGCCGGTCATCCTGAGCGGCCTCGCGATGCGGAGCCCGGCCGGATCCAGCCCGGAAAGGGCGCCGGCGCGCCACACCGTCTCGGACACGAACTCCACGCGTTTCAGCACCGCCCAACCGGCGGGCCACGTTCCGCCTTTGCCGCCGGGCAGCCGCTCAAGCGACTGGTCGGCGAGCCCGAACGCGGCCAGGCCGGAGGGGGTGGAGGCGTCACGGCCGCTGATCGCAGGAGAGCTCAGGTCCGCTTGTCGTCGTGGTTTCGACCCGCCCCGAGATTTTTCCGAGCCGGTGTCGATTGGCGTCGAGCGGGTTCGTAGGCAGGGTGAGGGGCCGCCCGGCCCGAACCTCACTCAAGGAGCACATCATGACCGCCACCTACACCTTCGACGTCTTCTCCAGCCTCGACGGCTACGGCTCCCACACCGGCGACTGGGGCGGCTACTGGGGCAAGCAGGGCCCCGAACTGCTGGCGCGCCGGCTCGAGCTGTACGGCGAGGGGCAGCGGATGGTCTTCGGGAAAACCACGTTCCGGGACAACGCGGAGATGTTCGCCCAGTTCGGTGTGGAGAACCTCGACCCCTGGGTCGCCCGGATGCGGAACCTGCCGGCCACCGTCGTGTCCACCACCCTGCGCGGCCCCCTCGACTGGCCGGACGCGACGGTCATCAGCGGCGACGCCGTCGACGTCGTCGCGCACCTCAAGAAGGAGTCCGACGCGCCGCTGCGCTCGCACGGCAGCCTGGCGATGAACCGCGCCCTGATGGCCGCCGGCCTGGTCGACCGCGTGCAGCTGACGGTCTTCCCCGTGCTCACCGGCCGAACCGGCGCCGCCCGCGTCTTCGAGGGGTTCGAGGACTTCGACCTGGAACTCCTCGAAAGCCGCACCTTGGACGGGCACACGCAGGAGCTGATCTACCGGCCCACGCGGCATTGATCCGGCTGCTTCCACGCGGCCGCACGGCTGACAGACTCCGTCTCGTGGCAAAGCTCCATGCAACGGTGACCCGATGGGTGGACGAAGAGTTCCCCGGCTTCGTGGAACTGCGGTTCGCCGAGGCGGACGGCACCGTCGTACTGATCACGGAGAAGGTGCCCGTCCTGACCGCGGAGTACTGGGCCGCGGGCACTCCGCTGCCGATGCCGTTCGACCTCGACTGCGAAGTGCTGCGGCGCGAACGGGTTCCCCACGGCCCTGCCACAGCGGTCGTCGAACTGAGCCACGGAGTCGAGGACGACAACGGCCGGCGGCAGTTCACGGTGCCGGCGGACCAGGTGCGCTGAACCTCAGACCGCGCGGGTGCGGGGCCGCTCGAAGGCGTTCGGGCGGCCCGGCGACCGGACCTCAGGCAGTGAGCTTCAGAACATCCACCCCACGCACGTTGTCCGCCACGTACACGTACCCGTCATGCCAATACGGCGCCCACGAGCTCGCGTCCGCGGGGCGGAAGTAGGCGATCTGGCGCGGGTTGGTCGGGTCGCTGACGTCGAGGAAGCGCGTGCCCTGGGAGTAGAAGGACTGGACGAGCACGTGGTCGCGCAGGTCGAAGTAGTGGGCGGAGCAGTCGTCGGAGGCGGGGTCGCTGCCTTCCTGGCCCGCGACGCTCCAGGTGCCGATGCTCTGCAAGCGGAAGGGGTCGTCCGGGGTCGAGCGCCAGCCTTCGCCGTGGTACGAGCCGGCCAGCGAGGAGATGGTGAGCACGCCGTCGCCCGCGCAGCCGTCGAGGAAGTTCTCCTCGGTGGCGTACACGAGGTCGTGGCCGCGCCAGGCGCCGGCGTCGCGGGGACCGACCGGGTGGAAGCTGTTGTGCAGGAACTTCGACGGCGCGGCGGTCTCGTCGACGCCGCCGCCGGCGTACGGGATGGGTTCCAGCGCGGTGGCGCGATGCACACCGCCGCGGACGGGGTCGCGGTGCAGGCCACTGGTCCAGTAGCCGCGCACACCGCCGCGGCCCGACACCCACGCCACGCCCGCGGAGTCGACCTGGACGTCGTGGACGTAGTCGGTCCGGCCGTCGTTGCGGGCGAGCTCGATGGGGTCGGGGTGGACCACAGGGTGGCGCGGGTCGCGCACGTCGGTGACCCAGATCGGGCGCCCGCCCCAGTCGGCCGGCTGGTCGTCGGCCTTCGCGGGGCCGCCGGTCCACAGGTAGCGGCAGCCGTTGACGCAGCTGGTGGTGTGGCCGGCGGGCACGCGCACGTAGCTGAGGATCGCGGGCTTCTCCGGGCGCGAGACGTCGACGACGTAGATGCCGGACTCGCCGGTGTGCGTGTTGCCCTCGAACGCGCGCGGATCGCGTGAAAGGAACACCAGCTTGCGCTGCGCGTCGACCTCGGTGTCCTCGGTCTCCCACAGGCCGGGGAGGCTGAGCTGCCCGATCGCCTTCGGCGCGGCGGGGTTGCGCGTGAGGTCGTAGACCTTGAGGCCGAACTCGCCGGACACCACCATCACGTCGCGGTGGCCGTACTGCAGGAAGTTGGCGGAGATCGCGCCCGCCGCGTCGGGCACGTTGCCGACGGCGCGCACGCCCTTGACCGCGCCCGGGTCACCGGCGGTGTGTTTGGCCTGAACCACCGGCTTGTCGTCCTCGCCGCACGCGGCCGCGGGCAGCTCGGTCGCGATGAGCGTCGCGGCGACAGTGGTCAGGGCCAAGCAAGATCGAACCCACCAGCGGCGCACACGAACCTCCCAGAACGCCCAGCGTGACCCTTGCACTCTATGACGGTGACCAACCGGACACAACCACCTTTCGTCTCTTTCCAACTGGTATTAAGACACCATGCGCCTGCCTGCCCTGCTCGCCGCCGCGATGGTGGCGTTGTCCGCGCTCGCCGGCTGTTCGTCCGACGACCCGGCGCGCCCAGGTGTCGTCACGGTCGGGCTGCAGGAGCCGGGCACGCTGCTGCCCGCCGACGTCGACGACCAGGCCGGACGGTTCGTCACGGGCGCACTCTGGACGCCGCTCGCCGACTACGACCCGGCCACGGGCGAGCTCACCCCGCGCGCCGCCGCGTCGATCGCGAGCGCCGACCGCGTGACGTGGACCGTGAAGCTGCGCCCCGGGTGGAAGTTCCACGACGGCACCCCGGTCACCGCACAGTCCTATGTGGACACCTGGCGGGTCATCGCCGGCGAGAACTGGGAGGTCACGCCGGTGCTGACGAAGTCGTTGCGGGCCAAGCAGATCACGGCGCCCGACGCGACGACGATCCGGCTCGTGCTCGACCGTCCGAGCAGCCAGGTGCCGGCATGGCTCTCGGCACCGGGGCTCGTGCCGATGCCCGCGTCGGTACTCGCTTCGCACGACTGGAACGGCTTCGCCCGCCACCCCGTCGGCGACGGGCCCTTCCGCCTCGCGGACGACTGGACCCCCGGCACCGGCGGCACGCTCCTGCGCGTCACCCCGGCCGGCGAGCGGGCCACCGAGGTCGACCTGCGCGTGGGCGACCCGGTGGAGCAGTACGACGCCGTGCGCGACGGTTCGCTCGACCTCGTCACCTCCGTCCCCGGCGAACGCCACGAAGCCATGCACACCGACTTCGCCGAGCGCCACACCACCTGGCCCCTGCCCGAGGCCGGCTATCTCGTCTTCCCCACGAACGACCCGCGTTTCGCCGACGCGGCCGTGCGCCACGCCTTCGCACTCGCCGTCGACCGCGGCGCGCTGGAGGCCGGTCCTCTCGCGCACCAGGTCGACCCCGCCCACGCCCTCCTCCCACCCGCCGACGCCCCCGGCGAACGCACCGGCACCTGCCGCCCCTGCTCCTTCGACGCGGCGGCCGCCAAGTCACTGCTCGGCCAATCGGGGTTCAGCAGTCCCGCGACGGTGTACTTCGACCCCGGCGCGGGCCAGTGGACACGGCCGCTCGCCGCCGGTTTGGCCACGGCGCTGGGGGTGCCGGTGACCGCCGCCCCACGGCCGACCGAGCAGGCGGCCGGCCTGTCTACTGTGGACCTGAATCTCGCCTCCGCGAGCCCGGCAGACCTGCTGTCGGCCTTGGCTTCCGCCTCGGGCTACTCGGACGCCGGCTTCGAGCAGGACCTCTCGGCGGCGGAGTCCGCGGCCACCGCCGCGGAAGCCGGGCAGCTGTACCGGGTCGCCGAGAACCAGCTGCTGCGCGACCTCCCGGTCGCTCCCCTGTGGACGGGCCACGGGCACGCCGTGTGGTCGCCCCGCCTGCACGACGTGACGGCGGCGGCGTTCTCGGGGATCGACCTGTCCGGGCTTTCCGTCTGAGCACACCTTCGCGTGCGGCACGCGGGGAACCTCGACGAAACCTTTGCACATCCCGGCAGACGTTCGAATCGGGCCGCCAGGCGCGGCAGGACGTCACACGCGAAACCACGAGCGCCGCGGCGGCCCGCAGGACCCAGTTGTGCCGGTCAGCACGACCATTCCCAGTGCGACCGCGCCGCCAATCCGGCCCGGAGAAAGCCCTACCCTCGCCGATGTCGCTCGCGACCGTGATGGCGGACAGGGAGCCGCGGTGGTCCCGGATCTCCGCCGAGCACGGCCTCAAGCCGGCCTACCGCGACGTGTCCGCCTGGGCCTTCGGCGACTTCGTGTTCCCGTGGGACCACGACCTGTCCGCCGACACGTCGAAATCACGCCGCGCGGGCTTCCACTCCTCTGTGACACCGAACGAATGTGCTACCTCGTGGTCGACGAGTTCCGCCGCGACAAGGTCATCCCCTGAGCCTCAGGCGTTCGGGTCCAGTCCGACGTCAGCCGGTTTCGCGGTCGCGAGCGTGCCGTTGAAGCGGTCGTCCGTCAGCTTGATCGTCGCGTCCCCGAAGTCGGCGCGCGGTCAGCCTGTCGCGGATGCCCGAGGGGTAGTTGTCCCAGCCGACGAGGCCCTTGACCTGTCCACGCCCTCGTCGTTCTCCGGCGGCTCGTCGTCGTTGCCGGCCTTGGGGCAGCGGAAGTCGTGGGTCGAGACGCCGTCCTTGTGGTACACGGCCTTCGGGTGGCTGTCCTGGAACGGAACCGCCGAGGCGGGATTCGTCTCATAACCCTGGTGCTGGGAAACGGAAATGTAGTTCACCTGGTCGTCCTGCACCCACACGACGATGTGCTCCCGGTCGTGCTTGTGACCCGCCGACACGGGTCCGTCGGAGACCTGGTCCTTCTCGAAGTAGTACCCGTACAGGTAGGCACACCAGCCGTTGTTGCACTTGGACCGGGAATAGACGTTGGTGTTGGCCAGGTCGGGCTTGTCGTGGCAGTTTCCGTTCACCGCGCCGCCGAGGTCGAGGCCCGGGTTGAGCGTGCCGTGGCGATCGCCAGCGGTACGACGGCCACCCTGCGCAACGTGCGGTGCTTCATCGAGCGCGTCCCTTCTCGTGGTCGCACGCCCAGCGTGGTCCCGGGACGCGAGCTCCGCAGTGTGGATCAGGCCACTCGAAGATCATGACCCGAACGGCTAAATCCGGCGGTACGGAAGGGTCAACCCCTCCCAATGAACGGCATGGTCGTGGCCGTGATGGTCAGGAACTGGACGTTCGCGTCCAGCGGCAGCCCCGCCATGTACAGCACCGCGTCGGCCACGTGGCCCGCGTCGAAGGTGGGCTCGGCGAGCACGCGGCCGTCGGCCTGCGGGATGCCGGCCGACATGCGCTCGGACATCTCCGTGGCGGCGTTGCCGATGTCGATCTGGCCACACGCGACGTTCCAGGCGCGGCCGTCGAGGGAGATCGACTTGGTCAAGCCCGTGACGGCGTGCTTCGTGGCGGTGTAGGCGACGCTCGCGGGCCGCGGCGCATGCGCGGAGATCGAGCCGTTGTTGATGATCCGCCCGCCCATCGGTTCCTGGTCCTTCATCAGGAGCACGGCCTGCTGCGCGCACAGGAACATCCCCGTCAGGTTCGTGTCGACCGTCCGGCGCCAGCGCTCCACCGACAGGTCCGCGACGGTCCCGCCCGCCGACACCCCGGCGTTGTTCACCAGCAGGTCGAGCCGGTCCCACTGCTCCCGCACCGCCGCGAACAACGCCGCCACGGCCTCGGGCGAGGTGACGTCCGTGGGCACCACCAGCGCGCCCTCGGCACCGCCTGCTGTCTCCGAAAGCGCTTCGGCCCGGCGCCCGGCCAGCGCGACCTGGTAGCCGGCGTCCAGCAACGCCCGCGCGACCCGCCGACCGATGCCCGAACCCGCTCCGGTGACCACCGCGGTCTTGCTGCTCATCCCGAACGCCCTCCTCGTCGCGGCCGCCCCGCACGCTGCCACACCATCCGGGCCACCACAATCCACGGCGTGGACTCGCGGCCGTCGCGCGGGCAGACTTGCGGAAATGGGACCACGAGACACTCTGCTCGCCGGGGTGGCGAGGCAACTCGGCCACCCCAGCGGGCTGCCCGGCCGGGCCGTCGGGCGGCTGCTGAACCGCGCCAACCGCGGCAGAATGACGGCGGCCGTCGAAGCTCTCGACCTGAAGCCCGGGGAGACGGCGCTCGACATCGGGTTCGGCGGCGGTCTGGGCCTCGACCTGCTGCTGCGCGCCGCGGCGGGCGGGACGGTGCACGGCGTCGACATCTCCGACACGATGATCGCCAAGGCCCGCGCCGCGTTCCCCGCCAACATCGCCGCCGGCCGGCTGCGCTTGCACCGCGGCACGATGACCGCGCTGCCACTGGAAGACGCGTCGGTGGCCGCCGCGATCACGCTCAACACGGTGTACTTCATCGACGACCTCGACCTGGCGCTCGCGGAGGTCGCCCGCGTGCTCACGCCAGGTGGCCGGTTCGTGCTCGGCATCGCCGACCCGGAAGCCATGAAAGCCATGCCGTTCACCGAGCACGGTTTCCGGCTGCGCCCGGTCGCCGACGTCGAGACGGCGCTGGGCGCGGCGGGTCTGAGCCTGGACCGCCACCAACGCGTCGGCGAGGGCACCCGCGCCTTCCACCTGCTGATCACGAGCAGGTGAGCCGGCGGCCCCGGTCAGCCGGGGCCGCCGGAACCCCGCCTAGCTCTGCGGCACGCCCAGCGCCGCCAGCGCCGGACCGGCCATGATCACGCCGGCGCCCGTCACGGGGTCGTACCCGGGCGCGCCCAGGTCGATCGCGCTCGACACCAGGGCCGAGCGGATCTCCGCGGGCGTCGCGGTGGGCTTGCCCGACAGCAGCAGCGCCGCGATCGCCGCCGCGTGCGGGGCGGCCGCGGACGTGCCGTAGAACGGCTGGAAGCCGGCCACGGACGTGGCGACACCGTCGGCCGCGGTGATGTCCGGCTTGGCGCGCGTGGCGCCGCCCGTCGAGGACACGTTGCCGGGCGTGATCGCGCTGCCGTCGGGGTTGTAGAACAGGTGGCGCGGCCCGTCGGAGGTGAAGCGCTCCCACTTGCTCGCCGAGCTGAACTGCCCCGGGTACGGACCGGCCGGGTTGGCCGGGTCACCCGTCTCGAGCGGGCGGCCGAACGCCGTCGCCGCCGGGGCCGCCGCCACGCTGAACGCCGCGGCCGCCGCCGAGTGGCCCGAGGTCACCCCCGCCGAGCTGAACGCCGGCAGCGAACCCTGCGCCACGAACCGGCCGCGGATCACGTTGAGCGCAAGGAACCGGTCGGCGCCGCTGTACTTGACCACGGCGACGCGGTAGCCCGAGCCGTTGGCCGGCACCGAAGCGATCTCGTACGGGTTCTGCGAACCGCTCTGCGGGTTGTCGCTGGAAGCCACGACGCGGCCGGAGGAGTTGAGGACGTACAGGTCGTAGTCGTTGGCCGACTTGCCCCAGGGGTCCGACCAGAACAGCGTGACGGGCTTGCCGAGCGAACCCGCCGACAGCGGGTCGGTCGTCTGGGTGGCAGGACCGGGGTCGAAGTCGTGCGCGGTGCCGCTGACCCGCGGCAGCGTCGTGCCGGACGAGCGGAAGTCGCCCTCGTAGTACCCGCTGGTGCCGTCGGTGAGGTTGCCTGAGTTGCCGGCGGAGGAGAAGTAGAGCGCACCGGCGGCGGTGACGTCGTTGACGGCCTGCGCGACCTGCGTGTCCTGGAACGGCGACTCGTCGAAGTAGGCGACGTCGTCGACGATCACGGTGCACTTGCCGGTGGTGCGCAGCGCGCGGATGTTGGCGGCGAAGCTCGATTCGCTGGTGAACGCCGTCGCAAAGCCGAGCGTCGCCCCGGGGGCGAGGTCGTGGATGATCTCGAGCATCGCGGTGCCCTCGTCGCCGCTGCCGGCCTGACCCGACAGCACGTCGACGGCCGGCAGCTCACCCGCGGACTGCGACTTCGCCAGGGAGTTCACGCCGTCGGACAGCACGCAGACCTTCACGCCGGTGCCGGTGACGCCGTACTGGGCGCGGGCGGTGTCGGCGCCGTGCGCCTTGTCCCCTTCGGACACCTGCGTCGCGGCGACGGCCTTCGCGGCGAGCTCGGCCCGCGGGTCCTGCTCACGCCAGGTCATGGCCTGTACGGCGGGCCTGCACGCTGGTGACGTCCGCGCGCGCCGCGATCCGGTCCACGGCGGCGAGCGGCAGGTCCGCGCGCACGGCGCCGTCGGGCGAGGCGTAACGCACGGTGCCGCCCGCCGCGCGCACGGCCCGCGCCACGCCCTTGCCGCCCTGGATGTCGACGGACACCGCGCCGGCCTTCGTCACGGCCAGGCCGGTGCGGTAGTCGGGCAGCAGGGCCGCGAGCGCCCGGTCCGCGCGCAACCGCTTTTCGATCACGAGCTGACCGGCTTGCTTGCGCTCCGCGGGCGTCAGCGACTTCTTGATGCTCTGCAGCGCGCCGATCCCGGCCTCAGTGCGCTGCGCCGCCGCGTCGGCCGCGGACGGCTGGGCGCTCGCCACCCCCGCGCCGAGCAGCGCCAACCCCGCCGCCAACGCCGCCGACTTCGTGGCGACCCGGCTGAATCTCACCATCGGTCCTCTCCCTGCCTCGGCCGCTCCACCGGCGGTAGTCAGGAGAATCTAGAGAGTGATCGACCGCCGGGTACACCGACAAAAGTTTGAATCGTCCTCCCTGTCCAGTACGTGGACGGCTGACAAGCTCCCCCGGGTCCGAGGCCGCGCGCCGCGGGCACCGGGGAGCGTCCCGAGCCGACGTTCACCCTCCGCACACGACAGCGCCGGACCGTCCACAGTGGACGATCCGGCGCTCGTGAAGCCGAAAACTCAGAAGTTGATCATGTGCCCGGCCAGCCCGTGGATCGCTTCCTTCACCGCCTCGCCCAGGGTCGGGTGGGCGTGGACGTTGCGGGCGACCTCGTGCACGGTCAGGTCCCACTGCTGGGCCAGCGTGAGCTCGGGCAGCAGCTCGGTCACGTCCGGGCCGATGAGGTGCGCGCCGAGCAGCTCGCCGTACTTGGCGTCGCTGAGGATCTTCACGAAGCCGCCGGCGTCGCCGAGGCCCTGCGCCTTGCCGTTGGCCGTGAAGGGGAACTTGGCGACCTGCACGTCGTAGCCCTTGTCGCGGGCCTGGGCCTCGGTCCAGCCGAAGCTGGCGATCTGCGGCTGGCAGTAGGTCGCGCGCGGGATCATCACGAAGTCGAGCTCCATGGTCTCCGCGCCGGCGATTGTCTCGGCCGCGACGACGCCCATGGACTCCGACGCGTGCGCCAGCATCAGCTTCGCCGTCACGTCGCCGATCGCGAACAGGTGCGGCACGTTGGTGCGGCCCCGGCCGTCCACCGCGATGGCGCCGCGCTCGGTGAGCTCGACGCCGGTCTTCTCCAGGCCATAGCCCTGCACATTGGGCGCGAAGCCGATGGCCTGCAGGACCTTGTCGGCCTCCAGCACGTCCTGCTTGCCGTCCTTCGACACCGTGACCCGAACCTTCGCGCCCGAGTCGTCGATGGCTTCGACCTTGGTGCCGGTGAGGACCTTGATGCCGAGCTTGCGGTAGCGCTTGGCCAGCTCCGCCGACACCTCGGCGTCCTCCAGCGGCACCATCCGGTCGAGGAACTCGACGATGGTCACGTCCACGCCGTAGTTGCGCAGCACGTACGCGAACTCCACGCCGATCGCGCCGGCGCCCGCGATCACGATGCTCCCGGGCACCTCGCTCTCGAGGATCTGCTCTTCGTAGGTGACCACGCGGTCACTGCGGGAAGTACCGGGCAGCAGACGCGCCGTGGCGCCGGTCGCGATGACGCAGTGGTCGAAGGTGATCCGCTCGCCGTTGACCTCCAGGGTGTGGTCGTCAACGAACTCGCCGTGGCCGTCGTACTCCGTGATCTTGTTCTTCTTCATCAGGAAGTGCACGCCCTTGACGCGGCCGTCCGCGACCTTGCGGCTGCGCTCGTAGGCGGCCGAGTAGTCGAAGCGGATCTCGCCGTCGGAGGAGATGCCGTAGGTGGCGGCTTCTTCCTTCACCGTGTGCGCCAGCTCGGCGTTGCGCAGCAGCGCCTTCGACGGGATGCAGCCGACGTTGAGGCACACCCCGCCCCAGTACTTCTCCTCGACGACCGCCGCGCTCAGCCCGAGCTGCGTGGCGCGAATGGCGGCCACGTAGCCGCCGACCCCGGCCCCCAGGACCACGACGTCATAGTGTGCACTCATACCGTCTAAATTACCCCGAACCGACTGGCGGGGCGGGGTGACGGTGCTCGCCTCACGCACGGTCGCCAGGCGGCTCTTCGCCGCGGATGCCGGCCAGCAGATCCGTCACCGCGCGCATGATCCGGGCGGTCGCTTCTTCGAGCACCTCACGGGTCGGCTCGCCGTTGCGGAGATCCGAAAGGTCCACCGGCGGACCCGCCACGAGCTCGACGGTCTTGCGCGGGATCCCGTGCGGCAACCAGGCCCCGGCGGGCAGCAGGTGGTGCGTGCCCCAGTTCGCGACGGGCACCACCGGCACGCCGGTCTCCAGCGCGATCCGCGCGACGCCCGTCTTGCCCTTCATCGGCCAGCCGTCCGGGTCGGTCGAGAACGTGGCCTCCGGGAAGATCGTCACGCACTCGCCGGCTTCCACCGCCTTCACGGCGTCGCGGTAGGCGCCCGCGGCCGTCGGCGCCCCGCGGTACACCGGGATGTGCTGGCCGGACCGCATCACCGAGCCGACCACCGGCAGATCCCACAGGCTCGACTTCGCCAGGTACCGCGGCACGCGGCCGGCCGCGAGGCAGAACGCGGTGAGCGTGGTCGGGTCGGCGAAGGACAGGTGGTTCGACGCCACCAGCATCCCGCCCGAAGCCGGGATGTGGCGCGCACCGCGCACGCGGAAGCGGCTGAACAGCACGAGGAACTGCCAGACCACCTCGATCGCGAAGCTGTACCAGGCGCCACGGCCGGCGCGGGCGAAGCGCCGGCCGTAGGCCTCCATCTGACGGAAGGTGAGCAGCTCCCCCTCGTTCTCGAGCGGGGTCCAGCGGTCGCGCGACCGGTTTCGCAGGGCCATGAGCGTCATTCGTAGCCGAAGACCACCCGGCTCGGTTGACCCCGGGTCTCGGACGCGGCGCGGATCACACCCGCTCGAGGACCACCACGGGGATCTCGCGGTCGGTCTTCTTCGCGTACTCGTTGTAGTCCGGCCACACCGCCGCGAGCTTGTTCCACAGCCGGGCACGCTCCTCGCCGGAGACCGTGCGGGCCCGGGCGGTGAACTTGTCGGCCAGCACCTGGACGCGAACCTCCGGGTTGGCCTCCAGGTTCAGGTACCAGCCGGGGTGCGTCGGCGCGCCGCCCTTGGAGGCGACGATCACGGGGTTGCCGTCCACCTCCTGGTAGATGAGCGCGAACTTGCGGTCCTCACCGGACTTGCGGCCCTTGGTCGTGAGCACCAGGGTCGGTACGCCGGGCTGCCACTCGTGGCCGACCTCGCCGTCGGTCTCCTCGTAGCGGCGGACGTGCTCGTCACCAAAAAGCATCCGTGTGTTTCCTCTCGGCTCGTCGATCTCGTGCTCGTCCCAGCCTGCCGCGAACCGGTCGGTCGTGCTGATCAGCTCGTGCAGGGTCCGGGGCTCGTCGAAGGCGTGACCGGCGTCGGAGATCATCTTCAGCTCCGCGCCGGGCAGTACCTGCGCCAGCTCCCACGCCGTAGTCGCGGGAGTGACCACGTCGTACCTTCCCTGCACGAGAACGCATGGGATGCCCGCGAGCTTCCCGGCCTCGCGGATCAGCTGGTCCTCGGCCAGCCAGCCGCCGTGGCGGAAGTAGTGGTTCTCGATGCGCGCGATGGCGAGCGCGAACTCCGGCTCGGTGAATGCCGACACCACTTCCTCCTGCGGCGTGAACTTCACCGTCTCGCCCTCCCACCGGCTCCAGGCGATCGCTGCGGGACCGTGAACTTCGGGGTCCGGGTGGTGCAGCAGCTCGTGGTACACCTCGAGCAGGTTGTCGCTGCGGCGCGCGTACGGCACGGGCGCGAGGAACCGCGACCACGCTTCGGGGAACAAGCACGCGGCGCCGCCGCCGAAGAGCCACTGGATCTCTTTCACCCGCAGTGTCGCGACTCCGCGCAACACGAGCTCGCTCACGCGGTTCGGGTACTGCTCGGCGTACGCGAGGGCAAGCACACTGCCCCAAGAGCCGCCGAACAGCTGCCACCGGTCGATGCCGCGGTCTTCGCGCAGGAGTTCCATGTCGGCCACGAGGTGCCAGGTGGTATTCACCGACAGGTCCGCCTCGGCCGTGCTGCCGTGGGGCGTGCTGCGGCCGCAACCGCGCTGGTCGAACAGCAGGATCCGGTACCGCTCGGGGTCGAACAGCCGCCGGTGCCGCGCCGACGCGCCGCCGCCGGGACCACCGTGCAGGAACGCCACCGGCTTGCCCGCGGGGTTCCCGCACTCCTCCCAGTAGATTACGTTGCCATCGCCCACCGGCAGCATCCCGTGGTCGTAGGGTTCGATTTCCGGGTACAGACCGAGCATGGGGCCACTATGCCCGAGGAACCACCATGGAGGAGCGATGAAGTCCGGGCCGCACGTGACCCTGGCGGACGTGGCACAAAGCGCCGACGTGTCACTCGCCACGGCTTCGCGGGTGCTCAACGGCACCGCGTCCGTCCGCACGGACCTGCGCGACCGCGTGATGTCGGCCGCGACTGAGCTCGCGTACGCACCGAACGCACACGCGCAGGCACTCGCCGGAGGGACACATCGGACGGTCGGGGTGATCTGTCACGATGTGTCCGATCCGTACTTCTCCGCGGTCGCCGGCGGAGTCATGAAGGTGGCCAACGGCAACGGCCTGCTCGTGATGCTCTCCGACACGTTCCGCGACCCCGACCGCGAAGTGGCGTATGTCTCGGCACTGCGAGCCCAGCGGGCGTCGGCGATTTTGCTGATCGGGTCGGCGTTCGAGGACCGCTCGTGGGAACGCGCGATGACCGCGGAGCTCGATCCGTACCGCCGAGGCGGCGGCCAGGTCGCCGCCGTCAGTCGGCACCGCGGGCTCAAAGTGGACACCGTGCAGCCCGACAACCGCGGCGGCGCGGCCGCTCTGGCGAAGGCGCTCGTCGGGCTGGGCCACAAGCGGTTCGCCGTGCTGGCCGGACCGACTCGGCTCACCACGGTGTGCGACCGGCTTGGCGGCTTCGCTGAGGAACTCGCCGCCCACGGCGTGCCGCTGTCCGATGAAGATGTCCTCGAGACCGCCTTCACCCGCGACGGCGGCTACGAAGCGGCGAAGCGGCTTCTGGAGCGGCCGAAGCGGAAACGCCCGACATGCGTGTTCGCCGTCACAGACCTGATGGCGATCGGCGCGCTGGCCGCGTTGCGCGAGGCCGGCGTCGCCGTCCCGGGTGAGATCTCCGTGGCGGGTTTCGACGACATCCCGGTGGTGCGCGACCTCACGCCGGCACTCACCACGGTCGCGCTTCCTCTGGAACAGCTGGGCGAACGGGCGATGGACCTCGCGCTCAAGGGTTCCGGCGCGCGAGCGCGCACGGTCCGCCTCAACGCCGAGGTCGTGCTTCGCGAAAGCACCGCGCGCCCGAGGCGCTGAGCACCGTCCTCTGTAGACGCCACGAGCCTCCGCGGATTTCCCGGCACAGTCCTTCCGGGGTGTTGGTTAGGCTGCCCCCGTGGCCAAGGTGCTGGTGGTGGAGGACGACATGACGATCGGCGGCGTCCTGGAGTCGTCGCTCGCGCGCCACGGCCACGAGGTGCGCTGGTGCCGCGACGGCCGCAGCGCCCTGAACGAGACCGGGGCCGAGCTCGTGCTGCTCGACCTGGGTCTGCCCGACCTCGACGGCGTGGACGTGTGCCGCCGCCTGCGCACGAGCATGCCGGGTGCCGTCGTCGTGATCCTCACCGCGCGGGCCGACGAGATGGACGTGGTCGTGGGCCTCGACGCGGGCGCCGACGACTACCTGACCAAACCCATCCGGCTCGGCGAGTTGCTCGCCCGCGTGCGCGCTCACCTGCGCCGCGGCGCGCCCGCGAGCTCTGCGGTGCCGGTGGTCACCGTCGGCTCGCTCGTGGTCGACGCGGCGAGCCGGCGCGTCGTCGTCGGCGGGCGGGAGGTGGACCTGCGGGCGCGGGAGTTCGACCTGCTGGCTCGCCTCGCCGAGCAACCGGGCGTCGCGGTGAGCCGGGAGCGGCTCATGGCCGACGTCTGGGACGCGAACGCGCTCGGCTCGACCAAGACGCTCGACGTCCACATCGCGGCCTTGCGGCGCAAGCTCGCCGACGCCGCGCCCGAGCCGGCGGACGTGCCCCGGATCGCCACCCTGCGGGGGCACGGCTACCGCCTGGAAGAGGCCTGAGCGTGCGCCGCCGGATCGTCACGCTCACGGTGCTCGCCGCCGTGCTCGCCACCGTGCTGTTCGGGCTCCCGCTGGCCGTCGCGGCGCTGTGGTACTTCCGGGAGAACACCGGCTCCGAGCTCGAACGCGCCGCCGACGGCACGGCACTGGAGGTGTCCGACGCGCTCGCCGCCGGGCGCGCGCCCCGCCAGCCGGTGCAGGGCAGCGTGACCGTCGGGATCTACGACCCGGGGGGACAGCTGGTCTCCGGTACGGGTCCGGACACCGCCGACGCGGTGGTGAGCCAGGTGTCCGGGGCGGACGTCGACGTGGCGTCCGGTCCGGTCGACGGCGAGGACGTGCTGGCGGTGCCGGTGATGGACGGCGCGCGGCTCGCGGGCGTGGTCCGCGCGGCGATGCCGCACACCGTGCTCCTGCGTCGCGTCGGGCTGACCTGGCTCGCGATGATCGGGTTCGGCGTCGCCGCCGTCGCCGCGAGCTGGCTCATCGCACGGCGCCTCGCGGCCCGGCTGTCGAGCCCGCTGGAGGAGCTGTCGTCCGCGGCGACCAGGCTCGGCGACGGTGACTTCACCGCTCGCGGCCCTCGCGCCGGCATCGCCGAGATCGACCGGGTCGGGGCGGCGCTGGACGTGACGGCGGAGCGGATCGGCGAGACGCTCGATCGCGAGCGCGCGTTCTCGGCCGAGGCGTCGCATCAGCTGCGCACGCCACTCGCCGGCTTACGGCTGCAGCTGGAGGCCGCGCTGGAGACGCCCGGGCTCGACCCGTACGCGGCGATCCGCGCCGGCATCGACTCGGCCGACCGGCTCGAGCGCACCATCGACGACCTGCTCGCGTTGTCTCGCGAACGCCGGGCACCGCGCGCGGAGCTCGACCTCGACACGGTGCTGGCCGAGCTGCGCGAGGCCCGCACTCCGTTGCTCGACGGGTGCGGCCTTCGCGTCGAAGTCCAGGACCCGCCCACCGTCCGGGCATCGGCGGCGGCCGTGCGGCAGGTGCTCGCGGTGCTGCTCGAGAACGCGACGACGCACGGCCGGGGCCCGGTCACCGTCGTCGCGCGCGACGCCGGTGGCGCGCTCGCGATCGACGTGGCCGACCACGGCCCGGGCCTCGGCGACACCGACCCGTTCGCCCTGGCCCGCACCGCGCCGCCGGGACACGGCATCGGGTTGCGGCTGGCCCGCAGCCTGGCCGAGGCGGAGGGTGGGCGGCTGCGCCTGTCGAGCCCGCACCCGCCGACGTTCACCTTGCTGCTGCCCGCGAGCGACGAGCCGGCGGAGGCGGCCGCGCCCGCGCGGCCCGAAGCGACCCAGCCGGCCGATCCGTCGCCCGCGGTCGCGGAGTGAACGGATCACCGTTCCGACCGTCAAACTGCAATGAAACACCGAGACCGCATCCGAACGCGCAACGTTTTCCAGTTGTCGGGTACACCTCGCTCGATACCGTGGCTCGCACCCGATCTTCAACGCAGCCTCGACGACGAGGAGTAGCCAGGTGACGTCCACCCCGACCCGCGTGCGGTTCGGCACCGCGCTGTGGCGCCGCAAACCGGTCGCGGACCTGGTGGCCGAGGCCGGCCACGGCCCGTTGAAACGGTCACTCGGCCTGGGCCAGCTCACGATGCTGTCCATCGGCGCGACGCTGGGCAGCGGCATTTTCGTGGTGCTCGGCGAGGCCGTGCCGGTGGCCGGGCCCGCCGTGGTGGTCTCGTTCGTGCTCGCCGGGGTCACGGCGTTGTTCTCCGCGCTGTCCTATGCCGAGCTCGCGGGCATGATCCCGCTCTCGGGTTCGTCGTACTCCTACGCGTATGCCACGCTCGGCGAACTCGTGGCGTGGGTCTGCGGTTGGTGCCTGATCCTCGAGTACGGCGTGTCCGTGGCGTCGGTGGCCGTCGGCTGGGGCCAGTACGTGAACGAGCTGCTGCAGCTGGCGTTCGGGTTCGCGCTCCCCGAGTCGATCAGCGGCCCACCCGGCGACGGCGGGATGGTGAACGTGCCCGCGATCGTCGTGGTGCTGCTGGCGATGGTGCTGCTGCCTTCGGGTGCGAAGGAGAGCGCGCGGGCGAACGCGATCATGGTCGGGGTGAAGATCGCGACGCTGGTCCTGTTCTGCGCCATCGCGTTCACTGCCGTGCAGGCCAGGAATTTCACACCGTTCCTGCCGCTGGGCCTCGCGGGTATGAGCGCGGGCGGCGCCAAATTGTTCTTCTCCTACATCGGGTTCGACGCCGCGTCGACCGCCGGCGAGGAGGCCCGCAACCCGCAGCGCGACCTGCCGCACGCGATCCTGCTCTCGCTCGGCATCGTCACCGTGCTCTTTTGCCTGGTGGCCGTCGCGGCCGTCGGCGCCCTGCCGTGGCAGCGGTTCGACGACCAGCAGGCCGCCCTGTCGCACGTGCTGACCGCGGTGCTGGACAGCCCGTTCTGGGCGGGGGTGCTCGCCGTCGGCGCCATCGTGGCGATCTCCAGCGTGGTGCTGACCGTCCTCTACGGACAGACACGGATCCTGTTCGCCATGTCGCGCGACGGGCTCGTGCCCACGGCACTGTCCACAGTGCACCCGAGGACCGGCGTGCCGCGCACGACCACCCTGGTGGTGTCGGCGTTCGTCGCCGTGCTCGCCGCGTTCGTGCCACTGGGCAAGCTCGCCGACGCGACGAGCATCGGCACACTTTTCGCTTTCGGCCTGGTCAATATCGCCGTGCTCGTGCTGCGCCGGCGCCGCCCGGACGACGCGCGCACGTTCCGCGTGCCGTTCTCCCCCATCACACCGGTCCTCGGCGTGCTCTGCTGCGCGGACATGATGTTCAGCCTCGACGGGGCCACGTGGGTCGTGTTCGGTGGCTGGATGCTGCTCGGGCTGGTGCTGTACTTCGGCTACGGCATCCGGCGTTCACGGCTGGCGGAAGCGAAATGATCGTCGCCGTCCACCAGGGGCCCTACGAGGACCTGCCCGCCGCGCTCGCTGCCGCGGCCGAAGGCGGGGCCGCGCTCGTCGTCACCGCGGAGATGATCACTACGGGGTATGCCCTCGGCGCCGCCGTGGTCGCCGAACGCGCCGAGCCGGCCGACGGACCACTCGCGCGGGAACTGGGCGCGCTCGCGCGAGAGCACGACGTGGCGCTGGTCTACGGCTACCCCGAACGCGACGGTGAAGCCGTGTACAACTCGGCGCAACTTATTTCCGCACAAGGGGAACGGCTCGCGAACTACCGCAAGACGCACCTCTACGGCGAGATCGACCACACCCAGTTCTCCCCTGGCGCGGACCTGGTGGTGCAGGCGGACCTCGGCGGGCTGCACGTGGGGCTGCTCATCTGCTACGACGTGGAGTTTCCCGAGCCGGTGCGCGCGCACGCCCTCGCCGGCACCCAGTTGCTGCTCGTGCCGACCGCGTTGATTCGGCCGTACGAGCGGGTCGCGGACGCGCTCGTCCCCATCAGGGCGCACGAAAGCCAGCTGTACGTGGTGTACGCGAACCGCTGCGACACCGAGGGCGAGCTGACCTACTGCGGCCATTCCACCGTCGCCTCCCCCGACGAGACCGTGGCGAAAGCCGGCGAAGGACCCGAGCTGATCTTCGCCGACATCGACCCGGCCGTGCTCACGCGTCCGGAGAACACCTACCTCGCCGACCGCCGGCCCGCGCTGTACCGATCCCTGACCGAAGAAGGACCCCAGGCATGACCTCCGCCGTCCCGACCGCGATCCCCACGGACGAGCCGGCCGGGCGCCCGATCACCATGTTCGGCCCCGACTTCCCGTTCACCTACGACGACTACCTCACCCATCCCGCCGGCCTCGGCACCGTGCCGGCGCAGCACCACGGCACCGAGGTCGCTGTGATCGGCGGCGGACTGTCGGGCGTCGTCACGGCCTACGAGCTGATGAAACTCGGGCTGCGGCCGGTGGTGTACGAGATCGCCGAGCTGGGCGGACGTCTGCGCACGCACCGCTTCCCCGGCCTGCCCGACGACGTGGTCGCCGAACTGGGCGCCATGCGCTTCCCGCCGGCGTCCACCGCGTTGTTCCACTACATCGACAAGGTGGGGCTGGAAACCTCGCCGTTCCCGAACCCGCTCTCGCCCGCGACGCCGAGCACCGTCGTGGACCTCAAGGGGCACAGCCACTACGCGCGCACGCCGGACGATCTGCCACCGGTGTTCACCGAAGTCGCCAAGGCCTGGCAGCGCACGCTCGACGAGCACGCGTCGTTCGCCGAGATGCAGATCGCGATCCGCGACCGCGACGCGAAAACTGTGAAGCGCATCTGGAACGAGCTCGTGCCGCGCCTGGACAACCAGACCTTCCACGGATTCCTGTGCGATTCGCCCGCGTCCGCGTCGTTCCGCCACCGCGAGATCTTCGGCCAGGTCGGCTTCGGCACAGGCGGCTGGGACACCGATTTCCCCAACTCGATCCAGGAGATCCTGCGCGTCGTCTACACCGGCGCCGACGACGAGCATCGCAGAGCATCACCGGCCGCAGCAGGCAGCTGCCGGTGCGGTTGTGGGACGACGCACCGGAAACCCTTGCGCACTGGCCCGCCGGCACGAATCTGGCCGCGCTGCACGAAGGCGGCCGGTCGCGCCCCGGCGTCACGCGGCTGCACCGCACGGCACCGAACAACGTGACCGTCACCGACGCGTCCGGGCACATCCGCACCTTCCGCGCCGCGGTGTTCACCGCGCAGAGCTGGCTGCTGCTGTCCAAGATCGACTGCGACGAGGCGCTGTTCCCGATCGACCACTGGACGGCGATCGAGCGCACGCACTACATGGCGTCGTCGAAGGTCTTCGTGCCGGTGGACCGGCCGTTCTGGCTCGACCGCGATCCCGTGACCGGGCGGGACACGATGAGCATGACACTGACCGACCGGATGCCGCGCGGCACGTACCTGCTCGGTGCCGACCCTTGCAAACCCGCCGTGATCTGCCTTTCCTACACGTGGGCCGACGATTCGCTGAAGTGGTTGCCGCTGAGCGTCTCCGAGCGCGTGGAGGTGATGCTGCAGTCGCTACGCGAGATCTACCCCGGAGTGGACGTGCGCAAGCACCTGGGCGACCCGGTGACCGTGTCGTGGGAGGCGGAACCGCACTTCATGGGCGCGTTCAGGACAACCTGCCCGAGCGCTACCGCGGGCTGTTCCTCGCCGGCGACCACGTTTCCTGGACCGCGGGCTGGGCCGAGGGCGCCGTGCAGACGGCGCTCAACGCGGCGTGGGGCGTGCAGCGGCACTTCGGCGGCGAGTCGGCGCCGGCCAACCCCGGTCCCGGTGGCCTGTTCGACGACCTGGCGCCGATCGAACTGCCCGCCTGACCCCGCGGCCCGTCAACCCGTACCCGGCGGTAGCCAACCGATGGTGTCCCCGGGCGCGACACCTCCGAAGATCGGTCGGTCCCGCTGAACCGATCATGCGAAAATATTACGTATGAATACGGAGCCGGCGCCGAAGTGGCGGAGACTGGAACCGGACGAGCGCCGGGAGCAGATCTACGCCTGCGCAGCGCGCCTGTTCGGCGAACGGCCCTACTCGGCGGTGTCCACTTCGGACATCGCAGCGGCCGCCGGGGTCGCGCGGGGGTTGATCAACCACTACTTCGGCACGAAACGCGAGCTGTACCTGGAAATCGTGCGGCGCGCGCTGACCGTGCCACGGCTCGCGATCGAGATTCTGCCCGAGGGCCCGCTGGAGCTGCGCGCCGACGTCGCCATCGACTGGTTCCTCGACATGGTGCGCTCGCAGGAGAAGACGTGGCTCGCCGCGATCGCGCCGGAAGGCATCGGGCGCGACACGGAGGTCGAC
This sequence comes from Amycolatopsis sp. NPDC023774, assembly GCF_040639695.1. Classification (NCBI taxonomy): domain Bacteria; kingdom Bacillati; phylum Actinomycetota; class Actinomycetes; order Pseudonocardiales; family Pseudonocardiaceae; genus Amycolatopsis; species Amycolatopsis sp. NPDC023774. Next base: position 46,779 of record NZ_JBFAAJ010000015.1, read on the forward strand.
CGCATCCTCGAAGAGGCCGACCGCGAATCGGCCGACCGCGTGCTGGAGGCCGTCGGGCTTTCGCGCGACAGCGAGCACGGCGAGGAGCTGAACGCGGCCGTGCGCGCGTTCGCCGGCATGGTGAAGGCGGCGGGACGCGAATGGCTCGTGCGGGGATCACTGAGCCGGGATCAGGTGCACACCCTGCTGAGCAAATCGCTCGTCACCCTCATCGGTGAGGTGTTCCCGCTGATCCAGGGCGAAGTTCCCGGGGAATGACGGAACCCCCGGCACCACGAGGGGGGAGGAAAGTGCCGGGGGCCCCGGCCGGAAGCCTCGCGACCCCCGGCTCCTTTCCACGTTACCCCTGGTCGACGTGGGTTCGGTGTCAGTTTCCCCCGGATAACACCGGGGCGGTCACACGTTCGGCCCACGCAGGAAGGCTGCTGCGACCAGATCAGGCCCGCGGCTCGGCCTCGAGCTCGGCCAGGCGGTGCGCCAGCCCGTCCACGCAGCGGCGCACCGCGTAGTCGTAGAGCCGGGCGTACCAGCCGGCCGCCAGCTCCGGATCGGCCATCAGCTCGTGCATGGCGCGCCCCTGCGCGGCCATGCCGGGCAGGTCGGTCCGGTCGCGATAGGTCGCGTACTCCTCGGTGTTGTCCAGGCGCAACGCGAGTGTGCTGTCACGGTCGTCCTCCATCGCCACGAACTGGCAGGCCGTGGCGACGAGCACGTTGTAGGCCAGCACGCTCTCCTCGCGGAAGCCGGCGGCGAGCAGCACGCCGATCCCGCGGTCGATGGTGCGGATGGCGGCCGACACCGACGGACCGAACAGCACCAGCCGCCGCGCGGTGCCCGGGTGGGCCCGCAGCACCGTGCGCAGCTCGCCCAGCAGTTCAGCGAACCAGTCCTGCCACGACAGGTCCTCGTCGGGCAGGCTCAGCAGGCCGACGACGCGGTCGAGCACCGCGGCCACGACCGCGTCCCGGTCGCCGACGTGGTGGTAGATCACTGCGGGGTAGGCGTCCACGGCCGCCGCCAGCTGGCGCAACGTCCAGTTGTCGAGGCCGCGTTCGGCGGTCAGCGCGACCGCCGCGTCGACCACCTTCTCGGCGGTGACGGCCGGCAGTCCCGCCGCCGCGCGCGAGCGAGGGCGGTTCCCGGCCCGCGAGGACGAAGACGGCATGCGATGTACCGTATCCGGATAACGACGGCCCGTGCCAGGATTTGGGGAGCTAGGGCAGGATCAGGGCATGCCCCGTGCCCTGGCCAACGGCCTCGAACTCGAGTACGACACTTTCGGCGACCCCGCGAACCCGCCGCTGGTGCTCGTGATGGGCCTCGGTGCCCAGATGGTGACCTGGGAGACCGGGTTCTGCGAGCTGATCGCCAGCAGGAGGTTCTTTGTCGTCCGTTTCGACAACCGCGACATCGGCCTGTCGGCCTACCTCGACGACCTCGGCGCGCCCGACCTCGCGGGGATCGCTGCCGGACAGGCCTCGGCGCCGTACCTGCTCTCCGACCTCGCGGACGACACCGTCGGCCTGTTCGACGCGCTCGGCTTCGCGAAGGCCCACGTGGTGGGCGCGTCGATGGGCGGGATGGTCGTGCAGCAGCTGGCCATCGACCACCCGGACCGGCTGCTGAGCCTCACGTCGATCATGTCCACGACCGGCGACCCGACCGTCGGCCAGACCTCGCCCGCCGCGCTGGCCACGCTGACGCGCCCGCCCGCGGCGACGCGCGAGGAGGCCATCGAGCAGAGCATCGCCTCCTACCGCACCACCGGCTCGCCGGGTTATCCCGCGACCGACGAGTACCTGCGGTTCAGGGCGACCCGGGGCTACGACCGCGCGCAGCACCCGATGGGCACGCTGCGCCAGGCTGCGGCAGTCATCGCTTCGGGCGACCGCACGGAGGCCCTGCGCTCGCTGCGGCTGCCGACGGTGGTCGTGCACGGGGACTCCGACCCGATGATCGACGTGAGCGGCGGCAAGGCCACCGCGGCCGCGATCCCCGACGCCGAGCTCGTGGTCATCCCCGGTATGGGCCACGACCTGCCCGAACCGCTGTGGCCGGAGATCGTGGACGCGATCGTGCGGGCCACGAGCCGCAGTTAAGGAGACGTCAAGAACACCGCGCGGGCTGTAGGGGAAGCGTCCGCGCCTCTCGTGCGGTGCGGGCGGGCGCGCTGAGCTGGACCCATGGGCATCACCGGTGGTTTCGGTTTCCCGCTCGGCTGCGCGGCCGTGGTGGCCGCCGCGATCGGAGCGGATGTCGCGGGGGCGACCGCGCACCCGCTCTACGCGCTGGTGCCGCTGGCGCTCGTCGTGGTCGCCGCCGCTGCGACCACGGCACCGGTCGCCGCGGCGGGGATCGCCGTCGTGGCCTGGGCCGTCGACTCCGGCTTCATCCTCGGCCGCGAAGGCCGCCTCGTCTTCGACGGCGCGAGCGGCCGCGCCGCCCTCGTGCTCTGCGTGGTGCTCGTCGCAGGCTTGCTGTCCCGCCTCGTGGTGACGGCGGCGGTCCGCGCCCGCCGCCGCGTTCACCCGCGGCCGCACCGGTTCGTGGCGTCCGTCCCCTCACCGCGAACCGCCGGACAGCGGCGGGCCGATCACGCAGCGTCGGCCTGATCGATCCGGTGCATCCCGCCCTGGTCGAGCGTGGTTGGCTGTGCGGGTGTGAGCGTGTCCCGGTGTGTCGAAATCGACTCGCGCCGGGCTCCCGGCGGTGCCAGGCTGGGACGGTCACACGTCGTCACCTTCGGAGGTAAGCATGAGTGATCCGCAACCGTCGCCCAGCGGCGAGGAGGACGACGTCAAGCGCAAGTTCCGCGAGGCGCTGGAGCGCAAGCAGGCCCACGCCCGCTCCGGCTCCGCCCACGAAACCGGCGGCGGCAAGAACCAGCACGCCCACGGGCCCGCCGCGAACAAGCGCACGTTCCGCCGCAAGAGCGGCTGAGCATCGCCCACCGACGAAGGCCCCCTCACCGCGGTGAGGGGGCCTTTCTCACGCCTCAGGAGCCGGGCGAGCCGGGCGGTGTCGCGCAGGTACTGCTCATACGGGAAGCCGGCTTCGAGCAGGGCGGCACGCAGCTCGGCGTAGAGCGGTTTCCCGTTGTCGTGGAAGGCTTCGAGCCGACCTCGGTGATGCTCACGAGCCGGCGGCGGACGTGTTCGGGGTCCTGGCAGGCCTGGACGAGCCCGGCGGTCTCCAGCGGGCGCAGCGCGCGGCTGATCGCCGGGTCGGACACCGGCAGCGCCTGTGCCAGTCGGTGCTGGGTCACCGGCTGGATGTCCTCCAGCGTGCCCAGCAGCCGCAGCTGGCTGTAGCTCAGGCCCCCCGGCATCGTCACCACGCCGGCGCGCGGCCTCCGCGAGCAGGAACAACACGCGAGGCAGCAAGTCAGCGCGCTCGTCCCGGCCGTGTCCACATCGGAACAGCCCGGCACGCCGGCGCTCGGCTGAAACCGTTCCTGCCGAGCAAAGCGGGCGCACGGAAATCCCGCGCGCCCGCCGTCGTGAAAAATCTCAGACCGTCAGGATCGACCGCAGCCGGCCCACGTCGGCCATGCGGCGTTCGGCGAGGCGGTCGGCCGCCGTGGCGGGCGGGACACCGTCGGCCTTGGCCAGGGCGTACACGGCCTTCGTGGTGTCGAAGATGGCCGTGGTCTTGCGCTGGGCGCGGGCGAAGTCGAAGCCGTGGCGTTCGTCGTCGACCTGGATGACGCCGCCGGCGTTGACGAGGTAATCGGGGGCGAACAGGATGCCGCGGTCGTCGAGGAGCTTGTCGACGCCCGGGTGGGCGAGCTGGTTGTTCGCGGCACCGCAGACGATGCGGGCCTGCAGCGCGGCCACGGTCTCGTCGGTGAGCACACCGCCCATTGCGCACGGGGCGAAGACGTCGAGGTCCGTGCCGATCAGGGTGTCCACATCGGACACCACCTCGACGCCCGGGTACGCGGCGCGCGTGCGCTCGACGGCGAGTGCCGAAACGTCGGTGATCACGACCTGCGCCCCCGCCTCCACGAGGTGGCCCACCAGGATGTGGCCGACCTTGCCGACACCGGCGACGCCGACGCGACGGCCGGCCAGATCGGGCACGCCCCACACGTGGTCGGCCGAAGCGCGCATGCCCTGGTAGACGCCGTACGCGGTGAGCACCGAGGAGTCGCCCGCACCGCCGTCTTCGGGCGAGCGGCCGGTGACGAACTTCGTCTCGCGGGCCACCACGTCCATGTCGTGCACGTACGTGCCCACGTCGCAGGCCGTGATGTAGCGGCCGCCGAGGGACTGCACGAAGCGGCCGTAGGCACGCAGCAGCGCTTCGGACTTCATCGTGGCCGGGTCGCCGAGGATCACGGCCTTTCCGCCGCCGAGGTCGAGTCCGGCCAGCGCGTTCTTGTACGCCATCCCCTTGGAGAGCGCGAGCACGTCGTCGAGCGCGTCGTCCTCGGTGGCGTAGGGGTAGAAGCGGGTGCCGCCGAGCGCGGGGCCCAGTGCGGTGGAGTAGATGCCGATGATGGCTTTGAGGCCGCTGGCCTCGTCGTGGCAGTACACGACTTGTTCATGGCCGCTGTGCCGGCCGAACACTCCTTCGGTCACGGTGGTGACTCCCTTGTCTGACCGCTCGCGGTTCGTGGCCGCGCGCTCCGGAAGGTGGTGTGCCGAGCAGAGATCGTCTACCCGCACACCGCCAACCTAGAGCCATCCGCGCGAACCGACCACCGCAGGTCGTCCCCTCAGCCGGCGACGACCTTGCCGAGCGCCGCCATCGCCGCTTCCAGCTGTGCGTCCGACAGGTAGGGAGCGGGGCCGAACCGCAGGTAGGAGCCCCGGCTGTCGGTGCGGACGCCGTGCTCGGCCAACGCGCTGCGCAGCTCGCCGGCCGACGGGCTGCGCAGCGACAGGAACCCGCCGACCATGCCGAGCGGCGTCTCGCGGTCCCTCGACACCACGTCGGCGGGCAGGCCGAGATCGTCGAAGCACCGCGCCAGCAGGCCGACCTGGTGCTGTGACACTGTGCGCAGGAACTCCGGCGTCAGGCCGTGCTCGGCGAAGAACCGCTGCACGCGCACACCGCGGTAGTGGCTCGACGGGTCGTAGGTCGCACCGGCGAAGCGGTCTCCGCCGGTGGCGTAGGCGACGCGGTCCGGGCGCTGCCGGTCGGCGAGCGCGCCGAATTCCGCGTACCAGCCGGTGACGACCGGCCGCAGCTCCTGCGCGTGGGCGGGCAGGCGCAGGAAACAGTTGCCCTCGCCGAGCTGGAGGTACTTGTAGCCACCGCCGACCACCCAAGCGCATGCGAGCCCCAGGTCGTGCAGCGAGAACGGCACCACCCCCAGCGCGTGGTAGGCGTCCACGACCAGCTCGACGTTGCCGGCGTGGCAGACGTCGGCCAGGTGCGCGAGCCCGGGCACGAGCCGCGAGGTCTCGAACAGCACGGCGGACACGAGCACGGCCGCGGTATCGCCGTCGACCTGCGCGGCCACGCGTTCGGCCAGCGTCGGCACGGGGTCCACAGGCACCCGCACGACCTCGACGCCTTCCTCCTCCAGCCGCGTGAGCTGCCGGCGCAGGGTGTGGAACTCGCCGTCGGTGGTGACCAGGCGCGGCCGCGAACGCAGCTCGATCGCCGAGAGGAACCGGATCACGAGGTCGTGGGTATTGGCGCCCAGCGCGTACTCGCCGTGCGGGTCGGACAGCAGCGCGCGGAAGCCGGCGCGCAGCTCGTCGGCCTTGGCGAACGCGGCTTCCCATTTCTCGTCGACGTCGCGGGCGGCGTCGGCGAACGCCTCCAGCAGACCTTCCTCGGCGACGTCGGGCCAGGCCTGGTGCGAGTGCGCCGACAGCAGCAGCCGGTCGGCCACGCGGAAGCGCGAGTAGTGCGGCGCTAGCGCGTTGTCGTCCGCGCGCAGGGAGTCGAGCGTCGTCACAGCTTGCTCCGCACGGCCCACAGGTCCGGGAACATCGGCTGGAAGAGGGTGGCCCGCAGGTACGTCGCGCCCGACGACCCGCCCGTCCCGGTCTTGTCGCCGATGGTCCGCTCGACCATCTTCACGTGCCGGTAGCGCCACTCCTGCATCCCTTCGTCGAGGTCGACGAGGCACTCCGCGACCACCGAGGGGCCGCCGTCGTCCTGATAGACCTTCAGCAGTACCGCCTGCAGTTCCGCCGACGGTGCCACCGGCCGGGTGACGTCTCGCTCGCAGTCCACGGCATAACCGCTGTTCGCGAGGTACTTGAGGAACGAGTCGAAGACCGACGGCCGGGCCATCGCGGCGGCGATCCGCGCGCGCTGCTCGCCGCCTTCCGGGTAGTGCGCGAACACGCGCTCGTCGCGGCGGCCGAGCACCGCCTCCAGCTCGCGGAACTGCGCCGACTGGAAGCCGCTGGACGCGTCGAGGCGCGCGCGGAAGCTCGCGAACTGGCTGGGCGTCATCGTCTCCAGAACGTCGATCTGCGCAACCACGACCTTGAGCACCGTGAGGATGCGCCGCAGTGTGCGGATCGCGTGCGCGGTGTTGCCGGCTTCGAGGTTTACCTGCAGGAACTCCGCCTCGTGCAGGATCTGTTTGAACCACAGCTCGTACACCTGGTGGATCACGATGAACAGCAGCTCGTCGTGCTCATCGGAACGCGGGCGCTGGGCTCCGAGCACCTCGTCGAGCGCGAGGTACGACGTGTAGCTCAGCGCGGCCTGCGTGTCGTCGGCCTGGGTCATGGGTTCCTCACCTCGTCGAAATCACTGGTCCGCACGGCACGATCGAAGTGCCGTTGCGCCGCGGGCGCGAGCGCGGCGTACAGGTCGTGGAAGAGCTCGACGGCCGCCTCGCGCCGGCCGGGCGCGGGGATCAGTTCGCCGGGCAGCTCGGGGTCGAGCGACGGGAACACGCGGAATTCGTGGACCAGTCTCGTGCGCACCGTAAACGCTTGCGCGTCGGGCAGATCGTGCGGGCTGCCACCGAACTCGGTCACGAAGGCGTCGTACCGCGCGGACAGCTCGTCGAGGTCCCAGGCCCGCCCGGCGAACCGGCGGACGTCCAGCGCTTCCGAAGGCGTGCCCAGCATCAGGCCGGCGTGCTCGGTCACGCCGAGCTCGGCGAGCAGGCCGAGCACCTCGGCCTCGCGGTCGTGGGGTGCGATCCACGTGCCATCCTGCACCGGGCCGAAGCCGAGGAACCGCAGGCGCCGCACGAGCGTCTCGCGCGCCTGGCGACGGGTCTCGGGGATGTTCTGCCACAGCACCGTCCACGGACCGGTGGGCCGGTCGCGGCGGCCGAGGCTGAAGATGCGCCGGTCGCCGTCGGCCAGGACCGCGACGGTGCGGCTCGTGAGCGAGTAGTGCACCAGCCTACCTTCGCGGTGGCGCGTCAGCAGGTCGCGGTTGACCAGCCGGGTGAGCGCGATGCGAGCGGCGCCGTCGGAGAACCCCAGCTCGGTGAGCAGCGACACGAGACCACCCGACCACACACGCCGGCTCTCGCGCGGGCGCACGTAGCTGCCGAGGAGGGTGATCACCAGCTCCTGCGGTCCGGTGGGCGATGGTTCGGGCACAGCTCGACTCTATACACCCCAGTCCGCTGCGGTGTAGCTTTCGGACGAGCACGTTGTCAGGAGGCTGGATGAAACGGCTGGTGGTCGTCACCGGCGGCACTCGCGGTATCGGCGCGGCGATCGCCGAACACTTCATCGCGGCGGGTGACACGGTGCACGCGCCGGGAAGACGTGAGTGCGACGTGACCGACGAGCAGGCCGTGCGCTCGTACTTCGCCGAACTGGGCCCCGTCGACGTGCTCGTGAACAACGCCGGCATCTCCTCGAGCGCCCCCACCGCGAAGACGTCGCTGGAGGACTGGCGGAGCCAGTTCGAGGTGAACGCGACCGGCGCGTTCCTGTGCACCCGAGAGGTGCTGCCGGGGATGCGCTCACGCGACCGCGGCCGCATCGTCACGGTGGCTTCGACGGCCGGGCACGTCGGTTACCGCTACACCGCGGGCTACACAGCCTCGAAGCACGCCGCGGTGGGGCTGATGCGTGCGGTCGCCGCGGAGATCACCGGGACCGGGGTGACGGCCAACGCGGTGTGCCCGGCTTTCGTGCGCACGGACATGACGGCCGACTCGGTCGCCCGCATCCGTGAACGCACCGGCCGCGGCGAAGCCGACGCCGAGGCGGCCCTGGCGGCCGCGTCGCCGTTGGGGCGGCTGCTCGAACCCTCGGAGGTCGCGTTCGCGGTGGCGTTCTTCGCCGCCGAGGAAGCGGCCGCGATCAACGGACAGACCCTCGTACTCGATGGTGGAGGAATTCAGAAATGAGCCCGTTCCGTGCGACTGCCCCGATCACGAAGTCGTGGGACCACTTCGAGTTCACCGTGGACGACGGCGTGGCCACGCTGACGTTCAACCGGCCGGAGAAGCTCAATGCGCTGACGTTCGACGTGTATGCGGATTTGCGGGATCTGGTCACGGAGCTGCCGCATCGCGGGGACGTGAAAGTGCTCGTGATCACCGGCCAGGGGCGCGGCTTCTGCTCGGGCGGCGACGTCGAGGAGATCATCGGCGAGCTCCAGAAGATGGAGACCGCCGAGCTGCTCGAGTTCACGCGCATGACCGGCGCGGTGGTGAAGGCGTTGCGAGAGACACCCATTCCGGTCATCGCCGCCGTCAACGGCGTGGCGGCCGGGGCCGGGTCGGTCATCGCGTTGGCCTCGGACTTCCGTGTGCTGGCGAAGTCGGCGAAGTTCGCGTTCCTCTTCACGAAGGTCGGGCTGGCCGGCGCGGACATGGGCTCGGCTTACCTGCTGCCGCGGCTGGTGGGGCTCGGCCGGGCCACCGAGCTGCTGATGCTGGGCGACAAGCTGGAGTCGGCCCGGGCCGAGGCGATCGGGCTGGCGACGTCGGTTGTGGAGGACGCCGACCTGGCGTCGACCGCGGCCGCGCTGGCGCGCCGGCTCGCCGACGGGCCGGCGTTGGCGTACTCGACCACGAAGGTCCTGCTCACCCGGGAGCTGGACATGGACCTGGGGTCGTCGATCGAGCTCGAGGCGATGACGCAGGCGTTGCTGATGACGGCTCACGACCACAAGGAGTTCTACGCCGCCTGGTCCGCGGGGCGTAGTCCACAGTGGACCGGGCGGTAACCCCGCACGACAGCACGATGCCCCGGCACGCGGTGTGCCGGGGCTCGGTTCGTCTCAGTGGCGGCTACTCCGTCGCCAGCGTCAGGCTGCCCAGACCCGACACCTCGGCACACAGGGTGTCCCCGCCCGTGAACGGCGTCGGCGCGCACAACGTGCCCGTCAGGACCACGACCCCCGCCGGAAGCGACTCGCCCGTCTCCGCCAGGTGGTTCGCGAGCCACGCCACCGCGGCCGCCGGGTTGCCGTTCATCACCGCCGCGGCGGAGCCGGGGACGACCTTGTCCCCGATCTTGAGCGTGCACTCGAGGCCGGAAAGGTCTCGCGGCAACGCGACCTGGGGGCCGAGGCAGGCGTAGGCGGCGTTGGTGTTGTCGGCGGCGAGCATGGCCAACGTCGTCGGCCCGCCGGACCAGCGGGAGTCGACGATTTCGAAGGCGGGGGCGATCGCGGCGGTCGCGGCGAGGACGTCCTCGGCGGTGGCGGCGGGACCGGAGAGCGACTGGCCGAGTATGAAGGCGATTTCGACCTCGGCGCGAGGAGCGAACATGCCGGCTGTCGGCAAGGCCTGGCCCGCGTCCAGCACGGTGGAAGCCAGGACGTAGCCGAAGGCGGGTTCGGTGGCACCGTAGGTGGCGCGGGCCGGCTCGGACGTGAGGCCGACTTTGTAGCCCGCCAGGCGGTCGCCGGCGGCCAGAGCCAGGTCGCGGGTCGCTCGGGAGACGCGGTAGGCGTCCGCGAGATCGGCCACGGGTGCGGGGGCGACGGCGGGGCCGCCGTGGGTCGCCTTGGTCAAGCGCCGGGCCAGGTCGTCCGCCACCGTGTGCTCCTCGAGGGTCCGGGATGGGTCCCGACATCTGATCACACCTCGGTGTGCGCGATGGCGTGCCCCTCCAGCGAACCGAACCAGAGGCGGCCGGCGTGTTCGCGGACGCCGACGAGCATCTGGAAGCCCGGGACTTCGCCCCACAGTTCGTGCTCCACCGCGCCGTCGGCGGCGATGCCCAGCACTCCCACGTGGCGTTTCGGGGCGGGCTGCAGGGCATCCGGCAGCGCACGGACCGCGGCACGCAGGGGCTCGGGCAGTTTGCGGACGACGTCCAGGGCAGGGACGCGGACGGAGGCCTGCGTGACCCAGATCAAGCCGTCGCTGCCGGTGGCGATGTTGTCGGGGAAACCGGGCAGATCCGCGACGAAGGTGTCGCGCTGGCCCTGGCGCGTGCCGTGGAGCCAGAAGCGCGTGACGCGGAACTCGCCGGTTTCGGCGACGGCCACGAAGGACTCGTCCGGGGGCAGGGCGACGCCGTTGGCGAACTGGAGGCCATCGGCGATCAGATCGATGGTGCCGTCCGGGGCGCGGCGCAGGAGGCGCCCGCCGGCGGTCTGCTCGATGAGATCGTCGCGCCAGCGGTCGATGCCGAAGCGGCGCGAGGAGTCGGTGAAGAAGATCGTGCCGTCGGTGGCGACGGCGGCGTTGTTGCAGAACACGAGGTCGAGGCCGGCGGCGGAGGTCGCGAGGGTGCGCACCGCTCCCCCGGCCAGCGGCATCGTGAGCAGGCCGGCGCGGGCGTCGCAGATGAGCAGGTCGTCGCCGTAGAGCTCCAGGCCCAGCGGGCGGCCGCCGGTGTCGCCGAGGACGTCGATGCGGCGGCCGTCGGGGGCCACGCGCAGGACCCGGCCGTCGTCGACGCCGGTGTAGACCCGGCCCTCGGCGTCGACCACCACGTCTTCGGGTGCGTGCCCGTTGACCGGGACCACCGTGACGTCACCGAAGTCCATCACGAACCTCCTACCGGTAGGTGAGCAGCTGCGCCGCCTCCGCTTCGAAGTGCGGGTGTTCGTTGAACGTCAACAGGTTCACGCCGCCGCGGCCCGAGGTGAGCTTGGTGATGCCGGTGTTCACGGTGACGCGGTTGAACTTCAGCAGGCCGACCTCGGGCACGCCCAGCACCGCGCCCGCGATCGTGCCGATCACACCGCCGGAGGTGAACACGAGCGCGTGCTCCCCCTTGCCGAGCGACTCGACGAGGTCGGTCAGGGCCGCGGTGCAGCGGTCGAGGAACGCCGGCCACGTCTCGGCGCACGGCCCGTCGGCGCCCGCCGCGACCCACGCGCCGAGGGCGGCGTCGAGCAGGCCCTGGTACTCGCGCGAATCCTCCTGCGGGGCACCGTCGGCGTGGTGGCGCGAAATGTCCACGTGGTCGTATTCGTTCCACCGCGGGTCCTCGACCACGGCCACGTCCGAACCGAGCGTCTTCAGCGCCGTCGCCGCCGTGTCGCGCTGGCGGGCGAGCGAGCCGGAGCGCACCTGCGCGAATTCGACGCCGCGGCGCGCGAGCTCATGACCGACCACAGTGGACTGTTCGAAGCCGCGCTCGGACAGCGCGTCGTAGTCGGCCGCGCCGAACGAGGCCTGACCGTGGCGGACGAGGTAGATCGCACCCAACGCATTCGCTCCTTCGGCTCGTCAGGAGAACTTGGCCAGCAGCCCGGCGGGCAGCACGCGCATGACCACGCTCAGCGGTACCCACGGCCACGAAGGAACGTACGCCATTTTCGGCTCCGCCTCGACCGCCTTGGCCAGTGCGCGGGCACCCGCCTCGGCGCCGGTCAGCAGCGGCGTGCTGCCGCTGCGCGCGGACATCTCGGACGCGATGTAACCGGGGCGGATCTCGGTGACGCTGATGTCGGTGCGGCGCAGCTCGACCCGCGTGCCCGCCACGAACGCGGAAATCCCGGCCTTCGAAGCGGCGTACGCGGTGAGATTCTTCGGCAGGCCCCGGATCGCGCTGAACGAGGAGACCACGGCGAGGTGCCCTTCGCGCTGCTCACGGAAGATGCCCACGGCGGCCTCGATCTGCGCGGCCGCGGCGACGAAGTTGGTCTCGAGCGTCTGGCGGTTGGCGTCGAAGCGGCCCTTCCCCACGGGCTGGCCCTTGCCGAGCCCGGCGTTCACGATTACGCGGTCCAGCGAGCCGAGCTCGCCGCGGAACTCCTCGAAGACGGTGAACACGCGGTCGTGGTCGTTCACGTCGAGCGGGCGGGTGACGACCGTGATCCCGGGGAAGGCGGCCTTGAGCTCGGCCGCAAGCGCGTCGAGGCGGTCGGTGCGCCGCGCGCAGAGGGCGAGGTTGCGGCCGCGCGCCGCGAACTGGCGCGCCATGCCCTCGCCGAGCCCCGAGCTGGCGCCGGTGATCAGGATGTTCTTCCGCAGGACCATGGGCCGGATCCTACCGGTTGGTAACCACCGTGCCGCGGCCCTTGACCGGTGGCCCGGCGCTGGGGGCATCGCCGGGCCACCGGTACCGGGTACGGCCGCCGGCCGTGCACGGGGCGCGGACCGCGGGCCGGGGGCCGAAGCAGCTGCTCCGCGACCGGGATCGCCGGCGCGGGGCTCGCTGGCCATACAAACGCGACCCCGCAGGTCAGGGCAATGGTTCACAGTTGCCAGTACTAGCCCGTTCGCCCCAGCGGTGACGCGGAGTGCCTGGTCGGCTGCTGATACGGTCTGACGTGTCGGTTCGGACACTGTGGGTTTTCGGACACGGGTTTTCACCACGAACCGGTGCGATGCGAGACCACGGGCGGAAGCATGGCTGGTGCAACTGCGGACGAGTCCGGGGCCGACGGCGCCCGGACCGCGTTCGCGAGCGCGCTGCGCGCGGCGATCACCGCCAGCGGCCTGTCGCTCGACCGGATCCAGGCGCGGTTGCGCGCCCGAGGCGCGGCCGTCAGCGTCACGGCGCTGAGCTACTGGCAGTCGGGCAAACGCCAGCCCGAACGCGCGGGGTCGCTGTCCGCGGTGCGCGTGCTGGAGGAGATCCTCGACGTCCCGGCCGGCTCGTTGCTCGGCCTGCTTCCGCCGCCCCGCCCGCGCGGGGCGACTCGCCGCGACCGCGTCGGCGAGGAACCGCTGACGTTCACCCGCGAAACGCTGCAACCGCTGCTGGACCGGGTCGGCGCGCCGAACATGCTCGACCAGCAGCAGCACCTCAAGCTCGTCGGCCTGCACGACCGCTGCGAGATCGCCGCGGACGGCGGCCAGCAGGCCGTCACGTCCCGCGCCGTCTTCCAGGCCGGCGCGGACGGTCTCGACCGCTGGCTGCTCGTGTACGCCCAGGACGACGCCGCTTCCGTGCCGCAGGTCCACGCCGTGCGCAACTGCCGCGTCGGCCGCTTCGAGGCGGATTCCTCGCACGGGATCCTGGTGGCGGAGCTGCTCTTCGACCGTCCGCTGGACCGCGGCGAGACGCACCTGATCGAGTACTCGCTGACCAACTCGGGCCCGCCCTACCCGCAATGCCGCGCCACGCACTACCGCGAGTTCCGCCGCCCCGTGCGCGAATACCTGCTGGAAATCCGCTTCGCCCCGGAAGCCGAACCCGTCCGCTGCTGGCAGTACACCCGCGGCGGCTCGGCCCCGACGCGCCGCCGCCTGCGTCTGGACTCGGCGGGCGGGGTGCACGCCGTGGCGCTGGACTTCGGGCCGGGGATCTTCGGCATCGGGTGGGAGTGACTCAGCTCAGACGACGCCGATCAGCTCCTCCTCGGCCTTCCCGCCCACGAACAGCCACGAGCGGAGTTCGATCTTCTTCCGGTCGCGCACCGACCCGTATCGCTGATGTACGTCCTCGTCGAGGCGCACCGCCAGGTCGACCTTCGACGGAGTCATGTCACCGGACCCGTAACAACGGAACACACGCCTCGCCGCTCGATTCCCCGGTACACGCCAAGGGAGAACCCCAGCGTCGAGCTCCCGCACCACCGGGGGGTTCGCGGCGTTGGCGATCGGGGTGAAGCGGCCGGCCGGATCCGGCCGGCCGGTGAGGATCCCGCAGGCCACCACCGGGTGCTGCGGACGAGCGCGTGCGGCCGGCTGCAGCACCGCGTACTGGCTCAGGGTCAGCACGGTCACCCTCGATGGTCGGCGTTGTCGATCCGCCCGAAGTCTGACGGGTGAGGTCGCCGCCGGCCGCGAATGTCCGGTTCGGCAGCTTCCGGACCCGCGGCGCCGAGTCAGCTCAGCTTGGCGCGCAACACCTTCCCGGTCGCGTTGCGCGGCAGCTCGTCCAGGAACTCCACATCCCGCGGCACCTTGTAGCGGGCGAGGTTCGACTTCACGTAGTCGCGCACCCCCTCGGCGTCCAGCGTGGAGTTCTCGCTGCGCACCACGAACGCCTTGAGCCGCTGGCCGAACTGCTCGTCCTCGACGCCGATCACGGCGGCCTCGATCACATCGTCCCGTTCCACCAGGAGGTTCTCCACCTCGACCGGGAACACGTTTTCGCCGCCGGAGACGATCATCTCGTCGTCGCGGCCGTCGATGAACAGGAGGCCGTCTTCGTCGAAGTGGCCGACGTCCCCGCTGGAGAGGAGGCCGTCGATGATCTCCTTGTGGCGGCCGTCGGTGTAACCGCCGAAGCTGAGTCCACTGCCGACGAAGACGCGGCCCGTCACATTCGGCTCGGAGATCTGCTTGCCGTGCTCGTCGTACAGCGCGACGCGGCAGCCTACGGGCGCGCGCCCGACGGTGCCCGGCGCCTTGCGCCAGTCTTCCGGCGTGGCAACGGTCGCGACGGCGACTTCCGTTGAGCCGTAAAGGTTGTGCACGACGTCGCCGAACTGCTCGTTGGCCCGGTTGCCCAGGTCCGGCGACAGCGCGGAGCCCGCGACGAAGATGATCCGCAGGCACGATGTGTCGTACTTGTTCCGCACCGAAGCCGGCAGGTCGACGATGCGCTGCAGCATCGTCGGCACCAGCACGAGCGTGGTGCAGCGGTGCTCGGCGACGCCTTTGAGCGTCTGCTCCGGGTCGAACTTGCGCCGCATCACCACCTTGCAGCCCAGCGCAAAGCTCAGGATGAACTGCGAAAGCCCGGTGCCGTGGAACAGCGGCGCGCCCATGTAGGTGGCTTCGCCCGCGCGCAGCGGGATGCGGTCGAGGAACTGCGCGGACGCCAGCGGTGACGTGTGCGGCCGAGGCGCGCCCTTCGGCGTGCCGGTCGTGCCGCTCGTGAGCAGCACGAACCCGCCGGGCCTGGCGGGCGCGGGCAGTGGGCGGTCGTCGGTGCTGGCGATGATCTCGTCGAGCACCGGCACGGAGTGATCGCCCGGCTCGTCGACCCACGCGAGGTAGCGCTCGACGTCGCCGGGGATCGCGTCGAGCAGGCCGGTGAACTCCTGGTCGTAGACGAGGGCGGTGACGCGTTCGCGCTGCGCGACGTCGGCCAGCTGCGGCTTGGCGAAGCCGGTGTTCATCAGCAGCAGGCGTGCGCCGAGCTTGCCGGCGGCGGCCATCGTGAGCACCAGGCCGCGGTGGTCGCGGCACAGCGCGGCGATCACGGTGCCCTCGCCGAGCCCGCGCTCGGACCAGGCCCTGGCCAGCGCGTTGGACCGGTCGTCGAGCTGCTTGAACGTGAGCGGGCCGAACTCGTCGACGATCCCGACGGCCGCGGGGTCGCGGCGCGCGGCGATGTGGTTGGCGCCGGCGAACGGGCCGTACTTCCGGATGGCGACGACCGAGCGCACGCCCTCGTCGAGCCGCGGGAACGGGACGAGCCCCGCGCGGCGCATCACGTCGATGCTGCGCACGGTCTCGGCGACCTTGTCCGTGACCTGGCTGGCGAGGCCGAACACCCCGGCCGGGTTCCTCATCCGGGCACCTCCGTCGCTGCTTCGGGGAAAGCCGCCCGTACCGCCGGTATGGGTGGCTACTCGACAGTAGACCAAGCCGGGCGCGCGTGCACCAGACCGCGGCGGACGAGTTCGGTGACCGGAATTGTCGGTGCCTGCGAGCACAATGACGGCGTGCAGGTGATCACCGGCCAGGAGGAGGACTCCGGCTACACGATCTCGACCCCGGAGCGGACCTCCCGCGGGCTGTCGCAGGCCGAGTGGGCGGCCGAGGTGCGGCGGCTCGAGGAGGCCGAGGCGCCGCGCTGGGTGCTGCCCTCGGTCGACGCGCTGTACCCGAAGCTCATCGACGCGGGCGTGCGGCTGGGGCGCTGTCACGACCTGGGCCTCGCGGAGGGCCTGCTGCTCGCGTACGAGGGGCGGGAGAGCGAGTCGCGCAGCCTGCGCGCGGCGTGGGCGCGGGCGCAGGGCGAGGAACCGCCGGACGACGGACCCGCGTTCGGCGAAGCGGCGCAGCCCACTCTGTTCTCGCCGCGCGGACCGGGACTGCCCGAAGGTGTCACGGTCGCCGACGCGGCTCGACGCGTGCTGGCCGAGCAGGAGCAACGCGTGGCTGCCGTCGCTTCGCCAGGTCGGATGCGCCTGCTGCTGGCGGCGGAGTCCGCGAGCGCGCTGGCCGCCGCGGAGATGTCGGCGGCCGGGTTGCCGTGGCGAGCGGACCTGCACCGAGCGCTCCTGGAGTCCCGGCTCGGCCCGCGTGTGCCGTCCGGGCAGCGGCCGAAAGCGCTGGTCGCGCTGGCCGCGCAGATCACCGAAGCGTTCGGCGGGCGGCCAGTGAACCCCGACTCGTCCCCGAGCGTCATCCGCGCTCTGGCCCGAGAGGGCATCGAGGTGCCGGCGGCGCGGAAGTACCTGCTGCGCGACATCGACCACCCGGCCGTCGCGCCGTTGCTGGAGTACAAGGAACTCTCGCGCCTGCACTCGGCCAACGGCTGGGCCTGGCTCGACGAATGGGTCACCGACGGGCGCTTCCGCCCCCACTACGTCGTCGGCGGCGTGGTCTCCGGCCGCTGGGCCACCCGCGGCGGCGGGGCGCTGCAGATCCCGAAGGTGCTGCGCACGTGCGTCCGCGCGGATCCCGGCTGGAAACTCGTCGTCGCCGACGCCGCGCAATTGGAACCACGAGTGCTGACGGCACTGTCGGGCGACCACCGGCTGGCCGACGTCTCGGCGGCCACGGACCTGTACGCCCGGCTGGGCGAGGCTCTCTTTTCGGGCGGCCGCTACGTTCCCCCGCCGTCCGGTTCCTCGGACGACCGCTCCCGCGCGAAAATCGCCATGCTGTCCGCCATGTACGGCGGCACCTCCGGCGAAGCCGGCCCGCTGCTTGCGTTGCTCCGCCAGCGCTTCCCCGACGCCGTGTCCTATGTGGAACAGGCCGCGGCCGCCGGCGAGCGCGGCGAACGCGTGCGGTCCCGGTTGGGCCGCACCTCCCCCGCCCCGTCCGCCGCGTGGCGTGCCCTCACCGGCGGCCTCGCCGACGACGAAGCCACGGAAACCCGCGCCCGCCGCGCCTCCCGCGGCTGGGGTCGCTTCACCCGCAACTTCGTCGTGCAAGCCAGCGCGGCCGACCTGACGGCCGTCCTCCTCGCCACCCTCCGCGGCCGCCTCCCGGCCCCCGCCCACCTCGTCTTCTTCCAGCACGACGAGGTGATCGTCCACACGCCGGCCGAGCTGGCGCCCACCGTGGCGGCCCTCATCGAGTCCACCGTGACGGAGTCGGCACAACTGTTGTTCGGCGAGGCGTGCCCGGTCCACTTCCCGATGCAGACCGCGGCGGTGGACACGTACGCGGACGCGAAATAACCCCAAGGAGATTCGTCATGGGAGCCTCAGACTGGCACTACCGCGCGCCTTATGTTGGCAGCGTCAAAGCAACACACAGGTTCGTCCAGGCGCAACTCCTGTCCACCGGTGACTACCTCTGGCCGTGGGAGAGCTTCGATCCCGAGTACGTTGCGCCCGTGCCCCGACCCAGATCGCTGCCCGACCTCGAAGCCGCCAAGGACTCCGAAAACTTTTGGGACGCCGGCACCCACACCATCCTCGACACCCACCAGATCTCCGAAGCCGACAGCGTGGGCACCATCCGCCCGTTGAACCCCACCGAACTCACCGAGGTATTCGGCACCCACCAACCATCGGCGGCCGACTTCGATCGCGTCTTTCGGCCCGGCCCCTCCGGCCCCCTCGCCGACCTGATGGGCGAGCGCTGGACCGGCCGAAGCCTGGTGCTGTACCACAACGGCAGCCCCAGCGAAGTCTTCTTCTGGGGCTTCTCCGGCGACTGACCTCCGCCGGCTCCTCAGCCCACAGGGCGCTCCGCTTTTCCGTCGGGTCACCCTGTGGTTGAGTTCTCTCATGCTCTACAGCTACTTCACGGCGAATTCGGACGAAAAAGCCGTAACATCCCTCGAGGCGCCCGAAGGCCCGGCCGCGTTGTTCCCCACGGCCTCCTTCAAGGGCGTCGACCCCTACCTGCAGGTGCCCCGGGCCGAAGCGTTCCTGACGGGGATCGGCGAGGAGGCGGCCGCCGACAACCTGCGGGCGATGAAGCTGCTCGCGGAAGTCGGCGAGGGCGACGTCGTGGTCATCACGCTGACCGACGAGTTCCGCGACGCGATCGCGGCCACCGACGAAGCGCGCCGCCGGGAGCTGGCGGAGTTCTGGTCCCGCGCCGAGGAGCTCGAGGCCGGCGCCGACGACATGCTGCCCGTCGTGGACGAGCTCGCTGCTCTCGCGAAGCAGGCGAAGCCCACAGGTGGCCGTCTCTACTGCTACATCGCCACCTAAGGGTCAGTAGCGCACCGAGTTCTGCAGCAGCGGCGGGTAGACCCCGTGCTCCTGCCCGTTCACGGTGGCGCCCGCGTAGCGCAGCATCGGGGCCATGCCGCGGTTCAGCTGGGCCGGGAAGTTCAGCTGCGGTGCGGATACCTCGTCCAGCGCGGCCACCTGCTCCGCGCTCAGCTTCAGCGCCAACGCCGCCAGATTCTCCGTCAGGTGCTCCACGCGCCGCGGCCCGATCAACGTCGAGGTAATCCCCGGCCGCCCCCGCACCCAAGCCAGCGCCACCGCCGCCGGGCTCACGCCCAACTCCTTCGCGATCCCCACCACCACATCGATCACCCGGAACTGCTCCTCCGTCGGCCCCACGCCGAACGCCGCCCCGCGCCGGGTGTCCGCAGCCGCCCCGTCGCGGGTGTACTTGCCGGACAGGAACCCACTCTTCAACGGGCTCCACGGCAGCATCGCCATCCCCGCGTCCTCCGCCAGCGGCAGCAGCTCACCCTCGATCGTCCGCTCCAGCAGCGAATACTCCATCTGCAGCCCGGCCACCGGTGCCCACCCGCGGAACTCCGCGATCGTCTGCGCCTTGGCCGCGAACCATGCCGGCGTGTCGGAGAATCCGACGTACCGGATCTTGCCGGCGCCGACCAGGTCATCGAGCGTGCGCAGCGTCTCCTCGACGGGCGTGCGCCGGTCGTGGTTGTGCAAGTAGTAGAGGTCGATGTAGTCCGTGCCGAGACGCCGCAGCGAATCGTCCAGCTGGTGCAGGATCGCCTTCCGGCCGGCGCCACCCCCGTTGGGGTCGCCCGGGTGCAGGTTGACGAAGAACTTCGTCGCCAGCACCACCCGGTCGCGCAGCCCCGGCGTCGCGGCGAGGAAATCGCCGACGATCTTCTCCGAGTGGGTGTTCGTGTAGAAGTTGGCGGTGTCGATGAAGTTGCCGCCGCGGTCGAGGTAGATCTGCAGGATCCTCTCGGACTCTTCGACGCTGCAGCCGGTGCCGGTGTCCTCGCCGAAGTTCATGGCGCCGAGGCAGAACGGGCTCACGACGAGGCTGGAGCGGCCGAGGTGGACGTAGGAATCAAGGCTCACGGGAATTCTCCTGGCTCTGCACGGGACTTCGATGCCGTTCAATGACAGCAGCAGCACGCCCGCCACCGTGAGCCAGAAAGTCGTAGCCTCTTGCCTGATCCTGTCACGCTCGCCAGTTGTCCCGCCGGGCGCGCCGTGGTCGAATCGAAACGTGTCCCTCTCCGAGCTGCGCACGCTGATCACCCGCCATGCCGGCCGCACCGACCTGCCGGGCGGCCTGATGCTGTCGTGCGAGCGCGCGCCGACCGACCCGGCGGCCTCGCTGACGGGCCCGGTGCTCGCCGTCGTCGCGCAGGGCCGCAAACGCATCGGCACGGGCGAGCGCACCTTCGAGTACGGCGCCGGTCAGTACCTCGTGGTCACCGTCGACATGCCCGTGACCGGGCACTTCGTGGAGGCCAGCCCCACGGAACCGTTCCTGGGCGCCGGGCTGGTCCTCAAGCCGGAAGCCGTCGCCGCCCTCCTGCTCGAAACGGGCGCCACGAGCTCGGCCCCGGCCGGCCCGTCGGCCATCACCGTGAGCGACGCGCCCGCCGAGCTGCTCGACGCGTTCGGCCGCCTGCTGCGGCTCACCGACCACCCGGCCGACCGCCGCGTGCTCGCGCCGCTCATCGAGAAGGAGATCCTCTGGCGCCTCGTCACCGGCGACCAGGGCGCGACCATCCGCCAGATCGGCCTCGCCGACAGCAGCCTGTCGCACGTCGGACGCGCCATCCGCTGGATCCGCGATCACCACGCGGAGTCCCTGCGCATCGCCGACCTCGCGCGTCTCGCCGCCATGAGCGAGTCGTCCTTCCACCGCCACTTCCGCGCCGTGACGGCAATGACGCCCATCCAGTACCAGAAGCACATCCGGCTCCAGGAGGCCCGCCTGCTCCTCCTCTCCCGGACCGACGACGACGTCGCGTCCATCGGCTACGCCGTGGGCTACGACAGCGCATCGCAGTTCAGCCGCGAATACCGCCGCCAGTTCGGCGTCCCGCCGGGCCAGGACTCGACCCGGCTGCGGGCGGGAATCGCGAACTGACCCTCACTGCCCAGACACCACACGGCGCAACGCGGAGGAGTCCCTTCGGGGCAACAAAGCTCGCACAGCGTGCAGTTCACACTTCGCCAACAGCGGCGAATTCCCTCGTGGGCAGCTATCGGGCGAAGGACGAAGATCAGGCTCCGATGTGGTGCTGCGCTCCGACGAGGGCGGGCCAGTTTTGCCGCAACAACGCCAACGGCATCCTGCTCGGCTGGCACCTGCGACAGCACAAGTTCGAGAAGCTCAAGTTCGCCGTGCGACAGCGAGCATGGAGCAAGGCCGCCGCAGCGGTTTTCAAGAGTGTCGGCGGTCAGGCCGCAAACTTTTCGGCCTTCGCCGGAATGGTGTCGCGACCGTGACGCTGGCCGTCAAGTGGCCGCCAGGGCATCGTCGAGGGCTTTCGTGATGCGTTTCAGCGATACCGGATACGCCGTCCCCAGCGTCTGTGCGAAGAACGAAACCCGCAGTTCCTCGATCATCCACCGCACCTCCGCCAGCGCGGGTGACGACGTCCCCACGGGCAGCGAAGCCAGAGCCGTGCGGTACTCCTCCGTGATCCACGCGATGTCGGCAGTCCGCTGGAGGTCGCGAGTGGGCTCCGTGGGCAGCTTCTCCAGCCGACGCGAGATCCCGCGCAGGTAGCGCTCGACATCGCGCAGCCGCGGAGCGCCGGTCTCCGTCACGAACCCCGCGTGGACCAGGCCGGCGAGCTGCGCGCGGATGTCGGCAAGAGACTCAGCGGGCCCCCGGGTGTCCGGCAGCAGTGTCTCGACGTCGATGGCCGCGCGCAGGATGCGCTCGACGTCCGTGAGCACCGCGAGCACCGCCGGGTTCAAGCCCGCACGAACGCGATCGAGCAGCACCGCGAAACCGGCCTCGTCCCAGACCGGGCCGCCGGCCGCGGTCATCAGGGAGTCGACCGCGCAGTCGACGCAGTCCTCCAAGAGGGCGGCGACGCTGCCGTGCGGGTTGCGGTTCAGCACGAGCTTGGAAGAGTTGGACAAAGAACGAGTGATGAACTTCATCGGCGAGTTCAGGTTCAGCCGCAGCATGCGCCGGGTGCCGGCCCACATCGCGTGCGTCTGCTGGGCCGGCGTGTCCAGCAGGCGGACGGCGACCGACGAGCCCTCGTCCACCAGAGCCGGGTACGCCTTGACGTCGTGGCCGCGCTGGGTCGAGGCGAAAACCTTGGGCAGGGAACCGAACGCCGGCTGCGTGAGCCCCGCCTTCTCGATGCTGTTGGCGGCCTTCGAAATCGTCTCGCGCACCTTCGGGGCGAGGCTGAGCTTCAACGCCTCCAGGTCCTTGCCCTCGGCCACCTTGCGGCCGCGGTCGTCGACCACGCGGAACGTCACCCGCAGGTGGTCCGGCACGGAAGACAGGTCGTACGCCGACAGCGGCACGTCGACCCGGCGCAGCGCGAACAATTCGTCGGACAGGACCTCGATCAACGGTCCATCCGAAGGCGACACTCGCGAAAGGACATACGCGGCTGTGTCGGGAGCCGGGACGAAGTTGCGCCGCAAGGCTTTCGGCAGCGATTTGATCAGCGCGGTCACCAGCTCGGCGCGCAGGCCGGGCACCTGCCAGTCGAAGCCGTCCGGCATCACCTGGTTCAGCACGGGCAGCGGGATGTGCACGGTCACGCCGTCGGCGTCCGCGCCGGGCTCGAACTGGTAGGTGAGCCCGAAGACCTGCGACCCCTGCGTCCACGAGTCGGGGTAGTCCGACTCGCGCACGCCGCCCGCGGTCTCGTTGATGAGCATGGACTTCTCGAACGACAGCAGGTCGGGGTCGGCGCGCCGAGCTTTCTTCCACCAGCTGTCGAAGTGGCGCACCGACACCACGTCGTCCGGTACGCGCTGGTCGTAGAACTCGAACAGTGTCTCGTCGTCCACGAGGATGTCACGGCGGCGGGCGCGGTTCTCCAGGTCCTCGACCTCGTCGAGCAGCGCGCGGTTCTCCGAGAAGAACCGGTGGTTCGTGTGCCAGTCGCCCTCCACCAGCGCGTGGCGGATGAACAGCTCGCGCGAGAGCTCCGGGTCGATGCGCCCGTAGTTCACGCGCCGGTCGGCGACGAGCGGCACGCCGTAGAGCGTCACCTTTTCCACCGCCATCACGGCGCCCTGCTTGCGCTCCCAGTGCGGCTCCGAATACGACCGCTTCACGACGTGCGCGGCCAGCGGCTCGACCCACTCCGGCTCGATGCGCGCGTTCACGCGCCCCCACAGCCGCGAGGTCTCCACCAGCTCCGCCGACATCACCCAGCGCGGCTGCTTCTTGAACAGCGCCGACCCCGGGAACACCGAGAACCGCGCCCCGCGCGCGCCGAGGTAGTCGCCCTTGGCCGGATCCTTGAGGCCGATGTGCGAGAGCAGCCCGGCGATCAGCGACGTGTGCACGTGCTGCGGGTCGGCCGGCGTGGTGTTCAGCGAGATGTCGAGGGGCTTGGCGAGCTGGCGCAGCTGGCTGAAGATGTCCTGCCACTCACGGATGCGCAGGTAGTTGAGGTACTCGGTGCGGCACAGCCGCCGGAACTGGTTGCCCGTCAACGCTTTCTGCTGCTCGCTCACGTACTCCCACAGGTTGAGGTACGCGAGGAAATCCGACGTCGGGTCGGCGAAGCGCGCGTGCAGCTGGTCGGCCGCCTGCTGCTTCTCCGCCGGACGCTCCCGCGGGTCCTGGATGGACAGTGCGGCGGCGATGATCATCACCTCGCGCACGCACCCGTTGCGCGCGGCCTCCAGCACCATGCGGCCCATCCGCGGGTCCACCGGCAGCTGCGCGAGCTTGCGGCCGATGTCCGTCAGCTTCGACGCGTCGTCCGCCTCGAACGCGCCGAGCTCCTGCAGCAGCTGTACACCGTCGGTGACCTGGCGGCGGTCCGGCGGCTCCACGAACGGGAACGCCGCCATGTCGCCGAGCCCGAGCGAGGTCATCTGCAGGATCACTGACGCGAGGTTCGTGCGCAGGATCTCCGGGTCGGTGAACTCCGGCCGCGACTCGAAGTCCTCCTCGGAGTACAGCCGGATGCAGGTGCCGTCGGACGTGCGGCCGCTGCGGCCCTTGCGCTGGTTGGCCGACGCCTGCGAGATCGCCTCGATGGGCAGCCGCTGCACCTTCGTGCGGTGGCTGTAGCGCGAGATGCGCGCGTTGCCCGGGTCCACCACGTACTTGATGCCCGGCACGGTCAGCGACGTCTCGGCGACGTTGGTCGCGAGCACGATCCGGCGCCCGCTGTGGCGCTGGAACACGCGGTGCTGGTCGGCCGACGACAGCCGCGCGTACAGCGGCAGCACCTCGGTGTTGCGCAGGTCGAGGCGGTTGAGCGCATCGGCCGTGTCGCGGATTTCGCGCTCGCCCGAGAGGAACACCAGCACGTCGCCGGGGCCCTCGGCGCTCAGCTCGGCAACGGCGTCGAGGATGCCCTGCGTCTGGTCGCGGTCGGGGTCGGCCTCCGGGTCGTCGGGGTCGGTGATCGGCCGGTAGCGGACCTCGACGGGGTAGGTGCGGCCGGAGACCTCGACGATCGGCGCGTTGTCGAAGTGCTTCGAGAAGCGCTCCGGGTCGATCGTGGCCGAGGTGATGATCACCTTGAGGTCGGGACGGCGCGGCAGCAGCTGCTTGACGTAGCCGAGGATGAAGTCGATGTTGAGGCTGCGCTCGTGGGCCTCGTCGATGATGAGGGTGTCGTACTGGCGCAGCATCCGGTCGGTCTGGATCTCGGCGAGCAGGATGCCGTCGGTCATCAGCTTCACGAGCGTGTCCTGGCCGGACTGGTCGGTGAAGCGGACCTTGTACCCGACGGCGTCGCCCAGCTCGGTCTTGAGCTCGCTCGCAATGCGGTCGGCAACCGTGCGCGCGGCCAGCCGCCTCGGCTGCGTGTGCCCGATCTGTCCGCGGATGCCGCGGCCGAGCTCGAGGCAGATCTTCGGCAGCTGCGTCGTCTTCCCCGAGCCGGTCTCGCCCGCGACGATCACCACCTGGTTCTCGGCGATCGCCTTGCCGATCTCGTCCTTGAGCTTGCTGACCGGCAGCTCTTCGGGGTATTCGATCTTGGGCACGCTCTCGCGCCGGCGCTGCACCCGCAGCTCGGCGGCGGTCACGTCGGCGGCGATGCGCTCGGCCACGGCTTGCTTGTCGCGCGACCGGCGCGCGCCGTCGAGCCGACGGCGCAAGCGGTGCTCGTCGCGCGACATCAGCTCGGGCAGCCGCGCGCGCAACGCCTCGAGGGGGGATTGAGTGGACATACTTGTTTCGAGGATAGCGGTGCGTGACGGGCCTGGCTCCTGAATATGCCCGGGGTCTCCCGTCACACCCGCTGCCGGGTCAGCCGAGCCGGCAACAGCCAGGTCAGCCGCTCCGAACGCACCACCGCGAGCGGCCCGATCACGGCCAGGAGCAGCACGTATCCGGCGACGAACGGGGCCACGCGCCCGTCGAGCCCGGCCGCCGCCGCGAGCGTCGCGAGGACCAGCGAGAACTCGCCCCGCGTGAGCACGGTCAACCCGATGTTCACCCCGGCCTGGCGGTCGAAGCCGTGCAGCCGGGCGGCGAACGCGCCGGCCGCGAGGTTGAGCACGAGCGTCAGCGTGACGGCTGCGAGCACGGGGACCACAACCGTCCCCACGGCGCGCGGGTCGATCGAGAGGCCGAAGATGAAGAAGAACAGCGCACCGAACGCGTCGCGCAGCGGCAGCACCAGCTTGTGCGCACGCGGCGCGACCTTCGAGCCGCCGAGCATCATGCCGACCATGAACGCGCCGATCGCGTCGGACACCCCCACCTCCTCGGCGACAGCCGCGCCCAGGACGGCGACGCCGACGAAGCACACGGTGAGCAGCTCGTCGTCGGCCGAGGCGAACAGCCGCGACACGAGCCGACCGCCCCAGCGCGCCAGCGCCGCGAGCACCAGGAGGAAGCCGAGCGCCATGCCGAAGACGGCGAGCGCCGCGCCGAAGCCGTCGGCACCGCTCAGCACGGGCTGCAGCAGGGCCAGGTACAGCGCCAGGAACAGGTCTTCGAGCACGATCACGCCCATGATCAGGCGTGATTCGTGGTTGGCGGTCTGGCGGGTTTCGAGCAGCAGCTTGGTCACGATGGCCGAGGACGAGATGCCGGTCGCCCCCGCGATCACCAGCGCTTCCCGCGTGCCCCAGCCCAGCGTGAACCCGAACGCGAGCCCGCCGCCGACGTTGAGCACCAGGTAGCCCAGCCCCGCCACGGCCAGGCGTCTGCCGCCGCGCGCGAGGTCGTCGAGCGAGAACTCGAGGCCGAGGTAGAACAGCAGGAAGACGAGACCGAGCCCGGCCAGCATGCCGAGCTCGGCGGGGTCGTCCACCAGCGACAACCCGGGCGTGTGCGGGCCGAACACGAAGCCGGCCAGCATGAACAACGGGATCGTCGGCAGCCCGATCCGCGTCCCGACGCGCGCGACGACCCCGGCGGCCAGGAACGCACCGCCGACGGCCAGCAAGGCATGACCGTTGGTCATGGGAAACCTCCAACAGCTGAGTACGGGTGAAGGGGGTGACGTACTCAGGGGGTGGGAGGTGCGCGGGCGGGTGCTTTCGGGCCGGACCGCTGCTCCGCGGTGGTGCTTTTGCCGGCGGTCGTGGTGCTCGTCGTCGCCGGCCGCTGTTTCTCCTGCTCGGGCGGCGTGGCCTCCGGGATCGGTTGCGCGGCAACGAAGTGCGACGACTGCTGGGCGACCAGCAGCGGCTTCGCGTCCTCGCGCGACGGGCCCGGGTGCACCGGCCCGGGCGCGGCGACGCCGAGGAGCAGCAATGCGACGAGCAGGACACTGAGGATGGACGGGTGCCGTGGCGCGGTGGCGGCGGCAGCGGTCATCGTGGCGCGAGTTTACCATCCCTTTAATGATCCGGGCGGTCCACAGTGGACGTTCGTGACACGCAGTGGCCGGATACCGTTCCCGTCGTGTCCACCGACTCCTGCAGATGCATGGTCTGCCTCGACTACGGCGACCGCGACCGCCTCGACTCCGTCGACGCCGGGCTGTTCGCCCACGTCGCCGACCCGGGCTGGGGCCTGCTCGCGATCCCCGACGACGAGGTCAGCTCGGGCTGGACGTTCACGATCGGGCTGTGGCACTCGTTCCGCGTGCCGGAGCTCGCCGTGTTCGGACTGGAGCCGGAGCCCGGGATGGGACTGCTCAACGTGGTCGGCGAGCAGGTGGCGGCGGGCCGGCGACCGGCCGCCGGTGACGAACTGGACGACGTCCTCGAGTCCGGCTGCCTGGCGCTGCGACCCGTCGACGAGGGCTGGTACGACGTGTTCTTCGGGACGGCACAACGCTTCTACCGCGCCACGCGCCCAGCCGTCCCGTTCCTGCAGGTGCTCTGGCCCGATCGCGAGGGCCGCTTCCCGGCGCAGGACGGGTTCGCGCCGGAACTCGCCCCGCGGCAGCCTCAGCTGTGGCTCGACCCGCACCGGCACCCGAAAGGGCCCTGGACCGCCGACCTCTGAGCCGCCGTCACGCCGAGCGTTCCGCCGCCACCTGTTCGCGCACCTGCGGGATCGTCTCGGCGATGAACACGTGCGACGCCCGGTCGTCCGCGCCGGAGAGCACGAAGGTGTCGAAGCCGCCCGCGAGGGCGAAGTCGGCAAGTTCCGAGGCGGTCGGGGTGGCGCCGACGTTGAGCACGCGGCGGATCGACGCCGGGTCACGACCGGCATCGACCGCGGCGGTGTCCACGGCGGAGGCCATCCGGAGGGCTTCAGCAGGGTCGTCGCGGAGGCTGACGACCCAGCCGTCGGCCAGGTGGCCGGTGAGGCGCAGGGCACGGGGGCCGTACGAGCCGAGCCACAGACCGATCGGACGCGCCGGCACGGGGCCGGAGTGGGCGCCGGCCAGGGTGTGGAAGCGGCCGTCGAAGCGGAGATTGCGGTCGCCGCTCCAGATCTTTCGGATAACGGTGATCGCCTCCTCCTCGGCGGCGAGCGCTTCGCCCGGGGTCCGGCGCGGGCCGCCGTACGCGACGATCGCGTCCCAGAACGCGCCGGCGCCCAGAGCGAGGTCGAACCGGCCGCCCGACAGCAGGTCGAGGCTGGCGGCGGCTTTCGCGAGCACGGCGGGGTTGCGCAGCGGCAGGTTGGCGACGTCGGGGAACACCCGGATGGTCGTCGTCGCGCCGAGGAGCACGCCCATGAGGGAGAAGGTCTCCACGTACCGGCGCTGGTACGGGTGGTCCTGCACAGCCAGGTGCTCGAACCCCATCCGCTCCAGCTCGCGCGCGTGCTCGACCAGGGGGTCGGCCGCGTTCGGCACCAGGAAGTAACCCGTCGAGATGTCCCGCCCGAAGTCTGTCATCACCACTCCTTCGTCCGCTTCAACGAACCCGGACGGGCGGAGATTCCGGCCCCGAAGTGACTCGGCGGTAACCTCGGGGCCAAACCTTCGGGAGGCACGCGCATGGCCGACTACGACCTGGTGCTGTTCGGCGCCACCGGCTTCACCGGCACGCTGACGGCGGCGTACCTCGCGCGCTCCGCCCCGCCCGGCTGCCGCTGGGCGCTCGCGGGCCGCAACCGCGCCAAGCTCGAGGACCTGCGCACCCGGCTGGCGGCGATCGACGAGCGCCTGGGCACGGTGCCCCTGCTCAGCGCCGACATCGCGGACCCCGACTCGCTGCGCGCGGTCGCCGCATCGGCGAGGGTCGTGGCCACCACAGTCGGCCCGTACCTGCACTACGGCGAGCCGCTGGTCGCCGCGTGCGCCGCCGAGGGCACCGACTACGTCGACCTCACCGGCGAGTCCGAGTTCGTCGACCGCATGTACCTCGCCCACCACGCGAAAGCCGCCGAAACCGGCGCCCGGCTCGTGCACAGCTGCGGCTTCGACTCGATCCCCCACGACCTCGGCGCCTGGTACACCGTGCGGCAGCTGCCCGAGGACGTCCCGCTGCAGGTCGACGGCTACGTCCGCGTCGACGCCCTGCCCTCGGGCGGCACCTTCCTCACCGCGATGACGGCGTTCTCCCGCCAGGCCGCCGCCAACCGCGTGGCCAAGGAACGCGCGGCGGCCGAACCCCCGCCGGCCGGCCGCCGCGTGGGCACCCCGATCGGCGGGCCGCACCGCGTACCCGGCACCGGGCAGTGGGCCGTGCCGCTGCCGACGATCGACCCGCGGGTCGTGGGCCACTCGGCGCGGGCGTCTGCACGCTACGGCCCGGACTTCCGCTACCGCCACTTCGCGGCCTTCTCCGGATTGCCGTCGGTGGCGGCCGCGACAGCCGGCGCGGGCGCGCTGTTCGCCGCCGCCCAGCTGGCCCCCGCGCGGGACGCGCTGTCGAAGCTGCTCGCACCGGGCCAGGGACCGAGCCTGGCGCGCCGGGCGAAATCCTGGTTCTCCGTCCGCTTCATCGGCTCAGGCGGCGGGCAGCAGGTGACCACCGAGGTCTCCGGCGGCGACCCCGGCTACGACGAGACGGCGAAGATGCTCGCGGAATCCGCCCTGTGCCTGGCTTTCGACGAGCTGCCCGCCACGGCCGGCCAGGTCACCACGGCGACGGCGATGGGTGACGCGCTGATCGAGCGGCTGATGCGGGCGGGTCTGTCGTTCCGCACCTTGTGACATCAGTCCTTTGTGGACCTAATCCACTCACCCACGAACGCAAGGGAACGCGGATAAATCGCCGGGAGTTCCTGCAGGATCGGTCGTCATCTCGCCGACCTCCCGGAGACCGTCACAGCCGGCATGAAACGCATCTCCATCGAGGACTACTGCCGATCAGTCCACTGGGCCCTGGACGTCGGAGACCGAGCACCAGAGCCCGCACAGTGATGGCGCACGGGGAATTCGCGACCGAGATCCTGAGTCAGCCGACCAACAACGATCGCATCCGACAGCTCAACCCCTGCACGCCCTCGCCGGCGCCAACTCCGGACAGTCAAAGACCAACGCCTTCCCGCTCACCGCAACCCTGCAACACCAACCAACACTCCGGCCCGACCAGACGCCCCCCGTCCGGCGGTCCTAGCGGCGGTTGCAACACTGTTGCTTGACGGTGTTGGTGAGTGACCGTGTCATGCGCTGGGCTGGACCGTCCCAGTCGATGGTCCCCCGGGGCACCACAACCTGCTTCCACCCGCGCAAGCAAGCCGTTCGTTCCTTGGCCAATCCTCTGCCACGCCGGTCTCGGACCAGCTTGCGGACAACCGCTCACCGGGACCCGGTACCACCCTCCGGGCACCAGCTCCCGCCACCCCGTTCAGCGTCAGCGAAAACCCGATCAACCCCTTGCCGCCGGGATCACCCGCGGTTATCGTTGCGCTACGCCGCAGCAGCACCGGAGCCGTGTTTACCCTGGAACGCCAGGGAATTCCCGGCTTCGTCCGCCTTGCCCACCTGTCATGGCCCTGCCCTGACAATTCTGCGGAAAGGGAATTCCCCCATGCGCAAGACGATGCGGCCTGCCCTTGTTGCCGGCCTCACCGTGGCGTCGGCCCTCACCGTCGCCCTGGCCACCCCAGCCCTCTCGAGTGCCGCGCCCACCCCCGCGTCCCTCACCAGTGCGGCCGCCATCCTCGCCTCCGGCGGCGACCTCGCTTCGCCGGAGAAGAAGGACATCGCGATGCAGCTCGTCTCCAGTGCGGAGAACTCGAGCCTCGACTGGAAGGCCCAGTACAGCTACATCGAGGACATCGGCGACGGCCGCGGCTACACCGCCGGCATCATCGGCTTCTGCTCGGGCACCGGCGACATGCTCGAGCTCGTGCAGGCCTACACCAACTCCATGCCGGACAACCCGCTCGCGAAGTATCTCCCGGCGTTGCGCAACGTCAACGGCACCGACTCCCACTCCGGCCTCGGCCAGGCGTTCGTGGACGCGTGGCAGGCCGCGGCGAAGACGTCGCAGTTCCAGGCCGCGCAGAACAGCGAGCGCGACCGCGTGTACTTCAACCCGTCGGTGAACCAGGCGAAATCCGACGGTCTCGGCGCACTGGGCCAGTTCATCTACTACGACGCCATCGTGATGCACGGTCCGGGCAACAGCTCCGACAGCTTCGGCGGCATCCGCGGCTCCGCCATCAAGCAGGCGAAGCCGCCGGCACAGGGCGGCAACGAGACCACCTACCTCAAGGCGTTCCTCGACGCCCGCAAGGTGATCATGAAGCAGGAAGAAGCCCACGCCGACACCTCGCGGGTGGACACCGAACAGCTCGTGTTCCTCAACGCCGGCAATCTTGACCTCCACACGCCCCTGAAGTGGAAGGTCTACGGCGACTCCTACCAGATCAACTGACCCACGACCCGGGCTGCCGATTTCCCCGCGGCGGCCCGGGTTCCTGCCGTAAGCTCACGCCCCATGAGAACCGTTCTCGGGACGCTGGTCTGCGTGGCGCTGGGTACGCTCGCCACCGCCGCGCCGGCTTCACCCGCCCGGAATCCTGCGCAGGAGCCCCCGCTGGCCTATCACGGTTCCGCCGGTCAGATGGTCACGGTCACCGCGCCGGACCCGTCGTCGACCACCGCGACGCTGATCGCATGGCGGCGCAAAGGTTCCCACTGGGTGCGCGCACTCGGGCCGTTCCCGGCGTTCGTCGGCGCGCAGGGCATCGGCGAAGCGAGCGAAACGACTTCGCACACCCCCGCCGGCGTCTGGACGCTCACCGAAGCCTTCGGCATCCAGCCCACCAACGGCACCCGGCTGCCCTACCGCCAGGTGACCGAGAACGACTGGTGGGTCTCCGACGTCAAGTCGCCCTTCTACAACACGCACTACTCGTGCACGCCCGGCACCTGCCCGTTCGACGAGGCGGCCGGCGAGGACCTCGGGAAGGCCGGGCCC
The DNA here is from genome assembly GCF_040639695.1 of Amycolatopsis sp. NPDC023774. Taxonomy (NCBI): domain Bacteria; kingdom Bacillati; phylum Actinomycetota; class Actinomycetes; order Pseudonocardiales; family Pseudonocardiaceae; genus Amycolatopsis; species Amycolatopsis sp. NPDC023774. The sequence goes on from NZ_JBFAAJ010000015.1 coordinate 78,309, forward strand.
GTCTACGACCACGCCGCCGTGATCGACTACAACCGCTCGCCCGCCGTGCCGGGCAAGGGTTCGGCGTTCTTCCTGCACGTCTCGTCGGGCAAACCGACGGCGGGCTGCGTGTCCATCCCGGGCGCGGACCTCGACGCCGTGATGCGCTGGCTCGACCCGGCGGGCCATCCCGTGATCAACATCGGCATCAGTCCACAGTAGACTAAACGAGCTCGTCCGCGGGCCGGGTGTTGATCACGCGGTCAGGGGCGAGACCGACCTTTTCGGCGCGTGCGCACCCGTAGACCTGCCAGTCGAGCTGGCCGGGTGCGTGCGCGTCGCTGTCGATGGCGAACTCGCAGCCCAGCTCCACGGCCATCCGCAGCAGCGGCATCGGCGGGTCGAGCCGCTCCGGGCGCGAGTTGATCTCCACCGCCACGCCGTTGTCCCGGCAGGCCGTGAACACCTTCTCGGCGTCGAACGTGGAGGGTGGCCGAGCCCGAGGACCGCGCACCAGCCGGCCGGTGCAGTGCCCCAGCACGCGCACGTTCGGGTTCGCGACGGCAGCCAGCAGCCGTGGCGTCAGCTCACGCGAGGGCATGCGCAGCTTCGAGTGCACGCTGGCGACCACGAAATCGAGCCGCTCCAGCAGGTCCGAACGCTGGTCGAGCGCGCCGTCGTCGAGGATGTCGACCTCGATGCCGTGCAGCAGCCGGAACGGGGCGAGCTCCTCATTGACGCGCGCGACCTCGTCCATCTGCTTGCGCAGGCGCTCGGGCGAAAGGCCGTTGGCCACGGTCAGGCGCGGCGAGTGGTCGGTGAGCACGATCCACTCGTGGCCGAGGTCGCGCGCGGCCTCGGCCATCTCCTGGATCGGGCTGCCGCCGTCGGACCAGTCGGAGTGGGTGTGGCAGTCGCCGCGCAGCGCGGCGCGCAGTGCGCCACCGTCGGGCAGATCGGCTTCCGCGACCTTCGCCGCGTACGCGGGCACGCGGCCGAGCCACGCGTCCTCGATGACCCCGGCCGTCGCCTTGCCGATGCCCTTGAGCGCCTGCAGCGTGCCCGAGCGCACACGGCTGTCCAGCTCTTCCTGCGACAGGCGGTCGACCACCGCCGCCGCCTGCCGGAAGGCGCGGACGCGGTAGGTCGGCTCAGCCGCGCGTTCGAGCTGGAACGCGATGTCGCGCAGTGCGCGTGCCGGATCCATGCGTCCTGTTCTACCCGTTCAGGCCCGCCGGGGCAGCTCGTGGAACTCGACGTCGGTGAGTTTCCCGGCGTGGATCTCGGCGGTGGCGAACGTGCAGAACTCCTGGCGCCGCCGGTCGGTGGGCGAGCCGGGGTTCAGCAGGCGCAGGCCGCCCGGTGTCACGGTGTCCCAGGGGATGTGGCTGTGGCCGAACACGAGCACGTCGGTGTCGGGGAACTGCGCTTCACACCGTGCCTCGCGGCCCTTCGCGTCGCCCGTTTCGTGGATCACGGCCAGGCGCACGCCACCGAGCGTCACGCGGGCGACCTCCGGCAGCCACTCGCGCAGCTCGGGACCGTCGTTGTTGCCGTAGACCGCGACGAGCCGTTTGCTGGCGACAGCGAGCTCGTCGAACGCGTCGAGATCCACCCAGTCCCCGGCGTGCACGACGACGTCGGCCCGCTCCACCTCGGCCCAGACCTCGTCGGGCAGCGCTTTGGCGCGCTTGGGCAGGTGGGTGTCCGCGAGGAGCAGCAGCCGCACGGGGTTACGCCCCCTCATCCGGGATCGCCGCCAGCACCCGCTCGAGAAACGCGCCGATGTGCTTGCGCAGCAACTCGGCCGCGCCCTCGGCGTCACCCTTCTTCGCGGCGGCGAGCACGGCCTTGTGCTCGGTCCACTCCTTGCGCCAGCTGGGGTTCGCGTCCCAGCCGACCACGGTGATGAGGGCGGCACGGTCCTTGAGGTCGTCGAGCATCGAGACCATCAGCGGGTTGCCGCAGCCGGCGTAGAGCGCGCCGTGGAAGCGGCGGTTGAGGAGGCTGAGCGCGGCGTGGTCCTTGTCCGCGAGCGCCGCCTGCGCCTCCTTCAGCGCTTCGGCCGCATCGTCGAACGACACCCCCGCCGCCACCGAACGGCGCAGGGCTTCGGGCTCCAGCACCATCCGCACGTCGTACACCGAACGCGCGAGCTCCGCGTCGACCACGCACACCGACGCGCCGCGGTACGGGCTGAACGTGACCAGACCCGAGTTCGACAGCACCTTCAGCGCCTCGCGCACCGGCGTCTTCGACACGCCGAGACGCTGCGCCAGCTCTGCCTCCACCAGCGGCTGGCCCGGGAGCAGCTCGCGGGTCAGGATGCCGCGCCGGATCTCCTCCAGGACCACTTCGGTCCGGGAGGCGGGCAGGCTGAACGTCGGTGGCATCGGACACTCCAGGCTCGCGCAGTCTGCCGCGGTGAACAGACCGACATTCAACCAGGCTGGCGCGGACGGTGCCCGCGACCCGCACGGCGGAGTGTGATCATATATCAGATGCCATACTGCCCGTAGCGACGAAAGGCGGCCCGGCCATGAAAACACCGGATGACCTGCGCAGCCACCGCTGGTTCGGTGGCGACGAGCTGCGGAACTTCAGCCACCGCGCCCGGGCCCGTCAGCTCGGTTACGAGCCCGAGGAACACCTGGGCAAGCCGGTGATCGCCGTGCTCAACACGTGGAGCGACATCAACCCGTGCCACATGCACCTGCGCGAGCGCGCGGAGCAGGTGAAGCGCGGCGTGTGGCAGGCGGGCGGTTTCCCGCTGGAGTTCCCGGTGGCGACGCTGTCGGAGACGTACCAGAAGCCCACGCCCATGCTCTACCGCAACCTCTTGGCGATGGAGACCGAGGAGATCCTGCGCTCCTACCCCGTCGACGGCGCGGTGCTGATGGGCGGCTGCGACAAGACCACACCCGCGTTGCTGATGGGCGCGGCGAGCGCCGGGCTGCCCGCGATCTTCGTGCCGGCCGGGCCGATGCTGCGCGGCCACTGGCGCAACGAGGTGCTGGGCAGCGGCACGGACATGTGGAAGTACTGGGACGAGCGCCGCGCCGGCACGATCGGCGACGAGGAGCTGTCCGAGCTGGAACGCGGCCTCGCCCGCTCCCCCGGCCACTGCATGACGATGGGCACGGCGTCGACCATGACGTCGGCCGCGGAGGTCCTCGGCGTGACGCTGCCGGGCGCGGCGTCGATCCCGGCCGTGGACTCGGCGCACCACCGGATGGCGGCGGCAAGCGGGGCGCGGATCGTGGACATGGTGTGGGAGGACCTCACGGTCACGAAGGTTCTCGACGAGCGCGCGTACGCCGACGCCATCACCACCGTGCTCGCGCTCGGCGGCTCGACCAACGCGGTGATCCACCTGATCGCGATGGCCGGGCGCAGCGGTCTGCCGCTGAGCCTGGCCGACTTCGACGAGATCGCGCGCCGCGTGCCCGTGCTCGCGAACATCCGCCCGGGCGGCGCGTGGCTGATGGAGGACTTCTACTACGCGGGCGGCCTGCCCGGGCTGCTGTCGCGGCTGACGGACCTGCTGCACACCGACCGCCTCACCGTCTCCGGCCGTACCCTCGCCGAGACGCTGGCGACCGCGCGCGTGCACAACGACGATGTGATCCGCCCGCGCGACAACCCGCTGGCGGCCGAAGGCGGCGTCGCCGTGCTGCACGGCAACCTGGCTCCGTCGGGCGCGGTCATCAAGCACATCGCCGCGACCCCGGAGCTGCTCACGCACACCGGGCCCGCCGTCGTGTTCGACGACTACGCCGACCTCAAGAAGCACATCAACGACCCGTCGCTCGGCATCACGGCCGACTCCGTGCTGGTGCTGCGCGGCTCCGGCCCGCTCGGCGGCCCGGGCATGCCCGAGTACGGCATGCTGCCGATCCCCGACCACCTGCTCGCGCGGGGCGTGCGCGACATGGTGCGCATTTCCGACGCGCGCATGAGCGGCACCTCGTACGGTGCGTGCGTGCTGCACGTCGCCCCGGAATCGCACGTCGGCGGCCCGCTCGCGCTGGTCCGCGACGGCGACCTGATCACGCTCGACGTGCCCGCGCGCGCGTTGCGCCTGGAGGTGCCCGACGACGAGCTGGCGCGCCGGCGGGCGGACTGGCTCGAGCCTGCGCCGCGGTTCGAACGCGGTTACGGTGCCCTGTACGCCGAGCACATCACCCAGGCCGACGAGGGTTGCGATTTCGACTTCCTCGCGCGCGCCGGCGCCAACCCGGAGCCCGACGCGCGCTGACCGGTTTGTTCCACAAGGGGCACTAGTCCGGCATGTCCGGCTCGGGCCGTACGCTGTGGCGCGGGACGCAGCAAACGGAGGGTCGAACAGGTGCCGTACGAACCGCGCTGGCCGGAGTCCGAGGACGAGCAGACGGTCGTGCTGCCGGCGGTCCCCGCCGAGCCCGAATCGCGCCCTCGCCTCCGCAAAGCCCTGTGGATCTCCGGCGGCGTGCTCGCCGCGCTGCTGGTCGTGTACCTGATCGACCTGCTCACCAGCCAGGGCAGCGTGCCGCGCGGGACCACGGTGGCCGGCGTCGACGTCGGGGGCCTCGACCGGCCGGTGGCCGAGCGGGAGCTGCGGGGTCTCATCGAGCCACGGCTCACGCAGCCGCTGACGGTGACCGCGGGCGCGGCTCGGACCACGTTGTCGCCGACGCTGGCCGGCTTGCGCCTCGACTGGTCCGCGACGCTGGATCAGGCCGGTGACCAGCCGCTGAACCCGTTCACGCGGCTGGCGTCGTTCTTCTCCTCGCACGAGATCGGCGTCGTCTCGCACGCCGAGGGCGATCGGCTGGATCCGGCGCTGGAGGACCTGCGCGGGCGGGTGGATCGTGCCGCGGTGGAGGGCACCGTGCGGTTCGACGGCACCACGCCGGTCGCCGTGGCCCCGCAGCCGGGACAGAAGCTCGATGTCGCCGCGGCGAAGGCCGCCGTGCTGAGTCAGTGGGCTTCGGGTTCCGAGTTGGCGTTGCCCGTGGTGCCGGCGCCGGTGCGGACCACTGCTGCCGGGGTGCAGGCGGCTCTGGAGCAGTTCGCCCGGCCCGCGGTGGCGTCGCCGGTGACCCTCGACGGTGAGGGCGCCTCGGCTGTGCTGGAGCCCCGTGACATCGCCTCGGCTCTGACCTTCGCGCCCGCTGACGGTGGCGGGCTCGTGCCGGTCGTGGACCAGAAGAAGCTCGTCGCGGTCGCCGGCCCGCAGCTGAAATCCACCGAGAAGGAGGGCAAGGAGGCGACCGTCGGGTTCAGCGAGGGGAAGCCGACGGTCGAGCCTTCGGTGGACGGCAAGACCGTCGATTGGGAGCCGAGCCTCAAGCCGCTGCCCGACGTGCTGAAGCGCGCCGACGGTCGCTCGCTCAAGGCCGTCTACAAGATCAGCCCGGCCAAGGTGACGACCGAGCAGGCCAACGCGCTGGGTGTGAAGGAGGTCGTCGGCGAGTTCACCACCGGTGGTTTCGCGCCCGACTCGGGCGTCAACATCCGCGTCGTCGCCCAGAAGGTCAACGGCGCCATCGTGAAGCCCGGCGAGACCTTCAGCCTCAACGGCTTCACCGGCCCCCGCGGCAACCCCCAGGGCTACGTCGAAGCCGGCGTCATCGAAAACGGCGCCCCGGCCCGCGAAGTCGGCGGCGGCATCTCCCAGTTCGCGACGACCCTGTACAACGCCGCGTATTTCGCGGGGATGAAGGACGCGGGGCACAAGGAGCACAGTTACTACATCAGCCGTTATCCGGCGGCGCGCGAGGCGACGGTTTTTCAGAACCCGAATGGGTCGAGTGTGATCGATTTGAAGTTCACGAACGACTCGCCGACGGGGATCGCCATTCAGACGATTTGGTCGCCTTCCTCGTTGACGGTGAAGTTGTGGGGCACGAAGCGGTACTCGGTGGAGTCGATCCCCGGGGAACGGACCAATCCGACTCCGCCGCCGACCAAGCCGGGGCCGGCGGAGAACTGCCACGCTTCGAACGGTGCGCCCGGGTTCACGACCACGGACACCCGGGTGCTGAAAGACGCTGCCACGGGGCAGGAAGTCTCGCGCCACACGCGGACAGTGCGGTACAACCCCCAGCCGAAGATCACCTGCAGTGCGTAGCGCGACGGTGCGTTTCGGCCGCTGAACTCCGGCTGAGATCCTTGCGGGGAACCTCAGGAGGATGCCTTGGCGGCGGCGCTGATCCGCGCCCCGGCCCGGGACTCGAACCCGTCCGAAGTGGGCCATCAGCCGGGCGGTGCTCGGCGGGCACACGGTGATCTTCGCGACTCGGCGAGGGCGCGCACGCGACCTGCGACGAGCTGGTGGTCACCGGCGAAGGCCTCGACCTGTGAAGCCGCGTGCCGGGTTTGCGGAAGCTCGCCGCCGTCGGCCGCCTGCTGCGGGCCGACTCGGCCGCTCGGTTCGGCACGGCCGCACCACCACGGCGCTGACCTGGCAGCTGGAACGCACGGCCTGGTGGCTCGCCCGGTGGACCGGTGCTGGCACCCGGACCACTACCGCACCTACCGCGAGGAGCCCGGACAGCCCGCGGGGTCGCTGTCGGTGCGGCAGGAGGTCACCCGCGCCCTCGCGCGTCCGAAGGACTTCCTGGACACGGCGGACCGGGCTCAGGCGCGCGGCCGGGCCCGTGACCGGCTCGTCGACGCACGCCCGGCGTTCGTCGTGGAACGCGGAAACCACGTCTCAGCCCGGTGGCCTGGTGATGTGCACACGTTCACGAAGACGTTCGCCGCGCGGGTTTGACTCACGCGGGCGACCAGGACACCGTGACCAGCTCGCGGCCCGACGACCCCAGATCGGGCGGCAGCTCCGGATCGACACCCAGCTCCAGCAGCGCGTCGGCCACCTCACCGGATCGCGTCACGGGCAGGCACAGCCGGCGCCGCGTCACGTCGACGAGGTCGCCGAAGGTCTCGTGCTCGGCCTCCGGCGGACGGCGCCAGTTCGTGATGTGCGGTTCGATGCCCAGCTCGACCAGTGCGGCGCAGAAATCCTGAGCGGTCGGGCCGGCGGGGCGGCGGACACCGTGGAACCGCGCCCACAGCTCGTTCAGTGCAGTCAGCGGGTGCTCGAGCGCGGTCTCGACCACCACACGCCGGCGGGCCCGGTTCGTGAGGGCGTGGACGAACGGCTCGAGGTCGGGCACGTTGTAGACCACGTTCCCGCACAGCACCAAGTCGGCGTCAGCCAACTGCCCGGCGACGCCGGGCCAGTGCCCGAGCACGGTCTCGGCGGGTACACCCAGCCGCGCGGCCCGGGCGGCGAACGACGCGAGCAACTGCTCGTCGCCGTCGACGCCGCACACCGCTGTGACGCCCGCCCGCCCCACCAGCGACAAGCTCGTGGCGCCGGCCGCGACGCCGACGTCGAGCACAGTGCCCGGCTCGGCCAGCACCGCCGCCGCCTCGGCGAAAGTCCCGCCGATCGGCGCCGCGATCTGCACGTCGGCGCGGCGCTCGAAGACCCGCCGGGGCAGCACCCACGGCGGGTCGGGGACCGCGCCGGCGATCTCACCGGGCACCGCCCACGCGGCCAGCTGCTCCGCCCACCTCAGCACCGCCGACATCCGCATCGCCTCCCACTCGGATCCGTTCCCCGAATCCTCCTCCAAACATCGCGCACACCTCCCCCAAGCCGCGTAATCTCCCCATCCAGACCACGGAAGGGGGCACTCGTGGCCGATGACGCCGCAATGGGCCTGTACGGGCTCACGAAACGGTTCGGCACCACGCTCGCAGTCGACAGCGTCACGTTGGAGGTTCCGCGGGGCTCGTTCTTCGGGCTCGTCGGGCCCAACGGCGCCGGCAAAACCACGTCGCTGTCGATGGCGGTGGGGTTGCTGCGACCGGACCAGGGGCAGGCGAACGTGTTCGGCGTCGACGTGTGGCGGGAGCCGGAGCGGGCGAAAAGCCTGATCGGCGTGCTTCCGGACGGACTGTCCATTCCGGAGCGCCTCACGGGGCGCGAGCTGTTGACCTACATGGGTCTTCTCCGGGGTCTTCCGCCGAACACCGTCGCGGAGCGGGCGCAGGAGCTGCTCGGCGTGCTGGAGCTGCTGGAAGCCGAGCGCACGCTCGTGATCGACTACTCCGCGGGCATGCGCAAGAAGATCGGGCTCGCGATGGCGCTGCTGCACGGGCCGCGGCTGCTGGTGCTGGACGAGCCGTTCGAGGCGGTGGACCCGGTGTCGGCGTCGACGATCCGGACGATCCTGCAGCGGTTCGTCGGCTCGGGCGGCGCGGTGGTGCTCTCGAGCCACGTGATGGCGCTGGTCGAGCAGCTGTGCAGCCACGTCGCGGTGATCACGCGCGGCCGGGTGGTCGCGGCGGGCGCCGTGGACGACGTGCGGGGCGGCGGGAGCCTGGAAGACGCGTTCGTGCACATCGTGGGCGGGCGCACCGGCGGAGCGGAAGGGCTGTCGTGGTTGGCGTCCTCGTCCGACTGAAGCTGCGCGTCCTGCGCAATTCCCTGCGCGGCAGCCGGGTCGCGGGCATGGTCGTCGGCGGAGTGATCGGGCTGACCGCCGCCGTGCTGACGATCGTGCTGGCCCTCGTGCCGATCCGGGGCGGCGGGATCACCGTCGATCTGCTGACCACGATCTACGCGGGATGGGCGGCCGGCTGGGTGCTCGCGCCCATCGCCACCGGCGGCGGGGACGACACACTCCGCCCGGAGCACTTCGCGCTGCTGCCGATCGGGCGGCGCAAGCTCGCCGTCGGGCTGCTGGCCGCGAGCTTCGTCGGCGTGACGACGCTGGTCAGCCTGGTCGCGTTCCTCGGCCTGTTCTTCTACGGCCTGCGCCTCGGCGCGGGCGCGGCGCTGGTCGGGCTCGTGTTCACCGTGCTGCAGCTGGCGTTCGTGGTGCTGCTCTACCGCGTGGTGATGGCGGCGCTGGGCGCGCTGCTGACGTCTCGCAAGGGCAAGGAGCTGGGCATCATCCTGGTCGCGCTGACCGGTCTGTCCGGCGTCGGCGTGAACCTGGCGATCAACAGCCTCGGCCCCGCGATCATCAACGGCCGCGTGCCGGGTTTCGTGAACGTGATGCACGTGCTGCCGTCCGGCTGGGGCACGGTCGCCGTGCACGCGGCGGGCACCGGCGAGTGGGGCACCGCGCTCGGGCTGCTGGTCGCGATGCTCGCGCTGATCGCCGTGCTGCTCGCGGCGTGGGGCGCCTTGCTCGCCCGGCAGGTGACGAACCCGTCGTTCCGCGGCGCGTCGCGCACGAAGGTGCGGGCCGAGGGCGCGCGCGGGCGCCGCAGCCTGCTGCCCGCGACGCCCGTGGGTGCCGTGGCGCGCAAGGAGCTGTTCACGTGGTGGCGCGACGCCCGCCGGCGCGTCGCGCTGCTGTCGACGCTGATCGTCGGGGTCGTGGTCACGGTGCTCCCGGCGCTGTCCGGCGGCGGGCGGCCCGCCATCGTGCCCTATCTCGGGGTCGCGGTGGTGTTCTTCGCGTGCATGCAGTCGGGCAACCTCTACGGATTCGATGGCAGCGCCTTGTGGCACACGCTCACCGTGCCCGGCGCCGAACACGCCGACGTTCGCGGCCGGCAGCTCGCGTGGGCGTTGATCGTCGCGCCGGTGGCGCTGGTGCTGGCCGCGGTCCTGCCGGGCGCGGTCGGCGAGACCGGTGCGTACCCGTGGGTGTTCGGATTGGTGCCGTCGCTGCTGGGGGCCGGTGCGGGCGTGCTGATGCTGCAGTCGGTGTACCTCGCGTACCCGCTGCCCGACCAGCGCAAGAGCTCGAGCCCGTGGTCGTCCGGCGGCCGTCCGGGCTGCGCGCGGCTGCTGCAGATGTTCGCGACGATGCTGCTGGTCGCCGCCGGAGCGCTGCCGGTGCTCGCGCTGTGCATCGCCGGCGCGGTGCTCGGCTCGCCGGTGCTGCAGTGGCTCGGCGTGCCGGTCGGGATCGTGGTCGGCGCCGTGCTGGCGTGGTGGTGGGGCGGGCTCGCGCGCCGACGTCTTGAGGCTCGCGGTCCCGAGCTGCTGGCGACGGTGTCGAAGGAGCAGTGAACCTTGGGCCGCGGGTCCGGTGGGCCCGCGGCCCGTGACGTCACGGCAACGCGGCCAGTGAAGCATCGAGCACGTCGTCGGACAGCTCGTTGTCCACCATCTCGCCCGAGAGGTAGGCGCCGTACGCGGGCAGGTCGAGGTGCGCGTGGCCGCACAGCGCGGTGAGGATCACCTTCTCCTCCCCGGTTTCCTTGCAGCGCAACGCTTCCTGAAGGCACGCGGCCAGCGCGTGCGTCGGCTCGGGCGCCGGGATGATGCCCTCCGCACGGGCGAAACGCACGCCCGCGGCGAAGCACTCCTGCTGCCCGACGGCGAGCGCCTCGATCAGGCCGAGCTCGTAGAGGTGCGAGATGAGTGGCGACATCCCGTGGTAGCGCAGGCCGCCCGCGTGGATCGGGTCGGGGATGAAGCCGTGGCCGAGCGTGTGCATCTTCAGCAGCGGGGTGAGGCCCGCCGTGTCGCCGAAGTCGTACGCGTACGTGCCGCGCGTGAGCGTCGGGCACGCCACCGGCTCGACGGCGCGGATCACCGGGTTCATCCGGCCCGCCAGCTTCTCACGCAGGAACGGGAACGCGAGCCCGCCGAAGTTGGAGCCGCCGCCGGTGCAGCCGACGAGGATGTCCGGCGTGTCGCCCGCGAGCTCGAACTGCTTGAGCGCCTCCTCACCGATCACCGTCTGGTGCATCAGCACGTGGTTGAGCACGCTGCCGAGCGCGTAACGAGCGTTCGGATCGGCCGCGGCCTGCTCCACGGCCTCGCTGATCGCGATGCCGAGGCTGCCGGTGGATTCGGGGTCGTCGGCGAGGATCTTCCGCCCGGACTCGGTGAGCGCCGACGGGCTCGGGTGCACGGTCGCGCCGAACGTCTCCATCATGAGCTTGCGGTAGGGCTTTTGGTCGTAGGAGGCGCGGACCTGCCACACCTCGCACTCGAGCCCGTACTGCGCACACGCGAAGGCGAGCGCGCTGCCCCACTGGCCGGCGCCCGTCTCGGTCGTCAGGCGCGTGACGCCCTCCGCGGCGTTGTAGAACGCCTGCGGCACCGCGGTGTTCGGCTTGTGCGAGCCGACCGGGCTGACGCCCTCGTACTTGTAGTAGATCCGCGCCGGCGTACCCAGCGCCTTCTCCAGCCTGTGCGCGCGGTAGAGCGGCGAGGGGCGCCACAGGCGGTAGACGTCGCGGACCTCCTCGGGGATGTCCACGTAACGCTCCGTGCTCACCTCCTGCGCGATCAGCGCCTGCGGGAACAGCGGCGCCAGGTCCTCGGGCCCCACGGGCTCGCGCGTGCCCGGGTGCAGCGGCGGGGGCGGTGGCTCCGGCAGGTCGGGCACCACGTTGTACCAGTGCGTCGGGAGATCGGCTTCGTCCAGGATGTACTTGGTGCGCTTCGCCATCACGCCTCCTGAGATCTGGAAAACTCAACATAGATCGCCGGGGGCCGGTGGGCCAGCCCGTCGTGATTGTCCACAGTGGATCTGCCCAGGAGGAAACTTGCCCACTCGTGTCGATCGCCTGCAGCTGACCGACGGCCCCGTCGACCTCCCCGTGTGGCTCCCCGCCGGCGGCCGCGGCCCCGGCCTGGTGCTGGTCCAGGAGATCTTCGGCCTGGACGATTACCTCTCCGGCGTCGCCTCGGACCTCGCCGAGCTCGGTTACGTGGTCGCCGTGCCCGAACTGTTCCACCGCTTCGCGCCGGGCTGGTCGTCGGCCCATGACGAGGCCGGGGTCGCCCGGTCGATGGAGATCTCCGGCCAGTTGGACCCCGCGCTGGCTCTGTCGGACGTCCTGGCGACCCTCTCGCACCTTCGGGCTGTGACCTCCGGTGCCGGCGTGCTGGGCTTCTGTCTGGGTGGTTCCCTCGCCTTCGCCGCCGCCGCTGCGGGCACGCCGGACACGGCGGTGTCGTTCTACGGCTCGACGGTGGCCGCGGAGATCACTTCGCTGGACGAGGTGGCCTGCCCGATCCAGTTCCACTTCGGGGACCGGGACCAATTCATCCCACGTTCGGATGTGCGCAGTGTCGAGTCAGCTGTGGCTTCCCACCCGGGCGCAGAGATCCACGTCCAGGAGGATGCCGGGCACGCCTTTCACAACCGGGTGGCGCCGATGTTCCACAACCCGGAGGCGGCCGCGCGAGCTTGGGACCTGACGGTGGAGTTCCTCAGGCGGACCTTGCCTGTATGAAGGCGGCAGTACGCCCCTGCTCGGGCCGATGAGCGGGCCTGTGCTGCTGTAGTCGTTCAGAGCGGGAATCGTCGTTGACGATCCCTTCTGGCCGGTCACGGTACGTGAGCTCAGGTTCCATCAGCGAGCAGGCGGGTTGTGAGCTCGTCTCGCATCGCCGGCCAGTTGTTCCGGTTGGCCTGACAGGCGTTGAACATGGCCCTGGCCAGTGCGTCGACGGGGTCGTCTGCCAGGTGTGAGCAGACGGCGGCGAGTGCATGAGCGCGGGCGCACACGGCGCGCTCGTGACTGGTGTCGGCGTTTCGGCGTCTGGCGGCGGCGCGGAGTCTTGCACGGGCGTCGAGCGTCGTGTCCCCTGGTCGGCAGCGGTTCCAGCGCAGCTCGAGGCCGTGCCGAAAGTCCTGGTACGCCTCGACGGCAATCTGATCACGGCGCTGGATGCGCTCGAGCTCGGGCAGGGCGTCCGCGTTGTCGGCCAGGGCGGCCAGTACGGCGGGATCGTTGACGCTGGCGGCTTCGCAGGCGCGGGTTGCCACCAAGGTGACTAGCGTCCGCAATTCCTGCCGAGTCGCCTCGGGTATGGCCGCAGCGATGTCAGGCGCGTTGATCGAGAGCCAGGAGCTGGGCAGTTCGAATCTGGTGGGATCGACGATCACCGAGGCAGCATGGCTCCGGCCGGACCAGTCCGAAGTCACGCGTATGCCGCTCACCCGCTCCAGAAACGCAAGCGCCGCAGCGCACATCCGATAGGGGTCATCAAAGTCGAGATCGTCGAGGAAGCGGCCGATCGCCTTCGGCGTCTCCCCCTCCGGAGGACGACCGCTGACGAAGTCGAAAGCACTCAGGACCTTGCCATCTTGCGCGAGGGTGGCTCGGCTGGCGAGGTTGACGTTCCAGTACACGCTCGCGGCCACCGTGCCGGATGACAACCGGGCCAGGACACCGGGCCTGGAACCGTGGAAACCGTTGTTTTCGGCCAGCAGCGTCCAGCCGTCCCGGTGGTCGGCAACGACGACGGCGAGTTCGTCCGGGAAGGCGTTGACGCTGATCTGCCCGGCGACCGCCAGGCTGACGTCCCGACTTGCCGGGAACCCGTCGAAGCGGAGCAATGCCTCGTCCACGGACAACCCGCGCACCGCGGTGAGGCACAGTGCCTCGGCCGGAAATGCCTGAACGCCCAGCAGAGCCACGTAATGCTGCACCGCGTCAGGGCGGACGGTGGGGACCGGCAATTGCACGACGCCACTCTGCCACATACTTGCGGTCGTCAAGAGGCTGGTCTGTCTCGCGCTGGCGAGAAGACGTCAACAGGCACACCTGCGCTCTCATGCCGCTTAGCGCGGACTTCTTCGACGACGAAACCACGAGACGGCATCACGACCTCCGCCCATGGCGACAGGGGGTGGAAACCGCCTGCGAGAGCACCGTCCAGCAGGTACGTTCACCACTCGCAAGGGTCGACGACGCAGAAGGGGTCGGTTCACTGCCTGCCACAGGAGATGATCACGTGACTGACAACGAGCTGTCGGTGTTGTGGAGGGGGCAGTGGCCGGCGTGTTCCCCGATGGCGGAGACCTTGAAGCTCGCCTACCCGGATCGATGGGTGCGCTTCCACAGCCTGCCCGAGTCCAAGCGTTATGCCGAGAACGAAGGCGAGTACGAAATCCTACTTCGCCGCTACAACTCGGTCCTGGACGAACTCTTCCATGGACAGGAAGTCCGGATCATCACAACCAGTTGGTCGAACGATCCCGAACCGCCACCCCGATCGGCGACTCATCTGCGATGGCACCGCGGCGCCCGCTATTGGATGTCCGTGTGCACCGACGAGGACGAAACAGACCCTGACTTCATCACCTACACCCACCTGTACGCCAGCCGCGCTGCTTGGCGATTCGGTTCGATCGACGACCTGCTCCATGCGGTAGCCGACGATGCCACCCGCGGGGTGATGATCACCAGCCTTTCCTTCGACCGGATCAACCACCCCTACGACGGAGGCTCCGACGTCCTGCTCCCCACGACTGCCGACCGCGACGCGATGAAACACCGTCACACCGACTGGCTCTCCAGTCATCCCTCCGGCCTGTGAGCGCTTGGAGCAGGCGCACCGCATGAGTCACGATATGTAAACAAAACTCACTCCGCCTCGGGGGTCAGGACCCGTTCATCCCGCGGTCCGATGTTGCTGTGGTGGAAGCGGCGGTGGCTTCGCATCCCGGTGCGGAGATCCACGTGCAAGAAGAGGCCGGGCACGCCTTCCGCAACCGGGTGGCGCCGATGTTCTACCGGCCGGAAGCGGCGGCTCGGGCTTGGGAGCTAACGGTGGAATTCTTGTCGCGGACATTGCCAGCGTGAAGGCCGAACTACGACTGTAGGGTCAGCCGGTGACCGCCGAGCACGTTGACTGGGGTGGACAGCGCGAGGGTGGGCCGACTGCAGAGGAACTCGCCTTCGCGACGTCGCTCAACGCACTGGCTCCAGGACTGGACTACTGGCTGCACGCGGACGACGACGGCACGCCCTGGCTTCTGGTGTCCCTGGATCTCATCGAGGAACACGTCATTCGCGACACTCTGCGAGTGGACTTCGACGGCCGCGGCCTGCGCGGCGGTTGGAGTCCGTCATGCCTCAATTGGGACGATGGGGTGAGGGCCGAGGAGGCCTTGATCGACCTGGCAGGACCCGACGGTCTGCTTTTCCCAGCGAACGGGTCGTCGGTCAAGGACCTGGCGCGGCGCGCTGCCGAGTGGTTCACCCAGCCAAAGAAGGGACGATGGGCCGACTCGTGAGCGGCGCCCGGTTGTCGCCACCGCGGCTACAAGCCAAGACGCCACGTGCAGAGTGACCGCGTCGGGCGAGACACGAGTATGTAACCAAAACCCACTCCGACTCGGTGGTCAGGACCCGTTCATCCCGCGGTCCGATGTTGCTGTGGTGGAAGCGGCGGTGGCTTCGCATCCCGGTGCGGAGATCCACGTGCAAGAAGAGGCCGGGCACGCCTTCCACAACCGGGTGGCGCCGATGTTCTACCGGCCGGAAGCGGCGGCTCGGGCTTGGGAGCTAACGGTGGAATTCTTGTCGCGGACATTGCCCGTTTGAGCGGCCTCAGCCGAGGCACCTCCGAAGAGTGGCTGGGTCCGTCCAGCTTGTGCTGGGATAACGGAGTCCGCCAAAGACAGTGCTGATCGACGTTTCGGGCAAGGGTCGACCACGCAGAAGCGGCCGGTTCACTGCCGCCGGAGACGATCACGTGCCTGACGGCGAACTGTCGGTGTTGTGGTGGGAGCAGTGGCCGGGGTGTTCCTCGATGGCGGGCACCTCAACCGACGCCTGCCCGGATCGATGGGTGCGTTCCCACACCCAGCCCGAGTCCAAGCCTTCGACCGGATCCACCACCTCTACGACGGAGGCGCCGACGTCCTGCTGCCCACGACTGCCGACCGCGACGCGGTGATGCGCCGACACACCGACTGGCTCGCCGACCCGAAGCCACGTTCATCCGGCCGGGCGCCGGGCCTGTTCCAGGTTCGCCTGGTGCGGGCCCGCGAGCCAGTCCTGTTCGAGACGCACGTCGACCGGTTCCTCACCTCGCGACAGCGCGTCGAGGTACGCGCGGTCGGCGGCAAGGCGGGCCGTCACCTCGGGCCCCTCGGCAACGGCGCCGTGGCCGGGGACCAGGACGTCGACCTGCCGGGCGGCCTCGTCAAGCCGGTCGAGTGCCGTCGCGTAGGCGGCCACCTGGCCGGGGCGGCGAGGGTCCAGCAGCGGGATCAGGACATCGGAGAGCATGTCGCCGGCGAGCAGGACGCCCCGGTCCGCCAGCAGGACCGCGGCGTGACCGGCGGCGTGTGCCTCGTGCTCGACGAGCTCGCCCGGCAGCGGTCCCCCGTCCCCGGGCAGCGGCGTCACCAACGCGACCAGTTCGAGCGGGATGCCGGACGCGCTCTGCGCCGCCATCGCCTGCGCCCGCTCCCGGGCTCCGCTCGCGACCTCGGCGCAGGCGGCGGTGGCGTAGCGCGGCACGTCGCCGAACCGGGAATGCCAGAGCAGGTGGTCCCAGTGGGGATGGGTCGCGAACCCGGCGGCCACCGGAACGCCGAGCCCCTCCACGTCGTCGGCGAGCTCGTTCAGATCGGCGCCGCCGATGCCGGGATCGACCAGGACCAGTCCCTCGTCCCCGTGCACCACGATGGCGTTGCTCCAGACCCACTCGCTCTGCCGCACCCAGACGCCGTCGGCCACCTGATTCAGCATCGGTCCACTGTGTCAGGTGTCTCCACCCGGCGCGAGGGTGCAGCCGATCCGCCCCCTCACAGCCAACCGCGGCGTTCCGCCAGGCTGCCGGCCTGAAACCGCGTCGACGCGCCCAGCTCCGTCATCAGGCGCTGAAGCCGGCGGTACGTCGTCCGGGTGCTCCAGCCGTTCACGCGCGCGATGGCCGTGTCGGTGAGGCCCGCCATCATCATCGTGAGCAGGGCGCGGGTTTCGTCGTCGGGCCGAGGGCCGTTGCCGAAACCACCCGGCGTCACGGCGGACGCGTCGAGCGGGGCGGCCTGGGCCCATTCGCCTTCGAAAAGGGCCTCGAGAGCCGTGAGGAGCGGAGAACGCCGGACGAGGTAAGCGACCTGAAGGCCGCTGTGGCTGAGGTCGAACGGGATGAGGGCGTCCTGGTCGTCGCGGATGATGAGCTTGATGGGCAGGGTCCGGCGGGTGCGGGCTTCTTCGCCGCCGCGCACGGCGGGCAGGATGTCGGTTTCCAGTTTCTGGGGCCAGGCCACCGCGTCGAGGCTGTAGATCACGCGGTGCGCGACGCCGTCGTTCTGGTGGCGGGCGATCTGCGCCTGGGTGTTGCGGGCGGCGCCTTCGCCGCCGGGCAGCTCGTAGTACGGCGGCGTGTCGAAGACGCGGACCTGGTGCAGCGCCTCGGATTCCAGGTGCGCGACGGCCGCGGCGATCGTTTCGCGGTCGGTGAGCTGCTCGATCACGAGCTCGGGGCTCGTCCGGTGCGCGCTGCGGTGGATCTCCGACAGCGAGTGCACTTTCGCGCGCGCCGCGCTCAGTTCGCGTTCCCGCTGCTGCACGAGCTGGTTGATCGCGATGTCCGGTGGAGCGGCCAGGTACCGGGCCGGGCTGCCGCTGGCGGCCACCAGGTGCTTGCCGACGAGAGCGTCGAGCGTGCGCTGCAACGGGCCCGCTGGGCTCGGCAGGTGGTCGGCGAGCGCGGCGATCGTCGACCCGGGCAGGCCGACGAGCGCGGCATAGACCCGTTCCTCGTCGGCGGACAACCCCAGGACCCCGAGCTCCATGCGAATGTCCTACCCGAGTTGTCGGGATTGTGCCAGGTGGCAGTGAGCAGCCAGTCCGGGATCTTGTGAGGGGTTCCGGCGGCTGGCACTGTTCGGCCGTTCCGGTGCGGCAAGTGCGCCCGCCGGCCTGCCCCTGCGCAGAAAGGAATCCCCTCGTTGAGAACTTCACGCAAGCGTCGGGCCGTCGCGGCGGCCGCGTGCCTCGCGTCGTCGCTCAGCTCGATTCTGGTCGCCGGTCCGGCCTCCGCCGCTCCCGGCAGATCGTCGGGGCTCACTGCCCCGTCAACCCACACCGTCACCCTGGTCACCGGCGATGTCGTCACGGTGAACACGACCGGCGACGCCGGTGACAGCGGGGGGACGATCTCGGTCAAGGGGCCCGACGGCGGCCCCGCCGACGCGCGGATCCTCGAGTCGGCGGGCGACGTGTACGTCTACCCGTCCTCGGCGATGTCCTATCTCGCCAAGGGGATCCTGGACCGCCGCCTCTTCGACGTCACGGACCTGATCACCGCCGGCTACGACGACGCACACCGCGCCGACCTGCCCCTGATCGTCTCCTACACCAACCCTTCCCCGGGATTCCAGGCGAACACCGCGCCCCGCGGCTCGGCCCTGGTCCGGCCGCTGGCGAGCGTCGACGGCGCCGCCGTCACCGAGAACCACGCGCAGGCGCGGGACTTCTGGGCCGCCGTGACGGCAGGAACGCCGTCGTCCTTCGCGGCGGCACCGGCGTTCGCGAACGGCATCAAGCAGATCTGGCTCGACGGCAAGGTCTACGCCGACCTGGCCGAATCGACCGCACAGATCGGCGCGCCCGAGGTCTGGACCGGCGGCGACACCGGGCAGGGCGTCGACGTCGCGGTGCTCGACACGGGCGTGGACGAGGGACACCCCGATCTGGCGGGACGCATCGTCGACGCGCGCAGCTTCATCCCGGGCGAGGACGTCAAGGACCTCCACGGCCACGGCACCCACGTCGCCTCCACCATCGCCGGCACGGGCGCCGCGTCCGGCGGCACCGAAAAGGGCGTCGCCCCGGGCGCTCGCCTGCACATCGGCAAGGTGCTCGCGAACTCCGGCTCCGGCAGCGACTCCGAGATCCTCGCCGGCATGGAATGGGCGGCGGTCGACGAGCACGCCAAGATCATCAACATGAGCCTGGGCACGCAGGAGCCCTCCGACGGCACGGATCCGATGTCGCAGGCGGTGAACCGGCTCAGCGCGCAGACCGGTGCCCTGTTCGTGATCGCCGCGGGCAACACCTCCGGCGCCGGCACCGTCAGCTCGCCTGGCGCGGCCGACGCGGCGCTGACCGTAGGCGCCGTGGACCACACCGATCACCTCGCCGAGTTCTCGAGCCAAGGTCCCCGGGTCGGCGACGGCGCGCTCAAGCCGGAGATCACCGCCCCCGGCGTCGACATCCTGGCCGCGCGATCGCAGTACGCCGCCGAAGGCGAGGGCTTCTACCAAACGCTGAGCGGCACGTCGATGTCCACGCCGCACGTGGTCGGCGCCGCCGCGCTGGTCGCCGCGAAGCATCCCGAACTCACCGGCGTGCAGCTGAAGGACCTGCTGACCAGCACCGCCAAGCAGACTCCCGACTACACCGCGTTCCAGGCCGGCAGCGGCCGCGTGGACGTGGCGGCCGCCGCCCGCGCCGGGATCTTCGCCTCGGCCACCGCGTACGCCGGGCAGGACGGGTCCGGCGCGGTCCGCCGCCAGGTGACGTACACCAACTTCGGTGCCACGCCGGTGAACCTCGCTCTCTCGATCGCCGGGACCGGCGTGCCCCAGGGCATGTTCACGCTCTCGGCCGACCGGGTCACCGTGCCCGCGCACGGCACCGCCGCGGTCACCGTGACCATCGACCCGCACGCCGCGCCCGGTGCGTCCGACGGCTTCACTGCCCAGATCCTGGCGACGGGAGGAGACGGCGCGCTCGCCGCGCACACCGCCGTCTCGCTCGGCGCGCTGACGCACCTGCTGACCATCAATGTCAAGGACGCCGCCGGCCAACCCGCGTCTGCCTTCGTCATCGTGCTCCGCGCGGGGGATCCCAACCCGATCCCGGTGCCGGTCGACGGCAGCGTGAGCTTCTACACGCCGGACGACCAGTACTCGGCGCTCGGCTACCTGACCGTGCCCGGTGTCCACGGCCCGAACTCCCAGGGCGTGGCGCTGCTCGGCGATCCCGACTTCACGTTCGACGGGGACCGCACGATCACGCTCGACGCCGGACACGTCCGGCTGGTCGACGAGACCACCCCGCAGCCTGGCGTCCCCAGCTACCTGCGGCTCGAATACTCGCGGATGCTCAACCAGGACGGCCGCTGGCACGACTTCGGTCTCGCCGACACGGGCACCGACAGCCTGTGGATCCAGCCGCAGGGCAAGGTCACGCACGGCGACTTCATCGTCGGCGCGCGGTGGCGCAAGGAACAGCCCGCGCTGACGGTTTCCGCCCAGGGCACCGACTACACCGACGTCCTGCGGCAGGCGGGTGTCACCCCGCTGCCCGACGGAACCCGGAACCTGCCGCTCGTGTTCGCGGGCAATGGCGCGCCGTCGGACTACGCCGGTCTCGGCGCCCGGGGCAAGGCGGTGGTCGTCCGTCGCACCGCGTCGGCGAACCCGGCCGCGCTGGCCAAGGCCGCAGCCGACGCCGGTGCCAAGCTGCTGCTGGTTGCCAACGACCGACCCGGGCGGCAGAGCCTGTTCTTCGGCACGGACTCGCTGCACCCGAGCCCGATCGACGCCGGGCTCCTCAGCCCCGACGAGGGCGCCAAGCTGATCGCCCAAGCGCGCCGGCGCAACGCGACGCTGCGCACGGAGTCGCACCCGGCGCCGGCGTACCTCTACGACCTCATGCACACCTGGCAGAACGATGTGCCCAAGGACATGGTCGTGCACGCCTCGGGCAAGAACCTCGCGCGCGTCGACGAGACGTTCGCCGGCGCCGTCCCGAGCGGTGGCGGTGAGGAATGGCGGTACGACTTTCCCTCGTACTCGGAGTGGGGCATCGGGACCTACGTCGCCATGGCCGCCAGCGGCCACCGCACCGACTGGGTCACCACCGACGGCGCGAACCGGTGGGGCCACGAGGTCACCGACGGCGTGCTGGGCGAGTGGGGCGTGGCGCGGACGTACCGGCCCGGCACCGTGTCGAGCGACGACTGGTTCACCCCGATCCAGCGGCCGTACCTCAACAACAACTACCTCGGCCCGACGCGCACCGGTGACCAGCTGCGGATCGACGTGCCGGGCTACGGCAACGCCGACCACGTCGGCGCGATCTCCGACGCGCAGCACGCGCACCAGACCGTGACCCTGTTCCAGGGCGACACCCGGCTGGGCGAGTCCGACAACGGGCTCATCATGTACCCCACCGCCCCCAGCTCCGGGCCGCGGCAGTACCGCCTGGTCGTGGCGAACGAGCGCGACGCGACGCTGAGCCCCTACTCGTCCTCGACCACCACGGCGTGGACGTTCACCTCCGCCGCACCGAAGGTCTCCGGTGAACAGGATTTGCTGCCGCTGCTGCAGATCCGCTACGACCTCGACCCGAACGCCTCCGGACCCGTGCCCCGCGACTCGAAGTTCGGCGTCATCGTCGAACAACGCGCCCCGGTCTCCGTGGGCCTGACCCCGGTCTCGGCCGCGGGCGGCGGCACTCCTCGCGCGCCCCGCGTGGAGGTCTCCTTCGACGACGGCACCACCTGGACCCGCCTCTCCGACGACCACCGAGGCGGTTACCGGCTGGACGCACCGAAGAAGGCGCGCTTCGCCTCGCTGCGGGTGACCGCTGGTGATTCTGCGGGCAACTCCGTCACGCAGACCGTCGTGCGGGCTTTCGGGCTTCGCTGATGTTTCGCGCGGCCCGCCCCGCTCCGGGGCGGGCCGCGGCTGCGCCCCCGTGCGCCTACGCTGGCCCTCGGTGGACGACGCTCGACTCCGCCGATCGGACCGAGACGCGGAGGAACTCGCCATGACCCACACGGTGGACTTCAGCACTGTATCGACCGCCGGCCTGGAGTCGTCACCGGTCGCCGCCGCGCTCGCCGGCCTGCGCGCGAACGAGGCCCGGTACTTCAAGAACAAGTACGACCACGTCTTCACCGTCGAGGCCGCCCCCGACGCCGCGGAGACGATCGACTGGGTCCACCGGATCCTCTCGGAGGAACGCGGCATCGTCATCGCCTCGCGCCCGCTCGAGGCGACGGCGTTCCAGGTCGAGAACCTCCGCATGGCGTACGTCTTCTACGAGAACGGGCTGTCGATCAACGTCATGTACGCCCTCGACGAGTCCGGGAAACGGGCCGTCGGGTTCAAGCTGTCCGACGGGATGGAGGTCCCTGAGGAGCTCTCCTCGTTCAAGTTCGCCCGGCAGAAGTCGAAGCTGGCGGGAACCATCCGCGGTTCTTACTTCGTGATCAAGAACGAGTACTGAGCGCCGGAAACGACCGCGGACCCCAGCGGGTCACGTACACCTACCGACCACCATCCATGACGTGCCCGGAGTTCCCGGCGGTCAACCTGCTCCGTGGGCACCAACGGCCAATGTCCCCGCCGCGGGCGGGAGGGGGCACATTCTCGCCGCTGACCGCGCATCGCCCGGTCAGCGGCGTTACCCATCCTCCCGTACGAGTACTCCCCCCAACCCCGGCGGCTGGTTTCGCCGAACTTGTCGAGACCGAGCCGAGTGTGAAAGTGAGCGGTGGTTGTTGTCGAGGCCGCGGTGGCGCCTGAGTGCGCGTTTCGGCGCGTCAGCGGAGGACCACCGTCAAGTGCGATCCGAAGTCCAGCCCGCTGAAGTCCACCGGGCCGCGCAGTGTTGGTAGGAAGTGGACGGTGGTGCCCGTGGCGCCGTCATCGCAGATCGGGGTCAGGTCGGTCACGGGGATGCCGTGCTCGTAGCGCTGCCTCCACGATCCGTTCGCGCGGCGGTTGAGGTGCTCGAGCCATTCGCTCAGCGCTGCCACCACTGACATGCCCCGGCGCGGATGCCCGTCAGGCAGAGTGGCGGCCGCCGGGTGGTCAAAGAAGCGCAGGTCCTTGGTAGCCATGACCGGCTTCTTCACTGTGCGCCCGGCGCTGTCCACGCGGGTGTCGGTGCCGCGCCCATCGTCGGCTACAGAGATCGAACCATCCGCGTGCCGGGTGACCACGGCGGTACCGCCGCCCCGCGAGGCGGCCTCCTCTGCGGCGTAGGCCAAGACCTCGAGCACCAGATGCCGCACACCGCCCGGGGCGAACTTCGCCGGCGCGGAGCGGACGGCCATGAGATGTGCGGTGTCCACTGTGCTGGCCCAGTCGTGGGTGGTATTGCGCCAGTTGATCACAGCTCAAGCGTATGTCGTCAGTTCCGGTCAGGTGGGCGCATCGCCGTCGGATCCGACGGCGCGGAGACTCAGATCCGGGCGAAGTCGGCAGACTCCTGGATGTTGCCGGTTGATGGCGGCCAGCACCGAGGCTTCGGCGCTGAGCTGGACGACCGGCGCAGGAGGCCGCCATCCAGGAAATACCGAGCAGAAATGGAGAAGCACTGGTCACGGGTGCGCGCCTACCGTTCCAGCCATGACCTCAATCGACACCGTCACCCTCGAAGTGACCGATCCCACCGCCGCCGAACGCTTCTACGCAGACGCATTCGGGCTCGGCTCCCGTCTGCGGCTGCGGGCGTCGCAGGAACCGTCCGACGGCTTCCGCGGCTT
Source organism: Amycolatopsis sp. NPDC023774 (assembly GCF_040639695.1). Taxonomy (NCBI): domain Bacteria; kingdom Bacillati; phylum Actinomycetota; class Actinomycetes; order Pseudonocardiales; family Pseudonocardiaceae; genus Amycolatopsis; species Amycolatopsis sp. NPDC023774. The sequence goes on from NZ_JBFAAJ010000015.1 coordinate 101,518, forward strand.
CACGCTCTCGCTGACGGTTTCCCAGCCCGCCAACGTCAACGCCCTCGTCTCCTCGGCTCTCGTGGCCGGCGCCACGACGCTGAAGGCCCCCACGAAATCGATGTGGGGCTACGGCGGCGTCGTCCAGGCGCCCGACGGCACGATCTGGAAGGTCGCGACGTCCGCCAAGAAGGACACCGGCCCGGCCGCGCGGGAGTTCGACGCCATCGTCTTGCTGCTCGGCGTCGACGATGTGGCGGCGAGCAAGAAGTTCTACACCTCGCGCGGGTTGAACGTGGGGAAGAGCTTCGGGCGCATGTACGTGGAGTTCGAGACGGGTCCCGTCAAGCTGGCGCTGTACCGCCGCCGCGCACTGGCGAAGGACGCCGGCGTGGCCCCCGCCGGGACGGGCTCGCACCGGATCGCGGTGGCCGGCGGGAAGGAAGCTTTCACGGACCCGGACGGTTTCGCGTGGGAAACCACCGCGTCGGCCGAGGTGCGGTGATGTGCCGCTACCGGGTGTACGCGCCGGCACGGCCGGGGTCTGCGGAGGCGGAGGACCCTCGACGAGAGGGCGCCGACGAACGCCGCACGGCGCGCGAAACACCTGACGCCGAGACGCAGATCGTTGCCCTGACGGGGAAATCGATGGACGGTTCTCCCGCCCATTGACCACAATGGCCGGATGACGCCACTCGGAGTCGAGCTGCTTTCGCGCCAGGGCAACTACACAGTTCTCCGGTCACCCGGCCGGTCGTTCCCCGGGATCCACATCGCGGGCGACTCCTTCTCCATCCTCGTGGACGAACTCCGCGAGCTGGCCGCCGAAACGGTGGGGGCGCCCGAAGCGCACGAACACGCCCAAGAGCTGGCGGAGGACCTCGAAGGAATCCTGGGCGCCTACGAAACAGCGCTGGCCGAACACGGAATTCGCCCGGTGTACTTCCCCTCGCAACCCGCGCGGACCACGGTGGACCTCGCATCCGGCTGGCTCGCGCCGGGGCGTCTTCGATCGTTCCTCGAGCTGACCAGCGGCTACGTCGGCTACGAGTTCGACGACTCCGACTGGCTGGCGATCACCACCGCGCTCGACCAGGAGGGCACCGTGGACTACCCGCTGGTCGGCAAGACGCCCTTGACGGCGCGGCTCGAGATCGACGAAGCCGACCACATCATTGTCACCATCACCGGGCAACCCGAATTGGCGCTGCGAATCCGGCTGACCACGCTCTTCGACGCGCTCACCACCCGCGGCCCGGGGCAAGTGGCTGACGCAGCCGCGGCGAAGTGCTGAAGTCGTTGCCACGCCAGGACAACCACCCGCCCGGCCCGAGGCCGAAAGCCCCGAGCCGGGCATCCGGATCACTGCTCCACGAAATCCGCGAACATTCCCGCCTCGTACGAGCCGCCCGGCATCCCAACGATGACGTTCATGCGGTTGGCCGCGTTGATCAACCCGACGAGGCACACCAGCGCGGCGAGCTGCTCGTCGTCGAAGTGCTTGCGGGCGTGGGCCCACGTGTCGTCCGAGAGGCCGGTGGAGTCGGCGAGGCGGGTGGCCTCCTCGGTGAGCGCGAGGGCCGCGCGTTCGGCGTCGGTGTAGACCGTCGTTTCGCGCCAGGCCGCGACAAGGGCGAGGCGCACGGGGGTTTCGCCGGCCGCGACCGCGTCCTTCGTGTGCATGTCGAGGCAGAAGCCGCAGCCGTTGATCTGGCTGGCGCGAATCTTGACCAGCCCCTGGATCTCGCGGGGCAGCGGCGAGCGGTCGAGCAGTGTGCTGACACCGGCGAAGCGCTTGGCAAACTTGCCGCCGATCTCGGTATCCATCAGGTTCATGCGGGTCATGGAGATTTCCTCACTCGTGGTTTCGCGAACTGACGCCCACCAGATGCCGGCGACCCCGCCGCTGTGACATGTCACGAAACACAGCCGGGCGGCATCTGGTGGAGGACACTGGCGAAACCGAAGGGGGAAGCGCATGGCCGACCGCAGCACGGAACTGTTCCTCACGCACCGCAACCTGCTTTTCACCATCGCCTACGAGATGCTCGGCTCGGCCGCCGACGCGGAGGACGTGCTGCAGGAGACGTGGCTGCGCTGGGTGGACGTCGACCTCGACGAAGTGCACAACCACCGCGCGTACCTCGTGCGCATCACCACGCGCCAGGCCCTGGGCCGTTTGCGGACGCTCGGGCGCCGCAAGGAGTCCTACGTCGGGCCGTGGCTGCCGGAGCCGTTGCTGACCGCGCCGGACGTCGCCGAGGACGTGGAGCTCGCCGAAAGTGTGTCGATGGCCATGCTGCTCGTGCTGGAGACCCTCACCCCGACCGAACGCGCGGTGTTCGTGCTGCGCGAGGTGTTCGACCTGAGCTACGGCGAGATCGCCGACGCCGTGGGCAAGAGCGGCGCCGCCGTGCGGCAGATCGCCCACCGCGCGCGGGAGCACGTGGCCGCCCGCCGGCCGCGCGGGCCCGTCTCGCGCACCGCCACCCGCGACGCCCTCGCCGCCTTCCAGCACGCCATCGAAACCGGCGACCTGCAGCACCTGCTCGACATCCTCTCCCCTGACGTCGTTTTCCTCGGCGACGGCGGCGGAGTCAAGCAGGCTGTGCTCAAGCCCGTCGTCGGCGCAGAACGCGTCGCGCGCATCCTGGGCGCCGGCCTGGGCCGCCTCGCCACGTCCACCCGCCTGCCCGCGCAGGTCAACGGCTACCCCGCCCTCACCGTCCACTTCGACGGCGCCCTCGACACCGTTCTGGCCCTGCGCATCGACGACGGGCTCATCACAGGCATCTACGCGGTGCGGAACCCGGAGAAGCTGTCGCACATGGACAAGGAATGGAGCCTGCAGCGATGAGCGAGGCCGGAATGTTTGCCCGGCCACCGGCTTTTGCCGGCCCCTCCGGGTAAGTTCGATGACATGGCAACAATGGTGACGTTCCACGCCCACCCCGACGACGAGTGCATCGTAACCGGTGGCGTGATGCGCAAAGCCGCCGACGACGGGCACCGGGTGGTGCTGGTGGTCGCGACGCGGGGCGAGGTGGGCGAGGTGCCCGAAGGGTTCCTCGACGACGGCGAAGCGCTCTGGGAGCGCCGCGTACGCGAGACCCACGCGGCGGCCGAGGTGCTCGGCGTCAAGCGCGTGGAGTTCCTGGGCTACCGCGACTCCGGGATGATGGGCGAGCCGGCCAACGACGAGCCGGGCGCGTTCTGGCAGGCGTCGGTCGAGGAGGCGGCGCAGCGGCTCGCCGCGATCCTGCGCGAGGAGGACGCCGAGGTGCTCACGGTCTACGACGACTACGGCAACTACGGCCACCCCGACCACATCCAGGTCCACCGCGTCGGCATGCGGGCGGCGGAGCTGGCGGGCACGCCGCGCGTCTACCAGGCGACCTCGAACCGCGACCACATGCGCCGCGGGCTGGAGCTGGCCGTGGAAATGGGGGCGATGCCGCGGGAGGCGGTGCCGGACGTCGACGCGCAGGAGAAGCTCGGCAAGCCCGAGGCGGAGATCACGGCGGCGGTCGACGTCAAGCCGTTCCTCGCCGCGAAGCGCGCCGCGATGCGGGCGCACCCGAGCCAGATCAGCGAGGAGTCGTGGTTCCTCGCGATGCCCGACGAGGCGTTCGGCCACGCGTTCGGCATCGAGTGGTTCATCCGCGCCGGCCACGGTCCGGGGATCACGGAGACGGACCTGATGGCGGGCTTATGACACCGCGGCGGTGATGTCCAGCTCCACCAGCTGGCCCGAATATTCCAGGCACGTCACGCCCAGCAGCGTGCTCGCGGTGCTGAACGCCGGCCCGATCGCCGAGCCGGTGAACTGGTCCCAGACGGCGAAGAGCACGGCGCGGTCGGCCGTGGCGACGTAACTCACCGTGCGGAGCACGTCGTCGGCGGTGGCGCCGGCGGCCCTGAGGGCGGTGGCGGTGTCGGCGACGACCTGGTCCGCCTGCGCGAGCACGTCACCGGCGACAATGAGGCCGTCGAGCCCGAGCGGACACTGGCCGGCGAGGTGCACGGTCGTGCGACCGGAGACGGCGGTCACGTGGTGGTAGCCGGGCGTCGCGTGCGGGGCAGGCGGGTTCTGCCGTTGAATGGTCACGGAGCCGCATGGTGGCGCACCCGCCGCGCGGCCGGCCAGTGATTCTCGGGGCTCGGGAGGGCAGATGCGCAGGACCGTGAGCTGGGCCGACGGTGCCGTCGTGATCATCGACCAGGTCGCGCTGCCCGGCGCGGACCGCACGCTGGAGCTGCGGACGGTCGACGAACTCGTCGACGCGATCCAGCGGCTCGCCGTGCGGGGCGCCCCGGCCCTCGGTGCCGCGGGCGCGCTCGGTGTCGCACTGGCGGCGTTCGCGGGTGGCCCGGACGGCGCGGTGCACGCCGAAGCCGAACGCCTCGCCTCCGCCCGCCCGACGGCCGTCAACCTCCGCTGGGGCGTCAACCGCGCGCTCGGCAAGCTCGACGACGGCCCCGAAGCCGTGCTTGCCGAGGCCCTGGCCATGCTCGACGAGGACGAACACCTCAACCGCACCGCGTCGGGCCACGCGGTGGAAGTCGTGCTGCGCGAGACCACCCGCCGCCCGCTTCGGCTGCTCAGCCACTGCAACGCGGGCCACCTCGCCACCGTCGCGTGGGGCACCGCGCTCGGCGTCATCTGGCACCTGCACGAACGGGGCCTCGTCGAGTCCGTCCTGGTCGACGAGACCCGGCCTCTGCTGCAGGGCTCCCGCCTCACCGCGTGGGAGCTCGCCCAGGCCGGCGTCCCCTACCGCGTCCAGCCCGACGGCGCCGCCGCCCTCGCGATGTCTCGCGGCCTCGTCGACTGCGTCCTCGTGGGCGCCGACCGTATCGCCGCCAACGGCGACGTCGCCAACAAGATCGGCACCTACAGCCTCGCGATCGCCGCCGCCCACCACGGGGTGCCGTTCGTGGTCGTCGCCCCGGAGTCCACTGTGGACGCCTCGATCACCACGGGCGCGGACATCGAGATCGAAGAGCGGCGGGCTGCGGAGCTCACGGAGTTCGGCGGCGTCCGCATCGCTCCGGACGGCGCCGCGGTCTTCAACCCGGCCTTCGACGTGACGCCGGCTGCACTCATCACGGCGGTGGTGACGGAAAACGGCGTCCGGCTCCCTCAGCCGACGTCGTAGACCCTGCCGTCGCGAACCGCCGCTCGGCGAGGCGGGCGATTCCGGCCTACTCCACGAGCGACCGGTACCACTCCAGATGCGCCTGCCCGGCAGCAGCCCAGGTGTGGTGCTCAGCCAGAGCCACCCCCGCCGCGCGGTCTTCCGGTCCGGAATCCAACGCGGCTTCGATCGCGGCCGCGAAGCCGCGCGGCGTCGTGGCGAACCGAGCCACCCCGCCGAAAACCTCGCGCAGCACGGGGAGATCCCGCGCCACCAGCGGCACCCCGGCGGCCAGGGCTTCCATCGCCGCCAGGCCGAAGCCCTCCTTCGTCGAAGGGAAGGCGAAAACAGCAGCCGAACGCACCAAAGACGGCAGCGAGTCGTGGGCAACCGGCCCCAGCACTACGGGATCCACGCCCAGCACGGCCGCCCGCTTGTCCCAGCGTTCGCGGTAGTCGCGGTAGTCGAAGAGCGTCTCGCCGCCCGCGATCACCAGGCGCACCGCGGGGTCGAGCAACGCGACGGCCTCCAGCAGATCCAAAGAGCCCTTGCGCGGCTCGATCCCGCCGACCGCGAGCACATACCGGCCGAACCGCGCCCGCCAATCCCCGTAGGGCGCCGAAGAAAACCGCGCAGCATCAACGCCGTTGGGGATCACCGTGGCCTCGATCCCCCAGCCCGCGCGCACCTCCTCGGCCACCGACGCGGACACGCACACATGGGCGAACGGTCGCGTGATCGCCCGCTCGTGACACGCGGCCAGCTCCGGCGTGGTGAACGTGTCGAGGTGGTGCACCGTCCGCACGCACCGGTCCACGGCGTTGGCCGAAATGCAGTCCTGCGCGTGCACGATGTCGTACTCACCGGCGGGAAAAGCCGCTCCCAGAACCGCGATCGAGCGCACGATCCGCGAACCCACCGACTCACCCGGCACGTCGGGAAACGGCACCACCACCGTCGTCACCCGCGGATCCACCGGCCGGAAGAAGCCGCTGTCACCGCCACGACCGAGCGTCCACACGGTCACGTCCGCACCGAGCGCGGCCAGGGCCTCAGCCAGCGACAGCGTGTGCACCACACCGCCGCGGGGTTTCGTCGAATAGCTCAGCAACGCGATGCGCAACGTCAGCCCTCCCGGTACGCGAAAGGTTTGCGTTCCCCCAGGTGGTGCAGCACGCGGCGGGCGTTCGCGACTTCCCCCGCCACGTCGACCTCGGCCACCGCGAGGCCCGCCTTCGACCACGTGCGCGCGAGGATCTCGCCGCCGGGTCCGACGACCTTGGCCTGGCCGAGGAACCGCATCCCACCCATCGCGCCGGTCTGGTTGGACGACACCAGCACGACCTGGTTCTCGGCGGCGCGCGCCTGGTCGTACAGGTCGAACAGCCGCGACTGGCGGTCCTGCGCCATCCGCGGCGCCCGGTCGGTGATGCTCGTCGGCCACGCCGAGAGGCACGCGACGATCTCCGCGCCGTCCACCGCGAGCGAGCGCGCCGACTCCGGGAACGTCTTGTCGTAGTCGATCAGCATCCCGACGCGCCCGACCGGGGTGTCGAACGCGGTGAAGGAATCCCCGGAGTCGTACGCCACACTCTCCCCCGGCGGCTGGTGCACCTTCCGGTGGTGGCCGAGCACGCCGTCGCCCGTCACGCACACGGCCGCGTTGTAGCGGCGCGCGCCGTCGGCCTCGCAGTAGCCCACGCACACGGTCATCTCGGCGGCCAGCGCCTGCACCGTTTTCAGCTCGGGGCAACCGGGTTCGAGCGCCGGGGGCAACGCGTCCGGGTCGGGGTGGCGCAGGTCGGCGAGGTAGCCGCCGAGCGCCGCGTCGGGCAGCACCAGCAGATCGGCGCCGCTTTGGCGCGCGTGGTCGATCAACGTGGCGATGCGCCGCAGGTCGAATTCGAGGTCACGCCCGAAGTGCGCGGCCACCGCGGCGATCCGGAGCCGGCCCATTCACCCGCCCACGGCATACGCGGCGGGCCGGCGGTCGGCCAGGTGCGCCATCGCCCGACGCGCGCCCGCCAGAGCCTGCGCGACATCCAGTTCGGCGATCGCCAGGCCTTCGCCCACGCCCGTGTCGGCCAGCACCTCACCACCGGGGTCGACGATCTTCGCGCTCGCCACGAACCGCAGGTCGCCGAACGTCCCCGACTGGTTGGCCGAGACCCACACGATCTGGTTCTCCAGCGCGCGGGCCCGGTCGAACAGGTCGAACCGGCACTTCCACCGGTCCTCCGCGAGGTCCGCGCTCGGGTTGGTCCGGCTGCCCGGCCACGCCGACATGCACACCACCACCTGTGCGCCGTCCAGAGCCAGCGCCCGCGCCGATTCCGGAAACGCCTTGTCGTAACAGATCATCATGCCCAGCCGGCCCACCGGTGTGTCGAACGCGGCGAACCCGCCGCCCGCGCCGTAGCTGGCGTCCTCCGACAACGGCTGGTGCACCTTCCGGTGGTGTCCCAGCACGCCGTCGCCGGTCACGCACACGGCCGAGTTGTAGCGCCGGTCGCCGTCGCGCTCGCAGTACCCGGCCGTGACCACGAGGTCGCCCGCCAGCTCGGCCAGGCGGCGGATCTCCGGGCCCGCCGGGTCGAGCGCGGGCGGGCCCTCCGCGTCACCGTCGAGGTTCGCGAGGTACCCGCCGAGCGCCGCCTCGGGCAGCGCGAGCAGCCCGACACCCTCGGCCCTGGCCTGGCCGATCAGCTTCTCGATCCGTGCGAAGTCGCCCTCGACGTCGCGGTCGAAGGGCGCCGCCACCGCGGCCATCCGCATCGTGCTCATGTTCTCTCCTCGATCATGCTGCCTCCCCCAACCCCGTAACCCCGCCGGCCACGACGGTGGTCACCTCGCCGTCCGGCCATCGCAGCCGCACGCCGGATCCCGCCACGAGCTCGCCACATCCGGCGGTCACGGCGGCGCGCGCCGGAGCGGGCGCCCCGGCCGTGAGCATCGCGAAGCCGGGGAAGCAGGTGAACCAGTCGCCCACCGTCGCCCCGGCCGGGCGCGGCACCTTGGCGACGTCCAGCACCGCACCGCAGCCCGACGCCTCGGCGAGCATCCCGAGCGTGCCGGCGAGACCAGCCATCGACACGTCCTTCGCCGCCGCAGGCTGCGCCCGGGCGACGGCGCCGAGCAGGTCACGCAGCTCGGGCGTGCGCCGTGAGCTGGTCGAATCCCATTGCCGCCCGGTGTATCCGGGCCGCCAGCGGCCGTCGAGGTCGGCGGTCAGGTACACCGCCTGGCCGGGTCTCCCACCTCCGCCCGGCACTGGCTGGGCAGCGCGGCCCAACGCGGTGACGGCCAGCGACGCCGGGACGCCGAACTGCGTGTGCCCGCCCAGCACCGGCACGCCGTAGGCCGCGCTCGCCTTCCGGAGCCCCGACAGGACTCTCGCGGCGAACGACGCGTCGCGCGCACCCAGCGCGTCCAGCAGCGCAACGGGTTCCGCACCCATCGCCGCCAGGTCGTTCACGTTCACCAGCACCGAGCACCAGCCGGCCCACTCCGGGTCGCGCTCCACCATCGACGGCACGATCGCGTCGCACGCCGCCACGAGGTCGCTGCCCGGGATCGGAACGCCGTCGTCGCCGAAGAAGCCCGGGCTGCCGGTGAGCCCGGGCAGCAGTGTCCCCAGTGGACGTTTGGTGGCTTGCGCCAGCGCGGCCACACGGCCGATGGGCCACCGCATCAGGACGTGCTCGACGCCCGCCACCGTGACCGGCCGGACGTGCTGCCAGCCCAGGCGCGTGAACATGCGCTCGTTCTGCACCTGCACGGTCGCCTCGAACCGCAACGCGCCTTCGGTTTCGGCCCGGGCGCACGCGGCCCGCACCAGAGCGCGCCCGACACCGTGCGGGCTGCCCGGAGCGACGACGAGCCGCCCACCGGTCCACCAGCCGAAGTCCGGGCCGTCGTGCGCCGGGCCGAGCCGGACGCCGCCGAGCACGGTGCCGGCGGCGTCGCGCGCCACGAGCACCAGCGTCCGCGGGTCGGTGTCGCGGTCGTCGACGTCGTGGCGCGCGAACAGGCCCTGGCGCTCCACGAACGTCTCGTGCCGCAGCGCCCGATATGCCGTCAGTCCACTGTGGTCGGCCGGTTCGATCCGGAACTCGGGTGGGGCGCCGGCGCTGCGGGGATCGCCGAGCAACGCCAGGATGTCGTGGTCCACGTCAGCCTCCCGCCGCGCTGAGCACACTGCACGCTCCGCAAGCCGCGCAACCCGCTCCCTGGTCGGTCCCGGTCATCCCCGCGGCCCGCAACAGCTCGGCCACCCGCCGCGTCACGTCACGCACCAGCGCGGGCGAAGGGGCCACCGCACCGTCGCGCCGGGCAAGCGTGCCGAGCATTGGGCGCATCGGCACCACGAACGGGTACACGCCCCGGTCGATCAGCCGACCGGCGCCCGCGACGAGCTCATCCGGATCCTCGCCGAGGCCGATCAGCAGGTACGTCGACACTCGGTTGGCGCCGAACACGCGCACGGCCTCGTCCCAGGCTGCCTCGTACTCCGCCATCGGCACGCTCGACTTGCCGGGCATCCACCGGCGGCGCACGTCCTCGTCGAGCGACTCCACGTGGATGCCGATCGACGTCGCGCCGGCTTCGTGCAGCTCGGTCAGCACGGCGAGGTCGCCGGGCGGCTCGATCTGCACCTGGATCGGCAGGCCGGGCACAGCTTCGAGCACCGCGCGGACGCAGCGCACGAGGTGCCGCGCTCCGCGGTCCGGCCCGGCCGTGGTGCCGGTGGTCAGCACCATCTGCTTGACCCCGTCGAGCCGCACGGCCGCTTCCGCGACCTCGGCGAGCTGCGCCGGGGTCTTGGCCGCGACGGTCGAATCGGCGCGCAGCGACTCCTCGATCGTGCAGAACCGGCAGCGCTGGTCTTCGACGTAGCGGATGCAAGTCTGCACGACCGTGCTCGCGAGCACGTCCTTCCCGTGCAGCAACGCGATCTTGCGATACGACACACCGTCCGCCGTGGACAGGTCGTAGAACTTCGGCCGGGCCACCGGTTCGACCGAGAGGCCGAGGTCCAGCGAGCCCCGGAAGACCCGGCCTTCCCTGACCTGGTACGGGCTTTCGTCGTTCAGCGGCAGCGTGGCGTTGGCACCGTCGAGGACCAGGTGCCCGTCGTCACTCGGCCCGGCGCCTTTGCAGCGCTGCACGGGTGCGTCCATCCGCACCCCGCGGACGGCCATGTCGGCGCGGGTGTCCAGAATATCTTCGGTAGTGGTGCCAACGCGCACGCCCGCCTCCTAGAACATGTACGTGGAGTTGATGATCGCGCCCTTGCGCGCGTAGTGGATCAACGCATCCTGCACGTCGAGCGGGTGCGCCGGGATCACGCCCTCGATGAGGTCTTCCTCGCGAGCGCCGTGCAGCGAGAGCCCGAAGCGGCAGCAGTAGACCTTGCCGCCCTCGGCGATGAACGTCTTGAGCTGGTCGTTGATGTTCAGCTCACCGGGGAACGCCGCGTTGCCGGTGGTGGGGAACCCGCGGGTGGCCAGGCAGTTGAGCGAGCCCGGGCCGTAGAAGTAGATCGCGGTCTCGAAACCCTTGCGCAGCGCGCGGGTCGCCTGCAGGATCGCGACGAAGCTCACCGACGACTCGTGCGCGATGCCGTGCACGAGGGTGAAGTACGTCTCCCCGTTCTCCGCCTGGTAGTCGGGGAAGATCTTGGTGGCGCCGTAGAGGTTCGAACCCTGCGGCAGAGACGGGTGCGGAATCTCGTCGAGGCTGGTCTTCTCGAGGTCGGTCAGCTCGGCCATCGGTCATTTCCCTTTCTTCGGTCCGTACAGCACCTCGAACGTGCTCCGGAAAACGTGGTCGGCCAGCTCGCCGTCGCCGACCACCGCGGTCAGCTTCGCGAGCTCGCCTTCGTGGTCGCCCCACGGCTGGTCGGAGGCGAAGAGCACGCGGTCGTGCCCGATGCCCCGCCGGGAGATCTCTTCGGCGAGCCAGCGCGGGGTGAAGCCGATCGCCCAGGACAGGTCGGTGTAAACCTGCTTGCCGGCGGCGATCCAGTCGAAGAAGCGCCCGCCGGCGAGCTTGATGTGCCCGCTCATCCCGCCGCCGAAGTGCACGAGGTGCAGCTTCGCGTGGTCGGCGTACTCGTCGACGAGCTTGCCCACTTCGTCCACATCGGACGCGGCACCGGGCGAAGTGTGCACGTGGACGACGAGGTCGTGCTCGCGGGCGGTGGCGAAGATCTTGTCGAGCTGCGGCTTGCAGGCCGGGTCGCTCGCGCGGCCGCCGAGGAGAAAGCTGAGCTTCAGCGCGCGGACGCCGGGTTCGCCGGCCAGCGTGAGTGCCTGGTCGGTGCTCGCGGCGTCTGCCGGCCTCGGCGACACCCAGAGGGCCGCACTGATGCGATCGTCCTTTTCGGCTGCTTCGACGCAGAGCTCGTTGAAGGAGAAGGCGATTTCCGGATCGGGCACGCCGTAGTTGGGGATCACGAGGGCGCGTTCGGTGCCTTCACGGTCCAAATCGGACAGCAGCTCGTCGATCGTCGCCCGCGAACCGATGGCCGGGGCGACCGGCGGGCCGCCGTAGAAGGGGTACGCGGGCAGCACGCCGAGGTGGCGGTGGGCGTCGGCGATCCAGCGCATCACGCCACAGTCCTCGGGGCGACCCAGTCGTCGACCGGGGCGGTGTTGCGGGGCGTGCCGGAGATCCAGCGGACGTCGGCCGCGCGCTCGCCCGCGACGATGCGCCGTGCCAGGTACTCGGCGTCGGCGCCGACGCCGCAGAAGCGGCCGGAGCCCCAGGTGTGCTGCCACGGCAAGCCGAGGAAGAACAGTCCCGGGCAGCTCGTGACGCCGCGGCGGTGCGTCGGGTAGCCCTTGCCGTCGAACACCGGGACGTCGATCCAGCGGTGGTCCCGGCCGAAGCCGGTGCTCCAGACGACGGCGGAGATCCCGGTGACGTCCAGGGCTCGCGGCTCGTCGTCGGGCTGCCAGACGGGGGTGTAGCGGGGTTCGGCTGGTGCTTCGATGTTCGCCCGGGTGAGGTAGGCGTCGATCGAGTCCTTGATTCCTTCGGACACGGCGTCGGCCGCGTCGAGGTTGCGACGGAGATCGGGGGCGAAGGTCAGCGTGTGATCGCGGATGTCGGTAAGGCGCCCGTAGAGCTGCATTCCCTCCAGGGCGAAGGCGCGCAGGTCGATGTCGTGGCCGCCGTCGCGCCCGGTGACGTAGTGGTTGGCGCGGAACCGGACGGCGTCGGCGTCGGCGAACTCGTCGATTCCCCTGGCGTAGTAACCCATGTCGTCGAGCCAGGCCACCACGTCGCGGCCCCGGTAGCGCCGCGCCACCCGCGGAGCCGACCCGACGGCGAGGTGCACGCGGCGGCCGGCGAGGTGCAGGTCCTCGGCGATCTGGCAACCGGACTGGCCGGTACCCACCACGAGCACCTCGCCCTCGGGCACCTGCTCCGGGTTGCGGTACTCGGAACTGTGCAGCTGCGTTGTGGCAGCCGGCAGCCGCTCGGCCAGCCGCGGCTTGAGCGGCACCTGGTACGGGCCGGTCGCCACCACGACGTGGTCGGCCGTCAGCTCGCCCTGCGTGGTGGCCACGCGGAACCCGCCACCGGGCACCTTCGTCAGGCGCGTGGCCTCGACCCCCTCGACGATCGGCACGTCGAAGGATTTCTTGTAGTCTTCGAGGTAGGCGACGATGTCGTCGCGCACCATGAACCCGTCCGAATCGTCGCCCGGGTAGGGGAAACCGGGAAGCCGGCACTGCCAGTTGGGCGTCACCAGGCAGAAGCTGTCCCAGCGGCGTGAGCGCCACTCGTGCCCGGCGCTCTCGCGTTCGAGCACCACGTGCCCGACCCCGGCGGTCGTCAGGCAGTGGGACATCGAGAGTCCCGCCTGTCCGCCGCCGACCACGATCACCGGCCGGTGCAGGCCGTCGAGCTGGAAGTTCATGCCGCACAGTGCACCGCCGGGCGGAGTCCGAACCGTTTCATCCGGAACACCGCCGTGTTACGTGCCCCGCGCAGCGTTACGGTTCGCACGGCTGCGCGTTAACACGATTTCGGTTGGGCGTAACGAAATCGCAGGGCACTGGATCACCAAGAACGGTCAGCACACATCTACCGCAAGGGCAGCGCCAACGGTGTTGCCGTCGCAGTCGCCGGCCTGATGTTGTTCGGTGGCGCCGCGGGCGCCGGAGCGCTCGCAGGTGCGGCGGGCGGAGCCGCCGCGGACGCAGCCGCTGAGTTGCCGGCCGGGAACGCTGCCGCGACGTCGTGGACTCGCTGCCGGGACGCTCGCTGAAGGCCCGAACCAAGTCCGGGCAGGAAAGTGCGCGCACGGGTGATGCCAAGAACGCGTGGAGCCGGCTGAAGTTCAAGGCGCAAGCGCAAGGTCGAACGCAAGCTCGAAGGGGAGGCCGACTGCTTGGTCGCCGCGTCGGGCCGGGTGCGAGAGTTCCTGGCCAAGACCCCGTGCACATCGCTGGACCGGATGCTCTTGGCCTCGGAGACGGCCATGGCAACGCGGCTGTCGTCTCGGTGGTGCGTGTCGGGTTCGACACCAAGACTCAGGCAGGCGAGTTCCGCCAGGTCGAGACCGTGCAGGGCAGCGGGGACGTCCGCCCGTTGGCGGGCGCCGTGACACTCGGACTGGCCGGTGTCCACCTGAGCGGCCTCAACTACTCCGACCGTCCCGAGGGCACCGGCCTGGTCGTCGCCGAAGCCGATCAAGGCACTGGGCACGTGCCGCGTGAAACCTTGAAGGCGCTCGCTGACGTCGCCGCGTACCTGCCGGTGAAGTAAGAAACAGGGCCCCTCAGCTGCCGGCGGAAGGGCCCCGGTTCACCACCTCAAGGCCGCGGCCCCACGACCTCCGCGCCATCCGTGATCGTGATGGCCATCGCCGGGCAGGAGTCGGCGGCGTCGAGGGCCGTTTCGTCCGGGGCGACGGTGTCGGACAGCGGGTGGGCGACCGGGCCGTCCAGGGCGAAGAGCTCGGGCATGAGCGAGGCGCACATGCCCGAGCCGATGCACGTGTGTTCGTCGACTTCCACTTTCCAGGTCATCGTCACCACCCGATCGGCATGGAGCGTGGTCCGCGGACCAGCATCTGGGTCTTCCACACGATATCGCCGGCGAGGTGGAGATCCGGCATTTCGCGCGTGAGAGCCTTCAGCGCCTCCTGCAGCTCCAGGCGGGCGAGCGGCGCGCCGAGGCAGTGGTGCACGCCGTGGCCGAAGCCGAGGTGGTGGGTGTCCTCGCGGTCGAACACGAGGGTGTCCGCGTCGCTGAACTGGAGGCGGTCGCGGTTGGCCGCGCCGATCGCGACGAGCACCGGTTCGCCCTCGCGGACGAGCACGTCGCCGACCTGCACGTCTTCGGTGGCGTAGCGCGCGAAGCCGGCGCCGGCGCCCAGGGGGACGAAGCGCAGCAGCTCCTCGACGGCGGCGTTGATCAGCGACGGGTCCTCGACGAGCTTCTTCCACTGCCCCGGCTGGTCGAGCAGCGCGTAGACGAAGTTGGGGATCTGGCTCGCCGTGGTCTCGTGGCCGGCGATCAGGATCCCGACGCACAGGTCGACGAGCTCCAGCTCCGTGAGCCGGTCGCGCACGTCGCGCGCCCCGATCAGCGCCGTCATCAGGTCGTCCTGCGGCTGTTCGCGGTGCTGCGCGATCAGGCCCGACATGTATGCGCGCAGCTCTTCGCGGTTGCGCTCGAACTCCTCGGCGGTCAGGCCGCTCGAGGTCAGCGCGGCGTCGCTCCACACGCGGAACTTCGGGCGGTCCTCGGTCGGCACGCCGAGCAGCTCGCAGATCACCGCGACGGGGATCGGCAGCGCGTACGCGTCGACCAGGTCGGCGGGCTGCCCGGCCGCCTTCATGTCCTCGATCAGCCCGGTCGCCAGCTCCTCGACGCGCGGCCGCAGCAGCTCCACGCGCCGGACGGTGAACGCCTTGGCGACGAGGGTCCGCAGCCGCGTGTGGTCCGGCGGGTCCATGGTGAGGATGCCGCCCGAACGCCGGTGCGCGGCCATCCGCGGCTCGTCCTTCTGCTCCGACATCGCGCGCGAGAACCGGCGGTCGCCCAGTACGAGCCGGGCGTCGGCGAACCGCGTCGCGAGCCAGGCCGGCTCACCGTGCGGCATCTGCACGCGGATCATGCCCTCGGCGTCGCGGGCGGCGGCGTACGCCGCGTTGAGCGCGAGCCCCGCCTCTTCGTTGAACGGGTACGCAAGCGGCTCCGACTGCGTGGTGGTCATGCGGGGAACTCCCAATCTCACGGAAAGTCCGGTTTGTAAGCAGCTGCTTACAACAACGGTACCGAGCCGGCCCCCGGCTTGTCAGCCGCTGCGCAGCGGGAGATCGACATTACTTTCCGTGACCGCCGATGGGCGCGCTCGAACCCGGGCCAGGTGTGTGCCGAGTTACCGCGGGCCGTCCCCGCGGGTGTGGCCGCCGGTGAAGTTCCCCGTCTCGGGGTCGAGGTGCCCGTGCAGCACCTGCTCGTGCACGCCCGGCGGGATGGCCGGCGGCTCGGGTGCGGTCCCGGTCCACTCCCCCAGGTCGCCTCCGCCGGCGACGACCTCGTCCAGGAACTCCTGCACGGGCAGCGAAGACGGCGGGAGGAACGCCGGCAACCCGTTGCGCGGCACGGCGATGACACTCGGGATGCACGCCTTGTCGAAGTCCCCGTCCTCGAGGAAAGCGACGCTGTTGAACGGCACGATCCACGCCAGCTCGTGCTCCGACACGAACTCCTCTTCCACGACGAGCCGCCCGACCACGGGGTGGATCAGCTCCGGGCCGACCTGGTCGGCGATGAACCGCGTCGCGATCGCCACGGCGTCTTGTTTCTCCATGTGCTCCGCCTGTCCGAATCAGCCGTTGAAGTGCTGGTCTGCCCGGAGCCAGTCCTGGTAGACGTCGTCGATCTTGTTGCCCGCGGCCGGGGGCACCGGGTTCGGCGCGGGCGGCGTCGCCGCGGCCGGCGGGGGCGTCCACCCGGGCGGCGGGCCCTGCGCGCCGTGCACCGGCGGGTCGTAGCGGAAGTACTGCAGGTTGCGCGGGTCGGTGTCCAGCTTGCCGAGCTTGCCCGACTGCCCGTCGAGGAAAACGACGCCCTTGTCCGTGTTGATCACGTTCATCACGTGGGAGCTGCGGTCGTCGCGGTGGACGATGACGTAGCCCTTGCTGCCGGGGTGCTCACTCGCCTTGTCGATGACCTGGTCCCAGCTGTCCAGGTCCTCCGGGCGCCCGGCGTTCGGGTTCTTCTGCCGCAACGGGTGGTTCGGCCCGACCGCCGTGCCGATCTGCTGGTCTTCGGGCAGCTTCGGCGCGGGTTTGACCTTGCCGCCGAGCATCTCGTCGACGGACGTGATGGCCAGCGTGCAGTTCTTCCCGTCTTTGGTCGGGTTCAGCTTGTTGAGGTTCGGGTAGTACTTGCTCGCGAAGTTGCCCGCTCCCAGGGTGTCGGCGTTGATCGACGGTTTCGTCGT
Source organism: Amycolatopsis sp. NPDC023774 (assembly GCF_040639695.1). Lineage (NCBI taxonomy): Bacteria > Bacillati > Actinomycetota > Actinomycetes > Pseudonocardiales > Pseudonocardiaceae > Amycolatopsis > Amycolatopsis sp. NPDC023774. Next base: position 118,108 of record NZ_JBFAAJ010000015.1, read on the forward strand.
GCCACCCGGGCCCGCCGCGGCCTTGACCTTGTTGCCGGGGACGAAGACGCCGCCGACCTTGGTGAAAAACGAGCTGGTCGTGTCGCCGAGGCCGTGCACCGGGGAGTCCACCGGGTCGGGGCTGCGGGGTGGCGGGGATTTCGGGGTGCCGCCGCCGGTGCCGGAGGTGTGGGTGGTGTCGCTCGACTTCGGGGTGCCGCCCCCTGCGCTCGACTTGGATGTGCCGCCGCCTCCGCCCGACTTCGCGGGCGGGGGTGTGAAGTCGGATCCCGAGCCCGTGTAGCCCGAGCTATTGGGCGCGTCGTCGGCCGACTTCGCGGCGGGCGGCGGGGTGTAGTCCTTCGGCGAGCCTTCGTAGCCGGACGCCTTCGTCGAGTCGTCCGCCCCCGATTTGCCCGGTGGTGGGGTGTAGTCCTTCGGCGTGCCCTCGTAGCCGCCGCCCTGGGGCGCCCCGCCGCCGTCACCGGCGGTTTTCACCGGCGGGGCCGTCGGGGTGCTGCTGAGGTCCTTGGTCTTCGGCGGCGGGGCGACCTTGCCGCCCTTGAGGCCCTTCAGCGCCTTGCCCGCGTCTTCGAACAGCGTCCCGGCCTTCTTCAGCAGCGGGACCAGGGCCTTGAGCGCTTTGACCAGCTTCGTGACGAGGCCCGTGATCTGCGACGCCGTCTTCGCGACGGCGCTCGCGACCTGCGGGACCACCCAGGCGAGGCCGATGCCGAGCGTGAACACCACCTGCAACGCCCAGCTGATCAGGTGCCCGATGAGCTCGGAGATGATGTCGCGCACGAGCGTCCGGACGGCAGCGACCACTTCACCCGCGGTCTTGACCCCGGACGACGCGCCCTCGGTGCCCTTCTGCGCGGACTGCAGCAGCGTGCTGATGTCCTGCGCGCGCTGCCGGTACGCGTCCGACGCGGTGCCCGACCACGACTGCAGGTCGGCGTTCACGGCGTCGGTCAGGTCCGAGGCGACGCTGCCGAGCTCTTGGGCGACATTAGCCCAGGTCTCGGACTGCGCCTTGATCTGGTCGGCGTTGCCGGTGAGGCCGTTGAGCGCGTCCTTGAGCGGGCCGACGTGCTCCATGAGCCACGACACACCCGCGGCCAGGATGGCGCCGAACGGGTCCATCGCCACGGACAGCGCGTCGAGCGCGGTTCCCACCGCCCCCATCGCGACCGACGCCCAGTCGCCCGACTCGATGGCTGTCGAGAGGTCGTTCGCGGTCTCCAGCAGGGAAATCCCCGAATACGCCTTGGTCGAATCCACAGTCGGCGCGATCAGCGGATTGCTCATGCGGTGTCTCCTCGGGCCCTGAACTCGATCACATCCCATCACGGCCGCGTGGGCGCGGCGGTTCACCTGCCCTGATGTGTCACTGCGCACAAACCCACCCGAACGAGTGCACGATTGACCCGGCCGGCCCGTGTGACGCTGCGCCACTGCGCCCGCACCGCGCGCACTGCGGTTAACCTCGGGCGCGAACGGGAGGCGCCATGACCGCAGAATCGCACGCCCGGAAACGGGACGCCGCGGCGACGAAAGCGGCGCTGCTCGACGCCGCCGAGCAACTCTTCGCCGAGCGCGGCTTCGACCGCACCACCGTGCGCGACATCGCGAGCCGCGCGGGCGCGAACCAGGCGCTGCTGTTCCGCTACTTCGGCAGCAAAGAAGCCCTGTTCGAGGCCGTCATGACCCGAGGCGGCTTCGCCCAGCTGGAGGCGACCCCGCCCGAGCACCTGTTCGCCGAAGCCCTCCGCAGCCTCCTCCTGGACGACTCCGAACGCCGCGACCGCTCCTTGGAGACCTACCTGCGCTCCACCGGCACCGACGGCGCCGGCGCTGCCCTGCGCGACCAGCTCGGCGAGGAGTACGCCCGCGCGCTCGCCTCCCTCACCGACGAGCCGGACGCCGCCCTCCGCGCCGACCTCGCGCTGGCCTGGCTGCTCGGCATCGGTCTCGTCCGCGCGGTCACCCGCAAGGACCCCCTGGCCAGCGCCTCGCCGGAAGACGTGGCCCGGTTGACGGGGCCGGCGGTGCGGACGTTGCTGGAGCGGAGCGAACAAGCCGAGCCCGGCGTCAGGAACGCAACGCCCGCCGCAGCAGCTCCGCCAGGTGCACCGCCTGCCGGCCCGACTCCTGCGCGATCTGCGTCCGGCAGCTGAACCCGTCGGACAAGACCACGGTGGACTCCGCGGCCTGCCGCACCGCCGGCAGCAAGCGGTCCTCCGCCACCGCCTTCGACACCGCGTAGTGCCCCTTCTCGAACCCGAAGTTGCCGGCGAGCCCGCAACACCCGGAGTCCAGCGTCGTGTTGCGCACGCCCGCCGCCGCCATGGCCGCTTCGTCGGCGGCGAAGCCGAGCACGGCGTGCTGGTGGCAGTGGACCTGCGTGATCGTCTCGACGTCGAGCGACACCTCCAGCGGCTTCGGCGCGTTGGCCAGCAGCTCGGCGAACGTCCGCGTCCGCGAGGAGAGCAGCTCGCCGACGGGATCGCCGGGCAGCAACGCCGCCAGGTCACCCCGGAACAGCGCGGTGCAGCTCGGCTCCAGGCCCGCCACCTCGTACCCGGCTTCGAGATACGGCCGCAGCACCGTCAACGTCCGCTGCAGCACCCGTTTCGCGACGTCCAGCTGGCCCGTCGACACCCACGTCAGTCCACAGCAGACACCGCGGTCGGGCAGGACCACGTCGTACCCGGCCGCGGTGAGCACCTCGGTCGCGGCTTCGAGCACGTCCGGCGTGAGGTAGTTGTTGAACGAGTCCGGCCACAGCACCACCCGCCGCTCGCCCGTCGCCCAGCGGCGCAAGTCACGACGGGCCCGGGTGAACGGCACAGTGGCGAACGAGGGCAGATCGCGTTCCGGGGCGATACCGCCGAGCTTCTTCAACGGCATCGCGGCCCAGCGGCGGCGGGAGAAGAAGTTGGCCACGCGCGGCGCGAGCGACACCGCGCGCAGCCACACCGGCAGCCAGCCCATCGAATAGTGCGACGCCGGGCGTCGCCGCCCGCGGTAGTGCTGGTGCAGGAACTCGGCCTTGTAGGTGGCCATGTCGACGTCCACCGGGCAGTCGGACAGGCAGCCCTTGCACGACAGGCACAGGTCGAGCGCCTCCGCGACCTCCTCGGACGCCCAGCCGTCCTTGATCACCTCGCCGTTCACCATCTCGGCCAGCAGGTGTGCGCGTCCGCGCGTGGAATGTCGTTCTTCGCGCGTCGCGCGATAACTCGGGCACATCACGCCGCCACCGCTGGTGTTGCGGCACTTCCCGACGCCGACGCACCGCCGCATCGCCTGGCCGAAGCTGCCGCGGTCCTCGGGGTAACCGAGCACTGTCACGTCCTCGAGCGCGAGCGGCGCGCGGCGCACGCGCAGGTCGGCGTCCACCGGCCGCGGGTCGACGATGATGCCGGGGTTCATCCGGCCGTCCGGGTCGAAGATCCCCTTGAACCGGGCGAACAACGCCATCATCTCGGGGCTGTACATGCGGCCCAGCAGCTCGGACCGCGCCTGCCCGTCGCCGTGCTCCCCCGACAGCGATCCGCCGTGCGCGGCGACGAGATCCGCGGCCTGTTCCAGGAACTTCCGGAACTGCGCCTTCCCCGGCGTCGACAGCAGGTCGAAGTCGAGCCGCAGGTGCAGACAGCCCTCGCCGTAGTGGCCGTAGACCACACTGCGGCGGCCGTGCTCGCGCATCAGCTCCTTGAACCCCCGCAAGTACGAGCCGAGCTGCTCGGGCGGCACCGCGGCGTCCTCCCAGCCGGGCCAGGCTTCGGCGCCGTCGGCCAGCCGCGTGGCCAGGCCCGCGCCCTCCTCGCGGATCCGCCACAACCGGCGCTGCGCCGCGGGATCGTCGAGCACCACCGAACCTGTGAGCGTGCCACCCAGCGAAACCGCCAGCTCCCGCGCCCGCGAAGCGGCTTCGGCCGGCGAAGAACCCGCCAGTTCCACGAACAACCACGCCCCACCCGGCGGAAGTCCTTGCGCGCGCCCGGGTTCCAGCATCGCGACGAGCTCCGCGTCGACGCCCTCGACGGTCAGCGGCGACCACGGCAGGATCCCCGGCACGGCGTCGGCCGCGTCGATGTCGGACGGAAAACCGAGCACGGCCAGCACGCGGTGCTCCGGCAGCTCGGCGAGCGCGACGGTCGCCCCCAGCACCGTCACACACGTGCCCTCGCTGCCGACCAGCGCCTTGGCGACGTCGAACCCGTTCTCCGGCAACAGGTGCTCCAGCCCGTAGCCGGAGACGCGCCGGGAGAATCCGGACAGTTCCGTGCGGAGCAGAGCGAGGTTGTCCCGCACCAGCGAACGCAGCTCGGTGAACACCCGCCCCTCGGTGCCCGGGCGCGCCGCCCGTGCGTCCACTTCGGACGGTGACGTCGGCCCGACCGTGAGGCGGGTGCCGTCGTAGAGGAGCACGTCGAGCTCCCGCACGACGTCGACGGTCCGCCCCCACGCCACGGAGTGCGAACCGCAGGCGTTGTTGCCGATCATGCCGCCGATCGTGCAGCGGCTGTGCGTGGACGGGTCCGGCCCGAACCGCAGCCCGTGCGGCGCGGCGACCGCCTGCAGGTCGTCGAGCACCGTGCCGGGCGCCACGCGCGCGAGCCGCGTTTCGGGATCGATCCACTCGATCCCGCGCACGTGCCGTGACGTGTCGACCACGATCCCCGGCCCGCATGAGTTCCCCGCCACGCTCGTGCCCCCGCCGCGCGGCACCAGCGGCACCCCGCGCCCGCGCGCCGCCGCGACGGCGGCGACCACGTCGTCCACCGTCTCCGGCAGTACCACGCCGAGCGGCACATGGCGGTAGTTCGACGCGTCGGTGGTGTACAGCGCCAGCGTGGCGGTGTCGCTGAGGATTCGCACGCCCTCCATTCAAGACACGCCGTCCTCAGGGCGGCACACGGGGACCCCGGAAAATCTCGACACCACCCCAGAGAACACGTGAAATGCACGACATCGGGCTCGTCGGGACGGAAACTGTCGGTGGTCCGGGTTCTACTGGAGCAGCGAAGGAAGGAGGCACCGCGATGTCGGATGAACAGTCGAGTGAGCTGAACCACCGCGAGCGGGCCACCCTGAGAGCCGTCGCGTCGGGGCGGGCCGAGATCAGCTGCAGCTGCGAGCCTGACCTGTTCGTCGACGGGTTGAGCTGCTGCGACCAGGCCACCACCCGCCGGCTCGTGCGGCGCGGGTTCATCGAGGCCGCGGCCGTAGGGCCGTGCGGCGAGCTGGTGCTGGCCGTGCTGACCGCGGCCGGGATGGTGGCGCTGAACGAAGCCACTTCGTCCGGGGCGGTCACCGCCGCTTGACCCGGTCGCGCACCGAGCGCGATTCCTGGCACCCCACGGCGGTTCCGCGCGGGGGCGCCCGTCAGGAACGCACCCATTCTTCCCCGAGTTCGACAGCCTCCGCCGTCCCGCCGGTCAGATCGGCGAGCCAGGCGGCGAACGCGGCTTCCTGACCGGGCGCCAGGCCGACCTCGAAGTGGGCCGACGCCTCGAACCGCGTGTCGTGCAGCACATACGTCGAAGCACGCAAGTCGTTCTCCAGCCGGCCCGAGCGGGTGTAGTCCACTTCGACTTCGAACAGCCGCAGCCGCCGGTACTCGACCACGGAAGCGGCGTCCAGCGCGTCGGACACCGCCTGCCCGTACGCGCGGATCAGACCTCCCGCGCCGAGCAGCACCCCGCCGAAGTGCCGCGACACCACGGCGACCGTGTCCGTCACCTCGCGGCGGCGCAGCACCTCCAGCATGGGGACTCCCGCGGTGCCGGCCGGTTCGCCGTCGTCACTGGAGCGCTGGGTACGGCCGTCGGCGCCGAGCACGAAGGCGTGGCAGTGGTGGCCCGCCGCCGGTTCGGCCTTGCGCCGGGCCGCGATCACGGCCCGCGCGGCGGCCTCGTCGGCCACCGGAGCCAGCGCGCAGACGAACCGGGAGCGCTTGATCTCGATCTCGTGCAGTACCGGGCTCGCCACGGAGAGATAACGATCAGCCATCGACGGTTCGCCTCATTCGTCCAGTCAACCAGCTCCGCCCGTGGCACAAACCGCGACCCGTGCAGGCGTTTGCGCAGGTCAGCGAGGCTACTGACCAGTGCTCGGGAGACGTGGCCCGACATATGGTCATACCCCGGAGGCCGTCAACGTAAGCGTGGCATTTCCCACCCGCGCGCAACGACATATGTCGAACACAGCGAATTCACACTATCGTCATAAGACCCGGCGAACCCGGGAGTAACACCACGCGCCCGGCCGGCCCCCCACCACACAGGCTGACCGAACCGCGCGTGCGCAGCCGCAGCGAACCGCTGCACCACCGAAAAACTGCTGCACCGACGAGGACAACAGCGCTGATCGTCAGAGATCACACTGGCGGAAAACGCAGCGCTGACGTAACTTGTGGCCGCCCAGTGCCGTGCGGCTGTACACCCGGAACCGCCCCTGCCGTAGCCCGGTCGACGTCGACCGAGCCGGCTTCTAGGGCGGTTCCCCCCTTCTCGACTGACCATCGCGGTTCCGGACCACTTCGTTAACCGGTTCAGTGTCGAACCACCCGATGGAGTGAGTACCGGTCGCGCCAACGCCTTGGGAGGCGGCCAGCCGTGACCCACCGTTCCACTGCCGGTTCCACCGGTTTGTACGACCCCGCGTATGAGCACGACGCCTGCGGAGTCGCCTTCGTCGCCGATCTCGCCGGTCGCCGAGATCATCAGATCGTGGCGAAAGCCCTGGTCGCACTGCGGAACCTGGAGCATCGCGGGGCGCGCGGCGCTGAACCCGACACCGGCGACGGCGCCGGACTGCTGATCCAGGTACCCGACGCGTTCTTCCGTGAGGTCGTGGACTTCCCGCTGCCCGAAGAGGGCGCGTACGCCGTCGGCACCGCGTTCCTGCCCCGCGACGAGAAGCGCCGCGGGCGCGCCATGACCACCATCGAGCGGATCGCCGCCGAGGAGGACATGCGCGTGGTCGGCTGGCGCGAGGTGCCCGTGGACACCGCGCACTGCGGCCCCACCGCCGCCGAGACGCGGCCGCACCTCACCCAGCTGTTCCTCGCCGGGCGCCGGCACAACCGCGACGGCCTCGGGCTGGAGCGGTCCGCCTTCTGCGTGCGCAAGCGCGCCGAACACGAGCTCGTGGACGACGAGGTGTACTTCCCGTCGCTGTCCTCGCGCACCATCGTCTACAAAGGAATGCTCACCGAGGACCAGGTCGAGCGGTTCTTCCTCGACCTGCAGGACGAGCGCGTGACGAGCGCCATCGGCCTCGTGCACTCCCGCTTCTCCACCAACACCTTCCCGTCGTGGCCGCTCGCGCACCCGTACCGCTACGTGGCGCACAACGGCGAGATCAACACCCTCAAGGGCAACCGCAACTGGATGGACGCCCGCGAGGCCCTGCTGGAGACGGACCTCATCCCCGGCGACCTCAAGCGCATCTACCCGGTCATCACCCGCGGCGCGAGCGACTCCGCCTCGTTCGACGAGGTGCTCGAACTGCTGCACCTCGGCGGCCGCTCGCTCCCGCACTCGATCCTCATGATGATTCCCGAGGCGTGGGAGAACCACCAGGAAATGGACCCCGCACGGCGGGCGTTCTACGAGTTCCACTCCACGCTCATGGAGCCGTGGGACGGACCGGCGCTGGTGGCGTTCACCGACGGCGCGCAGATCGGCGCGGTCCTCGACCGCAACGGCCTGCGTCCGGGCCGCTACTGGGTCACCGACGACGGCCTCGTCGTGCTCGCCTCCGAGGTCGGTGTGCTGGAACTGGACCAGTCGACGATCGTGCGCAAGGGCCGGCTGGAACCGGGCCGCATGTTCCTCGTGGACACGGTCGAGGGCCGGATCATCGAGGACGAGGAGATCAAGGGCCAGCTCGCCACCGCGCACCCGTACGACGAATGGGTGGAGAACGGCCTGCTGCGCCTGGAAGACCTGCCCGAACGCGACCGCGAGGTGCCGCTGCACGCCGCGCTCGTCCGGCGTCAGCAGTCCTTCGGCTACACCGAGGAAGAGCTCGAGACCATCCTCGAGCCGATGGCCCGCACCGGCGCGGAGCCGATCGGCTCGATGGGCAACGACTCCCCGCTCGCGCCGCTGTCGTCGCGCTCTCGGCCGTTGTTCGACTACTTCATCCAGCTCTTCGCGCAGGTGACGAACCCGCCGCTGGACGCCATCCGCGAGGAGCTCGTGACAGCGCTCGGCACGCAGGTCGGCGCCGAGCCGAACCTGCTCGCAGCCGACGCGGCGTCGTGCCGGCGCATCGTGCTGCCGTTCCCGGTGCTGGACAACGACCAGCTCGCCAAGCTCGTGCACGTCAACGACGACGGCAACCTGCCCGAGTTCCAGGCCGTCACGGTGCTCGGCCGCTACAACGTCCACGGCGGCGGCGAGGCGCTCGTGCAGCGGCTCGACGAGATCCGTTCCGAGGTGTCGGAGGCCATCGAGGACGGCGCCCGGCTGATCGTGCTGTCCGACCGCGGCGTCGACGAGAACCACGCGGCCATCCCGTCGCTGCTGCTGACCGGTGCCGTGCACCACCACCTCGTGCGGGAGAAGACGCGCACGCAGGTCGGCCTCATCGTCGAGGCCGGTGACGCGCGCGAGGTGCACCACATCGCGCTGCTCGTCGGGTATGGCGCGGCCGCGGTCAACCCCTACCTCGCGATGGCGACGGTCGAGGAGATGGCCCACCAGGGCCTGATCCCGGGCGTCACGGCGAAGCAGGCGACTGCGAACCTGATCAAGGCGCTCGGCAAGGGCGTGCGCAAGACGATGTCCAAGATGGGCGTCTCGACGGTCGCGTCCTACACCGGTGCGCAGATCTTCGAGGCCGTCGGCTTGGGCGCCGAGATCGTCGACACGTGCTTCACCGCCACGACCTCACGGCTCGGTGGCGTCGGGTTCGACACGATCGCCGACGAGGTCGAGCAGCGCCACCGCCGCGCGTTCCCGGCCGACGGCGTCCGCGCGACCCACCGCGAGCTGGAGACCGGCGCGGACTACCAGTGGCGCCGCGAAGGCGAGCCGCACCTGTTCAACCCGCAGACGGTGTTCAAGCTGCAGCACTCCACGCGCAGCGGGAAGTACGAGGTCTTCAAGGAGTACACGAAGGCCGTCAACGACCAGTCCGAGAAGCTGCAGACACTGCGCGGACTGTTCGACTTCAAGACCGGCGAGCGCCCGCCCGTGCCGATCGAGGAGGTCGAACCGGTCTCTGAGATCGTGAAGCGCTTCGCGACCGGCGCCATCTCCTACGGCTCGATCTCGATGGAGATGCACCAGACGCTGGCGATCGCGATGAACCGGCTCGGCGGCAAGTCCAACACGGGCGAGGGCGGCGAGGACGCCGAGCGGCTCTACGACCCCGAGCGCCGTTCCGCGGTGAAGCAGGTCGCTTCGGGCCGGTTCGGCGTGACGAGCGAGTACCTCGTGAACGCCGACGACATCCAGATCAAGATGGCGCAGGGCGCGAAGCCCGGCGAGGGTGGCCAGCTGCCCGGCGCGAAGGTGTACCCGTGGATCGCGAAAACGCGGTACTCGACACCGGGTGTCGGCCTCATTTCGCCGCCACCGCACCACGACATCTACTCGATCGAGGACCTCGCCCAGCTGATCCACGACCTCAAGAACGCCAACCCGGCCGCGCGCATCCACGTGAAGCTCGTGTCGGAGGTCGGCGTCGGCACGGTCGCGGCGGGCGTGTCGAAGGCGCACGCCGACGTGGTGCTCATCTCGGGCCACGACGGCGGCACGGGTGCCTCGCCGCTGTCGTCGATCAAGCACGCGGGCGGTCCGTGGGAGCTGGGCCTGGCCGAGACGCAGCAGACGCTGCTGGCCAACCGGCTGCGCGACCGCATCGTGGTGCAGACCGACGGTCAGCTCAAAACCGGCCGCGACGTCGTGATCGCCGCGCTGCTCGGTGCCGAGGAGTTCGGCTTCGCGACCGCTCCCCTGGTGGTTTCGGGCTGCATCATGATGCGCGTGTGCCACCTCGACACGTGCCCGGTCGGCGTCGCGACGCAGAACCCGAAGCTGCGCGAGAAGTTCAGCGGCAAGGCCGAGTACGTGGTGAACTTCTTCGAGTTCATCGCCCAGGAGGTGCGGGAGTACCTGGCGGAGCTGGGTTTCCGGTCCATCGCCGAGGCCGTGGGCCACGCCGAGGTGCTCGACAAGCGCAAGGCCGTGGACCACTGGAAGGCGGCCGGGCTCGACCTGTCGCCGATCTTCCACGTGCCGGAGCTGGCCCCGCGCGCGGCGCGCCACCAGACCGTGAAGCAGGACCACGGGCTCGACAAGGCGCTGGACAACACGCTGATCCAGCTCGCCGAGGGCGCGCTTTCCTCGGGTGACAAGGTGCGGCTGGAGCTGCCGGTGCGCAACGTCAACCGCACCGTCGGCACGATGCTGGGCTCGGAGCTCACGAAGAAGTGGGGCGGCGAGGGCCTGCCGGACGACACGATCGACGTGACGTTCACCGGTACGGCCGGCCAGTCGTTCGGCGCGTTCGTGCCGAAGGGCATCACGCTGCGGCTCATCGGCGACGGCAACGACTACGTCGGCAAGGGCCTCTCGGGCGGACGGCTGATCGTGCGGCCGCCGAAGGAGGTCTCGTTCGCGGCCGAGGAGCACATCATCGCCGGCAACGTGATCGCCTACGGTGCCACGAGCGGCGAGATCTTCATCCGCGGCAAGGTCGGCGAACGGTTCTGCGTGCGCAACTCGGGCGCGCTGGCCGTCGTCGAGGGCGTGGGCGACCACGGCGGCGAGTACATGACGGGCGGGCGCATGGTGGTGCTCGGCGCCATCGGGCGCAACTTCGCGGCCGGTATGTCCGGCGGCATCGCCTACGTGCTCGACCTGCCGGCGCACCGCGTGAACCCGGAGATGGTCGACATCGACCCGCTCGACGCCGACGACACCGACTTCCTGCGCGAGACCGTGGAGAAGCACTACAACGAAACGGAGTCCGCGGTGGCGCGCGAGCTGCTCGCCGACTGGGACTCCGCCGTCGACCGGTTCGGCAAGGTCATGCCGAAGGACTACAAGCGCGTGCTCGCCGCTCAGGTTCAGGCCGAGCGCGACGGGCGGGACGTGAACGAGGCGATCATGGAGGCCGCACATGGCTGACCCCAAGGGCTTTCTGACCACCACCCGGGAAGAACCAAAGCGTCGTCCGGTCGATCTGCGGCTGATGGACTGGCGCGAGGTCTACGAGGACTTCGCGTCGACCAAGCTGGAGAAGCAGGCCGGGCGGTGCATGGACTGCGGCATCCCGTTCTGCCACCAGGGCTGTCCGCTCGGGAACCTGATTCCCGAGTGGAACACACTGGTGTGGCGGGAAGACTGGCGCGAGGCGGCCGAACGGCTGCACGCGACCAACAACTTCCCGGAGTTCACCGGCACGCTGTGCCCGGCGCCGTGCGAGACCGCGTGTGTGCTCGGCATCAACGACGACCCGGTGACGATCAAGCGCGTCGAGATCTCCATCATCGACCGGGCCTTCGCCGAAGGCTGGGTCACGCCGCAGGTCCCGGTGGCGAAGACGGGCAAGAAGGTCGCCGTCGTCGGCTCCGGGCCGTCCGGGCTGGCCGCGGCGCAGCAGCTCACGCGAGCGGGCCACAGCGTGGTGGTCTACGAGCGGGCCGACAAGATCGGCGGGCTGCTGCGCTTCGGCATCCCCGAGTTCAAGATGGAGAAGTTCCGCCTCGACCGCCGGCTCGACCAGATGCGGGCCGAGGGCACCGAGTTCCGGACGTCGGTGAACGTCGGCGTGGACGTGACCGTCGAGGAGCTGCGCTCGAACCACGACGCGGTGGTGCTCGCCGGCGGCGCGACCGCGTGGCGCGACCTGCCGATCGACGGCCGCGAGCACGACGGGATCCTCCAGGCGATGGAGTTCCTGCCGCCGGCCAACCGCGTCGCGTCGGGTGACCTCGACGCGGTGCCGTACTCCGCCGAGGGCCTCGACGTCGTGGTCATCGGCGGCGGCGACACGGGCGCGGACTGCGTCGGCACGGCGCACCGCCAGGGCGCGCGTTCCGTTACGCAGCTGGAAATCATGCCGCGGCCGCCGGAGTCCCGTTCGGACGCCCACCCGTGGCCGACGTACCCGATGATCTACCGGGTGACCTCCGCCCACGAGGAGGGCGGCGAACGCCTGTACTCCGTGAACACGCAGGAGTTCCTGGCCGACGCCGACGGTCGCGTCCGCGCGCTGCGCCTGGTGGAGGTGCGCAACGAGGGCGGCAAGTTCGTGCCCGTCGAGGGCACCGAGACCGAGCTGCCCGCGCAGCTCGTGCTGCTGGCGATGGGCTTCGTCGGCCCGCAGCGCTCAGGTCTGCTGGAGGACCTCGGCGTCGACCTCGACCAGCGCGGCAACGTCGCGCGCGACAAGGACTTCCGCACGAGCGTCGACAACGTCTTCGTCGCCGGCGACATGGGCCGCGGCCAGTCGCTGATCGTGTGGGCCATCGCGGAGGGCCGCTCGTGCGCCGCGGGCGTCGACGCCTTCCTCACCGGCCGGGACTTCCTCCCGGCCCCGATCGCGCCGACGGACCGGCCGATCGCCTGACCCCGTGGTGGGCGCACCAGCGTTGCTGCGCCCACCACGACCCTCCCGGGCTGCAGGCGGGTGCGGCAACGGCGCCGCACCCGCCCGTTTTCGTGCGAGGGCCTGCGCGGCAGCGGCGGCGCCGAAGACCCCGCCGCCGTGCGGCTGCACGTTACGAGCCGTCAGCGGTCGTGCAGCAGGTCCAGCGCCAGCAGACCGGCACCCAGCCGCCCGGCTTCGTCGCCCAGCGAAGCCACCCGAAGTTCCGGCATCCGCTGAAAAGTCAGCGCCGAAGCCAAGTAGTCCCGCACCGGATCGAGCACGTAGTCGGCTGCGGTGAACAACCCGCCGCCCAGCACGATCACCTCCGGCGCGAGCAACGTCAGCAGCGTCCGCAAGCCGTGGCCGAGTCCGTCGAGCGCGTCGGAGACGACGGCGACCGCGGCTTCGTCGCCGTGGCGCGCGGCGTCGACCACGGGTTGCGCGCCGTCGGCCGGGCGGCCGGTCCGTTCGGTGTAGCGGCGCGCGATGGCCGACGCCGACGAGATCGCCTCGAGACAGCCCGTGGCCCCGCAGCCGCAGACAATGCGGTGGCCCACGTCGATGTGGCCGACTTCGCCGGCCAGCCCGTGGGCCCGGTAGAGGCGCCCGTCCAGCAGCAACGCGGCCGCGATCCCCGTGCCCACGGCGATGAACGCCGCGTCGGTGCAGCCCTTCCCCGCGCCCACGCGGAACTCCGCCAGCCCACCGGCGCTCACGTCGTGGCCGAACGCCACCGGCAGCCCCAGCCGGTTCTCCAGCAGGTCGCCGAACGGCACGTCACGCCAGTCGAGGTTGGCCGAGAACCGAGCGACGCGCGCCTCCTCGTCGACGATGCCCGGCACCACGACGCCGACCGCACCCGGCGAACCCGTGCCGGCCTGCTCCGCGAGCGAAGAAACCACGTCGGCCACCTGCTCGGCCAGCGCCGTGCCGTCCGCGCTCCTCGCCGTGGGCACCCGGGTCGTCGCGAGCGCGTTCAGTTCCGCGTCGAGCAGGGCCGCCTTCACGGTCGTGCCGCCCACGTCCAATGCCGCCACCAATTCAGCCATACCGCGATTCTCACATCGGGCACCTCACATCGATGTGACATTGACTGCCGGTAGCACAGGGACCTACGCTCGGTCAGCCAGACGACGAGTTCCGGAACGCGGTGAGAATCCGCGCGGTCGCGCCACTGTGACTCTTCGAGCACCTTCGAGGGGAAGCCAGACCCGGACCGTCGTGCCGCTCCCGATGAGGCCGCGAAAGCCCGAGGAGGCACAGTGACCACCCCCGCAGCACCCGCCGTCGCCACACCGATCCCCGTCCGGATTCCCGTGCGCCAGATCGTTCCGTGGGCCGTGCTGGTGGGCCTGCTCGCCCTCATCGCCCTCTACTTCGTGAGCACCGAACAGGGCGCCGCCGCGGTGTTCGCCAACATGTACGTGCACGAATTCGTGCACGACGGCCGGCACTTGCTCGCGTTCCCCTGCCACTGAGGCGGGCGAACCACCGTGATGAGGTCCTTGCTGGTCCGCGGCATGCTCGCGGGCCTGATCGCCGGCGTGCTCGCGTTCGTCTTCGCCTACCTGTTCGGCGAGCCGTCGGTCAACAGCGCCATCGGCTTCGAGGAGGCCGGCTCCGCCGAGCACTCCCACACCCACGACCCGGCCGCCGGGCAGGCGCAAGACCCGGGTGACGAGGCACAACAGCCCGAAGCAGAGCTCGTGCCGCGTGACATCCAGAGCACCGTCGGCCTGCTGACCGGCGTGCTCGTCTACGGCGTCGCCATCGGCGGGCTGTTCTCGCTGGCCTTCGCGTTCGTCCACGGCCGCATCGGATCGCTGCGCCCCCGGGTGACCACGGCTCTGCTGACCGCGGGCGCGTTCGGCGTGGTGTTCTTCGTGCCGTTCCTCAAGTACCCGGCCAATCCGCCCGCGGTGGGTCAGCCGGGCACGATCGGGGCACGAACCGAGCTGTACTTCGGGTTCGTCGCCGTCTCCCTCCTCGCGGGCATCCTCGCCACCGTGTTCGGCCGCAAGCTCGCCGACCGCCTCGGCGCGTGGCGCGGCGGCCTGCTGGCCTGCGCCGGTTACCTCGTGGTGATGGCCGTGGTCGCGTGGCTGATGCCGGTGATCGACGAGGTGCCGCCGACGTTCCCGGCGTCCACGCTGTGGAGCTTCCGCACCGCGTCGGTCGGCACGCAGGTGACGCTGTGGCTGACGCTCGGCCTGTTCTTCGGTTTCTTCGCGGAAAGGGTCCTGAAGCCCTCCCAGAAGGCCACCGCGCCAGCCGTCTGAGTCACCAGTCCAGGTCGCCGGTCATCTCACTCCTTCCAGCCGTTCGCCCGCACTGAGCGCGCAGGCAGCCGCGGGATCAGCCGTGGCTGCGGTCACGGTGGCGGCGGCCGGCCGCGGTTTTCCGGTCGTTTTCGCCACGGGGCCAACCTTGCCGAGCCCGCCGTCGTTCGCGCATCGGCCGGGCAGCTCGATCGGACTAACCGGAAAGTCGTACGGTGATCACCGTGCGACTGCTGCTGCTCGACGCCTGCCTGGCAATCGCGGTCGCGGGCGCGCTCGTGCTGGAGACGCTCAACGGCGTGACCCGGCCCCCGCTGTGGCAGCTGACGATCGTGGCCGTGCTCGTGCTGTTGCTGCTGCGGCGCCGGTTCCCGCTGGTCACGCTGCTGGCGATGGCGGTGCTGGCCTGGTTCGCGCCGACGGCGCAGCTCGCCATGGTCTTCACGCTCTACACGGTCGCCGCGCATCGGGGGCCGAAGTGGCCGACGGCGGTCGCCGTGGGCGCGGACCTGGTGCTGGCGTTCGCCACCTACCGGCCCGGCGACCTCCAAGACTGGGAGGTCGTCGGCTTCGTCCTGGCCCTGACGCTGCTCCTGCCGCTGCTCGCGGGTCTGTGGATGCACCAGCGCGCCGTGCTGGTCGACGCCCTGCACGACCGCGCCGACCAGGCCGAACGCACACGTGACCTGCTCGCCGAACGCGCCGTGACGGCCGAGCGCCGGCGGATCGCGCGCGAGATGCACGACGTGGTGGCCCACCGTGTGAGCATCGTCGCGCTGCAAGCGGGCGCGTTGTCGGTGCGCGCACCCGACGAGGAGACCGCCCGGCTCGCCGAGGTGATCCGCGAGTCGAGCGCCGCCGCGCTCACCGAGCTGCGCGACATCCTGGGGGTGCTGCGCGAGGAGGAGAACGAACCGAAGGCGCTGCCGAGCCCGACGCTCGACGGCGTCGCGCAGCTGGCCGGCGACCTCGCCGCTGCGGGCGCGAACGTCGACACCGAGGTGCCCGAGCCCCTGCCGCAGGTGCCGGAGAAGGTGGGCCGGGCGGCCTACCGGATCGTGCAGGAAGCGCTGACCAACGCGGCGAAACACGCGCCGGGCGCACCGATCCGCGTCCGGCTGTCGCTCGACAGCGGCAAGCTCGTGGTCGAGGTGGCCAACGCGCTCGGCGCGTCGGCGGGCCTGCCCGGCGCGGGGTACGGCGTGATCGGTATGCGTGAGCGCGTGACGCTGGCCGGCGGCGTGCTGCGCGTCGGTCCCGACGGTTCGGGTGACTACGTGGTGCGCGCGGTGTTCCCGCTCGCCGCCGACGCGTGAGATGAGGAGGACGCTGCGGTGATCAAGGTCGTGCTGCTCGACGACGAGGTGCTCGTGCGCAGCGGCATCCGGATGATCCTCGAGTCGGACCCGGAGATCCGCGTGGTCGCGGAGGCGGGCGACGGCACCGGCGTCGCCGAGCTCGTCGCGCGGCATCGGCCCGACGTCGTGCTCACCGACATCCAGATGCCCGGTGCCGACGGCCTCGAGGTGACCCGTGTGGTCACGGCGCTGCCCGAGGCGCCGGCGGTGGTCGTGCTGACCACGTTCGACCTCGACGAGTACGTGCACACCGCGCTGCGCCGCGGCGCCACCGGGTTCCTGCTCAAGGACACGCCGCCGCGCGACCTGGTCAGCGCCCTGCACGTGGTGCGCCGCGGCGAGGCGATGCTGTCACCGACCGTCACGCGGCGGCTGCTCGGCGAGTTCGCGTCCGGGGGCGCCACCGAGACCGCGAAGGCGCGGCTGGCGGCGCTGACCTCCCGCGAACGCGAGGTCGCGGTGGCCGTGGCCGAGGGCTCGAGCAACGCGGTGATCGCCGCCAAACTCGGCGTCAGCCAGGCCACCGTGAAGGTCCACCTGGGCCGCATCATGTCCAAAGTGGAAGCCTCCAACCGGACGCAGGTGGCCATCCTGGTGCACGACGCTGGTCTTGCCTGAATTGTTGTCGCGCAAGCGGTATCGCACCGGTTAGGATCTTCGTCGGGTCGGGGGATTCCACGAAGAATTCAGGGGACCCGTATGTCCGAATCTGTCCTGCCGCCCAAGCCGACGGGGCCGAGCTACCAGGACGCGCCGCTGCCGCCACCGCCGCCGCGCGCGGCCGGCAAGACCAACGGCTTCGCCATCGCCTCGCTGGTGCTGGCGTTCCTGCCGATCAGCGTGCTGCTGAGCGTGATTTTCGGTGTCCTCGCGCTGAGCCAGACCCGGCCCACCGGCCAGCGTGGCCGTGGGCTGGCGATCGCGGGGCTCTGCGTCAGCGGGGCGTGGCTGCTCCTCATCGCGATCGCCGTCGCGATCGGTGGCTTCGCGCCCGCCAGCGACGATGTCGCCGTCGGGGGCGACAGCGTCTTCGCGGCGCAGAAAGGCCAGTGCTTCACCACCTACGACGAACTGACCAGCAACATCGCCAAGGTCCCGTGCGACGAGCCGCACCACTCCGAGATCTACGGGCTGGTCGCGCTGCCGGGTGGGGACACGGACGCCTACCCCGGCGACTCGACGCTGTCGGCGCAGGCCCGTGACTACTGCGAGGCCGAGCAGCGGAACTTCTTCGCGACCACCACGCCGCCTTCGGACCTGGTCATGGCCGTGTACTACCCGGATGAAGGGTCGTGGCAGCACCGCCGGCGCTCGGCGGTCTGCACCTTCGAGTCCGAGAACGGCGCGCTGACGGCCCCGGTGGTGCACTAGCGGATCACGGCGCGCCGGGCGGAACGAACGGCAACCCGGCCGGCGCACCGTTTTCCAGCAGCTCCAGCAGTTTCTCTGTGTCCACTTCGGCCTCGATGGCGTCGGCCAGGCGCTCCAGCATGCCCTCGCGCAGCGAGGCGAACCCCGGCGCGCCCTCGGCCGGCGCCCAGTCGACGCCGGCCTGAGCCGCCACCTCCGTCAGCCAGGCACGGCGGAAGCCGTCGTTCTCGAAAGCGCCGTGCCACGTCGTGCCCCACACCGAGCCGACGCGGTGACCGTCCAGAAAGGACTCCGCGTCGGCGCTCGACGCGGTGCCGTGGTGGATTTCGTAGGCCTCGACCCGGTGGCCGCGCCACTGGCCGGTCGGGCGACCGAGCACCTTCTCCCCCGCGAACGTCACTTCGGTGGGCAGGAGGCCGAGCCCGTCGACCGTGCCGGCGCGCGACTCGACGTCGTCGTGGATGGTGGCGGCGAGCATCTGGTAGCCGCCGCAGATACCGAGCACGGGACGGCCGGCGGCGGCTCGGGCGGTCACCGCGTCGGCGAGGCCACGCTCGCGCAGCCAGCGCAGGTCGTCCACGGTGGCGCGGGAACCGGGCAGCACCACGAGATCCGCGGCGGCGACCGGGTCCGGGTCGGCGGTGAGGCTCACCGTCACGCCGGGTTCGGCGGCCAGCGCGTCGACGTCAGTGGCGTTCGAGGCGCGCGGGAAGCGCACCACGGCCACCCGCAACCCACCGCCGCTCGGGGCCTCGCGGCGCCAGCCCGCGGCGGCCAGCGCGTCTTCGGAGTCGATCCACACGCGGTCGAGCCACGGCAGCACCCCGAGCACGGGCCGGCCGGTCACGTCTTCGAGGCTCTTCAGTCCCGGGCGCAGCAGGCCGACGTCGCCGCGGAACTTGTTGACCACCCAGCCCGCGACCAGCGCCTGGTCCTCCGGTGACAGCAGCGCGAGCGTGCCGAACATCGCCGCCAGCACGCCGCCGCGGTCGATGTCGCCGACCACGAGCACCGGCAGCGAGAACCGCCGCGCCAAACCCATGTTCACGTAGTCGCCGCCGCGCAGGTTGATCTCCGCGGGGCTGCCCGCACCCTCGCACACGACCACGTCGAAGCGGAAGCTCAGGTCTTCGAAAGCGCCGAACGCGATCTCCGCCAGCCCCGCGCGGCCGGTCGCGTACTCGCCGGCTTCCAATGTGCCGAACGGTTTCCCCAACGCGATCACGTGGCTGCGCCGGTCGCTGCCCGGCTTGAGCAGCACGGGGTTCATCGCCGCTTCGGGCTCGACGCGCGCGGCGCGGGCCTGCAGCCACTGCGCACGGCCGATTTCGGCACCGTCGGCGCAGACCATCGAGTTGTTCGACATGTTCTGCGACTTGAACGGCGCCACCCGCACACCGCGGCGCGCGAGCCAGCGGCAGAGTCCGGCCGTGACCAGGCTCTTCCCCGCGTCGGACGTCGTGCCGGCGACCAGCAGCCCGTTCATCGCGCCACCGCCACCGCCGCTGCCACCAGGGCCGCGGCCGCGCCGGCCACGCGCGACAACCGCACCGCGCGGCGCAGGTCGACGGGCTGCGGCGCGCGGCCGTCACCGAGCGTGCCGCGGGCCTCGATCTCGCCGCCGTAACTGTTGGTGCCACCGAGGCGCAGGCTGAGCGCGCCGGCGAACGCCGCTTCGACCTGGCCGGCGTTGGGGCTCGGGTGGTGGGAGCCGTAGCGCCGCCACGCGCGCAGCGACGCCCGGACCCGCCCGCCGGCGAGCGGCGCGGACAAAGCGGTGAGCACGGCGCCGGCCCGTGCCGGGACGAGGTTGACGACGTCGTCGAGCCGCGCCGCCGCCCAGCCGAAGTTGCGGTGGCGCGACGAGCGGTAACCGACCATCGCGTCGAGGGTGTTGAGCGCGCGGTAGCCGAGCAGGCCGGGGATGCCGGCGACGGCGCCCCACAGCAGCGGCGCGACCACGGCGTCGGACGTGTTCTCCGCGATCGACTCGGTGGCCGCGCGCGTGAGCTCCGCGGAATCGAGCTCCGACGCGTCGCGCGCGCAGAGGTGCGAGAGGCGGGCGCGAGCGGCGAGGACGTCGCCGGCGTCGAGCAGCCGCGCCATCTCGCGGCCCTCCGCGGCGAGCCCGCGACCACCGAGCACCACCCACGTCGCGGCGGCGGTGAGGGCGAAGCGCGCGAAGGGGCGTCGGCGCGTGCTCAGCTGAGCAGCCACGCCCAGGCCCGTCGCCGCTCCCGCGCAGACCGCCGCGTACGCCGCTCCGCGCGGCTTCGAGTCGGCCCACCAGCGGCGTTCCAGCGCACCGGCCCAGCTGCCGAACACCGCGACCGGGTGCCCGCGGCGGGGGTCACCGAAGAGTGAGTCGGCCGCGTATCCGGTGATCAGGCCGGCCGCTGTGACGGCTTGTCGGAGTGGCACGTGGCGAACGGTAGCGCGTGCACGAGAATGCCGGGTATGACCAAGCTGACGCACCGGCTCGCCGGGTATCTCGAGACCCTGGCGCGGACCCTCCGCCGGTACGGACGCGACGACGGCAAGGTGCTGGTCCTCGGCGGCGTCCGCTCGGGGAAGTCGAGGCACGCGGAGCGGATCGTCGCGCACCACACGCACCTCGTGTACGTGGCCCCCGGCCTCCCCCCGAGCGACGACGACCCCGAGTGGGCCGCCCGCGTCGCCGCGCACAAGGCGCGCCGCCCCCGCCACTGGACCACGGTGGAGACCACGGACCTGGCGACCCTGCTGCGCACAGCGACGAGCCCGTTGCTGATCGATTGCCTCGGCACGTGGGTCTCGCGTGTGCTCGACGAGGTCGGCGCATGGGCGGGCAAGCCCGGCTGGGAACGCCGGCTCGACGACCGGCTCGAAGACTTCCTGGCCGCGTGGACCCAGGCGCGCGTGCCCGTGGTGGCCGTGAGCAACGAGGTCGGCAGCGGTGTGGTGCCCGCTACGTCGTCCGGACGGCTGTTCCGTGATGTGCTGGGCGCACTCAACAACCGGGTGTCCGCCGAGTCCGACCGGAGTCTGCTGGTCGTCGCCGGGCGGGTGCTCGAACTGCCGTAAGGAGTCCGCCGTGCCGCGATTCGACATCCCCGTGCCCGACTCCGCCGCCCGCGCCGCCGCGCAGGAGCGCCTCGACGGCCTGGTGAAGCCGCTCGGCGCGCTGGGCCGGCTCGAGGAGTTGGCCGCGTGGCTCAGCGCTGCCCACGGCGTGGTGCCGCCGCGCCCGCTGGACGACGTGCGGGTGGTCGTCTTCGCGGGTGACCACGGGGTGTCGGCGCAGTCGGCCTACCCGCGTGAGGTCACGGCGGCGATGGTGCGGGTGTTCCTGGCCGGGCGCAGTGGCGTCACGGTGCTCGCCGCGCAGGTCGGCGCTCGCGTGCGCGTGGCGGACATCGCGGTCGATGAGGACGCTTCGGATGTTCCGGCTTCCGTGACCGCGCACAAGATCCGCCGTGGCTCGGGCGCCATCGACGTCGAAGACGCCCTCGCCCCGGGTGAGGCACTCGCGGCGTTCGAGGCCGGGCGTGCCATCGCGGCGGAGGAGGCGGACGCGGATCTGCTCATTCCGGGCGACATGGGCATCGGCAACACCACGATGTGCGCGGCCCTGGTCGCGGCCACGCTGGGCCTGCCCGCGGCGGACGTCGTCGGCACGGGCACCGGTGTCTCCGGTGCGGCGCTGGACGCGAAGACGGCCGTGGTCGAGGCCGCGGTGCAGCGCGCCGCGGGGCGGGTGGCCGATCCGTTCGAGCGGCTGACGGCGTTGGGCAGCGCCTGTGTCGCGGCCACCGCGGGGTTCCTGGTGGAGGCGGCCGTACGGGGCATCCCCGTGCTGCTCGACGGCGTCTTCTCCGGCGCGGCCGCGCTGGTCGCCCGGGACATCGCTGCGGGTGCCGAGCAGTGGTGGCTCGCGGGGCACCGCTCGACGGAGCCTTCGCAGGCGTTCGCGTTGAAGGCACTGGGCCTGACGCCGATCCTCGACCTGGGCCTGCGGCTCGGTGAAGGCAGCGGCGCCGTCCAGGCCGTGCCGACGCTGCGGGCGGCGCGGGCGATCATCGCGGACATGGGATTGCTGGCGGACCTCGCGTGAGGGCTGCCCGCGAGGACCTGAGGGCCGCCGGAGCGTGGCTCGAAGGATTCGGGTGGTCGTCTGCGGCGGTGCGGCGGGGCGCTGCGAGGACGTCGGCCGCTCTCGGGTGCCACGGTTTCGCAAGGCTGCGAATGGGGAGTCGGTGAAGCTCGGCGACGCGCTGCGGCTGGCCGTCGGCACCCTGACCACCGTGCCCGTGCCGGCCCCGCGCGTCATCGATCGCGGGGTGGCCGGGGTGGCGATGGTGCTGGGCCCGGTTGCGGCGGTCCCCCTCGCCGCGGCCGCGGGCCTGGTCGTCGCCGGCGGCGTGGCCGTGGGACTGCCCGCGCTCGCCGTCGCCGCCCTCGCGCTGGGAGTGGTGGCTCTGGGCAGCCGCGGCCTGCACCTCGACGGGCTGGCCGACACCGCGGACGGGCTCGGCGCCTCCTACGACCGCGCCAAAGCCCTCGACGTCATGCGGCGCGGCGACTCGGGCCCGACCGGCGTGGCGACGCTCGTCTTCGTGCTCCTGGTGCAGGTCGGCGCTTTGACCGGGGCCGTGTCGGCGGGCCACGGCGTCGTGGCCGCCGTGGTCTCCGTGCTGGCGGGCCGGTGCACGCTGTCGATGTCGTGCGCGCGCGGCGTGCCGTCGGCCCGGCCGGACGGGCTCGGTGCGACGGTCGCGGGATCCGTGCCGCGGGTGGTCGCGGTGGCCGTCGGTCTGGTAGCCGCCGCGCTCGCCGCACTGGTGCCCGGCTTGCCGTGGTGGCAAGGGGTGGCCGCGGTCGGCGCTGGGTACTTCGCCGCGGCAGCCTTGCTCGCCCGGTGCGTCCGGCGCCTGGGCGGAATCACCGGTGACGTCCTCGGCGCCGGGGTCGAAGTGGGGGTGGCGGCGGCGCTGCTCACGCTCGCCGGCTGAGCCGCACCCGGTGCCGGTCGACGACGACGGGGCTAGCCGAACGTGAACACGTACGCCCCGGCGCCAGGTTCGAGGAAGGTGATCTCCAGCGTCCGCTCGCGGACCTCGTCGTGCTGGCGCACGAGCTGGTACAGGCGCGCGTCTCGGAGCAAGCCGTGCCCGTCCGCGTCGACGTCCACACCGTGTGCTGGGCCGGGAGCCGCGCCGTCGAGCGCCACGCGGAAGGGAATCGGCGCTCCCCCACCGCGAGCCAGCACGAGATGCGCGTCGCGCGCGTGGAATCGGTAGGTGATGCTCCCGCCGGCCTCGGCGACCACGACGCTCTCGGGCCCGATCGTCCACACACCGGAGAGGGCCCAGGTGCCGAGGCGCACGCCCTGCGGCGGGAGCTCGTAAGTGCGTCGTTCGTCGAACCCGACCCGGCCCGGCGACGCGAAGTGCTCACCACGCGCGTAGCCGAGATACGTCTCGAGCGTCCGCAGGTGATCCCAGTCGGCCGCGGCCTCCACGCCCTGCCCGGCGACGGAGACGAGCTCGCGCTCGACGCCGAGCAGTCGCTGGATGACGCGCTCCGACTGCTCGTAGCGTCCTTCACCGAAGTGGTGGTCGCGGATGACGCCGTGGGCGTCCACGAAGTAGAGCGCCGGCCAGTAGTGGTTGTCGAACGCACTCCAGATGACGTAGTCGTTGTCGACAGTGACCGGGTAGTCGATTCCCCGTTCGGTCGTCGCCTGGCGCACGCGGTCGATCTCGTGCTCGAACGAGAACTCCGGCGTGTGGACGCCGATGACGATCAACCCGTCGTCCCGATAGGCCCGCGACCAGGCGCGGACGTACGGCTCCTGGCGCAGCCAGTTGATGCAGGTCAGCGTCCAGAAGTTGACGACGACGACGTGGCCGGCCAGCTCGGCGGGGCCCAGTGGCCCGGAGTTGAGCCACTCGGCGCCGCTGAGTGCGGGCATGCTCGTGCGCGCGGATACCGACATCTACCGCACCGACCGCAGTCCGGCGCGGACCTCGGAGGCGAACAGCTCCGGCTGCTCCCAAGCGGCGAAGTGCCCGCCCTTGTCGAGCCGGTTGTAGTGGATGAGCCGGGGATAGGCCTCCTCGGCCCAGGTCCGCGGCACCTGGTAGAGCTCGTCGGGGAAGACGCTCACCGCCACCGGGACGGAGACGCCCTTCGGGTCGAAGAAGCCGAGCGTGTTCTCCCGGTAGAGACGTCCCGAAGAGACCCCCGTGTTCGTCAACCAGTAGTGGGTGATGTTGTCGAGCACGTCGTCGCGGGTCAGTCCCTCGGACTGTCCGTCGAAGACCCGGGCGATCAGCGCCAGACTGGCCGAGTCGTGGTCAAGCATCCAGGCGGCGAGGCCGATGGGGGAATCGGCGATTCCGTAGAGCGTCTGCGGGTGGGTCCCCATCTCGAGGGCGTAGGCCACGTCTGTCGCGAAGAAGTCCCTCAGTTTTTCGTAGAGGCGTGTTCCCTCCTCGGACAGATCGGGCGGCGCCGGGCCGCCGGACTGCACGGCCTGGGCGACGTCGGGGCGGACGGCGCCGGGGAAATTGGTGTGGATGCCGACCAGGCCCACCGGCGCCTGCGCACCCATCAGATCGACGATCTGCCCGCCCCAATCGCCGCCCGAGGCGACGTAGACGTCGTATCCTAGGCGCTTCATCAGCTCCGCCCAGGCGCGCGCGATGTGCTCGGGGCCCCAGCCGGTGACGGCGGGCTTGCCCGAGAACCCGTAGCCGGGCATCGACGGGATCACCAGGTGGAAAGCGTCCGCTTCGCTCGCGCCGTGGGCCGTGGGATCGGTGAGCGGGCCGATGATCTTCAGCTGCTCGATGACCGAGCCGGGCCAGCCGTGCGCGACGAGGAGCGGCAACGCGTCTTCGTGTTTCGAGCGAACGTGGACGAAGTGGATGTCGAGGCCGTCGATCTCGGTGATGAAGTGCGGGAGAGCCTTCAGTCTCTCCTCGCACCGGCGCCAGTCGTACTCCGTCGCCCAATAGCGGGCGAGCGCCTGCATCGTCTCGAGCTGCACGCCCTGCGAGATGTCCGAGACGGGTTCCTTCTCGGGCCAGCGAGTGGCCAAGACACGCGCACGCAGATCTTCGAGATCCGCATCGGACGTCTCGACCGTGAACGGCCGGATCGCTTGATCGTGCGCTGCCCCTTCAGTCGTGACAGACATGCGTCTCCTTGGCGGGATGGGTGCGGTGGTCGAAGTCGCGTTCGCCGGACAAGACGGGAAACTCGGTACTGTGCCACCGGACCACCGGCGGTTCCTCACCCGAAACGAGTGATACGCACGGTCTCCTCGTGCTCGCCGGCTACAACGAGCGGGACAGTGCCGCGATGAAGCCGTCGGTGACTTCGCGTGAGCGGACGGCCAGCCGCAGGTGCCGGGAGCCGAGGCCGGGGAAGGTGTCGCCGCGGCGGACGGCGTAGCCCGCCTCGCGCAGCCGGCTCCGGAGGCCGTCGTCGGGGCCCTCGACGAGCACGAACGGTCCCCTCGGGTCGCCGAGCACGGCCAGGCCCAGGTCCGCGAGGCGGGAGACGAGGTAGTCGCGGTCGGATTCGGCGGCAGTGGCGAGTTTTTCCGCTTCTTCGAGAGCGGCCGGGCGGCAGCAGGCGACCGTGGCGACGGCCGCGAGCGTCGAGACCGACCACGGTGGCTGGACCGAGCGCAGGCGGGCGAGGAGGCCGGCCGGGCCGAGGACATAACCCGCGCGCAGGCCGGCGAGACCCCACGTCTTCGTGAGGCTGCGCAGCACCACCACGCCGTCGAGCGACGAACCCGCAAGGCTCTCGGCTTCGCCGGGAATCGCGTCGAGGAAGGCCTCGTCGACCACGAGCAGGCGGCCGGGCCGGATCAAGGCCCGGACAACGGTGGCGGGATGCAGCACGGACGTCGGGTTCGTCGGGTTGCCCACGAAGACCAGGTCCGCTTCGTCCGGAACCGCCGAGGGGTCCAGCACGTAACCGTCCGAAGCGGACAGGACCACGCGCGAGACCTCGTGCCCCGCGGCGCGCAACGCGGCCTCGGGTTCGGTGAACTGCGGATGCACCACCACCGCGTGCCGCGGCTGCAGAGCCGAGGCCAGCAAGGTGAACGCCTCGGCCGCCCCCGCCGTGACCAGCACTTCAGGCACCGGACGGCCGTGCCGCGCGGCAACCGCAGCCTGGGCCGCCGACGAATCGGGGTACGCGGCGAGACTGTCCACAGCGGACACCAGCTCCCGCCGCAGCCACTCGGGCGGGCGGGGCAGCCGGACGTTCACCGCGAGGTCCACCAGCCCCGGCCCGACCTCGCGATCGCCGTGGTGGTGGAGGTCGTAATGAGCGGAGTCAGCCACGCGAGGCCACCTGGGCAAAGGCGCGCACGTGGGCGGCGAACCGTTCCGCCAGCTCCGGGTACCCGGCCCAGTGCACGTGCAGGTACGACGCGTGCAGAGAAGCCGAGGCGAACCCGTCCACCGTCCGTTCCCACCCCCATGCCGGCGACGGACCGGCCCCGGGCGTGAGCTCGGTCCGGTGGAACTCGTGTCCGGTCACGCGCTGACCAGCGACAGCAAGCACGTTGTCCGCCAGTGAAACCGCCGTCCGGTACCCGAGCTTCCCGCGCCCAGTCATCACCGCCGCCGCGTCGACGACCCCGGCCATCGGCATCCCGTCCAGCTCACGGCTCAGGTACAGCAGCCCCGCGCACTCCGCGCTCACCGGCATACCCTGCCCGACCGCGTCCGCCACCGCCGTGAGCAACGGCTTGTTCGCCGACAGCTCCGCGGCGTGCACCTCGGGGAAGCCGCCGCCGAAGTACAACCCGGCGCAGCCTTCGGGCAACCGCTCGGCCCGCAGCGGATCCACGTCGACGACGTCCACGCCGAACGAGGCCAGCAACTCGACGTTCTCCGTGTACCGGAACGTGAACGCCGGCCCGGCCGCGGCGGCCACCACCGTCCGCGGCCCCTCGAAGTCGCCGGGCGGTGTCCACACGGGACCGGCCAACGGCGGCGCCGCCCGTGCGACCCGAACCACGGCCCCGAGGTCCACCCCGCTGGCCACCCACGACGCCAGCTCCGGCAGCACCTGCTGCGAGTCGGCGGCGCGCTCGGCCGCGGGCACCAACCCGAGGTGGCGGCTCGGCGCGTGCACGTTCTCGTTGCGCCGCAACGCACCCAGCAGCGGAACGCCCGTGGCTTCCAACGCCGATGCGATCTCGTCCTCGTGACGCTGCGAACCGAGCTTGTTGAGGATCACCCCGGCGAGGCGCACGCGCGTGTCGTAGTTCGCGAACCCGAGCACGGTCGCCGCGACGCTGCGCGAAGCGGCCGAAGCGTCGACCACCAGCACCACCGGCGCGTCGAGCACCCGGGCGACGTGGGCGGTCGACGCGTACCCCTCCGTGCCGAGCGCGCCGTCGAACAGTCCCATCACGCCTTCGATCACGGCGATGTCCGCACCCTCGCAACCGTGACGCAGCAGGGGAACCAGCCGGTCCTCACCCTGCAGGAACGGGTCGAGGTTGCGCGCGGGACGGCCGGTGGCCAGCGCGTGGTAGCTCGGGTCGATGAAGTCGGGCCCGACCTTGTGCCCGGACACGCGGTGCCCGGCCGCGCGCAACGCCGCCATCAGCCCCGCGGCGATGGTGGTCTTGCCGTGCCCCGAGCCGGGCGCGGCGATGACCACCCGCGCTACCACTCGATCCCCCGCTGTCCCTTCTGGCCCGCGTCCATGGGGTGCTTGACCTTCGTCATCTCGGCGACCAGGTCGGCGGCCTCGACGAGCTCCGGCGGCGCGTGACGGCCGGTGATCACCACGTGCTGGTGCCCCGGCCGGGAGACCAAAGTGGACACCACGTCGTCGACCTCGAGCCAGCCCCACTTGAGCAGGTAGGAGAACTCGTCGAGCACGTAGAAGTCGTGCGTCTCGGCAGCGAGGCGGCGCTTGATCTCGGCCCAGCCCTCGCGCGCGTTGGCGGCGTGGTCCTCGTCGGAGCCCTGCTTGCGGGTCCAGCTCCAGCCCTCGCCCATCTTGTGCCACTCGACGGGCCCGCCCTCGCCCGTCTCGTCGTGCAGCTTCCCGAGCGCGCGGAACGCGGCCTCCTCGCCGACGCGCCACTTCGCCGACTTCACGAACTGGAACACCCCGATCGACCAGCCCTGGTTCCACGCGCGCAGCGCCATGCCGAACGCGGCGGTCGACTTGCCCTTCATCTCGCCCGTGTGCACAGCCAGCAGCGGGCGGTTGCGCCGCTGGCGCGTGGTGAGCCCGTCCTGCGGGACGACGGCCGGTTTCCCCTGCGGCATCAGGCAGCCCTCCCGGTGCGTTCGCGGACGGCCGAGGCGAGTGTCTCGGCCGCGACCTCGGCGAGCGGCACGTGCTCGGCGCCGAGGTGCCCGGCCAGCTCCGCCGCGAGCCCGAGGCGCATCCGGCCGCTCTCGCAGTCCATCACGATGGTGGTGACGCCGGCCAGCAACCCCGCCGCGGCCTGCGACCGCGCGACGGCGTCGGCTCCGCTCGTGGCCCGCCCGTCCGTGACGAGCACCACCAGCGGACGACGGCGCGGATCGCGGATCGCCTCCACGCGCAGCACGCGCGCGGCTTCCAGCAGCCCTTCGGCGAGCGGCGTGCGGCCACCCGTCGGCAGTCCTTCGAGCCGGGCCGCCGCGGCCTCGACACTGATCGTCGGCGGCAGTGCGAGCTCGGCCGAGTCACCACGGAAGGTGACGAGCCCGACCTTGTCACGCCGTTGGTAGGCGTCCAACAGCAGCGACAGCACGGCCGTCTTGACTTCGCGCATGCGCGTGCGCGCGCCCATGGAGCCCGACGCGTCCACGCAGAACAGCACGAGGTTGCCTTCGCGCCCTTCGCGCAACGCGAACCGCAGATCCTGCGTACGCACGAGAAGTCCGGGACCGCTGCGACCCCGGGACCGCTGGTGCGGCGCGGCAGCCCGCATCGTGGCGACGAGGTGCGGGCGGCCGTCGCGGACACTCGGCGGCTGGACCCCGATCGTGCGCCCGGTGTCGGTGATGGCCCGCGACCGGCGGCCACGCTCGCCTTCACCGGTGCCCTTGACGCGGAACACGCGCGCCCGGAACGTCTCGCCGGAGCCGACCGTGCGCTGCGGTCCGGAACCCGTCCCGTCGCCGGGCTGCGGCTGCTGCTGCGGCGCGGGCTGGTCCCCCGGCGGCTGCTCACCCTCCGCGGCCGGCGGCTGCCCACCCGAGCCGGGCCCGTCGTCCTCCGGACCGGGACCGGGATCGTCGGGCGGCTGCGCGTCCTGCAGCGCCTGTTCCAGCTGCTCCTCGGAAATCCCCGGCGCGTCGAACGGGTTGCGGCGGCGCCGGTGCGGCAACGCGAGCCGCGCGGCCACGCGCACGTCCTCGGTGGTCACCTCGTTGCGCCCGGCCCACGCCGCGTGCGCGACGGCGGTGCGCGCCGTGACGATGTCGGCCCGCATCCCATCCACCTCGAACGACGCGCACACCTCGGCGATCTGCCGCAGGGCGTCGTCGGGCAGCTTCACCGCGGGCAGCAGCCGTTGTGCCGCCTCGATGTCTTTCGCCAGCGCCGCGTCATCCGCGGCGTACGCGCTCGCGAACCCGTCGGGATCCGCCTCGTACGCGAGCCGCCGGCGGACCACCTCCACGCGCTGCTCGGGTTCCCGGCTGGACGCGACCTCGACGGTCAGCCCGAACCGGTCCAGCAGCTGTGGCCGCAGCTCGCCTTCCTCGGGGTTCATCGTGCCGATCAGCACGAACCGCGCCGCGTGCGACACGGACACGCCTTCCCGCTCCACGGTCGCGCGGCCCATCGCGGCGGCGTCGAGCAGGGTGTCGACGAGGTGGTCGTGCAGCAGGTTGACCTCGTCCACGTAGAGCAGGCCCCGGTTCGCCGCGGCCAGCAGCCCCGGCTGGTAGTCCGTGACCCCTTGCGCCAGCGCCTTCTCCAGGTTCAGCGAGCCGACGACCCGGTCCTCCGCCGCGCCGACGGGCAGCTCCACCAACCGCGCCGGCCGCCGGTGCGCGGGCGCGCCCGTGGGGTGCGGACCGTCCGGGCAGACGGGGTCGGGCGCGGCGGGATCGCACGAGAACCGGCAGCCGTCCACCACGTCGAGCTGAGGCAGCAGACCGGCGAGCGCGCGCACCATCGTCGACTTCGCCGTGCCCTTCTCGCCCCGCACCAGCACGCCGCCCACGGCGGGTGAGATCGAGGACAGGATCAGCGCCAGGCGCAGGTCCGGCATCCCGACGACGGCGGTGAACGGGTACGGCTTCAAGAGCTCTCCTCGTGGTCGGCGTCCGGCCGATCATCGCACAGGAAACGCGTCGTCTAGCGTGGGTGAACGTGCGCGAAAAATCACCCCTGCTCGTCGTCGGTATCGGGGCCGACGGCTGGTCGGGATTAGGCGAGAAGGCGCGAACCGCCGTGCTCGAAGCCGAGGTCGTGCTGGGCGCGCCGCGGCAGCTCGCGACGCTGCCCGCAGGCGTCCGCACGCAACCGTGGCCGAGCCCGCTGCTGCCCGTGCTCGACGATGTCCTCGCCGAGCACGCCGGGTGCCGGATCTGCGTGCTGGCCAGCGGTGATCCCCTGCTCTCGGGCATCGGCACCACGCTGCGCGACCGCGGGCACGAGATCGAGGTGCTGCCCGCGCTGTCGTCGGAGACGCTGGCTCGCGCGCGGCTGGGCTGGTCGTTCGAGGAGACCGAGGTCGTCACCGTGGTCGGGCGGGCGGTCCACCGCGTGGCCCGGATCCTGGCGCCGGGCCGGAAAGTCCTCGTCCTGGGCGCGAACGCCGAAGAACTGCGCGAGCTCCTGCGCACCCGCGGCTACGGCGACTCCACCCTGACCAGCCTCGAAAACCTCGGCGCCCACGACGAACTCCGCGCCGACGGCTGGACCCACGACCCCGGCCCGCTCACCGTGTTCGCCCTGGTCTGCGCCGGCCCCGCGCTGCCGCTCACCGGCCTGCCCGACAGCGCCTTCGAGCACGACGGCCAGCTGACCAAACGCGACGTCCGCGCGTCCGCCCTGGCCCACCTCGCGCCCGTGCCCGGCGAGCTGTTGTGGGACGTCGGCGCCGGCGCGGGCAGCATCGGCATCGAATGGTCGCGCGCACACCCGCTCAACCGCGCCATCGCGATCGAACGCGACCCCGCCCGAGCCGAGCGCATCACCCGCAACGCCGCCACGCTCGGTGTCCCGGAGCTGCGGGTGGTCATCGGCCCGGCCCCCGACGCCCTGGCGGCCCTCCCCCGCCCCGACGCCGTCTTCATCGGCGGCGGCCTCACCGTGCCCGGCGTGCTCGACGCGTGCCTCGACACCGGCGCCCGCGTGGTCGCCCACGGGGTCACGCTCGAAGCCGAACGGATCCTGGCCGACACCTACGCGAGCCGGGGTGGTGAGCTGACGAGGATCGCCGTCGACCACGCGCAGCCGCTCGGCGGGCTCACGGGGTGGACCCCGTCGCGCACCGTGACGTCCTGGAGTTCGAGATGACCGTTCACTTCATCGGCGCCGGCCCCGGCGCGGCCGACCTCATCACCGTCCGTGGCCGCGACCTGCTCGCGCGCTGCGGTGTGTGCCTCTACCCGGGCAGCATGACGCCGACCGACCTGCTCGCGTACTGCGCGCCCGAGACCGAGCGCGTCGACACCGCCAACCTGAGCCTCGACGAGATCGCCGAACGCCTGATCACGGCTCACCGCGCGGGCCACGACGTGGCGCGGCTGGTTTCCGGCGACCCGTCGCTCTACAGCGCGGTGGCGGAAACCGTGCGCCGCCTCGACGTCGCCGGAGTGCCCTACGACATCGTCCCCGGCGTGCCCGCGTTCGCCGCGTCGGCCGCCGTGCTGGGCCGTGAGCTGACCGTGCCCGGCATCGGGCAGAGCCTCGTGATCACGCGTGCCCAAGCACGGTCGACGGCGTTGCCCGAAGGTGAGACGCTGGCGAACTTCGCCCGCAGCGGCACCACCCTCGCGCTGCACCTGGCCATCAACCACATCGAGCGCGTCACCGAGGAGCTCGTGCCGTTCTACGGCGCCGACTGCCCCGCGGCCGTCGTGGCACTGGCGAGCCAGCCGGGCGAGACCGTCGTGCGCGGCACGCTCACCGACATCGCCGCACGGGCGCGCGAAGCCGGGATGACGCGCGCCGCCACCATCTTCGTCGGCCAGGTCCTCGCCGCCGGCGGATTCCCCGACAGCTTCCTGTATTCGAGCACCCGAGACCGCGCGAGCCAACCGGAGTCACTGTGACCGAACTACGCTGGGGCCTGGTGGCCGCCGGATCGATCGCCGCGGATTTCGCGGCCGGCGTCGAACGCAGCAAACACGGCACACTGGAAGCCGTCGCCGCCCGCTCGGCCGACCGCGCCCGCGAGTTCGCCACCCGCTTCGACATCCCGAAGGCCTACGGCGCCTACGCCGACCTGCTCGCCGACCCGGACGTCGACGCCGTCTACATCGCCACGCCGCACCCGATGCACGCGGAGTGGGCGGTCCGCGCCGCCGAAGCCGGGAAGCACGTGCTGTGCGAGAAACCGCTCACGGTCACGGCCGCCGAGGCCGAGAAGGTGATCGACGCGGCGCGCCGCCACGACGTCTTCCTCATGGAGGCGTTCATGTACCGGCTGCACCCGCAGACGCGTCGGCTCGTCGAGCTGATCTCGTGCGGCGCGATCGGCGAGGTCCGGGCCGTCGACGTCTCGTTCAGTTTTGACACCGGCGCCAACGACGCCCCACGGCTGGCCGACCCGGCGCTCGGCGGCGGCGGAATCCTTGATGTCGGCTGCTACTGCACTTCGCTCGCGCGGCTCGTTTCACAGGCGGCGACCGGCATCGACGTCGTGGAACCCACCACCGTCACCGGGATGGCGCGGCTGACCGACCGCGGCGTCGACGAGTTCGCGATGGGCCTGCTGCGGCTGCCGGGCGACATCATCGCGCAACTGTCGTGCGGCTACCGGCTCACACAGGACGACCACATCCGGATCTACGGCACCACCGGGCAGATCCACGTGCCGAAACCCGCGTGGCTGCCGCAAATGCGCCGCGCGACGTCGTCGCAGATCGTGCTGACGTCGGCGGACGGTGAGCCCGAGGTGATCGAGATCGAGGCGACGCAGAGCGTGTTCGCGCGCGAGGCCGACCACGTCGCCGCGCACGTCGAGAACCGGCAGGCACCCGAGCTGACCTGGGCCGAGACGCTCGCGAACATGCGCACGCTCGACCGCTGGCGCGCGGCCGTGGGATACGGCGGATGACCGTGCTGGTCCTCGGCGGCACGGCCGAGGGGCGAGCGCTCGCGGCCGAGCTGCACGCGCGCGGGGTCGCCGTGGTGTCGTCGCTCGCCGGACGAGTCGCGCGGCCGCGGCTGCCGGTCGGCGAGGTCCGCGTCGGGGGTTTCGGCGGGGTCGACGGGCTGTCCGCGTGGCTGCGTGCACACGAGGTGGCGGCGGTGGTCGACGCGACCCACCCGTTCGCGGAACGCATCGGTGCCAACGCTTTCGCCGCCACTTCGGCCGTCGGCGTGCCCCTGCTCCGGCTCGCCCGGCCCGGCTGGCAGCCCGCGGAAGGCGACCACTGGCACTGGGCCGATGACCTCGGCAGTGCCGCCGAACTGCTGCCCGGCCTCGGCTCCCGCGTCTTCCTGACCAGCGGCAGACAGGGGCTCGCCGCGTTCGCCGAGCTCGACGCGTTGTGGTTCCTCATCCGCTGCGTCGACCCGCCCGAGCCGCCGTTGCCGCGGCAGCACGAGATCCTGCTCAACCGCGGACCGTACGAAGTGGACGGAGAACGCGCGCTGCTGGCCGAGCACCGCATCGACGTCCTCGTCACCAAGGACAGCGGCGGCTCGATGACCGCCGCGAAGCTCACCGCCGCCCGCGAGCTGGGCCTGCCGGTGGTCGTCGTGCGCCGCCCGCCGCGTCCGGCCACTGCCGAGGTCGCGGGGGTCGCCGAAGCCGTGGAATGGGTGCTGCACCGATGATCGACGAGTTCTACGAAG
This sequence comes from Amycolatopsis sp. NPDC023774, assembly GCF_040639695.1. Lineage (NCBI taxonomy): Bacteria > Bacillati > Actinomycetota > Actinomycetes > Pseudonocardiales > Pseudonocardiaceae > Amycolatopsis > Amycolatopsis sp. NPDC023774. The sequence goes on from NZ_JBFAAJ010000015.1 coordinate 151,724, forward strand.
TGCTTCGCCGGCGCCGCGACGTGCGCGGCGAGTTCACCGGCGAGCAGATCGACGACGCCGTGCTCACGCGCGTCCTCGAAGCCGCGCACACCGCGCCGAGCGTGGGCCTGAGCCAGCCGTGGGACTTCGTGCTCGTGCGCGACCCCGCCACGCGCGCGGCGTTCGCCCAGCACGTGCGCGACGAACGCGACGTGTTCGCGGCCGAGCTGGAAGGCGAACGCGCCGACACATTCTCCCGCATCAAGATCGAGGGCATCCGCGAGTCGACGCTCGGCATCGTCGTCACCTACGACGCCGAACGCGGCGCGCCCGCCGTGCTCGGCCGGCACGCGATCGCCGACGCCGGGCTGTACTCCGTCTGCCTCGCCATCCAGAACCTGTGGCTGGCCGCGACCGCCGAGGGCCTCGGCGTCGGCTGGGTGAGCTTCTACCGCGAGCCGTTCCTCGCCGACCTGCTCGGCATCCCCGATGGCGTTCGGCCGGTCGCGTGGCTGTGCGTCGGCCCCGTGACCGCGCTGGCCGAGGTCCCGGATCTCGAACGGCATGGTTGGCGCACTCGCACGCCGCTGGCCGCGGCCGTGCACCTGGAGCACTTCACACCACGGACCCAGGGCCCTGCCTAACCCCTTCGGCCGACCGGATAGCTTTCCCGGATGCGTCCGATTGCCGTAGCGCTGGGGTTGCTTTCGGCGCTATGCGCCCTGGCCTATCCGTTCCTGCCCGTCGTGCAGGACACCGCGCAGGTCGGCTGGCCGACCGGCTCCGACACCCGGTCCGTCAACGCGCCCTTGACCGGGTACTGGGCCCAGGACCTCGAGGTCGAGATCCCGTGCGGCACGGTCAAGTCGCTCGACGCGCGCACGAACGGTCCCGCGCTGCTGTTCGCGACGGTGCCGGACGGGCGGACCGACCCACGGGCCGGCAACGGCGTCGGGTTGCAGCTGCGTGTGGACAACGGCGTGCTCCTCGCGTCCAGCCAGGGCCAGCAGATCGCGCAGCAGCCGCTGCCGCCGACCGGCTGCACGGTGACGCTGAAGTCGGACGCCACGCAGATGACGCTCGCGGTCGCGGGCACGACGGTGTTCCACACGACCGGCGACGTCCGCCCGCGCGTGGTCGGCATCTACTCTTCGATCAGCTCCGCGAAGGACCCGATTTCGGGCCTGCACGTGACAATGGTGCCGGACACGCGCTACCAGACTTCGCCGACGGCGTTGAAGCTCGGCGTCGGCATCCTCGGCGCGCTCGCGTTCCTCGCCTGCCTGATCGCGGTGTGGCGCATGGACTCCGGGTTCGCCCGCCGCGCGCCGCGCTGGGCCCCGGTGGGCTGGTGGCGCCTGACCGGGCGCGACGCGACGGTGATCCTCGCGCTCGGCGCGTGGGTGTTCATCGGACCGGTGACCTCGGACGACGGCTACATCCTCACGATGGCCCGGGTCACCGAGTCCACGGGGTTCCTGACCAACTACCACCGCTGGTTCGGCGTCGCGGAAGCGCCGTTCGGCTGGTTCTACCACCTCTACGAGCTGATGACGCACGTCAGCACGGTGCCGCCGTGGATCCGGCTGCCCTCGTACCTGGTGGGCGTGATCAGCTGGCTGCTCATCAGCCGCGAAGTGATGCCCCGGCTGGGCACGCAGGTGCGCGGCAGCCGCGCGGCCGGCTGGGCCGCGGCGGCCGTGTTCCTGGTCTGGTGGATGCCCTACAACAACGGCGTGCGGCCGGAACCCGTGGCGGCGCTGGGTTCGCTGCTCGCGATCTGCGCCGTGGAACGCGCGTTGGTGACGCGCCGCCTGTTGCCGCTGTGCCTCGGCCTCACCGCGGCCGCGTTCACGCTCGCCGCGACGCCGACGGGGCTGATCGCGGTGGCGCCGTTCCTGGTCGCCGCGCGGCCGTTGTTCAAGCTCGTGCGCCAGCGCGCGGCGGGCGGCTGGCTGCCGATCCTGGCGCCGATCGCCGCGTCCGGGCTGCTGGTGCTGGTGGTCGTGTTCGCGGACCAGACGTTCGCGACCGTGCAGGAGGCCACGCGCATCCGCACGCAGGTGGGGCCGAACCTGTCGTGGTTCCAGGAGCTCGCGCGCTATCAGCTGCTGTTCGAGAACCTGCCCGACGGGTCGGCGCCACGACGGTTCCCGGTGCTGCTGGTGGTGCTGTGCACCGTGACGTGCCTGGTCGTGCTGCTGCGGCGCGGCCGGATCCCGGGCGCCGCGCTCGGGCCGAGCCGGCGGCTGATCGGCACCACCGCGTTGTTCTTCCTGCTGCTGGCCCTCACCCCGACGAAGTGGACGCACCACTTCGGCGCGTTCGCGGCCGTCGGGGCGTCGATGGCGGCGTTGACGGCCTTGGCGACGAGTTCCACCGTGTTGCGCTCGAACCGCAACCGGGCCACGTTCCTGGCGGGTCTGCTCGTGGTGGGTGCACTGGCTGCGACGGGACCCAACACGTACTGGTTCGTCTCGCGCCTGGGCGTGCCGTGGACCGGGCTGGCGCCGTCGATCGCCGGGATCCCGCTGTCGACGATCCTGCTCGTGGCCGCGGCGGTCGCGGGGATCTACGCGTTCGTGGAGAACATTCGCGCCCACCGGCCGGGAGCGCCCGCGCCGCAGGAAAAACGCGGCCGGTCACTGCGGCTGGGCTCGCTGTCGCTCGTGGTGGTGTGCGGCCTGGTCGCGGCAGGCGAGTTCTACACGATGGCGGCGGCGATCTACATCCAGCGGGGCAGCTACAGCCTGGGCGCCGCGAACGTCGGGCACCTGTTCGGCAAGAGCTGCAACCTCTCCGACCACGTGATGGTGGAGACCGACGCCGCCAAGAGCGTCCTGCACCCGCAGACCGAGCAGCGGACCGTGCCCGTGAAGCAGGAGGACGAGTCGCCGCTGCCGAACCCGGACCCGGACAACGGCCAGGTGCAGACCGGCTTCCACACGCGCCCCGGCGAAGAGGACGACCCGCTTTCCGAGCCTCCGCACGGTTTCACGCCCGACACCGTGCCGATGTGGAGCAGCTTCTTCGAGCAGAACCGCGCGGGCCGGCTGCGCAGCGAGTGGTACGCGCTGGCCGACAAGCCCGCCGACGGCCAGATCGTGATCGCGACGGCGGCCCAGCCCCGCCGCCCGGCGTCGGTGAGCCTCGACTACGGCGTGGTGACGGCGCAGGGCGTCAAGGTGCTGCGCAGCCAGTTCGCCCTCCCGCCCGGCGCGGGCACCGGCGGCTGGAACGACACGCGCATCAACCTGCGCGACCTGCCGCCGCAGACCACGTCGGTGCGCGTGGACATCGTCGACAACGACCTCACCGAGGACGGCTGGATCGCCGCGTCCGCCCCGCGCGTGCCGACCTTCACCACGCTGACGGACAAGCTCGTGGGCAAGTCCGTGTACATCGACTGGCCCGCCTCGTTCGTCTATCCGTGCGCGAACCCCGTGACCTCCCACGACGGCATCTCGCAGGTCCCCGACTACCGCATCACGGCCGGCGCCGTGGCCGACGAGGCGCAATGGGCGACGGCCACCAACGGCGGCCCGATCGGCTGGCTCGAGGAGGTGGCGAAGGAACCCGAGGTGCCCAGCTACCTGATCGGCCAGCCGAGCCAGTCGTGGGGCCAGCTGCTGCAGGTGGAACCGTTCAGCGAAGGCATCGCGCCCACAGTGCAGCACGGCCGGAAGACAGTGTGGGGCTGGTGGTCGCCAGGCCCCGGACCGGCGCAGCCGAACGGGAAGGACCCGACGCGCTGAGCCTCACACCTTGGCCGTCTCCTGTGGACCGTCCGCGTGGTGCGGCTCGGTCAGCCCGCGGACCGCGACCACGGCCAGGACCGGCAGCACCGTCCGCGACCGCAGCGCCCACTGCAGGCCCGCTGCGTTCGCGAGCCCGCCGACCGCGGGTGCGGCCGGCCCCGCCGACGCGCACGGCGAGGCCGAGCGTGACGCCGCCGGCCGGGCCGTGGCGGTGGGCCACGTAGTCCTCGTTAAGCGTCACGTGCGGGGACATAGTTGGCCACGGCGGCCGGCGCCACCAGCCCGTACACCGCGGGCCCGGGCACGAGCGCGATGCCGGCGACAGCAGGGATCGCCACGCGCAGGGGGCGGATCCGGCCCCAGCGCTCGGCCGGCACACCGCCGAGCAGGGTGCTCGCGGCACCAACGCCGACCAGCACGACCAGCGCGGCCTCGCCCGCGGCCGGCCCGCCGCCGACCAGCGCGGACGTCACTTCGAGCGCGCAACGACCACGATCGTCAGCCGGGCGAACTGCCACCAGTCATCTCGGCCGGCCGGAGCAGCGTGGCTCGCGGCAGCGCCAGGAGCGTCTGCAGCACGGCGACGGTGGGCGGGCCCGCGGCGGCCGCCGGAACCGCCGGCAGCGGGGTCGCGCCGAGCCCGCCGAGGTGCAGCACGGGCCTGACGAGGATCGGGTCGAGTGCGAAACCGCTGTGGGTTCCGGCGGGCACCCGTGCGCGCCGCGCGTACGGCGTCCCGCGGATCCACCTTGGCGCACCCAGCTGTGGCTCCACCACGCGCTGGGGCCGCTCGCGGAGGACACGCCCGTGACCACCGTCGCGCGCGAGTGCGGCTTCGCGACGGCGAGCGCGTTCATCGGCGTGTTCCGGCGGTCGCTCGGGCACACCCCGGGTCCTTCCTGCGCTGCTGAGGGCGGGCCGGGTGGACGGCCGGAGCCGATCGCGGCTAGGTTCGAAGCGTGTCTGATACTCCCCGCCTGCCCGGGTTGACGTTGGCCGAAGCGGACGAGCTGGTGAACACGGCGCACGCCGTCGCCGCCGAGCGAGGGTTCGCGCCGCTGGCGGTGGCCGTCCTCGACGTCACCGGCGAGGTGATCGCGCTGAAGCGCGCCGACGGCGGCAAGCCCGTGACCAGCCGCGTCGCCGTGGCCAAGGCCCGCACCGCGCTGCGCATGCTCCAGCCCTCCGGCGAAGTCGCCCTGCCCGCCGAGGTCGTCGGCCCGCTCCAGCACTCCTACGGCGGCGACTTCGTCGCGCGCGCCGGCGGCATCCTCATCACCGACGGCGACGTGATCGTCGGCGCCATCGGTGCGTCGGGTGCGCAGAGCGCGCAAGACGAAGAAGCCGTCCGCGCCGCCGTCGAGCGCCGGCCAGCTCAGGCGTAGGTGCGCGGGGTCCAGACGACCGTCGTGCCGTCCGGGCCCTCCTGCGCCACCGTTTTCGACGAGCCCACGATGAGCAGGCAGCGCATGTCCACAGTGGACGGATCCAGCTCGCCCAGCGTGGTCACCGTGATCCGCTCCTCCGGCCCGCCCACGTCCCGCGCCACGACGACCGGGGTGGCCGGCTCGCGGTGGCGCAGCAGGACTTCCCGCGTGGTGGCGAGCTGAGCCGTGCGCGTGCGCGAAGCCGGGTTGTACAGCGCCAGCACCAGATCGGCCGAGCCCGCCGCGTCGAGGCGGCGTTCGATGACGTCCCACGGCTTCAGGCGGTCCGAAAGGGACAGCACGCAGTAGTCGTGGCCCAGTGGCGCGCCGACCCGGGAAGCGGCGGCCTGCGCGGCCGTCACCCCGGGCACGATGCGCACGCGCACGCCGGCGCCGCGCCCGGCGGCCACCTGTTCCAGGACCGCGGATGCCATCGCGAACACGCCCGGGTCGCCCGAGGAAACCACGGCCACCCTCGCCCCGGCAGCCGCCAGCTCCAGCGCTTCCACCGCCCGGTCGGCCTCGACGCGGTTGCCCGACGCGTGCCGCTCCTGGCCGGCGCGCTGGGGCACGCGGGCGACGTACGGGCCGTAGCCCACGATGTGCTCCGCCGCGGCCAGCTCGGCCGACGCTTCCGGCGTCAGCCACTCCGGGCCGGCCGGGCCGAGGCCGACGACCACGACCTCGCCGGTGCCCGAAACCGGCTTCGCCGCCGGAGCAACCACCGCCGGCTCACCGTCCACCCGGGACGCATACGCCGGGCTCGGCAGCAACGCCAGCGAGAAGTACGGCACAGTCGACGGATCGACGTCGGCGAGCGGCTCGATCCGCTGCTCGCCCCACGTGGCGCGCTCGACGTACCACGCGTCGTCCAGCTTGCCCGCCTCCGCGAACGCCTCACGGACGGCGCCGAAGGTGCGTCCCAGCTTCAGCACGGCCGCGGCCTGCGTGTCGGCCAGCCGGCGCGCCAGCTCGGGCGCCGGCAGCGTGCCCGGCAGGACCGTGAGAACTTCGTCGCGCTGCACCAGCGGGCGACTGAGCACCGACGACGCCGCGCTCACCGACGTCACGCCCGGCACGACCTCGGCTTCGAAGCGACCGGCGAGGCGCTCGTGCATGTACATGTAGGAGCCGTAGAAGAACGGGTCGCCCTCGCACAGCACCACGACGTCGCGGCCGGCGTCGAGGTGCTCGGCCAGCTTTTTCGCGCTCAGCTCGTAGAAATCGGCGATCGCGCCCTCGTAGCCGCCGGGATGGTCCGTGGTCTCCGTGGTGACCGGGTAGACCAGCGGCTCCTCCAGCTGGCCCTCGCGCAGGTACGGTGCGGCCACCGAACGCGCGATGCTGCGGCCGTGGCGCGCGCTGTGGTAGGCGATCACATCGGCCTCGCCGATCAGCCGCGCGGCCTTCACCGTCATCAGTTCCGGGTCGCCGGGGCCGAGCCCGACGCCGTAGAGCCGGCCGGTCATTCGACCACGCTCGCCATCGCGTTGACGGCCGCCACGGCCATCGCGCTACCACCCCGGCGCCCCTGCACCACCAGGTACGGGGCGGGCGCGCGCTTCACCAGCTCCACTTTGGACTCGGCCGCGCCCACGAAACCCACCGGCACACCGATGATCGCGGCGGGCGCCCCGACACCCTCCTCGAGCAGCTCCAGCAGGCGGAACAACGCGGTGGGCGCGTTGCCGATCGCGACCACCGAACCCGGCAGCCGGTCGCGCCACAGCTCCAGCGCCGCGGCCGAACGCGTGGTGCCCATCCGCTCGGCGAGCCCCGGCACGCTCGGGTCGTCGAGCGTGCAGACGATGTCGTTCGCCGCGGGCAGCCGCTTGCGCGTGATGCCGCTGGCGATCATCTTCGCGTCGCACAGCACCGGCGCGCCCGCCTCGAGCGCCGCCCGGCCCGCCTCGACGACGTCGAGCGAGTAGCGCAGGTCGTCGACCAGGTCGACCATGCCGCAGGAGTGGATCATCCGCACCGCGACGCCGGCGACGTCGTCCGGCAGGATCGCCAGGTCCGCCTCCTCGCGGATCGTGGCGAACGAGTGCCGGTAGATCTCGGCACCGTCGGCCAGGTAGTCGATCACGGGTTTTCCTTCCTCACCAAGGATTCCGCCAGGCGGGACGCCGGTAGGAGGCGTCCGCCGACACGGTAGCCGCCGGCTTCGGCGACCACGTCGAGGTGGGGGGCCGACGGCCGCCCGCAGCGCCGTGCACAGCCCGCCACGTGGGCCCGGACCCCGGCCGGGACCAGCCGCGCGGCGTCGGCGCGCACGTCGGCCAGCGATTTCGCGCAGCCGGGGCGGCCGATGCAGGCGGTGATCTCCAGCGCGGCGGGGTCGGTGCTCAGGCCGGCCGCGTGCAGGCGCGCGACGGCGTCCGGCGCGGCGTCGGGCAGCACGACCGACCGCCACGGCGTGACGACGGCGTGGCCGGCGTGGCCGGCGAGGTCGGCGTGGCCGGCGAGGCTGGCGAGAACCCGCAGCTGCGCGGCCGTGAGCTGCCCGAACCGGGGCGCGACACCGACGCCGCGGTCGCCGAGGGGCCCGACCGTGGGATCCACGCGAACCGGGCGATCCACCGGTTCCGACCGCGGTCCCCGGGGCAGCACCGCCGTGGAATCGGCGAGCTCCGCGATCCGCCAAGCCGTCCCCCGCTGCGCGGCGAACTCCCGCGCGACAGCCAGCAACGCGGCCACGGCTTCGCCACGCGCCACGGACCAGCCGGTGTCCACCCCCGCGAGCAGCACCGTGCCGGCGTCAGACGTCACCGCGCGCCAGCACACATCGGCGCCTTCACCCGCGACGTCCCCCCGGCCGTCGTCGAACGCGAACAGGAAGCGTCCCGGCAGCTCGGCCAGCTCCGGCTCGGCGCACAACGCCACGTCCAGCTCCCCCGCCAACCCGCGGACGTCGGCGGTCCCGCCGTGCACCCCGCTCAACGGCGACGCCAGCACGTTGCGCACCCGCTCGTGCGTCGGCGAAGGCAGCAAACCGGCGGCCGTGAGCCTCGACGCGAGGCCGGGCCGCGTCACCCCACGCAGTTGGACGTTGCCCCGCGAGGTGAGGTGCACGTCGCCGTCACCGAGGTCTTCGGCGCAGGAAGCCAGCACCCGCAACCGCTCCGCGGAGACGACCCCGCCGGGCAGGCGCACGCGGGCGAGCGGTCCGTCCGCCGCGTCGTGCGTGGCGAAGACCCCGGGGCAGGCGTCGGCGCGTATGCGGGCAGGGCTGGACATGCCGCTCACTGTAGCTGGCTGCGGATTCAGCAGGCTTGCGACCAAATGTAGCACGTGTGCTACATTTCGTCGCACACACACGATGGGGGTGGATTCGGTGAGGAATCCAGAGGAAGCCGTGCTGCGGGTCGAGGGCTTGCGCATGAGATACGGCACCAACGACGTACTCCACGGCGTCGGCTTCAAGGCCTACCGCGGCGAAGTGCTCTGCCTGCTCGGGCCCAACGGCGCCGGGAAGACGACCACGATCGAGATCCTCGAGGGCTTCCGGATGCGCTCGGCCGGCGAGGTAGAGGTACTCGGCACCGATCCCGCGCGCGGCGGTGAGGACTGGCGGGCACGGCTGGGGGTCGTGCTCCAATCCTGGCGGGACCACGGGAAATGGCGTGTCCGCGAGCTACTCGCGCACCTCGGCGAGTACTACGCGCCTTACTCGACCGGCACGATCCGCCGACCGTGGGACACGCGCGAGCTGATCGACGCCGTCGGGCTCACCCCGCACGCGGACAAGAAGATCCGGCAGCTCTCCGGCGGTCAGCGGCGCCGGCTCGACGTCGCGATCGGCATCGTCGGCCGGCCCGAGCTGCTCTTCCTCGACGAGCCGACTGCGGGCTTCGACCCGGAGGCGCGGCGCGAGTTCCACGACCTCGTGCACCGCCTGACCGACGCCCACGACACGACGATCCTGCTCACCACCCACGACCTCGACGAGGCCGAGAAGCTGGCCGACCGGATCCTGATCCTCAACGGCGGCCGGATCGTCGCCGACGGCTCGGCCGACGAGCTCAGCCGCCGGATCTCCGGTGAGGCCGAGGTGCGCTGGTCCGTCGACGGGCAGCACTTCGTGCACTCCACCGCGGAGGCCACGAAGTACGTGTTCGAGCTCTTCAAGCAGCACGGTGAGGCCGTGGCCGACCTGGAGGTCCGCCGCGCGTCACTGGAGGACACCTACATGACCCTGGTGCACCGCGCCGAGGCCGGGCTCGTGGAAGCGGGTGTGTGATGAGTGCGATGACCACGCCGATGGCGGTCGCCGCGGCCGCGAAGCGAAAGGCCCTGCGCACCGGGGCCCGCCGCGGGCTGACCGAGTTCCGCCAGCAGTGGACCAACCGCGACGACGTGCTCGGCCAGGTGGTCTGGCTGGTCCTGATCCTGACCACGCTGTTCTTCATGCGCAACGCGCACCTGCCCGGCACGTCGTTCTCGCTCGGTACCGCGACCGTGCCGAGCGTGCTCGGCGCCGGGATCGTGTTCAACGGCCTCTCGGGCGCGGCCGGCCAGCTCGTGATCGACCGCGAGGACGGCACACTGCTGCGGGCCAAGGCCACGCCCAACGGCATGCTCGGCTACCTCCTCGGCAAGATCGTGTCGCTCTCGCTCATGCAGGTGGCCGGTCTGGTCGTGGTGCTGGTGCCGTGCCTGTTCCTGTTCTCCGGGCTGGCCGCCGACGGCGTGTGGTCGTGGCTGAACCTGCTCTGGGTCCTGGTGCTCGGGCTGCTGGCGACGCTGCCGCTGGGCGCGGCGATCGGCTCGCTGATCCGCGACCCGCGGGCGATGGCCCTGGTCATGCTGCCGGTCACGGGACTGACGGCCATCTCCGGCATCTTCTACCCCATCACCGCCCTGCCGGTCTGGGTGCAGGACATCGCCCAGGTGTTCCCGATGTACTGGCTCGGCCTCGGCATGCGCTCGGCGCTGCTGCCGGACGCGGCCGTGGTGGTGGAAATCGGGCAGTCGTGGCGGCCCTGGTGGACCCTCGGCGTGCTGGCCGTGTGGGCCGTGATCGGATTGGCGCTGGCCCCGGTGCTGCTGCGGCGCATGGCGCAGCGGGAGTCCGGGTCGTCGGTGGCCGAACGACGGGAGAGGGCACTGCAGCGTGTGTGATCCGCGGTGAGCGAGAACGTCTACAACCGCATCGCGGTGCTGCGCGCCGAGCGTGGGATCTCGCGCCGGCAGCTGGCCGACGCACTCGGCGTGCACTACCAGACGATCGGGTACCTGGAACGCGGCGAGTACAGCCCGAGTCTCCACCTGGCCCTGCGGATCGCGCAGTTCTTCGAGGTGGCCGTGGAGGTGCTCTTCTCCACCGAGCCGTTCCCGCGGATCGGCGACCGGTCGGCGTAGAACGGATGGGGTGATCGCCCACCTGCACGCCGCCGAGGACCTCATCGACCACCTCTCGCCGGAGACCAACCGCTACAAGGCCTCCGGCGAGCCCGACGTCGTGAGCTGGACGCGGCCGTGGCGCAACCACACGCAGTGCGCCTCGTTCCAGACCCAGCTGCTCAAGCACGTCTACGACTGGGCCGACGACGAGTTCTTCACCACCCACTTCCGCTCGGTGAGCCCGCCTTCGCGCACGTACCGGTGGGTCTTCGAGCAGCGGCAGGTGCCGCACTTCGCCCGCGTGGACACCGTCGCCGACCTGCGCCCCGGTGATCTTGTCGTCGTCGACTACGGGCACCGCCGGCCGACGAACACGGGGCACATCGCGCTGGTGCGGGGCACCTCTGTCGTGGATGAGGACAAGGCCTACATCGTGCCCGTGGCCGACTGCACCGCCGACCCGCACGGCACGTCGCCCGACTTCCCCGACAGCCGCTCCCCCGCAGGTCAGGGCGCCGGCTACGGGCACCTGGTCTTCCACGCGTCGCCGGAAACGGGCGGGTTCGCGGGTTACGCGTGGAGCGTCACCGCGCAGCGGTCCTACCCCGTGACCGAGCGGCCGATCGTTGCCGTGCGCGTGGTCTGAGACGTCACCTTGACGCGGGCTCACGCGCCCGTGAGAGTGAGGAGCGAACCACGCGTCGGCAGGTGGAGGAACCCGGTGAGAGTCCGGGACGGTCCCGCCACTGTGACCCGGAGTGATCCGGGGAGCCAGGAACTCCCGCCGCCGCGACCGACGACCCGGGGCGCGGACACCCCGAGTGAGGAACGCCGTGATCCTGCTGCTGTCCACTTCGGACACCGACCTGCTCAGTGCCCGGGCTTCACAGGGTGAGTTCCGGCTCGCGAACCCGGCCCGGCTCGACGTCGCGGACCTGCCGGAGCTGGTGGACGGCGCGCCGATCGTGGTGGTCCGGATCCTGGGCACGCCGCGGTCGTGGCAGGAGGGCCTGGACACGCTGCGCGCGTCGGGCTCGCACGTGGTGGTGCTGGGCGGTGAGCAGACGCCGGACGCGGAGTTGATGAAGCTCTCCACCGTGCCGGCGGGCATCGCGGCCGAGGCCCACGCGTACCTCGCGCAGGGTGGGCCGGAGAACCTCACGCAGCTGCACCGGTTCCTGTCCGACACGCTGCTGCTGACCGGCGACGGGTTCGAGCCACCCGCGCAGCTGCCGTCGTGGGGGGTGCTGGAGCGTGCTTCCTCGGGTCCGGCGGCCGGGCCGGTCGTCGGGATCCTTTACTACCGCGCGCACCACCTGTCCGGCAACACCGCGTTCGTCCACGCGCTGGCCGACGCGATCGAGGCCGCGGGCGGACGGGCGCTGCCGATCCACTGCGCGTCGCTGCGCAACCGGGAGCCGGAGCTGATGGCCGAACTGGGCCGCGCCGACGCGCTGCTGGTCACGGTGCTGGCGGCGGGCGGCACGCGACCCTCGGAAGCCGGCGCGGGGGGCGACGACGAGGCGTGGGACGTCGCCGAGATGGCCGGGCTCGACATCCCGATCCTGCAGGCGCTGTGCCTCACCAGCGACCGCGCGACGTGGTCGGCGAGCGACGACGGCCTGTCGCCGCTGGACGCCGGCAACCAGATGGCCGTGCCGGAGTTCGACGGCCGGCTGATCACGGTGCCGTTCTCCTTCAAGGAGTTCGACGAAGACGGCCTGCCGCGGTATGTCGCCGACGCCGAGCGTGCTTCCCGCGTGGCCGGGATCGCGCTGGCGCACGCGCGGCTGCGCCACACTCCTCCTGAGTCGCGGCGTATCGCGTTGCTGCTCTCGGCGTACCCGACGAAGCACTCACGCGTCGGCAACGCCGTGGGGCTAGACACGCCGGCATCGGCGATCAAGCTGTTGCGGCTCATGCGTTCGCAGGGCTACGACCTGGGCGCGGAGGCGTTCCCCGGCGTCGAGCCGACGGGCACCGACCAGCCGGACGGCGACGCTTTGATCCACGCGCTGATCGCCGCCGGCGGGCAGGACCCGGAGTGGCTCACGGAGGAACAGCTCTCGGGCAACCCGATCCGCGTCCCCGCGGCGCGGTACCGCGCGTGGTTCGCCGCGCTGCCCGCGGAGCTGCGGGAGGCCATGGAGGAGCACTGGGGTCCGGCGCCGGGCTCGCTGTATGTCGACACATCGGCAAATCCCGAGGGCGACATCGTGCTGGCGTCGCTTCAGTCGGGCAACGTCGTGATCATGATCCAGCCACCGCGCGGGTTCGGCGAGAACCCCGTGGCGATCTACCACAACCCGGACCTGCCGCCGAGCCACCACTACCTCGCCGCGTACCGCTGGCTGGAAGAGGAGTTCGGCGCGCACGCCGTGGTGCACCTGGGCAAACACGGTTCACTGGAGTGGCTGCCGGGCAAGACGGCGGGCCTTTCGGCCTCCTGCGCGCCCGACGCCGTGCTGGGCAACCTGCCGCTGATCTACCCGTTCCTCATCAACGACCCGGGCGAGGGCGCGCAGGCGAAACGGCGGGCCCACGCCACGATCGTCGACCACCTGATCCCGCCGATGGCGCGCGCCGAGTCCTACGGCGACCTCGCGCGGCTCGAGCAGCTGATGGACGAGCACGCGAACATCGCCGCGATGGACCCGGCCAAGCTGCCGGCCATCCGCGCGCAGATCTGGACGCTCATCCAGGCGGCCAAGCTCGACCACGACCTGGGCGTCGCCGAGCGCCCGCACGACGCGGAGTTCGACGACTTCCTCCTGCACATCGACGGCTGGCTCTGTGAGGTGAAGGACGCGCAGATCCGCGACGGCCTGCACATCCTCGGCGAGGCGCCCGTCGGCGAGGCGCGCGTGAACCTCGTGCTGGCGATGCTGCGCGCCCAGCAGATGTGGGGCGGCAAGCAGGGCGCGGTGCCGGGACTGCGTTCGGCGTTGGGGCTGAAGGAGAACTCCGACGCCCCAATGTCCGAAGTGGACGCGATCGAGACTTCCGCGCGTTCGCTGGTCTCCGCGATGGAAGCTCGCGCGTGGTCCGCGGCCGCCGTGCCCGCCGTGGTTTCCGAGGTGCTGGGCGCGCCGGACGCCGAGGTCTCGCGCGTGCTGACCTTCGCGGCGTCGGAGATCGTGCCGCGACTCGCCGGGACTTCCGGCGAGGTCTCCGCCGTGCTGCACGCGTTGGACGGCGGCTACATCCCCGCCGGGCCGAGCGGTTCGCCGTTGCGCGGCCTGGTGAACGTGCTGCCGACCGGGCGGAACTTCTACACCGTCGACCCGAAGGCCATCCCGAGCCGCCTGGCGTGGGAAACCGGCCAGGCGCTGGCCGACTCGCTGCTGCGCCGCTACCGCGAGGACACCGGCTCGTGGCCGACGTCGGTCGGGCTTTCGGTCTGGGGCACCTCGGCGATGCGCACCTCCGGCGACGACGCGGCGGAAGTGCTGGCGCTGCTGGGCGTGCAGCCGGTGTGGGACGAGGCTTCGCGGCGCGTCACCGGCCTGGAAGCCATTCCGCTGGCCGAGCTGGGCCGTCCTCGAATCGACGTCACCGTGCGCATCAGCGGCTTCTTCCGCGACGCCTTCCCCCACGTGATCACGTTGATGGACGACGCCGTCCGCCTCGTGGCCGCTTTGGACGAGCCCGCTTCGGAGAACTTCGTCCGCGCCCACGTCTCAGCGGACTTGGCTTCCCACGGTGACGCCCGCCGCGCCACCACCCGCATCTTCGGCTCCAAACCGGGTGCCTACGGTGCCGGCCTGCTGCCGTTGATGGACGCCGGCAACTGGCGCGACGACAAGGACCTGGCCGAGGTGTATGCGGTGTGGGGCGGCTTCGCCTACGGCCGCGACCTCGACGGCCGCCCCGCGCGCGAGGACATGGAGCAGTCCTACCGGCGCATCGTCGTGGCCGCCAAGAACACCGACACGCGCGAACACGACATCGCCGACTCCGACGACTACTTCCAGTACCACGGTGGCATGATCGCCACCGTTCGCGCGCTCACGGGCTCTGCGCCCGCCTCGTACATCGGCGACAGCACCACCCCGGACGCCGTCCGCACGCGCACCCTCGGCGAAGAGACGGCCCGCGTGTTCCGCGCCCGCGTGGTGAACCCGCGCTGGCTCGCGGCCATGCGCCGCCACGGCTACAAGGGCGCCTTCGAACTCGCCGCCACGGTCGACTACCTCTTCGGCTTCGACGCCACCGCCGGCGTCGTGGGCGACTGGATGTACGAGAAGCTGTCCGAGTCCTACGTCCTCGACGCCGAGAACCAGGACTTCCTGCGCCAGGCCAACCCGTGGGCCCTGCGCGGCATCATCGAGCGCCTCACCGAAGCCGCCGACCGCGGCCTCTGGTCCGAGCCGGACCCCGACCTGATGGCCCAGTTGCGCGACGTCTACCTGACGTTGGAAGGCGATCTGGAGAGCGAGTAACCGCCCTCCACCCCTACCCCGACGGCGCGGCCTTCACCTACCGCTCCGTCGGGTCGGGCCGTCCCCTGGTGCTCCTCCACGGCTTCACCGCCGGCGCCACCCAGTGGCTCGGCTTCGGCCCGCGGCGCACCTCGCCTCCGCCGGCCACCACGTCATCCTCCCCGACTTCCGCGGCCACGGTGCCGATTCGGGCCCCAGCCTCCGGATCGGGCCCAGCCACCGGATCGGGCCCAGCCACCGAGGCTGGGTCCAGTCAGCCACCGGATCGGGCTCCAGGCCCAGCTCCGGATCGAGTTCCGGAGCTGCTTCCGCTTCTGGCCCAGGTTATGCCGCGGACCTGGCTCCGGCTCTGCTTTCGGGCCCGGGCCCATGCCCATGCCCGCCCTCCCGCCCGATGTCCTCACCGACGACATCGACTCCGGGTGGCCGCAGTGGGCCAGCGGAGCGGTTGGTCCGCGTCCGGCCGAGGGGCGGGCAGGTTGGGCCGCCAGGGTGAACACCGGGGGCCCATACCGGCATTTCGCCCGTAGGAGCCCGCCGATCGTCGGGTAGCGGGTTGACTTCGTATTGGTCTAGTCCAATGCTGGAGCGTGCACCCCGCTCGTCAGCTGGAGGACAGATGCAACGAAGCAGACTGGCCGCCGTCGGGCTCGCCGCCGCCGTGCTCGGGACAGCAGCGACCCTGACCGCAACGGCCGACGCCCAGCCCGCGGCCGCCGCGGCCCTGAGCAACAACTGGTACGCCTCGGCGCCGTACCTGATGCCCGTGAGCAACAACCCACCCGACCCGGTCACGGTGATGAACGCGACCGGGCAGAAGGCGTTCCAGCTGGCCTTCATCCTCGCCCCCGACGGCGGCGGCTGCAGCCCGACGTGGGACGGCAAATCGGCCGTGTCCTCCGACACCGCGGTCGCCGGCGTCGTGAACCGCGTCCGGGGCAACGGTGGTGACGTCTCCGTGTCCGTCGGCGGCTACGGCGGCACGAAGCTGGGCCAGACGTGCGGCACCGTCGACGCGACCGCCGCCGCCTACCAGCAGGTGGTGACGAAGTACGGCCTCAAGGCCATCGACTTCGATCTCGAAGAACCCGAGTACGAGAACACCGCGGCCGTCGCCAACGAGCTCGGCGCCGCCAAGAAGCTGCAGGCCGACAACCCGGGCCTGTTCGTGTCCGTCACGATGCCCGGCACCTCCGCCGGCACCGGCTGGTTCGGCACGCAGCTGCTCGACCAAGCCAAGTCCATCGGCTTCACACCCGACAACTTCTCGATCATGCCCTTCGACGGCGGCTTCAACGGTTCTTCGGCGCAGGTCTCCGCGCTCGAGAACTTCCACGGCCTGCTGGAAAGCCACCTCGGCTGGGACAGCGCCACCGCCTACTCGCACGAGGGCTTCTCCGGCATGAACGGCCGTTCCGACAACGCGGAGATCTTCACCCTCGCCGATTTCCAGACCGTCTACGACTACGCGACCAGCCACCACCTCGGCCGCTTCACGTACTGGGCCGTCAACCGCGACCGCCCGTGCACCACCACGACGGACAACGCCGTGTGCTCCAACGTCCCTCAGAACGACTGGGACTTCACCAAGTTCACCACCCGCTTCGCCGGCGCGACGCCGCCCCGGACCGGCCCGTCGACGACCCCACCCACCAACCCGCCGGGCACCTGTACTGCGCCCGAGTGGCAGAAGGCGTCGGTCTACGTCGGCGGCAACTCCGTCTCCCACAACGCCCACCAGTGGACCGCCAAGTGGTGGACCCAGGGCGAAGAACCGGGCGCGGGCGGTCCCGACGGTGTCTGGTCCGACAACGGTCCCTGCTGAGCGCGTTCCCCTTTGCCGCCGGGTGGTCCACGGCGAATCCACTGTGGACCTTCCGGTGTGCCACGTTCGGCGACGGGGTCAGGGGCGGATGCCGGGCAGGTGGGTGTTGGCGCGGCGGACCTCGGAGGCCAGCGCGGGCACCTCGACGACCTTGCGGCCCGCGGTGGTGAGGAGCTCGACGCCCTCGGCTTCGACGAAGAGGGAGGGCTCGCGCCACGCGATGACGACGCGCGGGATGGGCGTTTCGAGGATCAGCTGTGTGCAGCTCTTCGGATGGGATGCGCGGGAGCTGCAGGGTTCGAGCGAGCTGTACATGGTCGCGGTGGCCAGGCGGGGGTCGTCCGCGCGGAGCTTGGCCAGGGCGGCTTCCTCGGCGTGGTTGTGCGGTTCGCCCTCACCGGAGTGGCCGGTGGCGAGCACAGTGCCGTCGGGCGCGGCGATGACGGCCCCGACGCGGAACGTCGAGCTGGGCGGGCATTCGTCCGCCAGCGCAATCGCCTGGCGCAGGCGCAGGACGTCGATCGGTGTGGGTTCGGCGGCCGCGCGGTAATGGAGGACCGCGACGTTGCCGAGCTGGCGCAGTTCGGCCAGCTCCAGCGGTCGCGGGAACGCGCCCGGGCCGAGGAAACGCGGCGCGCGCGGGTCGCCGACCACCAGCGGTGCGATGGCGAGGCGCAGCTCGTCGGCCAGGCCGGCTTCGAGGAACTGCGTGTGGACGGCGCCGCCACCCTCCACGAGGAGCCGGCGGACGCCGCGTTCGCCGAGGTCGTCGAGAATGCGCTCGAGCCGGGGCGGGGTGCCGGCGTCGATGATCGTCGCGACGTCGCGCAGGCCGTCGACCGCGACCGGCGGCGCGTAGACGAGTTTCGGCGCTTCGCCGACCGTGAAGAAGCGCGACGCCGGATCCAGCTTGCCGCTGCTCGTCACGGTCACCTTGATCGGCTGCTCCGCCCGCCCCGCCGCGACGCGCTCGCTGCGCAGCGCCGCCGAACGCACGAGCAGCCGCGGGTTGTCCGCGCGCACCGTGTTGGCGCCGACGAGGATCGCGTCGGCGTCGGCGCGCAGGCGGTCGACCTCGGCGAAGTCGTCCGCATTGGACAGGATCAACCGGGTGGTGCTCGCGTCGTCGAGATAGCCGTCCAGCGACTGGGCGGCGGACAATACGACGTGGGGGCGCCCGCTCATGCGGGTTGGACCGCGTATTGCCGGACGTACAGGTCGGTGTACGTCACCGGCCCGCGCGGTCCCGGCACGCGGTCGAGGTTGATCCCGGTCTCCGGCACGGCGAGCAGCTTGAAACCGTCGAGCAGCCGCGTCGGCGCGTTCCAGAAGACGCCCGTGCCGGTGTAGCCGTCGAAGAACGCGCCGGCCGCCGCCTCGTCCTCGGTGGCGATGCCCGCCGCGAGGCCCGAGGTCCGTTCGTTCGCGATCTCTACGGCCTCGTCGAGCCCGCTCACGCGCTCGACCGTGACGGTCGCCTCGCGGTCGGAGTCCAACGCCCACTCGTAGCCGATGGCGTGCTCGTGCGGCGCCAGCGACGGCGTGACCCCGCGCTCGGCCAGCGCGGCAGTGATCGACGGCCACACGGCGTCGTGCACCTCGTCGTGGATGAGGAGCAGGTTGAGCCGGTTGCACACGCCGAGCCGGTCGAGGCTCGCGGACACGAGGTCGCGCACCTTGCCGGCGTCGGCCGCCGCGTCGACGTACAGCACGCCGCCGCCGTCCGCGTGTGCCAGCGTGCGCACGCCGTGCACGGCCGCCTCGGTGGCCAGCGCGCGGGTGCTGTCGCCGCTGCCGCGCAGGATGACCAGCGGCACCAGCCCCGGCAGCCGCACCAGCGCCGACGCGGCTTCTCGCTCGACGCGCGGCACCAGCTGCACCACGTCCGGGTCGATCCCGGCCTCGGCCAGCGCCGGCGCGATCACCGTGTCACGCAGCCGCTGGGCCGACCCCAGAGCGGCCGACCCGGTGCGCAACACCCCGGCGTTGCGCGACTTCACCAGCTGCGACGCCACGTCGACGGTCACGTTCGGCCGCGCCTCGTAGTTCGCGCCGATGACGCCCACGGGACGCCGCCGCTCGATCAGCCGCAGTCCACCATCCAATGTGGACACCTCGACAGACCGCTCCTGGTGCGGCGCGCCGGCCAGCAGCCGCAGCTGCTCGGCCATGCCGTCGAGGCGCTCGGGCGTGATGGTGAGCCGGTCGAGCAGACCCGCGCTCATCCCGTCCGCGCGCGCCTTGGCGACGTCGGCCCGGTTGGCGTCGAGCACCTCCTCGCGGTGCGTCTGCAGGCGCTCGGCCATGCCTCGCAGCGCCGCGTCCACGGCCTCCTCAGTGGCCCTGGCCAGCGACGGCGCGGCCAGCTTCGCCGCTCGCGCGCACTCCTCGACGGCCTTCGCGACCTCGTCCATCGTCGTCTCCCTCCGCGCGTTCGGCAGAGGACCAGTTTGCCGCACCGCCCACATCCGGGGACGACTGGCTCACCACTCGGGACGCCCGTCACACGCCCTCGGCCGATCCCCAGGCCGAGCGCGCACGCTCAGGCGACGACCGGCTCCAGCAGCCACAGCGCGCCGGCCAGCAGGCAGCTCACCGTGAGCACCACGAACACCAGCACCCACAGCACGGCGGGCACCGCCGTGAGGCGGCTGAGCTGGTCGGCGTCGGAGTCGCGCGCCTGGCCGCGGTGGCGCTTGACCTGCAGCTCCACCACCGGCCGAACGCCCCCGAACAGCAGGAACCACGTCAGCAGGTACGCGAACGGCGCCTGCACCACCGGCGGCGCGACCAGCGCCACGAGCCCGAGCACGACCGCGCTCGCGACCACGGTGAACACGCCGTACGCGTTGCGCACCATGATCAGCACGCCCAGCAGCAGCAACGCCACCAGCACCAGCACGGCCGTGATCAGGTCCTGCCCGACAAGGCTCGCGAACAACAGCCCGAGCACCGACGGCGCGACATACCCGGCCAGCGCCGTGAACGCCATGCCCGGCCCCTCCGGCTTCCCGCGCGACACCGTGACACCCGAGGTGTCCGAGTGCAGCTTGATCGAGCGCAATCGCCGCCCGACCAGCACCGCGGCCAGCGCGTGGCCCGCCTCGTGCACGATGGTGACGACGTTGCGCGCGAACCGCCACGGCGTGCCGCCCACCAGCACCACCAGCAGTGCGACACCTCCGGTGACCAGCGTGATCGCCGCCGGGGTGTCCGCCTGGGTGAGCGCGGCCTCGACGGCCCCGGGCGCGCCGGCCGCACGCTCCCACCCACCAGCCACGGCTTGGCTGGCGACCACGGACGAGACGTCGAGCACACGCGAAATCACGCGCACACCTCACCACAAGCGACATCTGGCCACTGTTAGTGCCCGTCGCGGGCGGGCCGCTTGGGGCCGGTATGGGGTGGGTCACTTCATAGGTCCTCCTCTTCTGACCTTCGGCATCCGTTGCCGGGGACGCGGCCCTCTTGGCCGCCGCGGACCACCTCCTTCACTTGCCGGCCCGCCACTCGACCACAACCGACGGCGCTCGCGACTCCCCCCACCGCCGCCCACACCACCACGACGGGCTCGACACCGGTCGCGAGCCGAGCCGGCCCCGAAGATCGCGCCCGAGGGCAACCCGGCACCCGCAGGCCATCCCCGTCCCCCAGCCGAGTGCGCACCGTCGGACCGCAACCCACCGAACACGGCCCACCGCGACGACCCAAGGCACCCGCCCAGGCCACCCTTCCGGCGGGCTCGACACCGGTCACGAGCCAGGCCGGACAGGAAGACCGCACGCGAGGGCAATCCATGCACTCGCCAGCCATCCCGCCCCGGCCACCCCGGCCAAGTCGACACCGGTCGCGAGCCAGGCCGGACGCGAAGACCGCACCCGAGGGCAACCCCTGCACCCGCAGGCCATCCCGTCCCCCAGCCGAGTGCGCACCGTGGGACCACAACCCACGAACACGGCCGACCGCGACGACCCAAGGCACCGTCCCGGCCGACCTCGGAGGACGTCTCCCTCCCGGCCGCAGCCGCGACGCCCTGGCACGGCCACAGCGAGCACCGGTCCACCCGCGTCGCCCGCCGAAAGCGGTTGCGGCAAGGTCGAACGCGGCGCCGGTACGGGTGGACATGGGACACCTCTCCGGGCAGCCACACCGCCGCAGCGACACGTCCCACGAGCCAACCGCGGCCCACCCTCCGCAGGGCGCCGCGCACCCGCCCCCCGGGCAGCGCGGCACCCACGCCGCCCGGCGTCGTTCAGCGCCCGAGTCGGCAGTACCTCCACTCAGAGCGGCAAAGCCCGAAGCGGCGCGTCCACGCCAGCCGCCCCGCAAGCTGCGGTCAGCCGGGCGAGTGCGGCGCCGGCGCGGGCCGGCGTCACCGCGCGGCCGAGCGGGTGACCACCTCCTCCCCAGGAGAAGACACCTCGGCGTCCGGTGGGACGGCGTCGAGGGTGGCGCGGAACAGCAAGGCGATCCAGCTGCGGTAGGGGCGCCAGCCGTCGGCCAGCGGGGTCAGTTCAGCCGCCGGGGTGGTGGCCGGGAGGGAGTACGCCTCACGCATGGCTTCGTGGAGGCGGGCGTCGGTGCGGGGGAAGAGGTCTGGGTGGCCCGCGCCGCGCAGGAGGATCTGTTCGGCGGAGAAGGCGCCGATGCCGGGGATGGTGCGCAGGTGCGCGAGAGCGTCGGGGACGGGGCGCGCGCGAAGCTCGGCGGGGTCGAGGCGGCCGTCGGCGGCGGCTTGGGCGATGGAGCGGAGGCGGGCGACGCGGAAGTCGGCCAGGCCGTCGTCCGAGCCCAGTTCGGCCAGGACCGCGGGTGCGGGGAACGAGACCACTTGGTACTCGCCGACGTCGATGATCACGCCGTGGCGTTCGGCGAGCAGGCGGCGGCACCGCAGCGCGGTGGTGAAGCGCATGCCTTGGGAGAGCACCGCCCAGCAGGCGGCTTCATAAGGCGAGGAGAACAGCACCGGCCGCAAGCCCGGATGCTCGGCGCGCAAGCGGGCGGCGACCGAGTCGCGCAGGTCGACGTCGGGCAGGCCGGAGGCGTCGACGTCGAGGGAGAGCATGCGGCGCACCTGGCCCATCACGCGCGCGGCGAGGTCGACCGGCGCGGAAACCTCGACCTCCACCGTGCCGGGCGATCTCTGGCGGATGGCGGCGCCGGCGTGGATCCACACGCCGTCCACCGGGAACGCCAGGCGCAGCACACCCGGCTCCGAGGCGGCGTCGGGGCGGGCGGCGGGGCCGAAACCCGCCAGGTAGCGGCTCGCGGCGGACAGGTCGAACGGTCCGCGCACGGCGATCTCGCCGGTCGGCACGTCGATGGGCGGCAGGATCGGTGCGGTCATCGGGATGTCCCTCCTCTGCGGGCTCCGGGGGTTGGAGAACCGTGGCAGCGACGTTAGGAATGGGGGCCGACAATCCAGGGCCTCGAACGCCTGATCGGCGCAACCTTCACTCGATCGTGGGAGCCAAGGCTTTGGCATACTGCCGGTATCTCGGCGAGAGAGGAGAAAACCGGTGGCCGAGTGCCCGAAAGCCCAGGATCGCCTCGCCGATCTGCTCGACGCTCCGGCCAAGGTCACCGACGCGGGCTACCTCGACGTCCTCGGCGACGCGCCCCAAGCCGGCCCCAGCACGGGAATCACCCAGCGCGTGATGCGCACGGCACTGCTCCCCCAGGTCTACGAACGCTACTGGCGCCCCGCGTTCGGCCGGCTGTTCAAGGGCCCGTTCGGCCCCAGCATGGCCGGCGAAGTCCGCCTCGCCACGGAGCTCCTCGCACTCGCACCAGGTCGGATGGTGCTCGACGTCGCGTGCGGCACCGGCCGGTTCACCCGCGCTTTCGGGGCAGCCGTGGGAAAACAAGGCCTGGCCATCGGCCTCGACGGCGCGCCGAAGATGCTCGCCCGAGCCGTCGGCGAAACCGACGAAGACGGAGTCGCCTACCTGCGCGCCGACGCCGTGGAACCGCCCTTCCCACCCTCCACAGTGGACGCCATCTGCTGCTTCGCCGCACTGCACATGTTCGCCGAGCCCGAACGCGCCCTGGACTCGTTCGCGCGGCTCCTGCGCCCCGGGGGGCGTGTCGTGCTGCTCACGAGCGCGCGCCGCGACTGGCAACCCGCGCGAGTCGTCGACACGGCGGGCGGGATCCTCAGCGGGCAGCGGATGTTCGACCGCGGCGAGATCGCCGCCGCCTTGCGTGCCCGGGGTTTCCGCGTCGTCGCCGAGCGGTTCGCGGGCGTCACGCAGGTCGTCGCCGGCGAGCTGCCCGAGGCGAACTGATCCACTTTGTCGGTGCCCGGGGATAGCATCCCCGCATGACCGACGCCGCTCCCGTCCCACCCGACAGCTCCCACCTGCGCGCCCTGATCGAAGCCACGGCCGAAGCCGTCGCGGCCGCCGAACCCCTCGGCTCCGACCACACCGGAGCCGAGTCCGGCGTGCGCGCGGCCGTGGAACGAGAAGTGCGGGCCCGCGCCGACGAACTCGTTGCGCTCAGCCAAGACCTGCACGCCCACCCGGAAGAGGGCTTCACCGAGCACCGCTCCGTCGGCGCGCTGGCGGAGCTCCTGCGCGCCCACGGCCACGAGGTCACGGTCGGCCTCGGCGGGCTCGACACCGCCCTGCGCGCGAGCACCCGCGACAACAGCGGCCCGCACATCGCGGTGCTGTCGGAGTACGACGCGCTGCCCGGGCTCGGTCACGCGTGCGGGCACAACGTCATCTGCACCGCCGGCGCCGGCGGGTTCCTCGGCGCCGCGGCGGTGGCCGGGCAGGTCGGCGGACGCGTGTCCCTCATCGGCACACCCGCGGAAGAAGGCGGTGGCGGCAAGGAGACGCTCGCGCGCGCCGGGGTGTTCGACGACGTCGACGCCGTGATCATGCTCCACCCGTTCAGCCACGACATCGCGCTGCACCCCTTCCTCGGACGGCGGCAGCTGGAGATGGTGTTCCACGGCGTCGGGGCCCACGCGTCGGCGCAGCCGTTCATGGGGCGCAACGCGCTCGACGCCGCGGTGGCGGCCTACCAGGGCGTGTCGATGCTGCGCCAGCAATTGCCCTCGACCGACCGCGTGCACGGCGTCTTCACCGACGGCGGTGCCCGGCCCAACGTGATCCCCGAACGCGCCGCGCTCCTGTTCTACCTCCGCTCGGCCGACCCCGAGACGTTGCGCGACCTCGCGAAGCGGATGACGGCCATCGCCCACGGCGCTGCCGAAATGACGGGCTGCGGGGTGGAGCTGACGTGGGACGCGCAGCCGGCGTACCTGCCGATCCGCTTCAACACCACGCTCGCCGGGCGCTGGTCGGTGAATCAGGCCGACACAGGCCGCAAACCACTGCCGCCGGGGATCGTGCCGGAGTTCCTCACGGGGTCGACCGACCTCGGCAACCTCTCCTACCGGATGCCCGCGCTACACCCCATGATCGCCGTCTCCGGACCGACGGTTGCCTTGCACACCAAGGAGTTCGCCGAAGCCGCCGGCTCACCTTCGGGTGACAAGGCCGTGGTCGACGGCGCGCTCGGCCTCGCCCTCACGGCCGCCGACTACCTCGCCGACGCGACGCTGCGCCAAGCCGTGCACGACGAGTTCGAAGCGTCGGGAGGTGCGCTCGACGTCCCGACGTTCTTCGACTGAAAGCAACCGACCCGGCTGAGGAACACCTGAGGATTCTCAGCTGATTCTTCTCAGCAAAGCCGAAGGGATTTCCACAGGGTTCTCACAACCACGGCCGCGAACCTGGTGTCATGACCGAGAACGCGAGTCGGCCCGGCCCCGCCTCACCCGGTGGGCACCAGCCGCACCAGACCCACCCGATCGCTGCTGAGCAGAACGCCCAGCAGCACACTCAGCCGCAGTACGGCCCGTACGCCCAGTACGGGCAGTACGGCCGCCAACAGCAGGCCGCGCCGAACCCGCTCTTCACGCAGCAGCCGCAGGCCCAGCAGGCCACGCAGCCGAAGCGACGGGGCGGCAAGCTCGCCGCCGTCGTCGGCGCGACCGCGCTCGCCGCGGCGCTCGTCGGCGGTGGCGCCGGCGCGGCGATCGTCGGGCTGACCACCACGTCGGTGGCCTCGCCCGCTTCGTCCTCCGCGGTGGCCGGGCAGACGGTCAGCAACACGACCTCCACCGGCGACGTCAGCACGGTCGCGGCGAAGGTCCTGCCGAGCGTCGTGCAGGTCAACGTCGACACCGGCCAGGGCGAGGCCATCGGCTCGGGCGTCATCCTGACCTCCGACGGCCGGATCCTCACCAACGCCCACGTGGTCGACGGCGCGGTCGGCGACGTCACGATCACGACGTCCGACGGCAAGAAGTACCAGGCCAGTGTGGTCGGCGCCGACACCAAGGGCGACATCGCGGTACTCCAGGCCAAGGACGCCAGCGGCCTCACCGCCGCGACCCTGGGCGACTCGAGCAAGCTCGTGGTCGGCCAGGAGGTGATCGCCATCGGCTCGCCGGGCGGGCTGCAGAACACCGTGACCACCGGCATCGTCAGCGCGCTGAACCGGCCGCTGTCCGACGTCGGCGGGGGCGAGCAGCAACAGCAGCAGTCGCCGTTCAGCCGCACGTCGAACCAGGCGGACAACGGCCCCAGCTACACCGCGATCCAGACCGACGCCTCGATCAACCAGGGCAACTCCGGTGGCGCGCTCGTCGACGCCCAGGGCCAGGTCATCGGGATCAACTCCGCCCTCTACAGCCCGTCGGCCTCGGCCAACGGCTCCGCGGGCAGCGTCGGGATCGGCTTCGCGATCCCGGTCAACGACGCCACGACGATCGTGGACCAGATCGTCAACGGCTGACGCAGTCGCGGACGGACCGCGGTCGGGGCGGCCCGTCCGACTTTCCTCGCTTGTTTCGGGGTGGCGGGGAACCACGGTGAAAGCCGCTCTCCCAGGGATTCGGGGCCCTGAGAGAGCGGCTTTCACGCTGCCGGGAGCTCGTAGGTCAGCGTGAAAGCGTGGTTTCCGGCCTCGTCCTGCGTGATCGCGGCGCAGCCGGAGATGCCCGTCAGCTCTCCTGATCCGGAGCCCGCGAGGATCAGCAGCGACAGGTCCTCGTCACCCGCCGCGTGCCGCAGCACGAACCAACCCTTGCGCCCACCGCGCCCGTGAACGTCTTGGCGATGGCCACCCGCGCGAACTCGGTGCCACCCGCCTCGTCCTGGGCCTGTGGCTCCCACTTTTCGAGCTCGAACGTGGCGGTCGCGGTGCTGGTCATGGCTGAGTTCCTTCCGATCGGCTGCCCTCAGCCTGCCCGCCATATCTGCCGGCTTGTGTCAGGTATTTTCACCGCCGCCGGTTGCCGAACAGCCCTCGCGTGATCTCCCGACCCAGCGCGGACGCGGCCGAGCGCATGAACGACTTCACCGCCGGGTTGCTCATCGCCTGGGAGATCAGCCCGGGGTCCTCCTTCTCGGCCTTCGCAGCAGGAGCCGGGGCCGGGGCCTCGGCAGCGGGCGGCGCGTCCGCCGGCGCCGCGACCCGAGCCGCCAGCTTCTCGTACGCCGACTCTCGGTCGATCGTCTCCGAGTACTTCGCGTGCAGGTCCGACGACGCGACCGCGGCGGCCACCGCCTCGTCCCCGACCGAGCCCATCTTCGACCGCGGCGCCCGCAACCGCGTCCACGCGACCGGCGTCGGCGCGCCCCGCTCGGACAGCACCGTGACGATCGCCTCGCCGATCCCGAGCGACGTCAGCGCCGTCTCGAGGTCGTAGTTCGGCGTCCTCGGGTACGTCTTCACCGTCCTGGCCAGGGCTTTCCGGTCGTCCGGCGTGAACGCCCGCAGCGCGTGGTGGATCCTCGCGCCCAGCTGCGACAGCACGGCGTTGGGGATGTCCGTGGGCAGCTGCGTGCAGAAGAACACGCCGACGCCCTTCGACCGGATCAGCTTCACCGTCTGCTCGATGCGCTCGAGGAACGCCTTCGACGCGTCGTTGAACAGGTGCGCTTCGTCGAAGAAAAACACCAGCTTCGGCTTGTCGAGGTCGCCTTCCTCGGGCAGCTCCTCGAACAGCTCGGCCAGCAGCCACATCAGGAACGTCGAGAACAGCACCGGCTTCGACTGCAGGTTGTCCAGCTCCAGCAGCGTCACCACGCCTTTGCCGTCAACGTGGCGCATCAGGTCGTGGACGTCGAGCTCGGGCTCGCCGAAGAAGTCCTCGCCACCCTGGGCCTCCAGATTGGACAGTGCGCGCAGGATCACCCAGGCCGTCGCCGCGGAGACGCCGCCGATGCCCTTCAGCTCGGCCTTGCCCTCGTCGCTGGTCAGGTGCGTGATCACCGACCGCAGGTCCTTCGTGTCGAGCAGCGCCAGCCCTCGCTGGTCGGCCCAGTGGAAGATCAGGCCGAGTGTGGACTCCTGCGTCTCGTTCAGGCCCAGCACCTTGGACAGCAGCACCGGACCGAAACTCGTGATCGTGGCGCGGATCGGCGAGCCCTTCCCGCCGGTACCCAGCGACAGGAACTGCACCCGGCTCGCGGCGGGCGCCCAGTCGTCACCCAGCTCCTGCGCGCGTTTCGTGAGCTTGTCACCGCCCTCCCCCGCCGCCGACAGGCCCGAAAGGTCGCCCTTCACGTCGGCCAGCACCACCGGCACGCCGGCGGCGGAGAGCTGCTCCGAGATCAGCTGCAACGTCTTCGTCTTGCCGGTGCCGGTCGCGCCCGCCACCAGACCGTGGCGGTTCAGCGTGGCCAGCGGCAGCCGCACGGCCGCGGCCGCCTCGGTCCGCCCGTCGATCACCACGGCGCCCAGCTCCACCGCGGCACCCTCACTCACGTAACCCTGAGCGACCTCCACCGCAGGCCCCGACCCCTGCTCGGCCACTGGCCGCACCCCGTTTCCGAGTCCGAAATCACACTCTTTCACCTGGCTGCCCGAGCGTAACGCGCCGAATGCGCAGGTAACCCGGCTGACATCCCCGGGTCGGGTTAGGGTTGTCCGGGTGACCGACCACCTAGTCTGGATCGACTGCGAGATGACGGGGCTCGACCTCGCCAAGGACGCGTTGATCGAAATAGCCGCCCTCGTGACCGACGCCGACCTCAACGTCCTCGGCGAGGGAGTCGACATCGTCATCCACACCGACGACACCACGCTCGACGGCATGCCGCAGGTGGTCCACGACATGCACGCCAAATCCGGGCTCACCGAAGAGGTCCGCGCCTCCGTGGTAACGCTCGCCGAAGCCGAGCAGCGCGTGCTCGACTACATCCGCGAGCACGTCCCCGACCCCGGCACCGCCCCGCTGGCGGGCAACTCCATCGCCACCGACCGCGGCTTCATCACCCGCGACATGCCGGCGCTCGACAGCCACCTGCACTACCGCATGGTCGACGTGTCGTCGGTCAAGGAACTCGTCCGGCGCTGGTACCCGCGGATCTACTACGCGAAGCCGGAGAAGGGCCTCGCCCACCGCGCGCTCGCCGACATCAAGGAATCGATCGGCGAACTCGACTACTACCGCAACGTCGCCTTCGTCCCCCAACCCGGGCCGACCAGCGAACAAGCCAAGGCCGCGGCCGCCGAAGTGCAGGAACGCCACCGAAGCTGACCCGGTGAAAACCCTTCGCGAGGGCACGCTACGATATTCCGCAGCAAGGTGATCGCGACGATCCCTCGCAGATGGTGGGCGTAGCTCAGCTGGTAGAGCACCTGGTTGTGGTCCAGGAGGTCGCGGGTTCGAAACCCGTCGCTCACCCCATCACCCCAGTTTGGTCGGTCCCTGGCGGGACCTTTCCCAAGCTGGGGTTTCGCCTTTTTCTGGGGGCGAACCCCCAGACCCCCGCCAGGGGCAAGCCCCTGGACCCCCGTCCCGCGTGGTCACCCGGAACCGGCACGCGTGGTCGACTGGGCCCCCATCCCCGCGTGGTCACCCTGGTCGGTTGTGCGTGGTCGCCCGAAGGCCGTGAGGTGTGTCGTGGTAGCGCCGCGATTTGATGCCGTGGGGCTGGTCCTTTGTGGAGGGTTAGGAGTGGAAGAGGGCGTCAAGGAGGGTGCTGAGGACCGCGACGACGAGAGCGGTTCGGGGGCGGCGGGCGGGACGGGGCTTGGCGCCGCGGCCCAGGCGGGCGAGTTGCTGTTGATGCCAGGAGGAGTTGAGGAGGTCGTCCAGGAGTTTGTGGCCGAGCTTGGGGGTTGGGGTGGCGCTGCAGGCGGCGGGGTCGGTCAGGAGACGGTGGGGGAAGGTCGGGTCGTGGGTGATGGGGCGGGCCAGGCCGATGACGTCGACGGAGCCGGAGGAGACCGCGTCGGCCATGGCGGTGTGGGAGCGGAAGCCGCCGGTGAGCATGAGGCGGATCGTGAGCTCGCGCGCGAAGTGGTCGGCGAAGTCGTGGAAGTAGGCCTCGCGGGCGCGGGTTGAGGCGCGTTGCTGGGTGCCGTCGACAACGGCGATGCTTTCGTAGGTGCCGCCGGACACTTCGACGAGGTCGACGCCTTCCCGTTCGAGGGCTTTGGCCACCACGAGGGCGTCTTCGGGGGCGAAGCCACCACGTTGGAAGTCGGCGGAGTTGAGCTTGACCGACAGGATGAAGGCCGGGTGCGTGCCGGCGCGGACGGCACGCACGACCTCCAGCAGGAAGCGCATTCGGTTCTCCAGCGGGCCGCCCCAGCGATCGTCCCGGGGCGGTTGACGAGCGGGGACAGGAACTGGTTGAGCAGGTAGCCGTGGGCGGCGTGCAGCTGGACACCGGCGAAGCCCGCTTCGCCGGCGACATGGGCGGCGGTCGCGAAACGCTGGACGAGGGCGACAACCTCCACGTCCGACAGCGCTCGCGGCCGGCGAAAGAGCCACTTGCCCAGGTCCAAGGGAACGGCCGACGGGGCGACGACGTCTTGCTGCCGCCCGGCGAGCTTGAGGCCGCGCATCGACTGCCGGCCGGCGTGCGAGAGCTGCAGGAGCAGCTTGGCGTCGGTGCCGGCGGTCGCGGCCGCCCATCGGCGCAGCTCGGGCAGGTGGCGGGCGTCCTCGATCACGACATTGCGCTGCGCCTCCAGCGCCGATCCGTCGACCATGACGTTTCCGCTGATCAGCAGGCCGGCACCGGAGCGCGCGAGCCGCCGGTAGGCCTCCGCGAGCTGTCGCGTCGGCGCGCCGCGCCGGTCGGCCAGGTGCTCGCTGGTTGCGGCCTTCGCCAGCCGATTGGCCAGGACGGCACCGTTGGGCTGTGTGAGCGGGGTGGCGAGGATGTTCTCCTGTACGTCGTACATGAGAACAGGGTGACCTGTACGACGTACAGTTGTCAACGGCCGGTGCACCGCCTTGATGACCCCACAACGGCCCCCGATCTGTCAGACTGACCCCGAACGCGCAGCTAGGAGCCCTCCGGCCGCCGCGGCGACGATCCGCGCGCAGTCAAGGGGACCCCCCCTGAAACGCGGCTTGAACAGCCTGCTAATCTTTTCCACGTCGCCGAGGGAAACCAAAGCGGCGGGCAACACCAAGCGCCATTAGCTCAATTGGCAGAGCAGCTGGCTCTTAACCAGCGGGTTCGGGGTTCGAGTCCCTGATGGCGCACATTTCTGAATCGAAGCCCACCTGCAGATTCTCCTCAGACGAGGATCTTGCCGGTGGGCTTTGATCGCGTGATGGGTCCGGCGTGGGACCGAATGGGGCCGCCGTTGAACGCACGATCTTTCCTGGACCTGCGTTTTCCTCGCTGACGACGCTGCTTGCGGTTGCGTCGAAGTGCTTCGGCTTCGTGGCGGGGCCGCGGCCATTACGAACGTGGTGGTTGCCTCGGCGGCCCGGTGCGTCAGACAGGGGAGAACGCTGGTGTAGGTGTCGGCGGTGAGCACGATGCTCGAGTGCCCGAGCAGTGCCTGCACCACCTTGATGTCGTTCCCGGCAGCCAGTGAGAGACTGGCGGCACCGTGCCGGAGATCGTGCAACCGGATCGGCGGCAGCCCGGCCTCCACGACAAGCCGGCTGAACGTGTGCGTCAGGTAGCCGGGGCTGAACGGACTTCCGTCGGGTCGGCAGAAGACGAACCCCGTCGGCTGATCGCTGCCAGTGCGAGCACGAAGTCTCCGCACGCACTCGCGAGGACGTGATCCAGAGCCAAGGTGCGCACGCTTGCCTCGGTCTTCGGCGGGCATACAACCGTCCGGCCACAACGGTCTTGCACCTGATGCGACACCTGCACCGTCCCGATGTCCAGATCAAGATCGCACCACCGCAATCCCGCCGCCTCACCACGACGCAGTCCTAGCAACGGGATCGCGAGGTACATCTCGTACAACGAATGCGGGCGTGCATGGGTCAGGAACGTGGCAGTCTGTTGCGCCGTCCACACCGCCACCGGCGGACGTTCACCGGTCGCTCGCCAATGCGCCACCCGGGCATCCGTCCACACCACCGCCCGCGGGCGCCGCCCGGGCGGCAGCTCCACCAGGTGCGCCGGATTCCGCTCGATCAGCCCCACCCGGATCGCACCGTTCAACGCCGCATGTAGCGCACCGCGGATCCGCACGAAGGTCGCCGGAGCCAGCTGGCGCTCTCGCTCGGCGTTCGCGCGCGCAAGCGCGACGAATATCGCCTGCACCCGCGCCACAGTCAACGACCGCAGCGGCACGCTGCCAAGGTAGGGCTTCAGGTAGCTGTTGATGTGCTGAGCGTACAAGCGACGGGTGTTGAAACTCAGCGACTGACGCATCTCCAGCCAGATGTCCAACCACTGCCCGACTGTCACCGCGCTCCGGCCGGGATCCACGTCCGCGCCGAGCAAATACGCCCGCGCCTGCTCCGCCGCTGCTCGGCTCCGGAACCCACCACGCCGCACCCGATGCCGCCGTCCATCCGGACCGCACGGCAACTCCAACGAGAAATACCAGGTGCCATGGCCGCGCTTAGTACTGCAACGACACTTCGTGATGGCCACGTCGTCGGTAGTGGCTGGTACGTGCTCGGGCTTGGCTGGTGCGTCGCCATCGTGACCAGTGCATCGC
>NZ_JBFAAJ010000016.1:0-45543 GCF_040639695.1 Amycolatopsis sp. NPDC023774
GTGCGACGGTGGCCGTGGCGGGGGGCGCGATCTACAACGCCGCCGACCCGGGTGCCGCGGCCAAGGAACTCAAAAAACGCGCCACCGCCTGACCGAATTCGATCGCTGTGTGCCGGGCACCGGCTCGGCACACAGCGGAAAAGACCCGACATCACATTTTCGAATTTGGCCTGAATGTGCCGAGTGAGAATTATCAGGAGTGCGCGTCCATGGCAGCAAACGGATCGATCTCCCGTTCCCGCGCGATCGAATCGGCTGAAGAGCTTGTTCGCTTGACCACCAAACGACTCCCCGAAAACTGGTCCGAGCTGGATCGGCGCGCGGTGGACACCGCCCGCGTGCTGGCGGCGGACGCGGTCGAGCACTGCGGGAGCGGGCATCCCGGCACGGCCATGAGTCTCGCGCCCGTCGCCTACGCGCTGTTCCAGCGGGTCATGCGGCACGACCCCGCCGACGCGCGGTGGCTCGGCCGCGACCGGTTCGTGCTGTCGGCCGGGCATTCGAGTCTCACTCTGTACATCCAGCTGTTCCTCTCCGGCTACGGCCTGGAGCTCGACGACCTGAAGGCCTTGCGCAAGTGGGGTTCGCTGACCCCGGGTCATCCCGAGTACGGGCACACCAAGGGAGTGGAGACCACCACCGGCCCGCTGGGCCAGGGTCTGGCCAACGCCGTCGGGATGGCCATAGCCGCCCGGCGCGAGCGTGGCCTGTTCGACCCGGACGCCGAGCCGGGCAAGAGCCCGTTCGACCACCAGGTCTACGTGATCGCCTCGGACGGCGACATCGAGGAGGGTGTCACCTCGGAGGCTTCGTCGCTGGCCGGTACGCAGCAGCTCGGCAACCTCACGGTGATCTACGACAGCAACGAGATCTCCATCGAGGACGACACCCGCATCGCGTTGTCCGAGGACACCGCCAAGCGCTACGAGTCCTACGGCTGGCACGTCCTCACAGTCCACGGCGGTGAGGACGTGGCAGGGTTCCTGGCCGCGATCGAGCAGGCCAAGGCCGAGACCACCCGCCCGACCCTGATCGTGTTGCGCACCGTGATCGGGTACCCGGCCCCGACCAAGATGAACACCGGCAAGGCGCACGGTGCCGCGCTCGGCGCCGACGAGCTCGCCGCGGTCAAGCGCGCCGTCGGCCTGGACCCGAAGCGGAGTTTCCAGGTCGACGACGACGTGCTGCGCCACACCCGCGAGGTGGCCGAGCGCGGGCGGGCCGACCACGAGAAGTGGCAGCTCGAGTTCGACGCCTGGGCGAAGAGCAACCCGGAGCGCAAGGCACTGCTCGACCGCATCAGCCGGCGCGCGCTGCCGGCCGGCTGGGCCGACGATCTGCCCACCTGGCAGCCCGACGCCAAGGGGGTCGCCACCCGCAAGGCGTCGGCCGCGGTGCTGGCCAAGCTCGGCGCGGTGCTGCCGGAGCTCTGGGGCGGGTCGGCGGACCTGGCCGAAAGCAACAACACCACGATCAAGGGTGCGGACTCCTTCGGCCCGGTCGAGATCTCCACCAACGCCTGGCAGGCGAATCCCTACGGCCGCACGCTGCACTTCGGCATCCGCGAGCACGCGATGGGTTCGATCCTCAACGGCATCGCGCTGCACGGCGGGACCCGTCCGTACGGCGGCACCTTCCTCATCTTCAGCGATTACATGCGCCCGGCGGTGCGCCTGGCCGCGCTGATGCGGCTGCCGGTCATCTACGTGTGGACGCACGATTCGATCGGCCTCGGTGAGGACGGACCGACGCACCAGCCGGTCGAACAACTGGCGTCCCTGCGCGCCATCCCCGGGATGGCGGTGGTCCGGCCGGCCGACGCGAACGAGACCGCGTACGCCTGGAAAGCCGTGCTGGAGGACACCGCCGGTCCGGCCGGGCTGGCGCTCAGCCGCCAGGACCTGCCGACCCTGGAGGGCACGTCCGCCCAGGGGGTGGCCCGCGGCGGTTACGTCCTCGCCGAGGCGTCTTCGGGCCGGCCTGAGGCGCTGCTCGTCGGTACTGGGTCCGAGGTCCAGCTGGCCGTGGCGGCCAGGGAGGTGCTCGAGGCCGAAGGGGTGCCCACCCGGGTCGTGTCGATGCCGTGCGTGGAGTGGTTCGACCGGCAGGACCGGTCGTACCGGGACAAGGTGCTGCCCCCGTCGGTGCGCGCGCGGGTGGTCGTCGAAGCGGGTACGGCGCAACCGTGGCACCGGTTCGCCGGCGACGCGGGAGAAGTCGTGTCGCTGGAGCATTTCGGCGCTTCGGCCGACTTCAAGACCCTGTTCAGCCAGTTCGGCATCACCACCGAGGCCGTGGTCGAAGCAGCCCGGCGGAGCGTGCGAGCCGCGCGGCGGTGAATTCGTTGTCCTACTTGAGTTGTGGAGGAAGATCTCGGTGACGCACTCGATTTCGAAGAAGCTTGACGCCGGCCTGTTCGTGGACGCAACGCGTGCCGTCATCGGCGAAGTCGACCGGGTGAGCGCGGCGGTGCAATCCCCGTCCTGGATCCGGGCCGGCGCGTTGCTGCTCAAGGCTCCGGCCGTGTTCACGATCGGCACCGGGCGCAGCGGCCTCGCCCTGCAGATGGCCGCGATGCGGTTCATGCACCTCGGACTCCCCACCCACGTCGTCGGTGAGGTGACCGCGCCGGCGATCGGGGCGCGCGACGTCCTCGTGGCGGCCTCGGGGTCGGGGACGACGGCGCGCGTGGTGCGGGCCGCTCAGACTGCCCGTGACCAGGGCGCGGACGTGATCGCGTTGACCACGGCGGCGGAGTCGCCGCTGGCCAAGACCGCGACCGAAGTGCTCATCATCCCGGCCGCGGACAAGCAGGATTTCGACGGCAGTGCCTCGGTGCAGTACGCCGGCAGTCTGTTCGAACAGTCCGTGCTGCTCACGACCGACGCGTTGTTCCACGCGCTGTGGAAGACCAGCGGGAGCCAGGCCCGCGAACTGTGGCGGCTTCACGCGAACCTCGAGTGACCGCAACGCGTGTGCCGCGATCTCACTGTCCTGATGCTACAGACGAGAAGAGGAGTTCCAGATGCAGTGTCAGAGTGAGATCGAAGCGCGGACTTGCGGTGATATCCACACGTTGGAGGCGGCGGCGCTGGCCGCCACCTCCCGCGCCGCGGTGGCCAGCTACGCCTGGGTGGGCCGGCACGACCAGGAAGGCGCCGACGCGGCCGCGACCTCAGCCATGCGTGCGGCTCTGGCCGACGCGCCCGGGCGCGGGACCGTGGTCATCGGGGAGGGCGAAAAGGACGACGCCCCCATGCTGTTCAACGGTGAGGTCGTGGGCAACGGTCGCGGCCCGGACTTCGACATCGCCGTCGATCCCCTTGAGGGAACGTCGTTCTGCGCGAAGGATCTGCCCGGCGCGCTGGCCACGATCGCGTTCGGCGAACCGGGAACGCTGTGGTCACCCGGGCCCGGGTTCTACATGGACAAGATCGTGGTGCCCGCGGCGGCGAAGGACGTCATCGATCTCGACGATCCCGCCGAGGTCACCTTGGCCAACGTCGCCAAGGCGCTCGGCAAGCAGGTCAGTGAGCTGCGCGTGGTCATCATGGACAAGCCGCGGCACAAAGACCTGATCGCGCGGGTGGTGCGCGCCGGAGCGGCCGTGCAGACACCGGCGGGTGGCGACGTCGGGGGAAGCCTCGCAGTGCTCCTGCCGACGCTCGATGTCGACCTGCTCATCGGCGTCGGCGGCACACCCGAGGGAGTGCTGACCGCCGCGGCGGTCCGGGCGCTGGGCGGCGGGATGCTGGGTCGGCTGGCTCCCCAACGCGCCGAAGAAGCGGACGCCATCCGCGCGGCCGGCATGTCCCTCGACCGCGTTTACGAGTGTGACGAACTCGTCACCGGCGACGCGTTTTTCGTCGCCACCGGCGTGAATGGCGGGCCGCTCGTCGGGCGCCCGCGAAAAGGTGCCGGGACAACCATCACCGAATCGCTCCTCGTTTCCAGTGGCCAGGTTCGCCACGTGACACACACCAACTTCGACTGACTACCCGTTGACCTTCGAGATCAAGGAGACACGGTGACGTTGCACCTGGACGACCTCAGCGTTCGCCGCCTCGGCGAGTGCCGTTACGACTCGCCGTTCTCCGAGATGCTCTCCACCAAGCAGACTTCTCCGCACTACGTCGCGGAAGGCGACCGGGTCCTGCTCGAGGACACCGTTTCCATGCTCGCCGAGCACAGCCTCCCGCCCGGCGAGGTGCCGAGTTTCGAAGCCGCCGGCCCCCGGCGAAAGATCTATTTCGACCCCGGGCGCGTGACCGCCGGCATCGTCACCTGCGGGGGGTTGTGCCCCGGGCTCAACAACGTGATCCGCGGTCTCGTGCAAGAACTCGCGGTGCACTACAAGGTCAAGCGGATTCTGGGTTTCCGCAACGGTCTGCAAGGCCTGACGGAACAACACCGCTACGACACCGTCGAACTGACGCCTGAGCGCGTTCGCGACATCCACAACGCCGGCGGCACCATCCTGGGCAGCTCGCGCGGCGGCCAGGACGCCGACGAAATGGTCGACAGCCTCGTCCTGCGCGGAGTCGGCATCATGTTCGTCATCGGCGGCGACGGGGGGATGCGCGCGGCGACGTTCCTCAGCAAGGCGATCCGGGCGCGTGGCCTGGACATCGCGGTCATCGGGGTGCCGAAGACCATCGACAACGACCTGCCCTTCACCGATCAGTCGTTCGGGTTCCAAAGCGCGTTCGCGCGGGCCACCGACTTCATTTCCGCGGTCGCCGTCGAGGCGGCGGCCAGCCCGAACGGTGTCGGCATCGTGAAGCTGATGGGCCGGCACTCGGGTTTCATCGCCAGCTACGCGGCGTTGTCCGCCAACGCCGCGGACATCGTTCTGATCCCCGAGGTCCCGTTTGCCCTCCAGGGAGCGGACGGCCTGTTGGCCCACGTGGAGCAGCGCGTGCGAGCCAAAGGTTTTGTCGTCATCGTCCTCGCCGAAGGAGCGGGCCAGGACCTCCTCGAAGAACACGACCTGCCTCAGCTCAACGGCCGCGGCACCGACGCCTCGGGCAACATCAAACTCGGCAACATCGGCGAGCTGCTCAAGGAGCGCATCACCGCACACCTCCTTTCCGTCGGCCTTCCCCCCACCATGCGCTACATCGACCCGAGCTACGCGGTCCGCAGCATCGCCGCCAACGCCTACGACGCCGTCTACTGCCTGCGGCTGGCCCACGCCGCGGTGCACGCCGCCATGGCAGGCCACACCGAAGCCGCCGTCGCCCGCTGGCGGCGACGCTTCGTGCACGTCCCGCTGTCCCTGATGACCAGCCGCCGCAACCAGGTCGACCCCGACGGCGACCTGTGGATGTCGGTGCTCGAAACCACCTGTCAGCCGGCCGAGTTCGGTCCGGCACCGGACCGGGCCCGGGTGCGCTCGGGGTTCTGCTGACCCTTCGGGGCGGGACACCGGTAACGCCCGA
Organism: Amycolatopsis sp. NPDC023774; assembly: GCF_040639695.1. Taxonomy (NCBI): domain Bacteria; kingdom Bacillati; phylum Actinomycetota; class Actinomycetes; order Pseudonocardiales; family Pseudonocardiaceae; genus Amycolatopsis; species Amycolatopsis sp. NPDC023774. Next base: position 5,442 of record NZ_JBFAAJ010000016.1, read on the forward strand.
GCTTGACCACGCCAACCGGCAAGCGCGCAGCCGATGACCGCGCCGAGAACGGCGATGCGGGCCACCCCGAGCAAAGGTGGCCCGCATGCAGGCGTTGGAGCACGCGGATGAGTATCCGGCGGTGATTGTGGAGGCAAATGACGGAGATGGGCCTGGGCGGCGGGTGAGGTGCGGGGTGCGGTTTCGATGTCGGAGCCGGGGTTCGGATGTGGTGGTGATCAAGACCCGCGCTCGTCGTGACGGCACTGGGTGTGTGATCGGTGGCGCGAAGGCGTGGCTGACCAATGGGGGCTGCCCGTGGTGCGGCACTGCTCACTGGCAGGGCCCTGTCCACCGGCGGGGTCCTGCCCACCGGCAGGCCTTACCCACCGGCAGGCGCTGCCCACTGGTGCGGCAGTGCGGTTGTCTGCGGCGCGGGTGCCTCCGGTCGCCAAGCACGCAGGCAGCCTGATGACGCCCTGGCAAGGTCCGCTCCGCTGACCGACCAGTGCCGTCGTCCTGGCACCCCGGCCAAGACGAGCGGTCACCCAGCCGATCCTGGCTGACCCCCCGTCCGGACGAACTCGTGGCCCGACATGTCTTCCAGGGTCACCGCGGCGACTTCCGAGGCGGGCATGCTCGCGGAGCCGTACAGCTCGGCCTCCTCGTCCGTGGCCGAAGCCGAGAACTGCCAGCCGCCCGTGAGTTGGCGGGTGCCGTCCTTGCCGAGGACGACCAGGCGGCACTGGGTGCCGTCCGGGAGACCGCGGACGTGGGCTTCCACGCGGACCCAGCCGTGGGCCGGGGTGACGGCGGCGGAGAGGTGGGTGGGGCCGGCGGAGCCGGTGAGCAGCACGGGGTCGGGCCCCGGCGCGACGGCCAGGTCCGGGTCGGGGGCGGCGGCCGGGAGCAGGGGCGGCGCGGTGGCGGTGTGACCGAGCAGCGCGCCGAGACCGAGGGCGGCGGCCGCCACGGCCACGGCGGCCGTGGCGGCCAGCGTTCTGCCGCGCCGGCGCGCGCCCGACGCTTCGGAACGCACCTGCCGCAACGTGCGTTGCAGCAGCAGGTCCGCGTCGTCGGGTGGGCCGTCGAGGAGCAGCTCGGGCGGGATCGCCTCGAGGAACTCCTGCATCTCGCGCACTGATTCCACCTCCTTCCGGCAGTGCTCGCAGGTCATCGCGTGGGTGGGGTCGAGGGGGTCGTGGGTCACGCGGCACCCGCCGGCTGCCGGCCCCCGAACGATTCGCGCAACAGGAGCAGGGCGCGGTGCGAGCGGGACTTCACCGTGCCCGCCGGAATGCCCAGGTGCGCCGCCGCTTCCGGCACCGTGTGGCCACGCAGGTACACCTGCTCCAGCACCTCGCGGTGTTCGGGCGACAGGCCGTCGAGCGCGTCGCGCACCACGATCGAGTCGACCACCGCCGACGAGTGGTCACGTGCGACCGGCACGGTCGTCGGCGACTCGGCGACCTCCGTGGGCCGGGCGGCGCGCGCCCGGACCTTGTCGACGACGAGGTTGCGCACCACCGTGAGCAGCCACGCCCGCACGGAACCCTTGGTGTTGACCAGGCTGTCCGGATTGCGCCACGCGCGGACCAGCGCTTCCTGCACCACGTCCTCCGCCGCCGCGCGGTCGCCGAGCAGCCGCGTGGCGTAGGCGAGCATCGCCTTGCCGTGTTCGGCGAACAACGTCCGCACGAGTGCCTCGTCGGCCACCTGCCGGCGGGCTCGCATCCCGGTCATCCGTCACCACCCTCTCGTCCGATGCTTTGAAAACGGACGCCGGCCTGGGGGCGGTTCACCGATCGCGAAGATTTCTACCCGTCCTCCGGCGAACGCACGGGCTTGACGTCGACCACGGGGGTGCCGTCGACCGCTTCGAGGTGCGAGACGAGCACGCGCAACCCGTCGACCTCGACGATCTCCACGCGGTGCAGCCCGATGGGGTTCGGCCGCGCGGGCGAGCGCGTGCTGAACACCCCGGCCATCGCGCGCGTCGGATCGCTGCGCGGGCGCACGGACAGCACCGAGCGGTCGGCCAGGTGCAGCCAGGTGAACACGAGCACCTGCTGACCGGCCCTCACATCACGCAAGCCTTCGGCAAACGACGGCGAAAACACCAGCCACGCCGAAGGCGCACCTTCATCCGGTTGTTTCGGCGCCCCGTCGAGGTCCGTCAACGAGGATTCGACGTGGGCGATGGGCTGGAGCTCGAACGGGGTCATGCCTGCAGAAGCTACCGCCGCCATCCGACAACCTCCGGCCCCGAAGCCGAAATGGACCAAGGTTGTCCACAACACCCGAACGGCTGTGGACAACCTTGGGGACCCAGGGGTGACAGGGGATGAACGTGCCATCGCCGGGGATCGAAAACGGTCAGACAGCCGCCGGCTCGGCCGGGAGCTCTTCGATCTGCTCAGGCGCCGGCCGCGTTTCCTCCACCGGACGACGCGGGGTGCGGTTCAGCAGCAGCCGCGTCACGTCGGGCCGCGAGTAGTGCCCGACCGGGTCCGCCGCCGCCTTCGCGAGCGGGATCGCCGAAAGATCGATGTCGGCGTACAGAATTCCTTCCTCGTCCGCCGCCAGCGGCTCGGCGAGCGGGCTGCCGTCCGGGCCGAAGATCCGCGCGAACCCGCCGCCGCGCTGCAGGAGCTGCTCCTTCATCGGGGTGTCGCAGAACAGCTCCGTCCCGGCGTCGCCCACGAGTGCGCACGGAGCGATCACGAAACACTGCCCCTCCACCGCGTACATGCGCGAAGCCGACGTGTTCACCTCCGCCCCGAGCGCGTACGCCGCTCCCTTGTAGACGGAGAAGCTCGGCCACGAAGCCACGTGCACCTGCTCGTCCATGCCGTACATCGCGTACTTCGTCAGCGGTTGCAGGTGCTCCCAGCAGCACAGCGCGCCGACACGGCCGATGCCGGCGACGTCGTGCACCACCAGGTCGGAGCCGTCGCCCTCGCCGTACACCGTGCGCTCCACGAACGTCGGCTTCAGCTTCCGGCGGGCGCCGACCAGCTCGCCTTCCGCGGAGATCGTCGCCTGCGCCATGTACAGGCTGCCGCCCGACTGCTCGGAAAAGCCCATCACCACGTTGATCCCGTGCTGCTTCGCGCCGTCGAGCAGGCGCTGGAAGCGCGGGCTGTCGAGGCTGATCGAGTTCTCGTGGTAGCGGCCCACGAACTGCATGCCCCACGCGGGCGAGTCGAGCCACAGCCACCACGGGTACCCCGGCACGAACGTCTCCGGGAAGGCGATCAAACCGGCACCGTTGCGCGAGGCCTCGGCCATGAGCGCGATCGACTTGTCGATGGTCGCGTCGGCGTCCAGCCACACCGCCTCCGCCTGCACGGCCGCTGCCTTGAAAGAGCCCGAGTAGGTGATCACGCGCTGTCCTTCCCTTCGCCTGCCTGTTCGGCCGAAGGTAGGAGCACCCGAACCCAGTGGCTTGCCTCACAGCGCACCGGGGGTTGACGGAGAGCGCACGGCTGGTGTGTCGCGCCCGGATCTGCGCATACTTGCTGCTCAGGTGGTGGTGCGATGAGCATGGTGCTGACAACTGACACGCAGCCGGAGGCCGAACGCGTGGGCTTCTGGCACGAGATCGTGTGCCGTTCGTTCGTGCCGCTGAACGTCGCCACTCCCGACGTCGAAGCGTTCTCCGGCTCCGTCGCCAACGACCGCCTCGGCCGCCTCCAGCTCTCCACCGTGCATGCCGCCGCCAGCGCGTCCGCCGGACTCCGCGGCTCGTGGCGGAGGCGGGCGACGAGTTCGTGCTCCTCGGTTTGCAGACGCTCGGCCCCGGCGCGGTCACGCAGGACGGCCGCCGCGCCGTGATCCGTCCCGGTGACCTGGTGTTCTACGACGCCGCGCGCCCGTACGAGCTGTGGTTCCCCGGTGAGTTCGAGATGAAGGTCTTCATGGTGCCGCGCCGGTTCCTCGGCGTCGCCGACGCGGACCTGCACCGCGTCACGGCCACCACGCTGCGCCCCGCCGCCGGCGTGCCCGCGCTCGCCTCGCCGTTCCTGGCGCGCCTCAGCGCGGCCGAAGGCCCGGCGGGCGAACGGCTGGCCGCGTCGGCGTTGAACCTGCTCGAATCGCTGGTCCTCGACGGCGCCGAAACGCCCGAGCCGACGCTCCTGCTGCGGATCCGCGCCTTCATCGCCGACCACCTCGGCGAGCCCGGCCTGTCGCCGGCGACGATCGCGGCCGCGCACCGGATTTCCGTGCGCTACCTGCACAAGCTCTTCTCGGCCGACGGCGTGTCCGTCGTGCGCTGGATCCAGCAGCAGCGGCTGGCCGAATCGCGCCGTGACCTGGGCCGCACGAGCGCGACGGTCGCCGCGATCGCCCACCGCTGGGGCTTCTCCGACGCGGCGCACTTCAGCTGTTCGTTCAAGGCCGCCTACGGGGTTTCCCCACGGGAGTGGCGCATCGCTTCCGCTCCCGGCCGGGTCGGCGCAGACTGAGCCGATGGCGCTCGGGCGCTTCGCGGTGCGGGTCGACGGGGTGGTGCAGGGCGTGGGGTTCCGGCCCTTCGTCCACGGGCTCGCGCGGCGGTTCGGGCTCGCCGGCTTCGTCGGCAACGACAGCCGCGGGGTCTTCGTCGAGGTCGAGGGCGCTTCGGACGACCTGAACGCCTTCGTGGCGGCGCTGCGGGCCGAAGCGCCGCCGTTGGCGGTGGTCGAGGATGTGCGCGTGACCTGCGTGCCGGTCACGGGGGAGCGGGGGTTCGCGATCGTGGCGAGTCCGGCCGGCGGCGCGGCGGCGACGTTGGTGTCCGCGGACAGCGCGACCTGCGTGGACTGCTTGGTAGAGCTGTGGGACCCGGGTGATCGGCGGTACCGGTACCCGTTCGTCAACTGCACCAACTGCGGGCCGCGGTTCACGATCGTGCGCGGCGTGCCGTACGACCGGCCGCTGACGACCATGGCCGAGTTCGTGCTGTGCGCGGAATGCAAGCAGGAGTACGAAGACCCGGGCGACCGGCGGTTCCACGCGCAGCCGGTGTGCTGTCCGGTTTGCGGGCCACGGCTGGTGTTCTCGGGTGGCGGGGAGCCGATCAAGTCCACTGTGGACGCGCTGGAAGCGGGCGCCGTCGTCGCGGTGAAGGGACTCGGCGGTTACCACCTCGCCGCCGACGCGGCGAACGAAACGGCCGTGGCCGCGCTGCGCAGCAGGAAACACCGCGAGGACAAGCCGTTCGCCGTGATGGTCCCCGATCTCGCGGCGGCGCGGGCGATCGCGGAGGTCGACGACGTCGCCGCGGCCGTGCTGACCGGGCACCGGCGGCCGATCGTGCTGCTCCCACGCGTCGCGGACGGACCGCTCGCACCCTCGGTGGCGCCCGGCAACCGGCGCATTGGCGTCATGCTGCCGTACACGCCGCTGCACCACCTGCTGCTCGGCGATCTCGGTCGGCCGATCGTGCTGACCAGCGCGAACGTGTCCGACGAACCCATCGTCTACCGCGACGAAGACGCCTTCGCGAGGCTCTCCGGGATCGCCGACGCGTTCCTCACGCACGACCGGGCCATCCACACCCGGACCGACGACTCCGTGGTGCGGGTGTGGCGCGACCGGGTGCAGCTGCAGCGCCGTTCGCGTGGTTACGTGCCGGAGCCCGTGACGCTGCGCTCAAGGTTCACCGAGCACGTCCTCGGCTGCGGCGCGGAACTGAAGAACACGTTCTGCCTGGCCAAGGACACCCACGCGTTCCTCTCCCACCACATCGGTGACCTCGACAACTACGAGACGTTCAAGGCCTACGAGACCGGCATCGCGCACTTCCGCGAGCTGTTCGACGTCACGCCGACGGTCGTCGCCCACGACCTGCACCCCGAGTACCTGTCGACGAAACACGCGCTGGACCTCGAAGACGTCGAGCTCGTCGGCGTCCAGCACCACCACGCACACATCGCCTCCTGCCTCGCCGACAACGGCGAAGCCGGCCCCGTTCTCGGCGTCGCGTTCGACGGCACCGGTTACGGCACCGACGGCACCCTCTGGGGCGGCGAGTTCCTGAAAGCCGACCTCGCCGGGTTCGAACGCCTGGCGCACTTCGCGCCCATCCGGCTGCCCGGCGGCACCACGGCCATCCGGCAGCCCTGGCGCATGGCCGCCGCCTACCTCGACGCCGCGAACATCCAGGCGACCGCACTCCGCGCCCGCCACGACGACCAGTGGGACGACGTCCTCCACCTCGCCCGCACCGGCCTGGCTTCCCCGCTCACGTCCAGCGCCGGTCGGCTGTTCGACGCCGTCGCCGCCGTGCTCGGCGTCCGCGACGAAGTCAACTACGAAGGCCAAGCTGCCGTCGAGCTCGAACAACTCGCCGACCCGGCAGAACGCGCCGCTTACCACTGTGGGCAGACGTCGCAGGAAGTGTCCGGTGTGGACCTGCTCCGAGCCGTGGTCGAGGACCTCGACCACGGCACTGGGCGCCCGGTCGTCGCCGCCCGCTTCCACAACGGCGTCGCCGAAGCCATCGCCGAAACCTGCACCCGCCTGCGCGACACGACAGCGCTCACGACCGTCGCCCTGTCCGGCGGCGTGTTCCAGAACCTGCTGCTCCTGGAAAGGACCGTGGCGTCCTTGGAACACCACGGCTTCCGCGTCCTCACCCACTCCCGCGTGCCGACCAACGACGGTGGCATCAGCCTCGGTCAGGTCGCTGTCGCAGCCAGCCGTACCACTCGTCCAGGCCGTCACCCCGGGTTGCGCTGATCTCCACCACGCGCGCGTCCGGGTTGACGTGCCGCAGGTCGTGCAGGAACTCCGGGACCGAGAACCCCACGTACGGCAGCAGGTCGATCTTGTTGAGCAGCACCAGATCCGTCGACGCGAACATGTGCGGGTACTTCAGCGGTTTCCCCGGCCCCTCCGTCACGGACATGATCACCACGCGCGCCGCCTCGCCGAGGTCGAACAACGCGGGGCACACGAGGTTCCCGACGTTCTCCACGAACAGCACGGAACCACGCGCCGGCGCCAATGTGTCGAGCGCGCGCGACAGCATCGTCGCGTCGAGGTGGCAGCCGGCTCCGGTGTTGATCTGCACGACCGGCGCGCCCGACGCCTTGATGCGATCGGCGTCCAGCAGCGTTTCCTGATCGCCTTCGACGACCGCGAGCGGCACCGAAGCACCCAGCGCGCGCACCGTCTGTTCCAGCAACGTCGTCTTGCCCGCGCCAGGTGAGCTCATCAGGTTGACCGCGAAGACCCCCAGTTCGGCAAGCCGCGACCGGTTGTGACCGGCCAGGTGTTCGTTCTTGGCCAGCACGTCCTGCTCCAGCACCACCGTGTGAGAACCCTCCGCGTGCGAATGATCATCGGCGTGGGAATGGACCGCCGCGTCATCCGAACAACCACATGTCGCACACACCTCAAACCACCTCCACGGACTTGATGCGCAGCTGCCGCCCCGCCAGCACCTCGACGTTCGCGCTGCCGCACACGCACAGCAGGATCGGGTCGTCGATCCCGAACTCCGCCCCGCAGTCACGGCACGCGGCCCGCCCGGGCGGCTCGTCGATCTCCAGCTCGGCGCCCTGCAACGACGTCCCCGCACACACCACGTCGAAGCAGAACCGCACGCTGTCTGGCACGACGCCGGACAGCCGCCCGATCTCCAGCCGCACGCTGCGCACGGCCTGAGACCCCAGCCGCGACACGATCGCGTCCACGACGCTCTGCGTGATCGACATCTCGTGCACTAGCAGATCCTCGGCAGCGGGTCGCCCACCAGCATGTCGACGATCCGCGTGCCGCCGAACGCCGTGTTCAGCAGCACCAGGCCCGGCGGGTCGTCGGCGACGCGGCCGATCACCGCCGCCTCGGCGCCGAGCGGGTGCGACCGAAGCGCCGCCAACGCGTCGTCGACCTGCGCGCCGTCGACGAACGTCACGATCCGGCCCTCGCACGCCACGTACAGCGGGTCGATGCCGAGCAGCTCCGACGCGCCGCGCACCTCGTCACGCACCGGCACGGCGTTCTCGTCGACGATCACCGAAACCTGCGCGCCGGCCGCGACCTCGTTGAGGATCGTCGCCACGCCGCCGCGGGTCGCGTCGCGCATCGCGCGCACGCCGGGCACGGCGGCGAGCAGCCCCGCCACCAGGCCGTGCACGGGCGCGGTGTCGGACTCGATGTCCGCATCGATGTCCAGCTCGCCGCGCGCCAGCATGATCGTGACGCCGTGGTCGCCGATCGGTCCCGACACCAGCACCGCGTCGCCCGGCCGCACCGACGAGACTCCCAGCCCCGAGCGGATCGAGACGCCGATGCCAGCCGTGTTGATGTACACGCCGTCGCCCTTGCCGCGCTGCACGACCTTCGTGTCCCCGGTGACGATCTGCACGTCGGCCGCGAGCGCCGCCGCCTTCATCGAGTCGACGATCTTCAGCAGGTTCTCGACCGGGAACCCTTCTTCGAGGATGAACCCGGCCGTGAGGTACAGCGGCCGCGAGCCGGACACGGCGAGGTCGTTGACCGTGCCGTTCACGGCCAGGTCGCCGATGTCGCCGCCGGGGAAGAACAGCGGCGACACCACGAACGAGTCCGTGGTCAGCGCCAGCTGCGCTCCGCCGATGGCGAGCGCGGCGGCGTCCTCCATCGGCTCCAGCAGCGGGTTGCGGAACGCGTCGAGGAACACCGCCTCGATCAGCGTGTGCGTCGCTTTGCCACCCGAGCCGTGGGACAGGGTGATGCGCTCCTCGCGCACCTTCGCGCGCCGCCGCCGGGCGCGTTCGATGCGGTCGAGCACCTGCTGCTCGCGTTCCGTGGTCGTCATGCGTGGCTCGCCTCCCGCACACGCTTGCGGCTGAACCGGCCGAAGTTGTAGTACGCCGCGCAGGCGCCCTCGGGCGAGACCATGCACGTCCCGATCGGCGTCTCCGGCGTGCACGCCGTGCCGAACACCTTGCACTCCCACGGTTTCAGCACGCCCTTGAGCACCTCGCCGCACTGGCACGCTTTGGGATCCGCCACCCGCACGCCCGGCACGTCGAAGAGGCGCTCGGCGTCGAACGCCGCGTACTTCTCGCGCACGCGCATCGCCGAGTGCGAGATGAACCCGAGACCGCGCCACTCGAAGTACGGCCGCAGCTCCATCACCTCGTTGATCACCTTGAGCGCCACGAGGTTGCCGTCCCACGGCACCACGCGCGAGTACTGGTTCTCCACCTCGGCACGGCCTTCGGACAGTTGCACCATCAGCAGGTAGATGGACTGCAGGATGTCCAGCGGCTCGAACCCGGCCACGACCACGGGCTTGCCGTAGTCGCGCGCGATGAACTCGTACGGCCGGCAGCCGATCACCGTCGACACGTGGCCCGGGCCGAGGAACCCGTCGAGCCGCAGGTCGGGCGAGTCGAGGATCGCCTTGATGGCGGGCACGATCGTCACGTGGTTGGCGAAGATCGAGAAGTTTCCGATGCCCTCGTCGGCCGCGCGCAGCAGCGTCATCGCGGTCGACGGCGTGGTCGTCTCGAACCCGATGGCCATGAAGACCACCTGCAGGTCGGGGTTCTGCCGGGCGATCTTCAGGGAGTCGAGCGGCGAGTACACCATCCTGATGTTGGTGCCCTCGGCGTTGGAATCGAAGAAGTTCCCACCCGAACCCGGTACGCGCATCATGTCGCCGAACGAGGTCATCAGCACCCCGGGCCGGCGCGCGATGCTGATCGCGTCGTCGATGCGGCCCATCGGGATCACGCACACCGGGCAGCCAGGGCCGTGCACGAGCTCGACGTTCTCCGGCAGGTAGTCCTCGAGGCCGTGCTTGTAGATCGTGTGCGTGTGACCCCCGCACACCTCCATGAACTTGTAGTGCCTGCCGGGCTCGCACAGCGCGGTGATCTTGGCGGACAGCGCCCGCGCCTTGTCCGCGTCCCGGAACTCGTCGACGAACCGCATGGGCGCTCCTAATCGATTCTGGACTCGAGCAAGGCGGCCATCTCGTCCTCGTACGCCTTCCCGATGCTCTCCAGGAACTCCAGCGCCGTGGCGGCCTCCTCCTCGTCTATTTTGGACAGTGCGAACCCGACGTGGATGAGGATCCACTCACCGGGCTCGGGTGGGTCGTCGGCGAGCAGGCCGATGTTGATGGCCCGCTTCACCCCGCACACCGAGACTTTCGCGAGGTCCGGACGTTCCTCGCTGATCTCGATGATCTCGCCCGGGATGCCGAGGCACACGGCTATTTCCGGCTCATGTCGACGTAACGCTGCACGTCCGGTTTCACCTGCATGGCGATCCACGCCACCACACCGACGAGCACGATTACCAGCAGCAACCGCTTGAGCATGGTCAGACCTCCGTCTTGAGGGTGTCTTCGGGGAGCCGTGGGGTGGTGCCCCACGTCAGTTCCTTCACCGCTTGCACGGCCGCGGGCACGGCGGCCGCGACCTCCTTGCTGAGCCCGATCCCGGACTGGACCGACTTCGGCTCGCAGCCCACGATGAGCACGCGCCCCGCGTCGCCGCCGAGCAGTCGCAGCAGGCGGAACACGGCTTCGGGCTGCATGCCGTGGGCGTCGATCACGGGCGCCGCGGCCATCGCGTCGACGTCGGCCTCGATCAGCGACAACGTGCCCGGCTCGACCCCGTGCGGCGTCGCGTCGAGCAGGATCGTGGTGTCGTAGCCGCCGAGCAGGTCGTAGGCCAGGTGCAGGCCGGAGACGCCGTAGTCGGCGATCTGCACCCACTCCGGCAGCTCTTCGTGTTCGAGCTGCTTGAGCACTTCGACGCCGAAGCCGTCGTCGCCGAGGAAGATGTTGCCGATCCCCGCCACCAGCACCTGCGGTCTCATGTCGGCTCCAGCTCGTCAGGGGAGAAATAGCGGAAGCGGCCGTGGGCATTCTGCAGGTCGGCGCCCGGGTCGTCGTCGAGCGTCACGGCCACGTGCGTGGTTCCGTCCACATCGGACAGCACCGCGCGCACGGTGGCCACGCGGCCGCTGAGGAACATGTCCTGCGCGTCGGCGCCCCGCAGGTTCGGGTGCAGCCGCACGCGCGAGCCCGCGGACACGCGGACGCCGGCGACCACGACGGCGTCGGTCTCCGGGGAGACGGACGCGTCGGCTCCGGGGTCCCACCAGGGCACCTCGGGGTGCGCGGGCAGATCGGTTTCCTCGCCGGTCGCCGAACGCAGGTACCGCACTGTCCCGTGCAGCCGGTCGAGCAGCTCCTGCGGTAGGTCGTCCACGCGGTCCACCAGCGCCGCCGCCCGGGGATCCGTGGCGCGGGCCTCGCGTTTCTCCTCGTCGGTGAGCGCCATCGTGCGCAGCGTCAGGATTTCGTCGATCTCCGTGCCGTCGAAGAGCTCACCAGGGCTTTCGGGCGCGATCGACGGGTCGTCGTAGAGGATGATGGGGGACGCCAGCATCACCCCGCTTCGCGACGACCCGCCGATCAGCACCGGCCACACGCGCTCGTTGACACACGCCTCGACGGCCGGCTTCGCCCACTCGGGCGGGTCGAGCATCGAGAGGAAGTGGCCCGAGTCCACCGCCAGGATCACGTGCGCGGCGAGCAACGCCCTGTGCAGCGCCGATTCGCGGACGCCATCTGACGGCCACGTATTCGTGTTGCGCAGGTCCAGTCGCAGCCGCGTGCCGCCGAAGGGGCCGTCGAGCGCGTCGAGGCGAGCCGTGAGCGCGCCGGTCAGCTCGCCGGAGCGGCGCACGAGCGTGCAGTGCTCGCCCACGCACTCGCGCGTTTCGGCCGGTGGAACTGAGAATGGCAGTTCCACCGGCTGCGCGAGCAGCTCGGCCACGGGGATCACGAAGTTCAGCTCGTGCTCCACGGCTTCGTCCCACGCCGTGTAGTCCTTGCCGGCCACGGTCACGGAGTCGACGAACCCGTGGCCGTCGTGCACCAGGCGTTCCTGCGCCTGCAGGAACCGCAGCGTCAGGTGCACCGAGGTGTGCTTGCGCGGCTCCAGCAGGCACTCCGTGCGCGAAGTCGCGTACTCGCCGCGCTCCTCCGACGCATACGTTGGCGGCATCAGCACACCCCACTGCCAGCGCACGCGGTTCTTCCGCGCCGACGCGCGGTACGGGTAGAGCAGGTACCCCTCGTACAGCACGGCGTCGCCGATGGCGCGGGCCTGGTCGAACACGCTGGTCACGGGCCATCACCCGCGTTCGACAGCAGGTGCTCCATCGCCGCGTCCCACGTCGGGATCGCGTGGCGCGACTTGTACCGCAGCAGCGCGTCGACGGTCTCGCGGTGCAGCTTCAGCCACGCGACGTTGGGGAAGTACTGGTTCATCAGGTCGTCCCACGCGGCGATCGGCATCCGGCACTCCGCTTCGGTGTGCCACGGCACGGGCTCGACCCAGAACCCCGGGCCGCCCTTCGCGAACACCGTGCCGCTGAACAGCAGCACGAGCGGGACCACGCCGTCGACGAGCGCGTGGAAGTACTTGCCGGCAGCCACTTCCAGGTCGTACGTACAGGGCACTTCGAGCTGGAACTCCGTGGTGCGCGTGAAGCTCGGCACCATCACCGCCACGGTCGCGAACTGGAACGGCCGCAGCGTCTCGCCCCAGCGTGAAGGGTCGCCGAACAGGTTCGTGAGCAACTCCGACTCACCGCTGCTGTAGCGGCGCCGCTGCGGTTCGATCCGCAGCTGCACCCGGAGCACCAGCGCGTGGATCGGCTGGGCGGTGAGCTCGGTGATCTTCATGCTGAACGCGAGCGTCGGCGACGCCGCGTACTTCACCGGGCGCACGTCCACGCAGTCGAAGGTCAGCTCAGCCATCCGCGGCGACCTCTCCGCGGGCGCGAAGGTCGGCGAAGAAGCGGTCGATGGCTTCGTGCGCTTCGGCGCCACCGTCGAAGCCGCGCCAGTGCAGGCGGACGAGGCCGACGAGCTCGTAACACACGTCAATGGGCACGAGGAACGCCTCGAAGCCGACGTCGTGCTTGTTGATCAGCACCGCCTCCACGTCGGGGGCGACCGTGGCGAACTCGGGCTGCTCCTGCAGCAGCTCCGTCCACATGTCCAGCGGCAGCAGCGACTCGGTGGCGCCGGCGGGGCTCGGGTAGAACGCGACCGCGCGCTCCTGCACCGAGTTGTAGAACAGGAACGCCATCCGCACGGGGATCCCGGCCGTTTCCCACAGCGTGGCGCCGGCCGGGAAGTGCGCGGTGTGCCGGTAGCGCGTCGGCACGGCGCGGTGGCGCTGGCCGCCGGCGCCGGTGTGCGTGAACAGCAGGTAGCAGCCCCGGCAGGTACACATGATGGTGCGCGATTCGAGGTCGATCACGTGCCCGTGGCCCACGCCGACCGGCTCGGTGCACAGCTCGCACCGTTCGCCCGGCGCCGGCCGCTCGGCCGGCTTCAGGAACTTGCGCAGACCGCCCGTCATGCCTGCTCCAGGGGGACCGGGCACTCGATCGTCTCGAGTGGCAGCAGTGGACGTCCGCCCGGCCCGGTCGGCTCGGGCACCACCCCGGCCACCACCACGTCGGTGAGCTCCGGTGCGGCCTCGCGCACCACGCGTTCGATGGCCATTTTCGCCGTGACGGTCGAGGACGGGCAGCCGTCGCACGTGCCCTGCAGCTGCAGCCGGAGCACGCCTTCGGCGTCGATACCGATGATGTCGACGTCGCCGGAATGCGAACCCAGGTAGGGCCGCACCTCGTCGAGCGCCTCCGACACGCGGTCCAAAGCGGACTTGGGGTGCAGGCCGTGGAGCACCAGCAGCCCCCGCACGTGGACGTCGCCGGCGAGGCGCTCCAGCAGCACCTCGCCGGCGACGTCCTCTCGCAGGACGGACACGATCGTCGTCAGGCCGGCGCCGTAGAACTCGAGCAGCGTGTGGACGAGGTCCTCAGCCTTGTCCGCCACGGTGCTGCCCGCCTCCGCCGCGAGCTCACCGAGGAGCTGCTCGATGCGTTCGCCTACCTGGCCGATGTCGCGGTCCGTCATGGTTCAGAACACCTCTCCGCCGAAAGCGTGAGGCGTGTGGATGCGGTCGAGCGTCTTGCCCTTGCCGGTGTACATGTGCACGCCGCAGGGCAGGCAGGGGTCGAAGCTGCGCACCGTGCGCATGATGTCGATCCCCTTGAAGTTCTCCTGTGTGTTCTCTTCGAAGATCGGCGTGTTCTGCACCGCGTCCTCGTACGGACCCGGCGTGCCGAAGGAATCACGCACGCTGCCGTTCCACGGCGTCGGCGGGTAGGGGTGGTAGTTCGCGATCTTGCCGCCCTTGATCACCATGTGGTGCGAAAGAACCCCGCGCACCGCCTCGGTGAAGCCGCACGACACGCCTTCCTCGGGCACCTTGAACGGCTCCCACGTCTTCGTGTTGCCGCCGCGGACCTCGCCCAGCGCGCGTTCCGCGAAGTGCAGCGCGAGGCCGGCGGCGTACGCCTGGAAGTACGTGCGCGCGCGGTTGCGCTCGAGCGCGTTGCTCCACTTCGGGATCTTCCACTCGAAGCTGACCTCGGGTTTCGTGGCCGTGCGCGGGAGGTTGATCACCACGCTGTGCCCGGTGGACTTCACATAGTCGGTGTCCACCAGCCCGGCCAGCGCCGTGACCCACAGCCGCGCGATCGGGCCGCCACCGGTGTCGAGCGCGAGGTGGTCGGTGCCGTCGAACCAGCGCGGCGACATCGTCCACGAGTACTTGTCGTCGAAATCGCGCTTCTGCGGGCGCGGGATCGTGTGCTGGTTCCACGGGTGGCGTGAGTCGACGGGGTTGCCCAGCGGATCGTGCGTCACGAACTTGTCCATGCCCTCCCAGTCCTCGTAGAAGGACGAGCCGAGCAGGATCCGGATGCCGAGGTTGATGTCGAGCAGGCTCGTGGTGACCAGCTTGCCGTCGACGACCACGCCGGGTGTCACGAACATCTTTCGGCCCCACGACTCCATGTTCTCGTAGGTGAAGTCGCAGTACTCCGGGTTGTTCAGGCTGCCCCAGCAGCCGAGCAGGATGCGCCGGCGGCCGACCTCTTCGTAGCCGGGGATGGCTTCGTAGAAGAAGTCGAACAGGTCGTCGTGCATCGGCAGGCAGCGCTTCATGAACTCGACGTAGCGCATGAGCCGCGTGAGGTAGTCGGTGAACAGCTGCACCGTCGCGATCGTCCCGACTCCGCCCGGGTACAAGGTGGACGGATGGACGTGGCGGCCTTCCATGAGGCAGAACATCTCGCGTGTGGACCGGCTGACCTGCAGCGCCTCGCGGTAGAACTCGCCTTCCAGCGGGTTGAGCGAGCGCATGATGTCGCCGATGGTCCTGTACCCGTGGTCGCCGGCGTGCGGCGCCTCGGTGCGGTTGGCCAGCTCCAGCACGCCGGGGTTGGTCTCGGCCACCATCTTCTCGCAGTAGTCGACGCCGACCAGGTTCTCCTGGAAGATGTTGTGGTCGAACATGTATTCGGCGGCCTCGCCGAGGTTGATGATCCACTCACCGAGGTGCGGTGGACGCACGCCGTAGGCCATGTTCTGGGTGTAGACCGAGCACGTGGCGTGGTTGTCGCCGCAGATCCCGCAGATGCGGCTGGTGATGAAGTGCGCGTCGCGCGGATCCTTGCCTTTCATGAAGATGCTGTAGCCGCGGAACACCGAAGACGTGCTGTGGCACTCCACGACCTTCTTGGCCGCCCAGTCGATCTTCGTGTAGATCCCGAGGCTGCCCACGATGCGCGTGATCGGGTCCCAGGCCATCTCGACGAGGTCGGTTTTGCCCTTGGTGCTGATGCCCTTGTCGCTTTCCGTTCGCGTCATGTCCCCAGTCCCTTCAGCGCCACGAGGAGCGGTAGCCGGTCTCGAGCTGCTTGCCCTTGTGCCGCCACTTGGGTTCGGCGTCGGCCTTGCGTTCGGTGATCTTGCGCAGGCGCCGGATCACCGAGCCGTACGCGCCGCTCGCGAGCGAGGAGACGTGGGCGCCGGGTGGCTCGTCCATGAACGGCATGAACTTGTCCGGGAAGCCGGGCATGGTGCAGCCGATGCAGATGCCGCCGACGTTCGGGCAGCCGCCCACACCGTTGATCCAGCCGCGCTTGGGCACGTTGCACTTCACGACCGGGCCCCAGCAGCCGAGCTTCACCAGGCACTTCGGCGAGTCGTACTCTTGAGCGAACTGGCCCTGCTCGTAGTAGCCGGCTCGATCGCACCCCTCGTGGACGGTGGCGCCGAAAAGCCATTGTGGCCGGAGGTGGTCGTCGAGCGGGATCATCGGCGCGTGGCCGGCCGCCTGGTAGAGCAGGTAGGTGAGTGTCTCGGAGAAGTTGTCCGGGTGCGTCGGACAGCCGGGGATGCAGACGATCGGCAGGCCGGCGCTCGACTTCCAGTCCCAGCCCAGGTAGTCGGGCACGCCCATCGCGCCCGTCGGGTTGCCCTCCATCGCGTGGATTCCGCCGTACGCGGCGCACGTGCCGGCCGCCACCACGGCGAGTGCTTTGGGCGCCAAGCGGTCGAGCCACTCGCTGGTGGTCATCGGCTGGCCGGTTTCGGGGTTGTTGCCGAAGCCGCACCAGTAGCCCTCGGCCTTGATGGCCTCGTTGGGGATCGAGCCCTCGACGACCAGCACGAACGGTTCCAGCTCACCGCGGTCGGCCTTGTAGAACCACTCGATGAACGTGTCGGCGCCCTTGTCCGGACCGCACTCGAAGTCGATCAGCGGCCAGTGCACCTGGATCTTCGGCAGGCCGGGCAGCGCGCCGAGCACGATCTCCTCGATGCTCGGCTGCGTGGCGGCGGTCAGCGCGACCGAGTCGCCGTCGCAGGACAGACCGGCGTTGATCCACAGGAGGTGGATGGGCTTCTCTTCTTCTCGGGCATGGGTCACGGCTGTTCACCCTCGAGGTCGTCGAGCGCACCGAGGGTGAGTTCCCACAGTGCGTGGTAAAGGGTCGTCTGGGCTTCCTGGATGCGGTGCACGGAAGGCGACGGCACGACGAAGAGGTGGTCGATCGTCCTCAGCTCGGCCATCTTGCCGCCGTCGTACCCGGCGATGCCGACGGTGACGAGGCCGCGGCGTGCGGCCTCGTCGAATGCGGCCAGCAGGTTCGCCGAGTTGCCGCTGGTCGACAGGCCCACGGCGACGTCGCCGCGGCGGCCGAACGCGCCGACCTGCCGGGAGAACACGACGTCGAACCCGATGTCGTTGGACAGGGCGGTGACCACCGCGATGTCGTTGGTGAGGCCGAAGGCGGGCAGGGGCCGCGCGTCGCCGTCGGGGCTCAGGAACAGGCTGGCGAGGTCCTGCGCGTCGGTGGAGCTGCCGCCGTTGCCGAAGGCCAGCAGCCGGCCGCCCCCGGCGAACGCCTTCGCGAGGTCGCGTGCGCACGCGGCGAGGCGCCCGCCGTCGTTCTCGAGAACTTGACGGCGCAGCGTGACGATCTCGCGGGCTTTCTCCACAGTGGACTGCCGGACCTGGGTCAGGACGGCGTCGAGGTCGCTCGTACCCGAGTACAGGAACGGGTACAGCTCCTCCAGTCCACTCGCGCCCACGGAATCCCTTGCCATGGCCGCTCAACTCCCTCGGCTACTCGGGAAATTCCAGACGTGCGATGGCTTCGCCGGCGTGGACGAGGATTCGGTCGCCGACACTGGTTTCCACCAGTGCCACGCTCACTTCTTCCCTGCCCTGGCCGGTATCCACGACTGCGAACCCGAGGTCCAGGAGTTCGATGACGGTCACTTCGACCGCCGTATCTGAACAGGTGATGCACACCCCGTCGTGACAGGCGGGGGCCGGTGCTCTGTCGGCGTCACGGGCGTTCACGACGCCACCTCCGGTGTGAGGACACCGGGCTGTTCGAAGAACACGTGCACGAGTTCCCACAGGACGTGGTAGGTCGTGACGTGGACTTCCTTGACCACGCGGGGGTCGTCGGAGCGCGCTTGCAGCACGTGGTCGGCTGTGATGGTGCCGGGGCCGGTCCCGCCGGTGAGCGCGATGGTGAGCATCCCCAGCTCACCAGCGGCCTCGAGGCCGCGCCGGACGTTGGCGCAGTCGCCGTCGGACGAGATGCCGAGCGCGATGTCCTGCGGCTCGGCCAGGAACTTGATCTGGTAGGCGAAAATCTCGTCGAGCCCCTGCCGGTCCGCGACACTGGTGAGCGTCGCGACGTCGGCCGTCAGCGAAATCGCCGGCAACGCCCGTTTCCCGACGATCACGGGGTGCACGAACTCCACGGCCACGTGCTGCGCGTCGGTGCCCGCGCCCCCGTTGCCGAACACCACGAGCTTCCCGCCGCGGTGGAACCGCTTCGCCATCCCGTGGCACGCTTCCGCCACCGCACCGGCCTGTCCGGCCAGCTCTTCAGCCGGTGCGACGCGGCGCTCGAACAGCGCCGCCACCGCACCGGGAGAAGTACTCGGAGAGCCGACCATGGCGGCACTTCCCTGCGCTCGGTGGTGGGAGCAGTCCTCCCCCACAGTAGAGCTGTGAATTGGATCACACAAGAGATCGCGCAAGTGGGCAACAATTCACCCAAGTGGCGGCTGGCCTTGATCGACGCGGGGTGCGCGGAACCGGGTCCGGCCTTTTTTGGCGACGACGTGGGGATAGTTGGGATTTCGGTTGCGCGCCGAGAGGCTGTTGTGGCGCAACTGGGTTCGCAGGTCTGCGGGTGCGTGGCGGAGATTCGGTGCTGGGCTGAGCCGCGTTTTTACTTCCTTTGATCTGTCCACAGCCCACCGCGAGTTGTGGACAACTGCGGTGGGCTGGCGCCGGTTTCGCGGAATTGTCGGTGGGGGCCGATAGAATGGGACGGGGACGCCCCCTCGGAGGGCGGGGGCTGTGTCTCCCTCCTCGGCGGCGGAGCATTGCTCACACATCACCGCCCCGATCGTTTGGCTCGCGGCGTCGTCGTAGAAGTCGCGAAGGCGGCCGACGCGGGCCGGCGGCACGGTGCGCGTCGAGTGGCAGAAGCGCGGCGCGGGTCGCGTGTCGCTGATTCCGGCCGACCGGCTCGCGCAGGAGTGCAGGAGTACAGGTGTGGCGAAGACGCCTTGCCGACGCCAAATGATTCGCCGGAGTGGAAAAGTGCCGTCGTCGTGCGCGGTATCGCCCAGGTGGGCCAGGGCACCGTGTCAGTCGTGGCGGGCCGGATCACGTCCTCGACCTGCCGGCCCGGGCAACGAAGTTCCGGGACGTTCGGTAGGCCGGCGTGGCAGGGCGGACCACACCGACCCCGGTTCTGCCGCGTGGCCTGGGCGACGAGCGTTGCGGCCACTACCCGCAGGGACGAACAACCAGAGTTCGGCCGAGGATCGGCTGATCGTCCGTTTGGGGTGATGACGCGGTGACGCGATCCGCTGGACCGTGTGAGGCGGGACTGCGCCGCGGTCAGAGCCAGCGGAGGTGTCGATGAGCGTGCCGAGCCGGGGGAACGCGCTGGACCACGTGGTCGTGGTGATGTTCGAGAACCGGTCCTTCGACAATCTGCTGGGTCGCCTGTACGAGCCGGGAGAGGTTGCCTCATTCGACGGCGTGATCGGCAAAGACTTGTCGAACCGGGTGCCGGACTGGGCAGAGCACCGGCCACCGGACCGAATCCTCTCCTACGGAGTCGCGGCGGACATGAACACGCCGAGTCTCGATCCGGGTGAGGAGTTTCCGCACGTGAACACGCAGCTGTTCGGGGTTCTCGATGAGGACAACCGCTTCAAGGTGGCGGCGGGGAAGTCCTTCAACCACCCGCCGGCCGGCCGGCCGTCGACGATGGACGGGTTCGTCGCCGACTACATCAGCGTGGTGACCGACGAGCTCGGGCGCCAGCCGACGGTGCAGGAGTACTCCCGGATCATGACCGGCTACACGCCCGCGCAGATGCCGGTGCTCTCAGCCCTCGCCCGAGGTTTCGCCACGTTCGATCACTGGTTCTGCGACGTGCCGACTTGTACCTACCCCAACCGCTCCTTCTTCCACGCTGGGGCATCGTCGGGCCTGGTGGTCAACACGTCGCCGCCGGGTTCCTTTCCGCGGACCAACGACGCCGAGACGTTGTTCGACCGGCTCGACGCGGCCGGGCTGACGTGGAAGGTCTACTGCGATCCGCCCTCGATCTACTCGCTGACGGGTGTCATCCACGCCCCGCGGCTCGCCGGCCGCTTCGCCACCAACTTCTGCTCGACCCGGCAGTTTTTCCAGGACGCCGAGAAGGGGCAGCTGCCGACCTACTCGTTCGTCGAGCCTCAGATCATCGGCTGGAACCACAACGACATGCACCCGCCGTTCGGCGGCGTTGTGGCTGCGCTGGGCAAACAGCTCGGCGCCACCGACGCCGCAAGCCTGCACTTCGACCCTCCGTCCTCGTTGATCGGCGGTGAGGACCTCCTGGCCCGCATTTACAACGCGATCCGCAACTCGTCCTCGGCGAACGGCTCCAACCACCTCAACACCACGCTGCTGGTGACCTTCGACGAGCACGGCGGCAGCTACGACCACGTCCCGCCCCCGCCGGCCGTCCCGCCCGACCGCGCACGCGCGCACGGCCAGATGGGCTTCGGCTTCGACCGTGCCGGCGTGCGCGTCCCGACACTGGCGATCTCCGCGTGGATACCGCAGCGGACCGTCGTCAACGACGAGTTCCGTGCGACGTCGCTGCTGGCGACGATGCGCCGGCACTTCAACCTCGGCCGGCCGCTCAGCGCCCGCGATGCCGGCGCGCGCAGCTTCGCCGACATCTTCACCCTGACCTCGCCCAGGGCACAGGAGGACTGGCCGCACGTCACGCCCCGACCCGTCCCCGAGATGCCCGAAGCCCTCGCGCCCCTCGACGCCCCACTTGGCCTGCTCGGCACATCGCTTCTGCACGCCGTCTTGGCATTCGCCCAGGGCCTCGGCAAAACCGTCCCCGACATCAACCCCGACGAGACGATCACCGGCGCCCGCGCCATCGACATCGCCCACGAAAGCCTCGGCGACCTCTTCCCCGCCATACGGAATTGAACCGCCCTCCCGCTCGCCCACGCAGGCAACAGCCCTGCCAAAAAGCAGTCCGATCGCGACGGGCCCGTGGACTTGCCACGGTGAATGGCCGCAGACCAGTGGTTCAGAGATCGGTCCCCGGCTTCATTTGGCTCGCTGTCCGACCCGGAGGACGCTCAGATAGCGGCGTGATACTGGGTCGCCCATCCGCTTGCGGATGCGCTCGGCGATGGCGTCGAGCAGGGGCTCGCGGACGTCGCGGTCGAGCCTTCGATACAGCGACATCGAGCGAAGGAGGTCGGCGAACCCATCCGGCGTTGAACCACTGAACGGTGGGGTACCAGCGCACGGTCGTCGGGCCGAACGATTCTCCGGGTTCGTCGATCAAACCCCAGCCCTCGTTGGTGGTGCGCACGTCGTCCTCCAGCGGCGGATGACCCCAGCCAGCGTTCCCGGGACAGAACCGTTCGTGGAGATCGGCGGTCTCGGCGTAAACTTCCGGCTCTCCCGGCCTGCGGACGACGACGTTGCCGAGCAGTGCCATCCAGCCGCCGGGAGAAAGCACGTCGTACGCTCGCTGCCAGCCGATCGACGGGTCGACCCAGTGCCACGACGACGCAGCCACGAGCGCATCGAAGCGTCGGCCGCGGTCGTCCCACTCTTCGAACGTCGACGTCTCGACTTCGACGTTGCCGAAGGTGGTGATCCGCCGGCGCGCGAGTGCGGCCAGGTCAGTGCCCGGCTCGATGGCCGTCACCGAGCATCCGAGTGCTGCCAGTGAGCGCGTCGCCTGACCCGTACCGCAGCCCACCTCCACCACGGACGACCTTTTGTCCATGCCGGTGATGGCGCCAAGATCCGCGAACAGCTCGTCGGGGTACCCCGGACGGACCCGGTCATAGAGCTCCGGCACCTCGTTGAACACTCGGCCGAGGTCGGTCGAGCAGGGGGCGTCTTCGGATCACCGGTCACGAATGCACAAGCTATGCGGCTCCTTCGCGGAGACACCATTGGTTTACCGGCAGGCGCTGATGCGCTGCGCCGCCGGTAGTTCAGAGAAGCATGCGTGTTCATGCTGCAAGGGGTGCCGTAGGGACGGCCGCAGTTGCCGAGCTCGAGCGTGCGGGTCTGGAAGTGTTCCTCGAACTCGCGCCATTCTCGGCGGTTGCGGAGGAAGCGCCGTAGGTGCTGCCTTGCGGGGTGACACCGATCGTGGTGAGCAGCTGCCCGCGACCCCCCCGGCCGGCTCGCACCCGCGTGCAGACGTCGCGAAGCCGCCTTGCCTGCGCCACAAGCGCCGATCCGTCGGCCCGCTCAAGCGCGATCGTGCTCCCCCTGCGACTCTTCCGCCCGCGAAAGCCACGTATCCGCCTCATCCACCGCGCCCCGCGCCTGCAGCATCCGCGCCAAGCTCAACATCCCCTGCACATCACCCGTCTCCGCAGCCGCGCGGAAAAACCGCTCCGCCTTCGCCAGCTCGTCGCGTGCCTCCGCCAGATGCCCGAGGTTCGTCAAAGCCGGGATGCTTCCGTGTTCCGCCGCCTTGCGGTACCAGGCCGCGGCCTCGCCCTCGTCGCCGCGGTTTCGGGCCAGGACGCCGAGGTTGGTCATTGCGGCGGCGTCCCCCGCTTCGGCCGCGTCGAGGTACCAGGCCTCGGCCTCGTCGACGTCGCCGCGGCGGTGCAGGAGCAGGCCCAGGCGGACGGTGGCCTCGACGTTGCCGGAGGTCGCGCCCTGGCGGTACCAGGATTCGGCATCCTCGAGCTTGCCGAAGCGTTCGGACTGGCGGCCGAGCAGGCACGTGGCCGAGAGGTCGCCGTCGGCGAGGGCTTCGCGCCACCAGCGCGTGGCCTCGCTGTAGCGGCCGCGTTCGCGCATGACGATGCCGACGTCGATCATCGCGGACGTGTTGCCCGAGCTCGCGGCGCGGCGGCACCAGTCCTCGGCCTCGTCGTAGCGGCCGCCTTCGGCGAGCAGGTGCCCGAGCGCGCCCATCGCGTCGACGTCACCGGTCACGGCGACCTCGTGGAACCAGTACTCGGCGTCCTCGACGCGGCCACGCCGTTCGTACGCGCGCCCCAACCCCAGCATCGCGCGCGGCTCGCCGGCGTGGGCGGCCTCGTGGTACCAGCGTTCGGCCTCGTCGAGCACGCCGCGCTCGGCCAGGAGGTTCGCCAACGCGGTCATCGCGATGTGGTCGCCGCCGGCCGCGGCGCGGCGGAACCACGTCTCGGCCTCCGCCGCCTCGCCCCGTTCTCTCAGCGCCGCTCCGAGGCGTGTCATCGCGACCACGTTGCCGCCCTCCGCGGCCTTGCGCTGCAGGTAGTCGTCGACGCGCGAGTTCCACTTCCGCAGCCGCCCGCTCATCGCCCACCCTCCCTTCCGCCTACCCCCACCCCGGTAGTCGCTCGGAGCGCCGCGGACGTGACACCGTGGTCCCGGACACGGTTCGCGCGATGCTGAGAGTGTCGGCGCGATCACGGGCCTCGCGCCGGGCATACTGCCGCCTCCCGAACCCGTCGAGAGGATCGCGCGCGCATGGCCCGGACGTCTCCCACCCAGCGGATCCTGCTGGTCGTCGTGGTTCTCGTGGCGGCTGTCGCCGGGATCTGGTACGCCGGACGCCAAAGCGGCGCCGAGCCCACGGGTGCCGCGCCGGCCGACGTCACGCAGCAGCTGGCGGAGCTGAAAATCGCGCCGCGCACGTCGATGTCCGGCTACTCCCGTGACAAGTTCCCGCACTGGGACAACCAGGGGCACAACTGCAACACGCGCGAGCTTGTGCTCAAGCGCGACGGCAAGGACGTCAAGGCCGGCACCGACTGCAACCCGACGTCGGGTACCTGGTTCAGCGTCTACGACGCCGAGACCTGGACCAAACCCGGCGACGTCGACATCGACCACATGGTGCCCCTCGGCCAGGCCTGGGCCAGCGGCGCGCGCGACTGGACACAGGACAAACGCGAGCAGTTCGCCAACGACCTCACGCGCCCCCAGCTCTTCGCCGTGACGGACAACCTCAACCAGCAGAAGGGCGACAAGGCCCCCGACGAGTGGAAGCCGCCGCTGGTGTCGTTCTGGTGCACCTACGCGACGGACTGGGTGACCGTGAAGCACTTCTACGGGCTCACCATCACAACGGGGGAGAAGACGGCGCTGCAGGACATGCTGCGCCGCTGCCCGGCCGCGAGCTGACCTCGCACGCGCCGGATTTGTCGGCCTCCTGAGCTACTGTCCCCGGCATGGCGACCTTCCTCCTCATCCACGGCGGTGGCGGCAACGGCTGGGACTGGCACCTCGTCGCCGACGAGCTGCGGCGGCGCGGCCACGAAGCCGTGGCGCCGGACCTGCCGATCGGCAACCCCGACGCGAAGCTGGCGGATTTCGCGGCCACGGCCACCGCGGCAGTGGCGGGGAAACCGGACATCGTCGTGGTCGGGCACTCATACGGCGGATTCACCGCCGCTTTGGCCGCCGCGAGGCTGGAAAACGCGCGGCTGCTCGTCTTCCTCGCCGGTATGGTGCCGGCGCCCGGGGAACCACCGGGCCAGTGGTGGGGCAACGTCGGGTTCGAAAGTCCCGGCGACGAGCTCACCGCGACGGAGACGTACCTTGGCGACGTCCCACCCGAGCTGGCGGCCGAAGCGCTGAGCCGCAGCCGCGACCAGCTCAGCGCGGAGTGGGACGACCCGTGGCCCGACGCGCGGCTGCCCGACGTCCCCACGCGCGTGCTCCTCTGCCGCGACGACAAGTTCTTCTCACCCGAGCTGCAGCGGCGCGTCGCGCGCGAGCGGCTGGGCTTCGAGGCCGACGAGGTCGACGAGATCGACGGGTCCCACGGCGTTGCGTTGAGCCGTCCGGTTGAGCTGGCCGAGCGGCTCGAGCGGTATTTCGCCACACTCTGACACCGCGGCGCCGCCAAATGGTCCAGACCTATTGACGCGCTGGCTCGGCGATCCCTAACGTCGGTCTCCCGTGCACGGTTCCTCCACCCCGGTCCCCATTGGAGGTTCCGAAAGTGAAACTCAGAGCCCTCAGCGCCGCCGTGCTCGCGCTCGGCGCGCTCGTCACCGTCCCCGTCGCGACGGCCAGCGCCGCGACTTTGCCCGCGTGCCAGCACTTCTACACCGGCCCGATCCCCGACCGCCCCGTCTCCGGCGGCCACGGCCCGGGCTCCCTCGTCGGGGCGGTCAACGTGAGCAACCGCCTGCCCGCGCCCGCAGGCGTCAGCGGTGGCCTCGGCGGCGACGGCAAGGTCAGCTTCACGTTCTCCCGGGTGCCGGGCGCCAAGGCGTACCGTGCGTTCCGCAACGGCCAGGCGCTGCAGTGGATCAGCGACTGGGGCCAGCCGACGCTTCAGGTCACCGACGCGAGCCCCTGCCAGAACGCCAACTACCAGCTCTACGCCATGACGGCCGAGGACAACTCGCCCGGCTCGCTCGGCCAGATCTCCACCGCGTACCGCGTGGGCTCGTCGGGTCAGCTGGCCCCGTACGCCCTCGCCAAGGGCACCACCCTCAACTACCGCGTCACCGCCTACAACGACGTCGCCCAGACCGCCCTCGGCTACCAGGCCGGCCCGGGCTTCTGCGCCGTCGACGCCCGCAACATCCCTTGGGGCACCAGGATTTCCGTCCCGGGCTACGGCCACTGCTACGCGGCCGACATCGGCAGCTGGATCAAGGACGACATCCTGGACGTCTGGCTGCCCGGCAATCAGGCCGACGACTGGGGCGTGCAACGGCTGACGCTCACAGTGGAATAGCGTCCGGCGAGTGGAGCGGTGAAGGGCACCTTCAGGGACTTGGCTTCCCTCAAGGTGCCCTTCGCGGCCTCTGTCGACTGGAAGTTCTGAGAAGTGTTGTCACGCAAAGGAACTCTTGCGGTCGAGCTCACCCCGTGCCATGCCGGCAGCCCACCCTCCCGGGGTCCGCCCATGATCCATTCTACCGGCGTACTCCGACAAAACCCGCTGCCGAGCGGAGTTGCCCACAGCCGGCGCGAGTTGTGGACAACCGCCTTGGGGCACGGGCGCCGGCCGTCCGCGGAGGTTCATCCGCGAACGGCCACTCCCCAGTTCGACACCAGCCGGGCCGTCCGCATGGTCATGAGGAACTCTTCCGGCGTCACCACTTGTCGTGGACCAACGGCCGGATGAGCTCGTCGTATGTGGCCCGGACGCCGGCCGCCGCTTCTTCCGGCAGCGGGGCCAGCCCGGCCGCAACCGTGTTCCCCCGCGCCTGCTCCGCGTTGCGCGCACCCGGGATCACCACGGAAACACCCAGCTGGTCCAGAATCCACCGCAGTGCGAACTGCGCCAGTGTCTGCCCCTCCGGAACCAGTCCGCGCAGGCGCTCCACCGCCTCCAGCCCGACCTCGAACGGCACCCCTGAGAAGGTCTCGCCGACGTCGAAAGCCTCACCGTGCCGGTTGAAGTTGCGGTGGTCGTCGGACCCGAACGTCGTCGCGGCCGTGTAGCGCCCGGACAGCAGACCCGACGCCAGCGGCACCCGCGCGATGATCCCGGCGCCCGTTTCGACCGCCTTCGGCAGCACGCGCTCCAGCGGCTTGAGCCGCAGGCAGTTGAGGATGATCTGCACCGACGCGACATTCGGCCGGGCCAGCGCCGTCAGGGCCTCGTCGCACGTCTCGACGCTGACGCCGTAGGCCTTGATCCGGCCTTCGTCGACCATCCGGTCCAACGCGTCATACACGGCGTCCGACGAATACACGGCGGTCGGCGGACAGTGGAGCTGGACGAGGTCCAGCGTGTCCATCCCGAGATAACGGCGGGACCGGTCGTTCCACTCGCGGAAATTCTTCTCGACGTAGTTCTCCGGCACCTGCTCGGCGCGGCGGCCCATCTTCGTGGCCACGAACACCCCGTCACCGCGCTCGCGGCGGAAGCGGCCGACGAGCGTCTCACTGCGGCCGTCGCCGTAGACGTCGGCGGTGTCGAAGAACGTGACGCCCTCGTCGGCCGCCGCGTGCAGCACGCCCATGGCCTCGGATTCGTCGACGGTGCCCCAGTCGGCGCCAAGCTGCCAGCACCCGAGCCCGACGGCGGACACCTCACGCCCCAGCCGGGTGATCTTGCGAGTCTCCATACGAGCGATCCTAAGCGGACCCGGATCGACCGCGGGCACTCACGCGACCGGTCCCACCGCGAACGCTGCCCAGACGTACTTCCCGCCCGCGCACGGCTCGTAACCCCACTCCTGCGACAGCACGTGGACCAGCTGCAGCCCCCGGCTGCGCGCCGCCTGCGGTGAGGGCTCCTTGAGGCGCGGCACCTCCCGGCCGGCGTCGAAGACGCAGACCACCAGCCGGCCCTCCGACAGCCGCAGCTCCAGCCGATCCGGCCGCTCACCGTGCTCGAACGCGTTGGTCACCAGCTCGGACGTCGCCAGCAGTATGTCGTCCCGCCACTGGTCGTCCACAGCCAGCTCTTGGAGCGCGGCGCGGACAGCGTGGCGGGCGATCGCGGGCGCGGTGACCTCGTCCGGGAGCGCCAGGCGCACGGTGGCGGGTGTCGTGGTGCCTCGCGTCGGCATCTTCGACGTCGTCATGGCTTCCACCTCCCGACCTGTCCGTTACTCGCACCGGCTTACTACCCAAGCAGGGGGACGCCGAATCAGGTGCCCTCGGTGATGTCTGTCTCGACCAGTCCCGTGCGCAGTTTCTTCAGCGTCGACGCGAGCAGGCGCGACACCTGCATCTGCGAAACGCCCACGCGGCGCGCGATGTCCGACTGGCTCATCCCCGACCCGAACCGCAGCGCGACGATCTTGCGCTCCCGTTCCGGCAGGCTCTCCAGCATGGGCCGCAGCGCCTCGCGCAGCTCCGCCTGGCTCAGGTTCGCGTCGGGCGCGCCGAAGCGCGTGTGCGCGGAGTTCTCCAGCAGGTTGTCCAGCGAAGCGCCGTAGCGGCCCTGGCCGGCGCGCAGGCCTTCGTAGACGTCCTCCATCGGCACGCCGAGGTGCTGCGCGATCTCACTCGGGCGCGGCGCGCGCGAGAGCCGAACGGTGAGCTCCTCGCGCGCGGCGGAGATGGACGCGTTGAGCTCCTTCAGCCGTCGCGGCACCCGCACCGACCAGCTGTTGTCCCGGAAGTGGTGACGCAGTTCACCCGAAATGGTGGGGACGGCGAACGCCAGGAAGTCGGTGCCCTGCGTCGGGTCGTAGCGGTCGACGGCGTGGATCAGGCCGACCGTCGCGATCTGCACCAGGTCGTCCATGGCCTCGTCGCGGTTGCGGAACTTCCGCGCGAGGTTGCGGGCGAGCTCCAGGTGCTCGCGCACCAGTGTGTCCCGGATCTCCTCGCGGCGAGGGGAGCTTTCGGGCAGCTGGGCCAGCTCGTCGAACAGCGACGCCACATCGGTCTCGCCGCCTTCGGCGGGGGTGGTCACGGGCGCGCCACCTCACTCTCCCGGACGAGCTGAACCCGGGAGAGGTACCGGCCGTCGGCCGGGGTTACTGTGCGTCGCGCCGACGTGGCCAGCGCCGTGAGCAGCTGCCAGGACAGACCGGTGTCGTCGCCGTGGTCCGGGGTGTCGGCGATCACCGAAACGGTCACCTCGATGCGCCCCTCGATCCAGGAGAAGACGCAGGTCAGCTTGCCGTCGGCCGCGGACGGCAGGAGCATCGAGCACGCCTCGTCCACCGCCATCCGCAGGTCTTCCACCGCGTCGAGGTCGAAGTCCTGGCGCATCGCGATGTCCGCGACGATCGTGCGCAGCGTGGGCACCACGTGCGGGATGGCCGCCGTCCGCACCTCGATGAGCTGGGCGTCCTCCCGATCGAGCGGGGCGTTGTCCTCCACGTGCGGTCCTCTCTCCGGCTCACTCGGCCGTGTCCTGTGCTGCCCGGTCTGCTCATGCCCGGGGTGTGAGCAAACCAAACCCGGGTTTGATTCGCGCGACCGGCGGGCATGTAGCGGTCGAAGTGCTGATCCCGGGAAAGGTGGGGACGAGATGGCTGACGTGAGCCGGCTGCCCAACGTGGTCGCCGAGGAGTGGGAGTGGCAGCTGCAAGGTTCCTGCCGTGGCGCGGACAGCAGCCTGTTCTTCCATACCGACAACGAGCGTGGGTCCGCCCGCGAGCGTCGTGAGTCGCGCGCCAAGGCGATCTGCCAGACCTGCCCCGTGCTGGCGCAGTGCCGCAAGCACGCCATGACGGTACAGGAGCCGTACGGCATCTGGGGCGGCCTCGGCGAGATCGAGCGCCGTGAGCTGTTCATGCGGGAACGCCGCGCCGCCAAGCGCGACCCGCTGTCCGCCTGACCCAGTCCCGAACCCGCCCCCGCGTGCCCCACCGGCACGCGGGTCGCTGTGCGCGCGGCCGTTCGCCGGAATGACCGTGCCGCCGTCCGGCTCTTGCCCGCCCGTGCCGTTTTCCGGGACAGTGGCGGCCGACGCGGCGGCAGTCACCCACTGGGTTAGGGTTGGACTTTCCAGATGCCTGGAACCGTGAACGGTTGCCGCTTGAGATACAGGCGCGTACCGGCGCAGCAGCAGCGCCTGACGAGGAGAAACTGCATGCCCGCAGCCGACCAGAACGCCACCCCGCCCGGGTTCGGCATCACGCTGGACACCGAGGCCGCCGAGCCGCGGGTGGTGGTCAATGGTGAGCTCGACCTGCTCACCAGCCCGCAGCTGCAGGAAGCCCTTGCCGGGTTGATCGCGGACAAGAGCTCGCAGCGCGTGGTGGCCGACTTGACCGGGGTGACCTTCTTCGACTCCTCGGCGTTGAACGTGGTCCTGCACGCGCAGCGGCAGGCCCGTGAGCAGGACGTCGAGCTCGCGGTGGTCCCCAGTTCGGCCGTGAGCCGCGTCATCGAGCTCACGGGAGTGGCCGAACACCTGAGCGTGTCGGAGGAGCCGCCCGCCTGATCCCCGATACGGTCGCGCGGACCTGAATTCCGCTCGCGACCTGGGGGAGATCCACGATGATGGGGCGCACCCACGCCCTGACCGGCTGGTGCGCGGGCCTCGCCCTCGCACCCGCGGTCGGCGCCGGTTCCGTGCACCAGGCGGTGGTCTTCGCCGCCACCACGGCCGGCTTCGCGTTGCTCCCCGACCTCGACCACCCGGGCGCCAGCGCGTCCCGTCTCCTCGGCTGGCTGACGGGCGCGCTGTCCTGGCTCCTGCGCCGCGTTTCGTCGGCCGTGTACGCCCTGACGAAGGGCCCCCGCGACGAGAAGGTGACCGGCAAGCACCGCCACCTGTCGCACACCGTGCTCTTCGCCGCCGGCCTCGGCTTGGCGACTTCGGCCGGCACCGCGGCCGGCGGCCCGTGGGCGGTGTTCGGCGTAGTGGTCTTCGGGCTCCTGCTCGCCGAGGGCGCGTTGGGGGACTGGCTCTTGCCGGTCAGCGTCGGCGCCATCCTGTGGTGGTACTTCACCGCGCCGCCTGACCACGTCGCGCAGCTGCAGCAGATCTCGGGCTGGCTCGGGATCGCCGTGGCGGCAGGGTGTCTGGTCCACTGCCTCGGCGACTCGCTGACCGAGTCGGGCTGCCCGTTCCTTTTCCCGCTGCCCATCGCGGGCGAGACCTGGTACGAGATCCGGCCACCGAAGATTTTCCGGCTGCGGACGGGCAAGAAGGTGGAGACGCGGTTGGTGTTCCCCATCTTCGTGGTCGTGGGCGTGCTTCTGGTGCCCGGTGTGTGGGGCTGGACGACTTCGACGGCCGAACGGCTGTTCAGCCCACCAACGGCGCAGACCGCGACGCAGTGATCCGCTTCGCCGCCGCGGCGGTGTCGGTGTAGTCGCGGGTGCTCAGCCGGACGCGCCGATGGGCTGACTGCTCGCCGACCCCACGTCCGGCGGCTTGGGGACATTGCGCTGGGCGGGCGATGCGCTGGCGCGCCTGGGTTTTCTCCACGCGGTCGCGGCGCAACCCCTGCTGCCCATGCAGCTGCTGGGCGTCACCGCCCGGACCCGGCCGCTGCAGTCCCCGCCGCTGCGCACCCCCGTGTTCGACGACAGCTTCTGGAACGGGCCGCGTCCCAGAGCTCGCTGAGCCTCCACGGGATTCTCGCCGAGTGGTCTCGGCGCGATCGGATGGCCGGCCGGGCTCGCCACACCACTGCTGGTCACTGTGCAGCGGCGCTGATCCGCTTCGCCGTCGCGGCAGTGTCGGTGTAGTCGCGAGTGTGGGCGATCTTTCCGTCTCGAATGGTCAGCACCATCACGTACGACGAGACGAACGCTTCGCCGCCGAACTCGCCGTGGAGGTCGAACTCCGTGACGAGCACGGACGGGTCGGTGGTTTCGTGCACGACGACGTTGTCCGCCTTGGTCATCCGGCGCACCGAGCCCGCGGCGCGGAACCGGCGACGCAGCTCCTCTCGCCCGCGTGTCAGCCGCGGCACTCCGGCCGGCGTGAAGGGCATCTCCAGGACGACGTCCTCGGCGTAGAGGTCGGCGAGATCGTCCCAGCGGTTCTCCACGGACGCGTCCAGGAACTGTCGGAACACCGTCGCGGCACCGGTCATGGTGTGCGCGGCGGCGGTGTTGGGGAAGTCGCGGTACGCCGTGATCTTTCCATTGTGGATGGTTATCAGCCCGACCGACGACGGGAACCCGTAGCTCTCACCGGTGTGCGGGTTGCGGCCCTCGACGGTCAGCTCGGCGACGAACCCGTCGGCCAGCTCGCGGACGCCGACCCGCACGGAGTCCAGCCCGAGCGCGCGGGCGCGGACGGCGCCGTCGGCGAGCGTCGCCAGGATCGCTTCGCGGCCGTCGACGCGGTGGCTGCGGAAGGGGAGTTCGTACACGGCCTCGGCGGCGAAGGCGTCGGCGAGCGGCACGGGGTCGAGCGTCTGCATGCTGCGGACGAAGAGCTGCGAGATTTCGGACACGGTTGGGCTCATCAGGACTTCTCCGAGGAAGAATGAGGTTCAATCGGAACGGTGCACCCGGTTCCCACGATACGGAGTGATCGTTCCGGTTGTCAACGAGATCGAGGAGGACGCCCGTGGACAAGCCAGTGCTGCGCGCCGACGCGCGCCGCAACCGGGCCCGGGTGTTGGCTGCCGCCGAGGAGGCCTTCGCGGCTGACGGGCTGGCCGTGCCACTCGACGACATCGCGCGGCTCGCGGGCGTCGGGGCGGGCACCGTCTACCGGCATTTCCCCAGCAAAGAGGCGCTTTTCCAGGCTGTGGTGCTGGAGCGTCTGGAGCAGTTCGCGGCCGAGGCGCGCGAGCTCGTCGACGCCGAAGACCCGGGCGCGGCGTTCTACGACTACTTCGCGCGCGTGATCAAGCAGGCCTCCCTCAATCGCGCGATCTGCGAAGCACTGGGCGCCACCACGGGCTCCGCGTACAAGGCGGAGCTCGGCACGGAGTTCCGCGCGAACCTGGCCGCCCTGCTCGAACGCGCGCAGGCGGCGGGAGCGGTCCGCACCGACCTCGACGGCGACGACCTGCGTGCGCTGATCGTCGGCGCGCTGGCGGTGGAGCGGTATTCGCCCGGCAGTCACCATCTGGTCCGCGTCCTGCTCGACGGCCTTCGCGCGGTCACTCCGGCAAGTCCCTGAGCTTCCGCAGCGGCGACGCCAGCAGGATCGCCGTCGACAGCACCAGCCCGACGCCCACGACGTGCAGCGCGGCGCGCATGGACGTCACCTCGGCGAGGACGCCGCCGGCCAGGCTGCCCAGCGGTGCCGTGCCGCGGATGAGCGTCGTCGACACCGACGTCACGCGGCCCAGCAGCCGCCTCGGCGTGACGGCCTGGCGGAAGCTCACGGCGTAGACGTTGATGAGGATGATCCCGAACCCCGCGCCGACCCCTCCGACGACGTACCAGGCCAAGCCCCAGCCGGGGGTGGTGAAGGCGTAGAGCAGGAACGAGCCCCCGTAGACGACGGCCGCCGCGTTCAGCGCCCGCGCCGCCCCGATTTCGGCCGCGAGCGGCCGCGCGATGGCGCTGGCGACCAGCGCGCCCGTGGGGGAGAGGGGCGCGATGGCGAGAGCCCGAGGTAAGGGCTGACGAGTCGTGAACATCGAGTGGAACAGGCTCGCGACCATGCTGTGCAGCTCGGACGACCTTACTGTCGAGCACAGCTTTGGGCGATTTCGAAGCGAGGAGTCACAAGAGTGCGCGCTTTGGCTGCGTTTTGGCGCAGAAGGGGGCAGGGGCGAGGTGACAGGCGGAACCTGTTGCACTGAGCATGTTTGCGCGCGGGCAAGCCGGCCGGGGCGCGTCGCCGAGCACCTCGAGTCCTCGGCGCGATGCCACCAGATCGCAAACATGAGTTTATTCGACTCAACTTGCACCGTCTGTAACGGGGCATAAGATCAACGCGACTACTCCTCGTACCCGCGCGTCGGCTCGGCGAGGGAGGTGCCGGTTTGTCCAACACGGCTCCGACCTGGGGTTCTGTCGTCATAACCGGGCTGGCCGGCTTCGCCGTCGGCCTGCTCGTGGCGGCACTCCTCGTGGCCGGGAACTCGCCGACCCGTCCGGCCGATTCGTCCGTTCCTTCATCGCCGCCACCCGCGCAACCGGTCACGGTGACGCTGACGGGTCAGCCACTACCGCCGGTGACCGTCACGCAATCGCAATCGCAGTCGCAATCGCAATCCGAGCCGCCGCCACCACCGAGCACGACGACCAAGACGGTGTCCGTGACCCGCGAGTCGCCCGCTCCGGTGTCGAGGACGGGGTCGGGGTCGGGGTCTCCGACATCGCTGCGTCCGACGTCGGCCATCGCGCCGAACGTCGCTTCGTCGCAGAGGTGATGCAACCAGCCAGCCGTCCTCGCACGTCTGGCTGACGTGCGAAGACACCTGGCCGCCGCCCTCCTCCTGCTCGGTCTCACCGCCTGCAGCGCACCGCCGCTGATGTGCCCGGTGATCGCCGCACCCGCCGGGCTGGCCATCGACGTGCCGGCCGGACAGTTCAGCCGAGCCGAAGTAACCGCGTGCTGGGCGGTCCACTGCACCCAGCGCGAGGTGGAGCTCCGAAAAACAACCACCCCCGGCCCCACCACCTGCACCCCGATCGCCTGCGCAGCATCGGCGGTGCCGACCGGCGGTACGGGTTCGTCGAGATCCCCGGACTGCCTGCCGCACCCGTTGACGTCAAGCTCGTGTTCGACGGCGGCACAGCCCGGCGAACGACCGTCCACCCCCTGGCACCCCCAGCGAGCCGGTGTGGCGAACCAGGAGTCCAAGTCCGCCTGGTCGTGGGGCCCGGCGGGACCGTTCGCTAACCCACGTCCCGCCGGCGCCAGCCGAAGAGCCCGGCCACCAGGCACACCACCGCGACCAGCAGCAGCCACACGATCGGCGTCGCCGTGAACGCGGCGCCCGGGAGCTTCGGCGGGTGCTGGAACGGCGAAACGTCCAGCACCGCCTTCGGCGCGTTCACCACCGGCCCGAACAGGCTGATCAGCAGCCCCAGCGCACCGGTGGCCCAGGCCAACCCAGTGAAGCGCGGCAAGAGGCCGAACAGCAGCGTGCACACCGAAACGATCACCCACGTCGCCGGTACCTGCACCAGCACGGCCGCCAGCATGTCGGCCACGGACGCGCCGATGTCCCCCGAGCGCAACCCGTGCGAAATCCCCAGCAGTACCGCGCCGACGAGCACCAGCAGGGCCGTCCCGACGTACGCGAACACGAGGTGGCTCGCCGCCAGGCGCAGCCGTCCAACGCGAGTGGCGAGGAGCGGTTCGAAGCGCATCCCCGTCTCCTCGGTGCGCATCCGTAGCGTCGCCTGCACGCCGTACAGCGCGCTGAGCATGGCGAACAGGCTCACCATCGTCGCGAGGAACGCGTCGACGATCGCATCGGAACCGCCGAGGCGCTCGAAGATCTGGCGCGTCTGCTCGGTGTCGCCGACGAGGCCGGAGATGTCGCTCGCGATGGAGCCGAACAGCGCGCCGCCGACGGCGAAGCCGATGACCCAGCCGAGCAAGGGGCCGCGTTGCAGCCGCCACGCCAGCGCGAACGGTGTGCGCAGCGAAGCCTTCGCTCCCGACGGTCCCGGTCGCGGCGGCACCAGGCCGGTGCCGACGTCGCGACGGGGCAGCAGGGCGTAGCCGGCGGCGCCGAGCACCAGCGTCGCGGCGACGGGCAGCAGCAGCACCCACCAGCGTTCGCCTGCGAAGGGGCGCACCTGCTGCGACCAGCCGATCGGCGAGAGCCACGAGAGCCAGTGGCCGTCGGACGTCGAGTCGCCCGCGCCGCGCAGCAGGAAGGCAACGCCGATCACCGCGGTGCCGATGCCGTTGGCTGTGCGCGAGTACTCGGCGAGCTGCACGGCCACCGCCGCGACGCCCGTGAACACCAGGCCCGCGAACCCCGTGCCCGCGCCGAAGGCCAGCGCCCCGTCGGCGGGCAGCTTCGCGCTGATCATCGTGCCGACCTGGATCACGCCGATCAGCACGCTCGCCGTGCCGGACACGAGGACGGCGGCCGTCAGCGCCGCGTAGCGACCGACCACAGTGGACGCCAGCAGCTCCGCGCGGCCCGAGTCCTCCTCGGCACGCGTGTGGCGCGTGACCGTGAAGACGGCCATCAGCCCGATGAGCAGCGCGAGGAACCCGCCCATGCGCCACGCGATGAAGCCGCCCGCCGTCGTGAGGTCGAAGGCCGGGCCGTAGAGCAGGGAGAACGACGGGTTCGCCGCAGCGCCCGCGGTCAGCGCCGCGCGGCTGGCGGCGTCGGGGTAGAACTGGTCGTAGCTGGACACCGTGGCGGCCGGGACGATGCTGAGCAGCACGATCCAGATCGGCAGGATCACGCGGTCGCGCCGCAGCGCCAGCCGCGTGAGGTGCCAGGTGCCGACGAGCGCGGTGTTCGTGGCCGGCGCTCTCGTGAGGGTCGCGGTCATTTCGCGGTCCCCTCGGTGTAGTGGCGCAGGAAGAGCTCCTCCAACGTCGGCGGCTGGCTCACCAGGCTGCGCACGCCGACCTGCGTGAGCTGGCGCAACGCGTCGTCGAGCGAGCGTGTCTCCACGTCGAAGCGCACGCGATTGCCGGTCACCTCGAGGTCGTGGACGTCGGCGAGCTTGGCCAGGCCGTTGGGCGGGCCGGCCAGCTCCGCGGTGATCGACGTGCGGGTGAGGTGGCGCAGCTCGGCGAGCGTGCCGGACTCGACGGTGCGGCCGTTGCGGATGATGCTCACCTTGTCGCACAAGGCTTCCACCTCCGCGAGGATGTGGCTCGACAGCAGCACGGTGCGGCCCTGCGCGCGTTCCTCCTGGATGCACTCCTGGAACACCGACTCCATGAGCGGGTCGAGGCCCGAGGTCGGCTCGTCGAGGATCAGCAAGTCCACAGTGGACGCGAGGGCGGCCACGATGGCGACTTTCTGCCGGTTGCCCTTGGAGTACGTGCGGCCCTTCTTGCGCGGGTCGAGGTCGAAACGCTCGATGAGGTCCTTGCGCCGGCGCTGGTCGAGCCCGCCGCGCAGGCGTCCGAGCAGATCGATCACCTCGCCGCCCGAGAGGTTCGGCCAGAGGTTGACGTCGCCGGGCACGTAGGCGAGGCGGTGGTGCAGGCTCGCCGCGTCGCGCCACGGATCGCCGCCGAGCAGGCTGACCTCACCGGCGTCGGCGTGCAGCAGCCCGAGCAGAACCCGGACGGTGGTGGACTTCCCGGCGCCGTTCGGGCCGAGAAAACCGTGGACCTCCCCCACAGGAACCTGGAGATCGAGGCCGTCGAGGGCCATCGCCGCGCCGAACGACTTGTGGAGGCCGGAGATCGAGATGGCGTTTCCCATGTTTCGGAAGCTACACTCGTTTCACGAAGTTGTGAAGTTAAGAAAATGTCTGGATCTAGTGATCATGGCCTGGGGCGTGCGAGAGGATGGACGGATGACGACGCAGCGAGACGAGGACGCCGTCCGCCGGTACGTCGAGAGCCTGGGTCTCGTGCTGTCGCAGATCGGGATGCAGCGCATGGCCGCCCGCGTCTTCGCGGCCCTGATGACGACCGACGAAGGTCAGCTCACAGCCGCCGATCTGGCGTCGCAGCTGTCGGTCAGCCCTGCGGCTGTTTCCGGTGCCGTGCGGTACCTGGAGCAGGTGGGGCTCGTGACGAAGGTCCGCGAGCCGGGTGAGCGCCGTGACCACTACCGGCTGTACGACGACCTTTGGTACGCCACGTTCCTCAAGCGCGACCGGTTCCTGATCATGTGGCGCGACGCGGCCGAGGAAGGCATTGACGCGCTGGGCGCGGACACGCCGGCGGGCAAGCGGCTGGCGGAGATGCAGGACTTCCTGTCGTTCGCGCTGAAAGAGATCACGAACCTCTACGACCGGTGGCACGAGGAGCGGGCGAAGCGGCGGGCCGCCGAAGCCTGACGATTCACCGGAGCCCGGCGATCAGGGTCTTCGCCAGGCGGGCGGCGACGGCGGTGCCGCGGTCGGTCTCGTCGAAGGAGTCCAGGAAAGCCTGCTGGAAGCACGCGCCGAGCAGCAGGCGCGCGGCCGCGTCGAGGTCGGTGTGGGCGGGGATGCGGCCGAGCTCGGTTTCGGCCCGCAGATACGTCTCCACGAGGACGATCGGCTGGTCGGGGCCGTGTCCGGCGTCGAGCGCGGCGCGGTGGGTGCGCAGCAGGTCACGCGACGAGAAGATCGAGACGGAGATCGGGAAGCTCGCGCGGTAGAACTCGAGCGCGGTGCCGGCGAGCTCCGTCAGGTTCTGTTCCAGTGACGCGTCGGCGGCGTGGCGCGTGAGGCGCTCGGCCGTGGCGCCCAGTGCGGGCAGCTCCTCGCTCAGCACGGCAAGGAACAATGCCGTCTTGTCGCGGAAGTGCTTGTACAGCAAGGCTTCCGAATACCCCGCGGCCTGCGCGATCGCCTTCGTGGTCGCGTGCGCGTAGCCCTGCTCGCGCATGACCTTGGCGGCTGCGGCGACGAGGTCCTGACGGCTTCCCAACGGTGCTCCCTGAGGATGTTCTCAGCGTGGTGAGTGTTCACTCACCCTACCTGGTGAGCAAACACTCACCCCTTGTTTGGCGAAGGAGTCGCCATGAAGATCACCGTTCTCGGCGCGAGTGGGCGGATCGGCACGCTGGCCGTGCGGGAGGCGCTGGCGCGGGGCTGGCACGTGACGGCCGTGGTCCGGTCACCCGAGCGATTGCACGTCGCGAGCCAGCCGCGGCTGGCCGTCGCGGTGCACGCGCTCGACGACCCTTCGCTGGCCGAGGCGCTGCAGGGGCGCGACGCGATCGTGCTGGCGCTCGGGGCGCGCGACCGGCGTCCGACCACGGTGAACGCCGACGGCGCGCGGGCCGTGATCGCGGCGGCGGGGGCCACGCGGTTCGTCGCGGTGAGCGCGATCGGCCTGACGACCGAGGCGACGACCCGTTCACGCGGTTCGTCGTCAAACCCATCCTGGGTGCGGTGCTGCGCAACGCTTTCGCCGATCTGCGCGCGATGGAGGCGGCGATCCGGGCCAGCGAGCTGCAGTGGACGATTGTGCGTCCGCCTCGCCTCACCGAGGGTCCGGCCACGGGCCGCGTGCGCTTCAGCAAGCACGGCGCGTTGCGTGGCGGCTTCGTGATTTCCCGCGCCGACGTCGCGACATTCCTGCTCGACGCGGCGGAGGATACGGCGTTGATCGGGGAAACCGTGGGGATCGCGCGCGGTTGAGGGGCAGTTGTCCACAACTCGCGCTGCCTGTGGACAACTCGGCTTCGTGTGCCGGAACCGTCGGTGATCGTGTTTAAGGTCGGTGGCATGGCTGCCCTCCGGTTCTTCCTGTTCGCCGCGCTGGCCCCGGTCCTCGCGGTGCAAGCGCTGCGCGTCCGCCGCGGCACCCCACGCCTGCCCGGCGCCGGCGGCCCCGCCGAGGGCGTCACCGGCGACGGTCCGGTGGTCCGGCTCGCCGTGCTCGGGGAGTCCACCGTGGACGGCGTCGGGGTGGCCGCGCACACCGACGGCCTCACCGGGCAGCTCGCGAACGAGCTCGCGCGCCGAGGTCTGCGGGTGAGCTGGCAGGCGGTCGGCCTGACGGGGGCCACGGCCGCGGTGGTCCGGAGCTCGCTGGTCGCGCGGCTGGCGCCGGCTGACGTCGTGGTGGTCGCGCTGGGGGTGAACGACACCCTCGAGCTGCACTCGGCCGCGCGGTTCCGGCGCGACCTGCTCGGGGTGGTCGTCGACGTGCGGCAACGGCTGGGGCCGGTGCCGGTGGTCCTGGCCGGGGTGCCGCCGATGGCGAGCTTCCCGTCGTTGCCGCGGCCGCTGCGCGACGCGCTGTCCGCGCGTTCGACGGCGTTGGACACGGCGGCGGCCGAGCTCGCACGGCTGCCGGGGGTCACGTACTCCGTGATGACGCCCGACCTGCTGCACGAGGGCACGTTCGCCGAGGACCGCTTCCACCCGGGGCCGGTCGGCTACCGCGACTGGGCCGCGGTGCTGGCGTCCGTGGTGGCCGAAGCGGTGGCCGCCGTCCTACCGGGGGTCACGGTCGTCTCGCATCCGAGGGAGCCGCGCCAGCCCTGCTGACCAGCGGAGACGAAAAGTCCTCAGAAATCTTCGCGCTCCGTGTATCTGGGTGCGCCCTTGTTGTGTCCTGTGGGGCAGCCGAGGGAATAAGGGAGACCCAGATGCCTGCCGAATCCACCGAAGAGAACACGCCGACCACCGTCCCGCCGGTCACGGTCGGCACGCCGCCCCACGGCGGCACCACGCAGCCCGACGGCGCCCACGAGCCCTACGACGAGCCGACCGCCGCGAAGTAGCGAGGCGGGTGGCGGCCGGGGGCCGAGGGGGCTGCCGGACGCCGTCTGCCGGGCGGATTCAGGGGAGGAGCCGCCCGGCCGGGTCCGATGGGGAGCGGACCCGGAGAAGAGGGAGGGGAGCGCCGGCCGGTGCGGGTGCACGCCCGCGCCGGTCGGTGCACGAAGTCGCGTTGCCGGTCCGGCGCACGGGCGGCGCCGCCCGCCGGTCGCCCCACGGCGGGGTGGGGGCGGGTTCCGGCCCGGTGCACACGCCGGGCCGGATGGCTGACCGGACGGGATGACGCACCGGGGCCGGAGGACCAACCGGCCCGGGTCTGCGGTCCCGTGCACCACACCCGATCGGGTGCCCAACCGGGCGGAGGACCAGACCGGTCCACGACGAGCTGGTCCGCTACCGCGGACCACGAGGACGAGGGCTGGCGCACCACGCCGGCCCGCCGAGACCGGACGACCTAGGACCGACTCACCAGGTCGGGTCTGGACCGCGGGGACGCTCCGGCACGCCGGCTCGGCTTGCCGAGAAGGGGGGCGATC
>NZ_JBFAAJ010000016.1:45643-180867 GCF_040639695.1 Amycolatopsis sp. NPDC023774
GTGGACGGATTCGTCAGGTCGGGTCTGGACCGCGGGGCTGTGGTCGGGCATGCCCGGTGGGCTTGTCGAGAGGGGGCGGTCGTGGACGGATTCGTCAGGTCGGGTCTGGACCGCGGGGCTGTGGTCGGGCATGCCCGGTGGGCTTGTCGAGAGGGGGCGGTCGTGGACGGATTCGTGAGGTCGGGTCTGGACCGCGGGGCTGTGGTCGGGCATGCCCGGTGGGCTTGTCGAGAGGGGGCGACCGTGGATCGATTCGTGAGGTCGGAACTGGACAGCGGGGACGCTCCGGCACGCCGGCTCGGCTTGCCGAGAAGGGGGGCGATCGTGGACGGATTCGTCAAGTCGGGGCTGGAGCGCGGGGCTGTGGTCGGGCATGCCCGGTGGGCTTGTCGAGAGGGGGCGACCGTGGATCGATTCGTGAGGTCGGAACCGGACCGCGAGGACGTGGCCCGGTACGCCGGCTCGGCTTGCCGAGAAGTGACGATGGTGGACGGATTCATCAGGGCGGATCCGGACCGCGGGGATGTGGCTCGGCATGCCAGCCCGGCCCGCCGAGACCGGACGACCGAGGACCGACTCACCAGGTCAGAACTGGACCGCGGGGACGTGGTCCGGCACGCCAGGTTGGCTTGCCGAGAGGGGCGATCGTGGACCGGCTCACCAGGTCGGCCCGCACACGAACGGACCACGGAGAACCCGACCGATCCACCGATCCACCGCACCGCGACACAGCACCGCGACACAGCACCGATCCACAAACG
This sequence comes from Amycolatopsis sp. NPDC023774, assembly GCF_040639695.1. Lineage (NCBI taxonomy): Bacteria > Bacillati > Actinomycetota > Actinomycetes > Pseudonocardiales > Pseudonocardiaceae > Amycolatopsis > Amycolatopsis sp. NPDC023774. The sequence goes on from NZ_JBFAAJ010000016.1 coordinate 46,405, forward strand.
ACCCACCACGCCAGCCCACCACCCGAGTAAGTGACCCGATGTATCCCAGCCCTTCCTGCCTGCTCCTTCCCCGAGAAGGACCCCGAGACAGACTCACGACACCGACGCCGAACCCCACGCGCCTCGCGAGTGAGGCAGATACGGTGACCGACGTGCAAACCACCGAGGTAGACCCGCCATGGGAAGGCCTGACCGGCGTCGACCTGCACGCTGCCTGCATGGAGGCGGCGCGGGCCGGTGACCGGCGGGCGATGGCGAAGCTCGTCGACGAGCTGACGCCGCTCGTCTGGCACGTCGCGCGCGCGAACGGGCTGAACCGCCAGGTCGCCGAGGACGTCGTGCAGACCGTGTGGCTCGCTCTGTTCAGCCAGCTGGACAAGCTGCGCGATCCGCGGGCGCTGGCCGCCTGGCTGATCACCACGGCGAGACGGGAAGCAGCCCACCCCTACGGGCGCCGCGTCCAGCCGGTTCCGTTGAGCGACGAGGTCGCCGAGAAGCTCGAAAGCACCCATCCTGCGCCCGAGGACGAAGCCGTGCGCGCCGACAACGACCGGCGGGTCTGGCGCGCCTTCCTCCGGCTGCCCACGCGCTGCCAGGAACTGCTCCGTCTCACCGTTCTCGCCGGCCGCGCCGAATACCAGGCGGTCGCCGAAGCCATGCGGATGCCGCGCGGCAGCATCGGACCCACCAGGGGTCGTTGCCTCGACACGATGCGCGATCTCCTCGCAGGAGAAGGGGGTGGCCGATGAACGACATCGGCGTGCCGGGAAGTGGCAGCGCTCTGCCTGACGACGAGACGCTGCTGGCCGACCTGGGCCGTTTCCTCGACGAACTGGACCCGCCGCCGGAAGATTTGGTGCAGCGGGTCCAGTTCGCGCTCGAACTGGAGAACCTCGACGTCGAGGTCGCGCGGTGGGAGCGTGCCGGCGAGCTCGCCGGCGTCCGCAGCACGGCCACGGGCACGATCACGTTCACGGTCAGCGACCTGACCGTGATGATCAACCTCACTCGAATCGGCAAGCTGCACCGGATCGACGGCTGGCTCGCGCCGGCCGGCGAGTACGAGGTGGAGGTGCGCGTCGCCGACAAAGGCACCTTCTCCACCGTCGCCGACGAGGGCGGCCGGTTCGTGCTCGAGAACGTGCCGTGCGGGACCACGCAGATCCTGGTGCACCTCGGTGAGGGACCGCACCGCCGGACGGTCGTGACTCCCACCGTCGTGCTGTAGATCTAGAACCCGGACGGGCGTTACGGCGGGTCACGTGAATGTGCTCAGATAGAGCGCGTGTCCGCCCCGTCGTCTTTTCCCGATCGAGTGATCGCGGAGGCGTCGGACTTGTACGCGCGGGGCCGAGCCGCCTCGTTCGACCAGCGGCCCGCGCTCGCCGTGCGCTTGTTCCGGCGAGCGCTGAACCGCGTCTCGCGTGGTGACGCTGCGGCCTCGCTGGAGATCCAAGTCCGGGTACTCATCAGCCTGGGCGCGGCGGAAGCCGAGGTGACGTCGACCGAGTCCGGCCTCGCGCGCCTGGCGGAGGCGGAGGCGGCTCGGCAGCGCCTGCCCGTGGGCAAGACCCGTGCCGAGCTCGGGTTGATCGTCAACCTCCAGCGGGCTGTCGTCGTGATGCGCGCGGGCCGGTTCGCGGACGCGCTCGTGCTCTACGACAGCGTGATGCCGCAGCTCGAAGCCGGTGACCGGCTGCTGTTCCTGCGGACGCTCAACAACCGCGCGCTTGTGCACATGGCGTTGAACCACCCGGCCGCGGCGCAGGCGGACCTGGTGCGCGCGCTCGAGTTGTCGCTCGTGCTCGGCCAGCCGCGGCTCGAGGGCAAGATCCGGCAGAACCTCGGCGATCACGCGCAGTTGCTCGGGGACGTCCCGCAGGCGCTGTTCCACTACGAACAGGCCGCCCGGATCTTCGTCGACTTCTTCGAGGAAGAGTCACCCGGTTCGCTGGCAGTGGTGCGGCTCGACCAGGCTCGGGCGCTGCTCACCGCGGGTCTTGGTGAGGAAGCGGCGCGCCACCTCGACGAGGCGCTGCCGCAGCTGCGCGCGAACGGGTCGGGCCAGCACATCGCCGAGGCCGAAGTCGCCCGCGCCGCCGCCGCGCTGCTGGAAGGCGACTTCGCGCTGGCGCGCAAGTTCGCGTCCGATGCGAGGCGCCGGTTCCTGCGCCGCGGCAACACGACGTGGGCTGAGATCGCCGGCCTCGCCCGGTTCCGCGCCGACGCCCACAAGATCCTCAGCACCCGCGACGCCCGGTCGACCCCGCGGCTGCCCGCCGAGCTCGTGGCCCTGGCCGAACGCCTGTCCGCGTTGGGGGTCCGGGACGAGGCGGCTGTGGCGCGGTTGCTCGCCGTGCGGCTCCTGTTGCGGCGCGAGGAGTTCGACGAGGCGGCGAAAGTGCTGGCCGGCGTGCCGAAGCCGCGCGAGACGGCGCCGATCGACCACCGGATGCTGTTCCGGTTGTGCCGCGCGGAGCTGGCCGTGGCCACGGGCCGGCCGCGGTCCGCGCTCGCGCAGGCGCGCGCAGGCCTTCGCGAGCTGGGCATGATCCGCGACCGCATGGGCGGGCTCGACCTGGTGTGCGGCACGGCCGTGCACGGCGAAGAGCTGGGCCGCCTCGCGATGCGGCTCGTGCTGCGCCGCGCCCGCAACAACGCCGCGGGCGCCCGCCGGATGTTCGCGTGGCTGGAGCGCACGCGCGCGCAGGTCTACCGCTACGAGCCGCTGCCGGTGATCGAGGATCCCGTGCTGTCCAAGCACATCACGGAGATGCGGCACCTGCAGCGCACGATCCAGCGCGCCCGGGTCGAGGGCGAGCCCGTGAAGGCGCTGGAGCAGCGCTATTCCGCGCTGCAACAGGAAGCGAGCCGGCTCGGCTGGTACACGAGCCCGTGGGGCCGGCCGCGCCCGGTCGCCACGCCGGACGAGGTCGTGGAGCAGCTCGGCGACCGCGTGCTCGTGAGCCTGGTGCCGTACAACGGGCAGCTGTACTCGGTGGTCGTCGACCGCGGGTCGTTCCGGCTGCTGAAGCTCGGGCCGTACCAGGACATCGTGGAGACGGCGAAGCAGCTGCACGCCGACCTCGACGCGTTGGCGCCCGACCACCTGCCCCCGATGCTCGCCGAGACGGTGGCGGCCTCCGCCGTCCGGCGCGCGGACAAGCTCGACGCGCTGATCTCCGCGTCTCTGGTCAAGACGCTCGACGATCGCGAGCTCGTGATCGTCCCGATCGGGCAGCTGTACGCGATGCCGTGGGGTGCGCTGCCGTCGCTGCGTGGTCACGCGGTGTCCATCGCGCCGTCGGCCACCGCGTGGATCACCGCCAAACGCGCCACCGACGCCGGCGCCGTGCTGCTCGCCGGCGGTCCCGGCGTGCCCGGCGCGGTCGGCGAGGTGAGCAAGCTCCGCTCGGTCTACCCGGACGCCCGCCTCGTCGACGGGTCCGGCGCCACCAGCTCCGCCGTCCTCGCCGCCCTCGACGGCACCCGCCTGGCCCACCTCGTCGCCCACGGCGCCCACGAGCCCGCCAACGCGTTGTTCTCCCGTCTGGAACTCGTCGACGGCCCGCTGTTCGCCCACGAGACTTCGCGCCTGGTGAACCCGCCCGAACGCGTCGTCCTCGCGGCCTGCGAACTGGCCATGAGCCACATCCGTCCCGGCGAAGAAGCCCTCGGCTTCGCCGGCACGCTGCTGGCCAGTGGCTCCCGCACGGTCATCGGCGCCGTCGCCCGCGTGGGCGATCGCGCGGCGGCAGACACGATGGCCGACCTGCACCGGCGGCTGGCCGACGGCGTGTCACCCGCGTTGGCTCTCGCGGAGGCCATCGCCGTGGACCCGCTGCGGCGGCCGTTCGTCTGCCTCGGCGCGGGCTGAAGTACTAGCCCAGGAAGTCGGCCAGTGGCACCGGCGTCAGGCCGTCCTTCTTCGCCTGCGCCAGAAAGGCTTCGTAGTCTTCCTTGAAGGTCTTGCGGAAGTGCATCAGCACGATGTCGCCGGGGCGGAGCTTGTCGCCGACCTGGAACTGGACGTGGCCGTCGTTCACCGCAGCGGACCACAACACGGCAACCCGCATGCCGCACAGCTGGGCGGCGTGCAGGGTGTTCTGGTCGTAGTTGCCGAACGGCGGTCGGAACAGCACGGGGCGCACACCGAGCTCGCGCTGGAAGTCGTCGGCGTCGTCGCAGATCTCCTTTTGCTGGTAGGCCAGCGGTTTGCCCTTGAGGTTCGGGTGGTCGACGGTGTGGTCGCCCAGCGTCGCCCCCGTCGAGTCCAAAATGGACTTGAAGTAGGCCTCGTGACCCTTGACGTAGCGCTGGTTCAGGAACAGCACGGGATGCCCGCCGGACTGCTGGATCAGGCCGGGCGCCGAGGGATCCTTGACGGCGCCGTCGTCCATGGTGATGAACACGTACGGCTTGGTGGTGGTGATCCGGCGGACCACACCGACCTTGCCGTCGGTGATGGCGGGGGCCTTCTGCTGCACCGTGCCGAACGGGTACGGCCCGGACGCAGCCGCCGGGTGCGCAGCGCCGGGCGCGGGGTTCGCCTGGCTGGGGGGCGGCGCGACAACCGGTGCCGGCGCGGAACAAGCCGCCACCACGAACAACCCGGTCACCACAGCACCCAGCTTCGTCACGCGTTTCACACGAGGGGAGACGTCGAGACGGCGGCCGGAGTTGAACCGTTGTGGCCCAACGCACCCGGGTCAGCGCCCGGAGTCGGCCGCTTTCACCAGTTGTGCCGAAAGGATCCGGATCGCACCGCGCAATGCGGCGGCGGCGAAAGCTCCGGTTCCGGGCACGGACTCGGTGAACGAACCCGTCCAGCGCAGGTCCGTGCCGCCCGCGGTGTTCGGGGTGAAGAACACCTCGGCGCGGTAGTCGCGCACCGGCCCGGAGCCGTCGAACGTGTAGACGTGGCGCCGGTCGGGCTCGTACTCCAACGTCTTCTCCCGCAGCAGCACCGGCCACAGTCCCACTTCGCGGACGGCGCCGACGCCGTTGGGATCGTCGTCACCCCGCCGCGCCCAGCGCGCCTGCACGATCAGCGGCCGGCCCCACGTCGACCACAACGGACCCTCGGTTTCCAGGCGGAACAGGACTTCCGGCGGCGCCGTGCTGATGCGGTTGACCTCGAACGAGTACGTGCGGCCCGGCATCGTCGGCCCCTTCCGTCTTGTTGACAGGGTGATAATTAACCCAAGACGCTCAGCGTAGGTCAAGATGGGTGCGTGAGCCGCCCCGACTTCGCCGCGCCGCACTGGCTGGTCCAGCTCCTCCGCTCGAAACCGGTCCCGGTCCCGTGGGACATGGTCGCCCGCGCGGTCGTCGCGCTCGCCACGCCGCTGGCCGTCGCCTACGCGGCCGGCGACATCGGCGTGGGCGCCCTGGTCTCCACCGGCGCGCTGCCCGCCGTGTTGTCCGAGGCCGCCGGGCCGTACCGCTACCGCGCCCGCCGGCTGGGCGGCGCGACGCTCGCGGCCGCCGCCGGCTACCTCGTCGGCCTGCTCACAGGCGGGATGCCGGCGTGGTCGATCCCGGCGATCGTGGTGATCGCGGCCGTCTCCGCGCTGATCAGCGCGGCCGGCAGCAACGCGTCGGTGGCGGCGCTGCAGATGTTCGTCTTCTGCGTGCTCGGCACGGCGCAGCACGCGACGGGCCTGAAGGTCGAAGAGCTGTTCGGGTACTTCTGCCTCGGCGCGGCCTGGAGCCTGTTCGTGGCGTTGGTGACGTGGACGGTCCGCGGCACGAGCCCCGAACGCACCGCCGTCGCGCAGGTCTACATCGAACTCGCCGCGATGCTGTCGGCCACCGACGAGCCGACGTCGCGCGTGGCCCGCAACCAGCTCACCGCGGCCATGAGCACCGCGTACGACCGTCTGCTCACCGCGCGCTCGTGGCTCTCGGGCCGCGACGCCGCGTACCGCCAGTTGCTGAACCTCTTGTCCGCCACCACGCCGGCCGTCGAGGCGTCCGTCGCGATGGTCAACGCGGGGCACCGGCCGCCGCCCGAGGTCATCGACTACCTCACGCGCGTGGCCGCGTCGGTGCTCGCGACCCAGCCGCTGCCCGCGCCGCCGCCGGTCCCCGAGGACGATCTCGACCCGGTGGAGTCCGCGCTCTACGCCGGCCTCGCGCGCATCGAGAAGGGCGACGATCGCCAGCGCCGCAAACCCGCCTCGGCGTGGCAGCGGTTCCACGAATGGCTCGGTTCGCTCGCTTCGGGCCCCTACACCTGGCTGGCCGCGCTGCGGCTCACGGTGTGCGTGGCGGTGGCCGAGGTCGTGGCTCTGCTGGTGCCGTTCGAACGCTCGTACTGGATCACGCTCACGGTCGGCGTGGTCCTGAAACCCGACTTCGGCTCGGTGTTCGGCCGCGCGCTGCTGCGCGGCATGGGCACGATCGCGGGCGTCGCCATCGGTGCGATCGTGCTCGCGATCGGCGCGCGCGGCTGGGTGCTGGTGGTGCTGATCGCCCTGTTCGCGGGCGGCGCCGCGATCGGGAAGGTGCGCAACTACGGCATGCTCGGCACCTTCGTGACGCCGCTGATCATCCTGCAGATGGACCTCGCCCAGACGGGCAGCTGGTCGGTCGTCCTCGCGCGGTTGCTGGACACCGTCACCGGCTGCGTGATCGTGCTGCTGATCGGCTACCTGCTCTGGCCCGGCTCCCGTCGCCCCCGGGTCGGCGGCCGGCTGGCGGACAGCTTCGACACGGTCGCGGCCTACGTCCGAGCGGCCCTCGTCCTCAACTCGACGCCCGAAGCGCGACTGGCCCGTTCACGTTCTCGCCGAGCCGCCTACCGGGCGCTCGCGGACCTGCGCACGGCGTTCCAGCAGGTGATCGTGGAGCCCTCGCCCGCGGGCCGGCACGCGGTGGCGTGGTGGCCGGTGATCGCCGGGCTCGAGCGCGTGGCGGACGCGGTCACCGAGGTCTCCGTGACGCTCGGCCGCGGCGTGCCGGCCCCGTCGCCCGCGGAGATCGGGTTGCTCACCGACGCCTTGGCCGAGCTCGCGGCGGCCGTGCGCGAGCAGCGTGAGCCCGGGTCCGTGCCCCTGCCGGACAGCGCGCAGCTCTCCGGGGTCGTCGACCAGCTCGGCTCGACGTTCGACGCGGTGCGCGGGCCGGACCTCGTGGAAACCACCCCGCTGCGGCTGGTGCGCCGGTTCCTGCCCTACCACCGGCGCACCTGACCACTGCTTACTGTTGCGGCGGGTGCGGCTGCCCCTCCCCGGGCTTGTCGTTGCCGGCGAGCTTGCCGAGGAAGTCCTTGGCCTTCTCGACACCGCCGTCGATCTGCGCGTCGTGGCCACTGGTCTTGGACTTGGCGAACCCGGCCGCCTTGTCGAGGCCCTGCTCGATCTTGTCGCTGTTGTCCCGCAGCGCCTCGGCGGCCTTGTTCTTGAGCTCGTCGAAGTTGATGCCCATGTTCGCTCCCCAATCCCGTCGTTGAGACGTCCCCATCGTCACACAACGGACGCCCCCGGCAACTCCGGCGAAATCCCTGGGTCAGTTGACTTCGCCGCTGGCCACGCCGTCGTCCAGCGCGGTGATCCGGCCGCCTCGTTCGCCGAGGCCGATCAGAGCTTCGCGCGCGTCCGGGGCGGACAAGGTGATGTGGACGCCCGAGCGGGCGGCGTCGTGGGCGGTGGAGTAGGCGAGGGCGCCTTCGTGGCCGGCCTTGATGGTGGCGGCCAGGCCGCCGGTGGAGGCGAGGGAGCCGCGGGCGGCGCCGAGGCGGCCGAGGGCCTCGTCGACGATGGGCAGGAGCGCGTCGCGGTTGCCTTCGGTCATGGCGCGCACCAGCTCGGGGCTGGAGCCGGCCACGCGGGTGCCGTCGCGGTACGAGCCGGCGGCCAGCGACATCGCGAGCGGGCCGCCTTGGGCGCCGATCGTGGCGAGGATCGCGGCGAACAAATGCGGCAGGTGCGAGATCCGCGCGACGGTCTCGTCGTGCGAGTCGGCGGGCAGGGGCACCGCGAACGCGCCGACGTCCAGGACCAGGCGCGTCACCTCGGCCCACGCTTCGAGGTCGGTGTCCTCCTCGACGCCGACGACCCACGTCGCGCCCTCGAACAGCGAAGCGTTGCCCGCGAGCCAGCCCGACTCCGCCGTGCCCGCCATCGGGTGCCCGCCCACGTAACGCGTGTACGGCGCGCGCCGGCGTACGGCGTCGAGCATCGGGCCCTTGACGCTCACCACGTCGGTGAGCACGCAGTGCGGCGCGTGCTGCGCGACCAGCCGCAGCAGGTTTTCGACGGCAGGCAGCGGCACGGCGAGCACGATCAGCGCCTCGGCCGCCTCGGCCCGATGCAGCGCGGCCTCCACGTCGGTGGTCACGTCGTAGCCGGCGCGGCTGGCGGCGTCGGCGTCCACTTCGGACACTGCGGCGCCCCACGTGGTCCTGCCGCCGGCCGCGCTCGCGCGCAGCAGCGACCCGCCGATGAGCCCGAGCCCGATCACGCACACATCTCGCACGGGCCTCATCCTGCCAGTGGCCGCAACCCGGCTACAGCGTGGCCGCCAGGCGCGTGCCCTGGTCGATGGCGCGTTTCGCGTCCAGCTCGGCCGCCACGTCGGCGCCGCCGATGAGGTGCACCGGTATCGCACCCAGCGCGTCCGCCAGGTCCCGCACGGGCTCCTGACCGGCGCAGACCACCACCGTGTCCACCTCCAGCAGCCGCGGTTCCCCGTCGACGGTGATGTGCAGCCCGGCGTCGTCGACGCGCTCGTAGGTGACGCCGGAGATCCGCTCCACGCCCTTCGCCTTCAGTGCCGCCCGGTGCACCCAGCCCGACGTCTTGCCCAGCGCCGCCCCGATCGGTGTCTTCTTGCGTTGCAGCAGGTAGACGCGCCGCGGCGACGGTTCGGGGCGCGCGACACCGAGGCCGCCGGCAGCGAGCGCGGGATCCGTGACGCCCCACTCCGCCAGCCACTCGTCGCGGGTCCGGGTCGACGACGTGAGGAACTCGCTCACGTCGACCCCGATCCCGCCGGCCCCGATCACCGCGACTCGGGGCCCCACCGAAGCACCGCCCCGCACGACGTCCACGTAGGACACCACCTTCGGATGGTCGATCCCCTCGAGCGCCGGCACCCGCGGCACGACGCCCGTGGCCAGCACGACCTCGTCGAAGCCAGTCAGCTCCTCGGCCGAAGCCCGCCGTCCGAGGTGCACCTTCACCCCCGTGACCTCCAGCCGCCGTGCGTAGTAGCGGATGGTCTCGGCGAACTCCTCCTTGCCCGGGATTCGCCGCGCGATGCCGAACTGGCCGCCGATCTCGTCGGCCGCCTCGAACAGCTCGACGCGGTGGCCGCGCTCGCCCAGCGCCGTCGCCGCCGCGAGCCCGGCCGGCCCGGCGCCGACCACGGCCACGTGCTTCGCGCGTCGAGCCGGCGACAGCACCAGCGTCGTCTCGTGGCCGGCGCGGGGGTTGACCAGGCAGGACACGGGTTTGCGGCTGAACGCGTGGTCGAGACAGGCCTGGTTGCACGCGATGCAGGTGTTGATCTCGTCCTCGCGACCTTCCTCCGCCTTGCGCACCCATGCCGGGTCGGCGAGGAACGGCCGCGCCAGCGACACGAGGTCCGCGTCGCCGCGCGCCAGCACCTCTTCGGCGACTTGCGGCATGTTGATGCGGTTCGAGGTGACCACCGGGATCGACACGTGCGGTTTGAGCTTCCCGGTCACCCACGTGAACGTGGCGCGCGGCACGGACGTCACGATCGTCGGCACGCGCGCCTCGTGCCAGCCGATGCCGGTGTTGATGATGGTGGCGCCGGCGGCTTCCACTTCCTTCGCGAGGGCCACGACGTCGTCCCAGCTCTGCCCGCCTTCGACGAGGTCGAGCATCGAGAGCCGGTAGATGATGATGAAGTCCGGCCCCACCTGTTCGCGCGTGCGCCGAACGATCTCCACGGCGAAGCGGCGGCGCTTCCGGGCCGAGCCGCCCCAGCCGTCGGTGCGCTTGTTGGTGCGCTCGGCCAGGAACTGGTTGATCAGATACCCCTCCGAGCCCATGATCTCGACGCCGTCGTATCCCGCCTCGCGGGCGAGCGCGGCGCAGTCGGCGAACGCGCGGATCGTCCGCTGGATGCCGTAGCCGGTGAGCGCACGCGGGCGGAACGGGTTGATCGGCGCCTTGAGGCTCGACGCCGAGACGCTCAGCGGGTGGTAGGAGTAGCGGCCCGCGTGCAGGACCTGCAGCGCGATCTTGCCGCCGGCCTCGTGCACGGGCGCGGTGAGCCTGCGGTGCTCTTTCGCTTCCGCCGTGGTCGAAAGCTTCGAGGCGAACGGCAGCAGCCAGCCCGTGCGGTTCGGCGCGAACCCGCCCGTGACGATCAGGCCGACGCCACCGCGGGCGCGCTCGGCGTAGTACTCCGCGAGCTGCGGGAAGTGGGCCGCCCGGTCTTCGAGGCCGGTGTGCATCGAGCCCATGAGCACGCGGTTGCGCAGGGTCGTGAACCCGAGGTCGAGGGGCTCGAGGAGGTGGGGATAGGGCGTCATCGGGCGTCCTTCTCGGTGGGCGGCGCCGGGTCGGTTCGCAGTGCGGTGAGGACCTCGTCGAACCACTCGACCTGGCCTTCTTCGGCCCGGATGCCGCCGCGCAGCACGAGGTACTGGTGCAGCGCGCGGCCGTGGAGCCCGGCGGCGGAGGGGAAGTCGCGTTTCTCGATCTGACGGTAGGCGTCGAGACGTTCGGCGTGGGCTTTGCGATGCCGGGACAGCTCCTCGGCGACGGCTTGCTCGTTCCCGAACGACGCTCCGCGCAGCTTCACCGCCAGCTCCTGCGGCCCGGCTGAAGGGTGGGGCTCCGCGAGCCACCGCCGCAGCTCGGCCCGTCCGTTTTCGCTGACGGTGTGCACCTTCTTGTGCGGCCGCCCGTCCTGCGCGACGGTCTCGACGGCCACCCAGCCGGCCTCTTCCATCCGCTTGAGCACGCGGTAGATCTGCTGGTGGGTGGCGCTCCAGAACAGGCCGATGGACTTTTCGAAGCGGCGCGCGAGCTCGTAGCCCGAACCCGCGCGTTCGGACAGCGAGACGAGGATCGCGTGCTCCAGTGGCATGCGCTCAGGTTTCTATGCAACTAGGTGCAGTGCAACCCGGTGCAACGCACGTCACCCGGCAGGGTGGGCAAATCGGGTCGACGAATGGTGTGAACCGGCCAGGATGGACACCGTGCACCCGGTTCTGGAACTGATCAACGAGCGGCTGGCGTCGGGCAGCGTGCCGGGCGAGCGGAGTGACGACCGCCGCCTCGTGCTCGCGATCGAAGGGGGCAGCAGCCGCGGCACGTACTCGAGCGGCATGGTCCTCGCCCTGGACGAGATGGGCGCGACGCCTGCGTTCGACGCCGTCTACGGCTCGTCGGCCGGAGCCTTGAACGCCGCGTGGCTGCTCTGCGGACGCTCGCAGACGGGCGTGCGCACCTGGTGGAACCCCACGGTGATGCGCCGGATCATCAACCCGCTCCAAGCCCTGCGCGGCAAGTCCGTGATCGACCTGGACTACCTGGTGCACCAGGTTTATTCGGTGCTGGAGCCCATGGATTTTCCCGCGATCCTGGCCAACCCCGTCACGTTCCACCCCCTGGCGACCGACGCGGACACCGGCGAGTCCACCGACCTGCACCCGTTCATCTCCGAGGTCTCCGACATCAAAACCGCCCTGGCGGCCTCGTCGTGCATGCCCGTCCTCGCCGGCCCGCCGATCGCGATGGGCGGCCGTCGCTTTGTCGACGCCGGCGTGGCGGAGCCGCTGCCCTTTCGGACCGCGCTGGCCCAGGGGGCGACAGACGTGCTGGTCCTGCGTACCCGTCGGTCGGACGAGCTGCCGGCCCCGCCGCCACGCGTGCAGGACGTCGTCGTACCCCGGTTCCTGCGCCGCCACGCCCCGGGCACGATCAACGCTTGGCGCGAGCAGTACGCCCACGATCTCGACGACGAACGCCTGCTGCGCGAGGATCCGCGCTTGGCGAGCGTCCGGCCGCCCGCCGGCTCCCCGGCCGTGGGAGCGCTGGAACGCGACCCGGCGGTCCTGCGGCGGGCGGTGGAGCTGGGCCGGGAAGCGGTGTACAGCGCGTTGGAACAGTTGAGGGAAGCTTCCTGAAGCTCAGCTCCGCCGCGACCGCCGCCGCACGCGCTCGATGCGCTCCTCGGCGGCTTCGGGCGTGGTCATTCCCTTCCGCGCCCGGCGCGTGAGGCGATAAACGACGTCGGCGGCCAGTGGCGCGTCGTGGAACTTCCGCCAGATCTTGGTGAACCACTGCGACTTCTTGACGCCGAGCCGCTCGTCCGCCTGCTCGGCGGCTTCGAGGTCGACGGGACCGGTCGCCGAGTGCGTCACCAGGCGGTCGTGACGCCGGTCGGCGCTGTTGGGCCCGCGCTTGTTGCGGCGGATGTTCTTGCGTGAGCTCTTGTCGTTCTCGCCGTAGTTGTTGCGCCGGTCCTTCTCGTAGCTCAGGGCCTTCTTCCCCTGCGGGCTCTCGCGTGCCATCCCGTCAGGCCGCCACGACGTGGTTCGCCCTCGACTGGACCACCAGCCGCTGCGCACCCAGCGACACCGCGAGGTACAGCAGGATCGAAGCACTGCCCAGACCCTTGGCCGGGCTGTTCGCGTCGATCACGAAGTCCAGTCCGATGTGGATGGCAATGGCGACCACCCACAGGACCACGGTGAGCCACGTGCCCTGGCGCCAGAGCTGGCCGTCGGCGCGCCACAGCCGCACGGTGTAGGCGCGGACGAGACCGAAGAGCGCCGCGACGACCAGGCTGCTGATGAGCAGGAGCACCGCGGGCGTGCCCGGAGCGCCGCCCTTGAAGAAGGACGCGAGGGACACCACGCCGAGCACGGCGAGGATCAGCAGGACGGTTGGTTTGCGGTCTTCGCGCACGAGGCGTTTCTGCGTCTGTCGCCAACACAGCCACGCCAGCACGACGAGTCCGATGAGGATGTTGACGGTGTTGCTCACGGTGGTCCCCTCCAGGCAGCACTCAAGGTGAGCACCAGCTTGGCGGGCGGTGAGCCGGGAAGCGTCAAGCCCAGGGTTGATCCCGGGCCGGTTTCACGTCGCCGGGGCGGCGAAAACGGTCACAGCGACGGTTTCCGCGCCACCCCGCCGATCACGCGCGACTCCGAAGGCGCCTTCGCGAACACGGTGTTGCGGTCCGGGTGCCACGCCGGCGCGTAGACCAGGCCGGGCTCCAGCAGGGGCCACCCGCCGAAGAACCGGGAAAACTCCGCCATAGTCCGCAAAACGCCGGGGTTGGTCGTGGACTCGTAGTACTCCAGCAGGTCGGCCAGTGCCTGGCGTTCGTCGTCGTCGACGGGGTTCTCGTTGGTCATCTGGGAGAGCACCAGCAGTGAACCGGGCGCGACGCGTTCGCGGTAGTAGGACAGGATCCCGTCGGGGTCCTGGTCATCCTTGATGAAGTGCAGCACCGCGTTCACGATCAGCGCGACGGGCTCGCGCACGTCGATCACGTCCGAGTCCATCACGCGCTCCCACAGCTCTTCGGGCTGCAGCAGGTCCGCGGCGATGGCCTGGTGACGGTCTTCGTCGGCGGTGTCGGCGAGCAGGATCTGCGAGTGGGCGAGCGCGACGGGCTCGTTGTCGATGTAGAGCACGTGCACGTCGTTGTCCGGGCGCTCGGCGTCGGCGACCTCGTGGACGTTGCCGGCCGTCGGCAGGCCCGAGCCGATGTCCACGAACTGCCGGATCCCGGCGCGCGCACACTCGCGCACGGCGCGGCCCAGGAACTGCCGGCTGGTCATGCAATAGTCGCCCATGAGCGGCAGTCGCGCGCGCACCTTCTCGGCGAACTCGCGGTCGATGGCCCAGTTGGTCGTGCCGCCGATGAAGTAGTCGTAGATCCGGGCCGCGGACGGCCGGTCCAGGCTGCCTTCGACAGCGCGCAGGGCTTCGTCTCGTTCGATCATCGCCGTCCTCACCGCTCGGGTCGCGCCCATGCTAACCACGGTGGCCGGCAAGCGGATCAAGTCGTGGTGATGGCCTCCCGATAGGCGTTCACGGATTCCGTCAACTGGTCCATCGAGGTGCGCAGCCGGACGATCGTGTCGAGGTCGAAGCCCAGCGCGCGGGCGATGTGCGGCGGGATCCGCTCGGCCTGCTCGCGCAGCGCCTGGCCTTGGTCGGTGAGCGTGATCCGCACGGAACGCTCGTCGTCGGCCTGGCGCTCGCGCGTGACGAGGCCGGCCTTTTCCAGGCGCTTCAACAGCGGCGACAACGTGCCCGAGTCGAGGTTCAGCGCGGCGCCGAGCTCCTTGACCTGCTGCGCGTCGTGCTCCCACAGCGCCAGCATCACGAGGTACTGCGGGTACGTGAGGTCGAGCGGTTCGAGCAGCGTCCGGTAGAGCGACGTGACCGCGCGCGACGCCGAGTAGAGCCCGAAGCAGAGCTGGTCGTCGAGCAGGAGCGAGCCCGTCTCGCCGAGGTCGTGGCTTGTCATCGGTACCTCCTCGACAGCGTCTAACGCTCGATGATCCCCGAGATGTGCCCGATTGAGCAACTCAAGTGCCGTAGATCTCATTGGCCTCAGTTTAGTTGTGCGCAACTGAGTTGCGTACTAACTTCGTGGGAGTCGACAACGGACGCCGCCCCTGGAGGAGACCCGAGATGACCACCCCGAACCCGCAGAACCTCGCCCTCGAACCCGCCGCGCAGGCGTTCTCCGAGGCCACGGCCGCGCACCCGTTCCTGTTCGAGCTCCCGCCGGCGGAAGGCCGCAAGGCCGTGGACGGCGTGCAGGACGGCCCTGTCGAGATGCCGCCCGCCGACATCGAGGTGGTCCAGGTGCCGGGCGGCCCGAACGGCGACGTCGAGGTCCGCATCGTCAAGCCCCAGGGCGCGACCGGTCCGCTGCCGATCCTCGTGTACGTCCACGGCGCCGGCTGGGTCTTCGGCGGCTTCCACACCCACGAGCGGCTGGTCCGCGAGCTCGCCGCCGGCACCGGCGCGGCCGTGGTGTTCCCCGAGTACAGCCTTTCGCCCGAGGCGCGCTACCCCGTCGCGATCGAGGAGAACTACGCGGTCGCGAAGTGGGCCGCCGAGCACGGCGCCGAGAAGGGGCTCGACACCTCGCGCGTCGCCATCGCCGGTGACTCCGTGGGCGGGAACATGACCGCCGCCCTCACGATCATGGCCAAGCAGCGCGGCGACGTGCGCTTCCTGCAGCAGGTGCTCTTCTACCCGGTCACCGACGCGAACTTCGACACCGAGTCCTACCGCCTGTTCGCCACGGGCTACTTTCTGCAGAGCGACGCCATGAAGTGGTTCTGGGACCAGTACACGACCGACGAGGCCCAGCGTGCGGAGATCACCGCGTCGCCGCTGCGCGCGTCGCTCGACGACCTCGCGGGCCTGCCGCCGGCGCTCGTGATCACCGGCGAGGCCGACGTGCTTCGTGACGAGGGCGAGGCGTATGCGGCGAAGCTGCGTCAGGCTGGCGTCGCTGTGACGGCCGCACGCTACGGCGGCGCCATCCACGACTTCGTGATGGTCAACGCGCTGCGCGAGACCGGGGCCGCCGACGCCGCGATCAAGCAAGCGATCAGCGTCCTCCGTGCCGCGTTCGGGGCCTGAAACCGCAGCTGAGACGCCCGGCGGGCTACTCTCTTGATCTTGTGACGGCGCTCACCTGATCACAACGGGGGTGGCCCGCCGAACGTTTCTTGTTCAGGGGTTTGTACAGCGGGTTCGATCTTCCGGACACGCGTCCTGGAGGAGGGGGAGTTCCCGTGCACCTGAGCAGGATCCGGCTGGACTCACCGGTCGAAGTGATCGTGATCGGCGTGCTGGCCGTGCTCGCGGTCGTGGCCGTCCCGTGGTTCTGGGACCGGTGGCGCAAGCGCACGCAGCTCGGGCGCAGCGCCACCGTGCTCACGGCCGTGGCGCTGGTCGTGGTGAGCGTTTCGCTGGTGGGCAACCTCATCGGCGGCTTCTTCCCCACGCTCGGCTCGCTGCTCGGCACCGGCGTGTACGCGGCCGAAAGCGTCGACGCCGAGGCCGGCGACAACGGCGCGGACCTCGACCGGATGCGCGACCTCGGTGTGGTGCACGCGCGCGAGGGCAAGGGGACCTCGCTGCACATGAAGGTCACGGGCCGGCGCACCGGGCTGGTGCGCGACGTCGCCGTGTACCTGCCGCCGCAGTACTTCCAGTCGGCTTATCACTCGCTGAAGTTCCTGGCGATCGAGTGGATCCCGAACTACCCGTCGGGCCCCGAGGTCGCCACGAGCGGCTACCACCTGCCCGAACAGCTCGACGCGGCGATCGCGAAGCACGTGCTGCCGCCCACCGTCGTCGTGATCCCCGACCCGACGGGCGTGCCGAAGGTCGGCCACGACACCGAGTGCGTCGACGAGGTCGGCGGCACCCCCAACGACACCTACCTCGCTGCCGACGTCCGCGAGTGGGCCATCCAGCGCCTGGGCCTCAACCCGGCGCGCGGCGCGTGGACCATCGCGGGCTGGTCCTCGGGCGGCTACTGCGCCATGAACCTCGTGACGCGCCACCCGCAGTGGTTCGCGCAGGCCGTCAGTGTCAGCGGCTACGACCGCGCTCAGGTGGACTCCGAGACCGAAGACCTCTTCCACGGCCGCCACGACATCGACGACGCCAACAACGTCCGCGTGAACGTGCGCCTGCACCCGTCCCCAGTGGACATCCTCGCCATCTCCGGCGACAAGGAGAGCTACGAGAGCTTCGCCATCGACCAGATCCGCGCCGCCGCCCAGGCCCCGGTCCGCTTCTCCTCGTGGCGGATTCCGGACGCGGGCCACAACATGAACACCTTCAAGTCGCAGCTGCCGGACGTCCTGGCGTGGATCGGCGCGCGCACCCCCGCGCCCTCCGCGGCGGGCCGGCAGGCCGACGTCAGCGGGGGCGTGCGGCCGTGGCCGCTGCCGGCGTCGGGGGCGCGTTGTCGGCGACGGACGAGTGACGGTCACTGTTTCAGCAGTGGCAAGAGGTTCTTCACCACGGACGTGATCTGCGCCGATGCGGTGTTGTAGCCGACGGACTGCGGCTGTTCGGTGAGAACCGTGACGATGAAGCGGCCGCCGGTGCCGACGACGCCGGAGGTGTGGAGCATGCGGGTCGGGCGGCAGCAGGACCAGCCTTGCTTCACGCCGAATTTGCCGGGGCCCAGGGCGTCGGGGAGGCCGAAGTACTGGCGGAAACCGTCGGCGCCGAACTCGGTGGCGCCGTGCAGGGCGGCGAGGATGATCGTGCGTTCGCCGGTGGGGGCCTTGGTGAACAGGTATTGGTAGATCTTCGTGATGTCGTTGGCCGTGATCTCCGTGTCGCCCCAGCGGCCGGGGCTGGCGGGCGGGCGCGTTTCGGTGAGGCCCATGCGCTGGACCGCGCTTTCGACGATCTCCGTCTCCCCGTTGGCGACCCAGAGGGTGCTGGCCGTCGTGTCGTCGCTGCGAGCCAGCATTTCCTTCACGACGCCGGCCGGTGTGCCGTTCTCCAGGGCGGACACGGCGATCATCAGCTTCACCAGCGAGGCTGAGGTGTAGGCACGGTCCGCGTTCACCGACAGCACGGTGGTCCCCTTCGTGCGGTCGTAGATCACGGCGCTCACGTGCCCGCGCGGGACGAGTGCCGCCAGAGCCTGCGCCTGGGTTCCCGTCTTGCCGGCCTTGGCGGCGCCGGGCGTCGACGAGCTGCGTCCCGGCGTGGTTTTGCCGGACGACGTGGGCGACGGGGTGTCCGACGGCACGGAATCGGTCGGGCTCTCCGCGCCGGCCGCGGCGATCGGCGTCGGACCGAGCGCGGTGACGACGTGCCGCGCCGGCTCCGCCACCTCGAGCACCAGCGCGACGAGTGCCCCCAGGCACAACCCCACGAGGAAGAGGATGTTCGCTTTGCGCATGACCGGACTTGTCCGGTCACCCGTTCGGTGTTGCCGAATCAGGGGCCTTGTGTGGCATTGATCTCGAAGGAGGCCGAATCCGGTGACGCTCCGGGGGCCTGCGGGCAAGCACCGGCGTTTCACTCCGGGTGAGGACGGGGTACTTCCTCCGCGTGAGTCAGCTCACCACGGGAAGGAACTGAAGTCATGGTTCATGCGCACGGAGCCCGGATCCGGGTGGAGGGTCTGCAGCCCGCGCAGGTCTTGGCCGCCCTGGTGGGCATCGCGTTCCTGGTCTACGGCGTCATCGGCTTCGCGAGAACCGGCGTCGGGGACTTCGCCGGGCACCACGAGGCCGGCTTCTGGCGGTTCTCGGGCAATCCGATGAACAACCTGGTGCACGTGGTGACCGGCGTGATCGGCCTGCTGCTCGCGTTCGGCTCGGGGCGCGCGCGCACGTTCGGCTGGCTGCTCTTCCTCGGCTACGGCGTGCTGTTCGTGTGGGGCCTGATGATCACCGGGATGGTCGCGGCCAACCCGGTCGCCGGTGCCGGTAACCCGCTGGACCTCACGGCGCCGGACAACTGGCTGCACCTCGGCATCGCCGTGCTGGGTCTGGTGATCGCGATGGCGCCCGCACGCCGCAAGGTCCGGCTGCCGGAGGAGGACGTGGAGCCCGTCACGGCGGATGGGGCTCAGACGAGCGTGATCGAGCGGGTCGAGGACGACGACCACGCCGGGTCCACCCGGGAGATCCAGCCCCGCGAGAACCACGGTCCCGGTCTGGCGCACTAGTGCCCTGAACACACCGAAGGCCCGGCACCCCGCGGTTGCCGGGCCTTCGGTGTGTTCGGGGACTGCCGCTCCTTCCGCCGCCCGTGGCCGGTTGTCCTGACGACGCGCTGTCGGGGCGCGGCGCCGGGTCTGGGGTCAGTAGCTGTACGGGTCGCTCGAAGCGCTGGTGACCGGGGCACTCGTGGTCGGCTTGGCCGGCGCGGTACGAGTGCTGGTGGTGGTGCCGGACTTGCAGCCGTTGGGCTCGATCACGAACCAGGTGCCCTTCACACCCATGCCCTTGGCCTGGCCGGGCGCGGTGTCCTTCGAATACCGGTACAGCGGCCAGCCGCCGAGCGTGGCCTGCGTGGTGCCGTCGGCGCGCTTGACGCTGCCGAGCAGCTTGGCGGCGATGCCGTCGAGCGCGACGTCGCCCTTGGTCAGCACCGGCGGCCACAGCTTGGCGCAGTCACCGTCGCAAGTGGACTTCGAGGGTTTCTTGCTGTCCTTGGTGAACAGGTAGAGCGTGAAGCCGTCCTGGTCGACCACGGCCGCGCCGACGCCGTCGACCTCGTCGGCGCTGAGCTTCACACTGTCCGAGGTGGACTTGCCGGCCTTGCTGCCCTGCGGCGTGGCCGCGAACCAGGTGCCGTTCACACCCTGGCCGGTGGCGTCGCCGGGCGTGGTGTCCTTGGCGTAGGTGTAGAGCGGCCAGCCGTTCACGGTCACCTGCTCGGTGCCGTCGTCGCGCGTCACGCTGCCGACGAGGCTCTTGTCCACGCCGTCGAGTTGCACGTCGCCCTTCGACAGCAGCGGCGGCCAGGCCTTGGCGCAGTCGTCCACGCACGCGGACTTCGGCGGTTTGGCGGTGTCCTTGTCGAAGCGGTAGAGGGTGTGGCCGTCGCCGTCAGTGAGGACCTTGCCCAGCTCACCGACGTTGGTCGCCGCGAGTTTGACGGCGGTCGCGGCCGCGGCAAGCTCGCCCTGACCCCCGGTCCCGCCGCTGGGCACCGGCGCGAGTCGAGCGGTCGTGCCCGAGCAGGCGCTGAGCAGCGTGAGCCCTGCGGCCGCCGAGACGACGATGACGCCCGTGCGGAACCTGCGAAGCATGGTACTTCTCCTTGGGTACGTGGTCGCCGCGCCAGGCGCAGCTGCCGGTACCCCCCGCGTTCCGCGAGGAACGCTTCCCACCCTCCTACACGGGGGGCGGAGCGATGCGGTTCAGCAGAAGTCGCGACTACTTTCCGTCACCCTCGAGGGCGCGATCGACCAGCCGCCCGGCCGCGCCCGTGTACTGAGCGGGGTCGAGGAGGTCGTCGAGCTTCGCGGGGTTCAGGACGTCGGTGACCTGGGGAAGCTCGGCGAGGACGGCCCTGAGCGGCCGGTTCTCGCCGACCGCCCGCTTCGACGCTTCGCCGAGCACCTCCTTCGCCCGCGCCTTGCCGAGCAACGGCGCCAGCGCGGCCGATAGCCGTTCCGACACGATCAGGCCGTGCGTGAGGCCGACGTCCTCCCGCATCCGCTCCGCGTCCACGACCAGCCCGCGGGCCAGCTCGACGGCCGTGTGCGCCGCCCCGCCCGTGAGGCGCAGGCACTCGCGCAGCAGCTGCCACTCGGCCTGCCACACGCCGGCGGACCGCTCGTCCTCGGCCAGCCCGGACTGCGTCACGCTCGCCGCGAGCACCGGCACCTGCAGCGCCGCCGAGCGGATCAGGGCCGACAGCACGGGGTTGCGCTTGTGCGGCATCGCCGACGAGCCGCCGCCCGTGGGCTCGGCGACCTCGCTGATCTCGGTGCGCGTGAGCACCTGGACGTCGACCGCGAACTTGCCCAGCGCCGTGGCGGTTTGCGCCAGCGCGGCCACGAGATCCGCGACGGGCGTGCGGTTCGCGTGCCAGGGCAACGTGGTGGTGGCCAGGCCGGTTTCCTCGGCGAACGCCTCGACGAGCCGTTCGGCGTAGTCCTCGGTGCCGTCGCCGTACTCGACGTACGCGGCCAGCGTCCCGGCCGCACCACCCAGCGACACGGGCAGCTCGAGGCGGCGCACCCGCTCGGCCGCGTCGAGCACGTACCGCCGCCAGCCCGCGGCCTTGAGCCCGAACGTCGTGGGCACGGCGTGGGCCGTGAGTGTCCGCCCGGGCATCACGGTGTCGCGGTGCGCACGAGCCAGGTCCGCGAGCGCCGCCGCGGTGGTCGCCAGGTCGTCTCGCAGCAGCTCCAGCGCGCTCCTCGCGACAATCATCAACGCGGTGTCGACGATGTCCTGGCTCGTCGACCCGCGGTGCACGTAGTCGGCGCTCTCGGCGCCCACCGCTGCCGTCAGCTCCTTGACCAACCCGACGACGGGATTGGCCGTCGCGCGCGCCGTCTTCGCCAACGTCGCCACGTCGATCTCCCGCGCCACCTCGGCGGCCTTCGCGGTGATCGCCTCCGCCGCCCCCTCCGGCACGGTCCCCAGCCGCGCCTGCGCCCTCGCCAGCGCCGCCTCGGCCGCCAGCATCGCCCCCACCACGGCGTTGTCCCCGGTCACCGCTTCGACCGGTGTCCCGGCCCGCACGGGGGACAACAACCCGGAATCAGGATCGACGCTCATGCCGCCCAGCATCGCACGCAGGGCCCGCGGCGACCGCGCTCCTGTGCGAAGCCTCGCACCGGATCAGTGGCCCACCGTGCCGTCGAGGGATTCGCGCAGCAGGTCGGCGTGGCCGTTGTGCCGGGCGTACTCCGCGATGTGGTTCACCAGCAACCACCGCAACGTGAACGGCTCGCCGGTCACCAGCGACGTCCCCCGGTCCTCCAGCGACGAAGCCGCCGCGACGATCTCCCGCGAGCGCGCGCACTCCGTGCGCCACAAGGCCATCGCCTCGTTGACGTCCCCGTCGAGGGAGTCGAAGTCCTGGTTGGGGTCGTCGTCTGAGTAGTGGAGGAGGGGGACGTCGGCGCCGGCGAATTGTTGCTGGAACCACCAGCGTTCGACGCCCGCGAGGTGGCGCAGGATGCCGTGCAGGGAGAGGCCCGACGAGGACACGGCCTTGGTCGACAGGGCGTCCTGCTCGAGGCCCGCGCACTTCACCGCGAACGTCTCGCGGTGCCAGTCGAGGAACGCGACCAGCGTGTCGCGCTCACCGGCCAGCCGGGGGATGGCCTCTCGCGTGCCTTCGGCCACGGGTGAGAAGTGCTGAGGAATCTCCATCGGCCCACGTTCTCACCCGGCACCGACAATTCCGGAGGAGCCTCCGTTATGCGCTGGGAAGCTGAGCTGCTCAGTGGACGCCCATGACTGAGGTTCCGGCCCGCGACGCCGCCGCCACCCGCCGCATCCTCGACCTCCTGGCGGCGCAGGCTTCGGGGAGGTGTCGTCAGCGTTGCCGGCTCCGGCGCTGCTCGATCTGGTCCTCGCGTTGACGTACGGCAACATCGCGCAAGCCGGGAACGCCGCCTTGTGGCCGGATTCGCAGTGGACGGCCCTGGCCACGGCGGTTTCGCGCCTGGTTGCCCGCTGAGCCGCGATGTCTCCGGCCATGCCGGAGAACCGGCGCGCTGCTCGTGCCACGCCTCGGTGGACTCGGCCCGGGCCCGGCGCGCGTCGTGGAGCAGTTCCGTGAATCCCTGGTCGAGGTGCTTAGGGCTGCCGGACGCTGAAGACCAGCGTGATCATCGCGACGGTCGCGAGGGTCCCCAGTGACGATCTGCCAGCGGTTCCGACACAGCGGAGGTCTTGTTCAAGCGCGAGGCTGCCCCGCGTCGTCGTCCGTCGTCGTCGGAGAGGTGTCGAGTTCGGCGACCGCCTGCGGGCTCAGCGGTGAGCGACCTGCCGCTGCCGCAGTACCTTCCGCAGGATCTTGCCCGCGGCGGACTTCGGGATGGCGTCCACGAACTCCACCTGCCGCACCTTCTTGTACGGCGCCACCCGCTCGGCCACGAATGCCTGCACCGCGGCCTCGTCCAGCTCCGGTGACCGCCGAACGACAAACGCCTTGGGCACCTCGCCCGCCTCGTCGTCGGGCACGCCGATCACGGCCGCGTCGGCGATGCCCGGGTGCGTCAGCAGCAGCGCCTCCAGCTCGGCCGGCGGCACCTGGAAACCCTTGTACTTGATCAGTTCCTTGAGCCGGTCGACCACGTGGAACACGCCGCCGTCGTCGACGGTCACGATGTCGCCGGTGTGCAGGTAGCCGTCGGAGTCGATGGTCGCGGCGGTGGCGGCGGCGTTGTTGAGGTAGCCGCGCATCACGTTCGGGCCGCGCACCCACAGCTCGCCGCGCTCGGCGTCCTTGCCGGTCACGGGGTCGACCACGCGCGCCTCGACGCTCGGCATCAGCAGCCCGATCGAGCCGCGGTCGACATCGGGCCGGTCGGCGGGGATGCCGTGGGTGCAGGGGCTGGTCTCGGTGAGGCCGTAGCCCTGCACGACCGTGACGTTCAGTCGCGCGGCCAGCTCCTCGGCGATGCCGGCGTCGAGCGGCGCGGCGGCGCTCATCACCAGCTCGACGCAGCCGAGGTCGTAGTCGGTGACGAACGGGACCTTCGCCAGCGCGAGCGCGATCGGCGGCGCGATGAACACGTGGTCCACGCGGTGCTCGGCCACGGCGGCGAGGAAGCCCTTGAGGTCGAACCTCGGCATGGTCACCACGGTCGCCCGGTTGAGCAGGCTGATGTTCATGATCCCGTTCATGCCGTAGATGTGGAACAGCGGCAGCACCGCGATCGCCCGCTTGCCCGGGCGCAGCTGGATCAGCGCCTGCATCTGGTTGAGGTTGGCGACGACGTTCCGGTGCGTCAGCAGCACGCCCTTCGGCAAGCCGGTGGTGCCCGACGAGTACGGCAGCACGGCGAGGTCGTCGGCCTTCGGTTCCGGCGGCACGGCGGCGGTGCCGGCGAGCAGGTCGTCGAGCGACGGCACGCCGTCGGCCGCGTCGAGCACCACGATCTCTTCGACACGTACGCCTTCTTCTTTCACGGCGGCGCGCGCGTTGCCGAGCCCGGTGGAGGTGGTGAACAGGATCCGCGCGCCCGCGTCACGTAACTGGTGCGCCAGCTCGGCGGGGGTGTTGAGCGGGTTGGCGGGCGACACCGCGGCGCCGGAGTGCAGCACGCCGTGGAACACCACGGGGTACTCGGCGCAGTTGGGCGCGGCGAGCACGGCGACGTCGCCCAGGCCGATGCCGCGCGCGGCCAGCGCGGCGGCCAGACGCTCGACGGCCGCGGCGAGCTCGCCGTAGGTCAGGCGCTTGCCCGAACCGGCGTCGATGACCGCGGGGTGCGCGGCCTCCTCGGGCGTGAGCGAGCCCAGCAGCAGGCCGGGCAGGGATCCGTCTGGGACGACGACGTCGGGGTACGTGCTGCGAATGGCCATCGCTCCTCCTGGGCAGGCCGCTGGTTCAGCGCGCGGGCTTCGGTTCCTTGGGCAGCCCGAGCAGCAGATCGCCGACGATGCCGCGCTGGATCTGCGATGAGCCGGCGTAGATCGTGCCGGCGCGAGAGTTGAGGTAGACGCTGGTCCACGACGCGGTCGAGTTCGGCGCGCCGGGATCGTCGGTGTGGTACCAGTTCGGCGACGGCCGCCCCGACGGCGTGAGCGCGTCGAGTCCGAGCACGTCGAGCGCGAGCTCCGTGACCACGCTATGGTACTCGCTCCACAGCAGCTTGAAGGCCGCAGCACGCGGCCCCGGCTCTTCGCCGTCGATCAGGTGCGCGGCCGTGCGGAGGCCGTGGCAGCGCAGCTGTTCCACCTGCACGTGGCACCACGCGACGCGCCGGCGGACGTCCGGATCGGTGTCCAGGCCGCGCTCCCGGACCAGGTCGACCAGCCGGTCGAGCTCGGCGCGGAAGCGGATCGGGGCGTGCAGCGCGGTTTCACCGCGCTCGAAGCCGAGCAAGGTCATCGCGACGGCCCAGCCGCGGTCGACGTCGCCGACCACGAGCTCTCGGTCGGTGGTGGCGTCGGTGAAAAACACCTCGTTGAAGTCGGTGCCGCCGGTGATGCTGCGGATCGGCCGGATTTCCACGCCGGGCTGGTCGAGCGGGACCAGCAGCATGCTGATCCCTTTGTGCGGCGCGGCTTCGGCGTCGGTGCGGGCGAGCACGAACATCCAGTTGGCCAGGTGTGCGCCCGAGGACCACAGCTTCTGGCCGTTGAGCCGCCACCGGTCGCCGTCGGGCTCGGCGCGCAGGGCGAGCGACGCGAGGTCGGACCCGGCGCCGGGCTCGGAGAAGCCCTGGGCGAACACGTACTCGCCGGAGACGATGCGCGGCAGGAACTGCTGGAGCAGCTCGGGTTTCGCCCAGCGGAGCATGGTGTTGCCGAGCATGCCGATGCCGAACGCGTCGTTGTCGGAGCCGAACGGGATCCCGGCTGTGGACAGCTCTTCCACCAGCACCACGAGTTCTGCGGGACTGAGGCCGGCGCCGCCGTATTCGATGGGCCACGCGGGCGCGACCCAGCCGCGCTCCGCCAGCCCCGCGCGGGCCCGGGCGCGGAACTCGGCGTAGGCGTCGCCCTCGAGGCCGCCGATGCCGCGCCAGCCGGGCGGCACGAGGGCGGCGACGAACTCGCGGACCTGCTCGCGAAAGCTTCCCACGCGGCCTCCTACCTGGGTGACAACTCCGTCCTGACCTCAACAGTTGCGTAGATAGACTCGATAGTCAATGCTTCGATGCGGGCCCGGTTCTTCGAGGAGGCGTGATGGGTTACGCGACGACGGACGAACAGCGCGAGCTCGCCGCGGCGGTGCGGCGGATGTTGGCCGACGCCGCGCGCACGGCGCCGCTGCCGCCGGCGTGGGAAGCGGTGGACGCGGGCCTCGACGGAGCCCTGTGGAAGACCTTCGCCGACGCCGGGCTGCTCGGGTTGGGCGTGCCCGAGGAGCGCGGCGGGTCCGGCGGTGGTTTGCGGGAACTGTGTGTGGTGGCCGGGGAAGTCGGGACCGCGTTGCCGCGGCTCCCGTTCGCCGCGGCGGTTTCCGCGGTGGCCGCGCTGAGTTCTGTGCACAGTGTGGACAACTTTGTGGATGGTTCGGCCGTGGCGGTGGCGGCGTGGGAGACGTTCCCCGTGTTTCCCGGGCATCGTTCGCCGTTGCGGCTGAGCGGGTCCACTGTGGACGGCGTGCTGCGGGCGGTGCCGTTCGGGCTCGACGCGGATGTGCTCGTGGCGGCGGTCGAGGGTCGGTTCGTGCGGATCGATCTGGAGGCGGCCGGCGTGCGGCGGGAGTCGGTGGGCGCGTTCGACGTGATCGAGCCGGCTGCGGTGGTGGCGCTTTCCGGGGTGCCGGTTGTCGAGCTGCCTTCGGCCGAGGTGTCGGCCCGGGTGCTCACCGTGCTCGCGGCCGAGTTGGTCGGTACGGGGCAGCGGGCGCTCGAGGGGGCGGTGGAGTACGCGAAGCAACGCCGTCAGTTCGGGCGGACGATCGGGTCGTTCCAGGCGCTCAAGCACCTGCTCGCCGACCGGTTCGTGCAGCTCGACGCAGCCCGGTTGCTGGTTGAGTGGGCCGCGTCCACCGTGGACGCCGGTGTCGAGGCCCTGCCCGCGGCGCGCACCGCCGTGGTCGCCGCGAGCGATGCCGCCGACGCCGCCACGCGCGACTCCCTCCAGGCCCACGGCGGTATCGGCTTCACCTGGGAACACCCGGCGCACGTCCACCTCAAGCACACCCGCGCGCGCCGCCAGCTCCTCGGCTCGGCGGCACGCCAGCTCGACGCGGTGGCGGAGCACGTGTTCGCCTGAAACGTGGGTGCCTTCTTGATTCGGTTCGGGTAGTTTTCCGACCCGGAAAGAGGGGGAAAATTCATGCGGATTGTCGTGATCGGTGCTGTGCTGCTCGTGGTGTTGGCGGCGTGCAGCTCCGGGCCGCAGGCGAGCGCACCCGGGCCCGAGGTGCTGGGGCCCGATGGCTTGCGCGGCCTCGCGCCGGGCGTCACCAAGGCGGCCACGGGCACCACGCTCGCGGCCGAGCCGATGTCGGGCTTCGACGGCTGCAGGTCGTACTCGTTCGCGGGCTGGCCGGCGCCCGAGCCGGGCGCGCTCGAAGCCGAGCGGCGGGCCGTTGCCAAGGCCGACGACCTGAACCGGAAGGCCCAGGACGCCGACGCGCACGTGCTGGATCCGGGGATGCACGGTTCGGCGGCTGACTACGCGAAGTCAGCCGCTCAGTCGGCCGCGGCGGCCAAGCTGAGCGCGCAAGCCGCGGCGGCCACCGTCGTCGTCACCGAGCTGCGCGAGGAGCGCGCGGCCGACCTCGCGGCGAGCGGCGGCGCCGTCTTCTCCGGTGAGAAGCTGCGGTCGGTTGTCGCTCCGCCGCAGGTCAAGACACCGGAGGGGGCCGGTGCGGGCACGGCGCTCGCCGATCTGCACCGGCTGTATGACGTGAAGGGCCTGAAGCCGACGCCCGAGGGGCATTTCGGGGTGGTCGTGCCGGGGCACCCGACGTGGACGTACGACTTCACGGCCGAAGGCGCGAAGGTCACGTACGTCGCGTTGCTGGACGCCTCCGTGAAGTGCGGCTGATGGACAGTTTTCGCTGTACTTCGGGACACGGCTGGTCGACTCGGTGGTGGCCTGCGTGATCTGATCGACTCCGGGTGAGTTCTGGAGGAGAGCACGTGACGAGGTTCGAGTTCGCCGGGTCGCATGGCACGCAGCTGGCGGCTCGACTGGAGTTGCCGGAGGGGAAGCCGAAGGCGTACGCGCTGTTCGCGCACTGCTTCACGTGCAACAAGGACGTGCTCGCGGCGACGCGGGTCGCGCGGGGGCTCACAGCGTTCGGGGTGGCTGTGCTGCGGTTCGACTTCACCGGGCTCGGCGAGTCGGAGGGCGAGTTCGCCAACACGGACTTCAGCTCGAACGTCGGCGACCTCGTCGCGGCCGCGAACCACCTGCGCGAAGAGTACGAGGCACCGCAGCTGCTGGTCGGGCACTCGCTCGGCGGGGCGGCCGTGCTGGCGGCGAGGCATGCGGTGCCCGAGGTGCGGGCCGTGGCGACGATCGCCGCGCCGGCGGATCCGCAGCACGTGGCGAAGCTGCTTGGTGACCGTCGCGAGGAGATCGAGCGGCAGGGTGAGGCCGAGGTCGTGCTGGCCGGGCGGAAGTTCCGCATCAAGAAGCAATTCCTGGAGGATA
Organism: Amycolatopsis sp. NPDC023774; assembly: GCF_040639695.1. Classification (NCBI taxonomy): domain Bacteria; kingdom Bacillati; phylum Actinomycetota; class Actinomycetes; order Pseudonocardiales; family Pseudonocardiaceae; genus Amycolatopsis; species Amycolatopsis sp. NPDC023774. The sequence goes on from NZ_JBFAAJ010000016.1 coordinate 74,174, forward strand.
TCGCGGCGCAGCCGCAGGCCGAGCGGATCCGCGGGCTGAAGGCGGCGTTGCTGGTGCTGCACTCGCCGGTCGACGCCGAGGTGAGCGTGGAGAACGCCCGCGTCATCTTCGACACCGCGCGGCACCCGAAGTCGTTCGTCGCGCTCGACGGTGCCGATCACTTGCTCACGGGCCGCGCGGACGCCGCGTTCGCCGCGGACATCCTCGCCACCTGGGCCAAGCGCTACCTCATGGTGTGAGGTTCGGACCCAAGTCCGGCTTATGACCACTCTCAGCGACGCGTGGGGTGCGGTGGGACCATCGGCGGCCCGGTGGCGGTTGGCTACGGGTATGACCAACAGCTGGCTTGCCGCCCTCGATTCGACGTCCGTGGGGCTGCGGAAGATCGTTCAGGAACTGCCTGAGGAGAAGCTCGCGCTGCCCGCGTTCGGGAGGCCCGACGGGTGGAGCGTCGCGCAGGTGCTGTCGCACCTGGGGAGTGCGGCGGAGATCTGCACGACGCTCGTGCGCCGAGGTGCGGACGGGGATCAGACGCCGCCGACCGGGGACGACGCGAAGCCGGTGTGGGCGAAGTGGGACGCGATGGCGGGGCCTGAGCAGCGGGAAGCGTGGTTCGAAGCCGATCAGACCCACCGCGACGTGCTGGCCACGGTCGGCGAGACCATCACCGTCCCGTACTTCGCCGGTCCGCTGAGCCTGAGCGAGTATGCGGGATACCGGTTGTCGGAGCAGGCGCTTCACGGCTGGGACATCGAGGTGGTCCTGGACCGAGCGGCGGCGGTGCGCGAGAGCGAGCTTTTGTGGCAGCGGATCGACCTCATCGTCAGCCGGTTCCACGACGCCGACACCCGAAAGCGGCTCGCACCGCGCACGGTCACCGTGCCGGGCGGCAGCCTGGAGATCACCGAGAGCGAACTGCACCTCACTGGAAGCAAAGCCGAAAACCCCAGCGAAGCGCAGCTCACCGGCGGCCGAGAGGCCGTCCTCCGGCTCTTCTACGGACGCAACCGCCCGGAGGACGGCCTCCAGACCACCGGCAACACCACCCTCGATGGCCTCCGTCAGCTGTTCCCTGGCTTCTGATCCAGCACGTCGCTCCATTTCGTGGCCAGCGAGCTCAAGAACGCGGGATCACTCGAAGCCACCTTCGGGAACGAAGCGAGCCGTTCGAAGGGGCGGCAGGCGTCGATGATGGCCCGGCTGTTGTAGGCGGGAGAACCGTCCACGTACAGCGGGTCGAGCTTGCTGCCCCACGTCTGCTTCATGATCTCGATGTCGCGCGAGGGGTCGCTGCGGGTGGACATGGCCCAGATGACCTCGTCCGGGTCGGCGGGGTCGACGTCGTCGTCCACGACGACCACGTAGCGGTTCATGTACGCCGCGGCGGGGCACTGGGCGGCGAGGTACGCGACCTGCCGCGCGTGTCCGGGGTAGCGCTGCTGCAGCGAAACGGCGATGAACAGCCGCCCGCCGCCCGATTCGTGCGCCCACGCCTTCACCACACCAGGCACGCCGGTGGCGGCGAGCTCGTCGTGGATCATCGCGGACTTCATCACGGTGCGCATGTACGAGTAGTCGTGCGGCGGTTTCCCGGGCGGGGCGCCGAGCAGGATCGGGTTGTCGCGGTAGTACATGCGCGTGATGTCGATGGCCAGGTTCGGCCGGCGCTTGCCGGAGTAGTACCCGGTCCACTCGCCGAACGGGCCTTCGTCCCGCTGGTGGTCCGGCCGCAGCCAGCCCTCGATGGCGATCTCGCTGCCCGCGGGGATGGGGAGGCCGGTGTCAGGGCCGAGCACGACCGGCACGCGGGAGCCGAGGACGGCGCCCGCGTACTCCAGCTCCGAAACCCCGCCCGGCACCTCCGTGCCGCCGAGCACGAGCAGCAGCGGGTCGTGTCCGAACGACACCGTGACCGGCGCCCGGCCTTCCTTTTCGAACCACGCTCGCACGTTCTGGTCGCCGTGTTTGCCCGGGACCATGGCGACGGTGACGCCGCGGCCGTCGTCCTGGACCTCCATGCGGTAGCAGCCGCCGTTGTGGACGCCGGTTTCCGGGTTGGACGTCACCACGAAGCAGCCGGTGCCGATGAAGCGGCCGCCGTCGTCCGCGTGCCAGCGGGGGACGGGGAAGTCGAGGAGGTTGACCTCGGAGCCGGGCACGGAGTTGGCCAGCAGCGGCGCGTCCGTCACCGGCAGCACGGGGAAGTCCCGCGCCGTGGCCGACCACTGGGAAGGCTTGCCGCGCAGCGCGTCCACCACGCCGACGGAGTCGAGGTCCTCGCCGAGCCGCAGGGTGCGGCCCAGCCGGCGTGGCGAACCCGTGCTGCCCGTCAACACGCGCAGGCCGCTCCCGTAACCCTTGATGTCGTCGAACAGCAACGCGGGCGGTGGGTCCATCCGGTAGCTCAGCTCGGCGATGCCGCCCAGCTCGAGGTCCCAGTCGGCGCCCTTCACGTCGCGCAGCTCCCCGTAGCCCGCGATGGCGTCGAGATGGGTGCGGAGGCTGAGGAGGGGTTCGTCCGTCACTGCGTGCCGCCGAAGAACGAGGCCAGCGAGGGCCACAGGTCCGGTCGCTCCAGGAGGCTGAGGTGCCGGGTCTTCTCCAGGACGCGCAGCTCGGCGTTGGCGATGCCCGCGGCCAGTGCCTCGGACATCGCGGGCGGAGTCGCGTAGTCCTCCTCACCGACGACCACGAGCGTCGGAGCCGTCACGTCACCGAGGCGGGTGCGTGCGTCCAGGCCGCCGAGTGCGCGGCAGGCCGCGCCGTGGGCGGCCGAGTCGGTCTTGAGGAAGATCTCGCAGACGCGCTCGACCTCGTCCGGGTGGCCGGTGCGGAACGGCTCGGCGAACCACCGGTCACGCTGGAAGTCGAGCTGCTTGTCCCGGGGCACCGTCGTCGCCCGCTCGGCTCGCTCCGCCCAGACGGGCACCGCGTCGTCGCCGTAGTAAGCCGTGCCGTCGGCGAGGACCAGCCGGTGCACCAGCTCCGGCCGGGTCGCCGCGAGGGCCAGCGCGGTGCTGGCGCCCATGGACAGGCCCACGACGTCGGCGGGGCCGGCGTCCGCGGCAGCGAGCACCGCCGCCGCGTCCGCCGCCATGTCGTCCACGGTGAAGTCGGCACCATCCCAAGTGGACTCACCGTGGCCCCGTGCGTCCAGCGCCAGGACCTGAGCCTTGTCCTCGAAGAACCGCGCCACCGGGTCCCAGACCGCTCCGGACAGCGCGAGCGGGTGCAGGAGCAGCAGCGGCCGGCCGGCCGAGCCCGTCCGGTGGACGTGCAGCATGCCCTGCGGGGTTTCGACGTTCACGCGGTGGCCCTCTCGTTCCTGGCGGCCCGGCGCGCGGCCGCGGCCTTGATCGCGGCGTGGATCTCGGAGTACGTGCCGCAGCGGCAGATGTTGCCCTCCAAGTGCTCCACGACCTCTTCGTCGGTCGGTTGCGGGTTCTCGCCCAGCAGCTCGTGGGCCATCATCACGAACCCGGGAATGCAGTAGCCGCACTGCATCGCTCGGTTGGCGACGAACTCGTCCACCACCTCGTCGTCGGCCGGCAGGCCGTCGGCGGTGGTGATCTCCGCACCGTCGAAGCGCGCGGCCCGCGAGAGACACGTCGACACGCTCTTGCCGCCGACCAGTGCCGTGCAGGCGCCGCACGCGCCGACGCCGCAGCCTTCGCGCACGCTCGTGGCGCCGAACTCGCGGCGCAGCACGTCGAGCAGCAGCTCGTCGTCGGCCACGCCCAGCTTGCGGCGCAGGCCGTTGACCTTCAGCTCGATCTCCCTCACGACTGTTCCTCCAGCGCGGTCAGAATGCGTTCCGGCGTCAGCGGCAGCTGCGTGATGCGCACGCCGGTCGCGTCGCGCACGGCGTTGGCGATGGCCGGCGCGAGCGGGATGATGGTGGTCTCGCCGACGCCCTTGGCGCCGAACGGGCCCGTCCGATGTGGACTCTCGATGATGATCGGCGTGAGCTTGTCCGGCATGTCCTTGATGGACGGCAGCTGGTAGTCCAGCAGCGTGCCGTTCAAGATCTGGCCCTCGTCGAACACCATCTGGTCGAACAGCGCGTGCCCGATGCCCATGATCGCCGCGCCGGAAAGCTGCTGCTCCACCATCGCGGGGTTGATCGCGTGGCCCACGTCGCCGGCCACGGCCAGGTGTTCGATGTGCACGCGCCCGGTAGCCGTGTCCACGGTGAGCTGCACCGCGGCCGCACCGGCGAACCAGTGCTCGGTGACCTGCGGCGACAGGCCGTTCTCGTGGTCGTACGGCTGCCACGACGTGGTGAAGTTCGCCTCCGCCGTCAGCGTCGTGCCGCGCGCCCCGAAGTGCCCGTGCAGCAGCTCCGACACGGAGACGGTCTCCTGTGTCTGCGCGCTGACGAGACCGTCGGACGTGAGCTTGATGTCCGTCGCCGCCACGCCGAAGCGCTCCGCCGCGAGCTCCACGAGCTTGTCGCGCATGTTCTCCGCGGCCAGGCGCACGGCGTTGCCGGTGTGGTAGGTCGAGCGGCTGCCGGCGGTGATCGTGTCGTAGGGCGTCACGTCGGTGTCGGCCTGGACCACGCGCACGTCGCCCTCGCCGAGGCACAGCACCTCGGCCGCGATCTGCGCCATGATCGTGTCGCTGCCCTGGCCCATGTCGATGGTGCTGATCAGCAGCGACGCCGAACCGTCCTGGTTGAGCTGCACCACGGCGTTGGAGATCGTGGGCGTGAGCACGGCCTTCACGCCGACCGCGACGCCGCGGCCGCGCACCAGCGTGCCCTCCTGCTTCACGAACGGCGTGCCCCACCCGATCGCCTCGGTCACGGCGTCGAGGCTGCCGAGGAAGTCGGCGCTGTGCATCGGTGTGCCGACCGGTGCGACGTCGCCTTCGCGCAGCATGTTGCGGCGGCGGAACTCCACCGGGTCCTCGCCGAGCTGCCGCGCGAGCTCGTCGGCCAGCGACTCGTGCGCCCACGTCACCTGCGGCACGCCGAACCCGCGGAACGGCCCGGCCGACGGCTTGTTCGTGTACACACACCGGGAGCGCACGCGCACGTTTTCGATCTTGTACGGACCCGGCGCGACGAGGCCCGACTTCGCGGTGATGCGCGGGCCGACGTCGGCGTACGCGCCGGTGTCGTAGCGGACGTCCGAAGTGGACGCCACGATCATGCCGTTCTCGTCCGCCGTCATGCTGCCCGCCACCGCGCAACCGTGGCGGGTGGTGAGGAGGAACGCCTCTTCGCGGGTCGCCGTGATCTTCACGGCCATCTTCTGCGTCCACGCCAGCGCCGCCACCAGCGGTTCCAGCCGGTCGTACATCTTCGCGCCGAAGCTCCCGCCCAGGGGCGCGGTGCGCACGCGGACGCGGTTCAGCGGCAGGTCCAGCAGGTCGGCCAGCGACTGCCGCACGTACGACGGCGTCTGTGTGGTGGCCAGCAGCTCCAGCCGCTCGCCCTCGCACCACGCGGCCGCGTACGGCAGCTCGATCGGCACGTGGTGCGTCGGCGGGCACCAGAAGTCGTACGACACGGTGGTGCCGCTGACGCTCGACGGGTCGCCCTTGCGCAGGTTGTACTCGTAGTTCACGTTCGTGTCGCGCTTGCCGCGCAGGTGCTTCAGGTCGCCGAAGACGATCGACGGCCGCAGCTCGTCGTGGACGAACGGCGCTCCCTGCACGGCCTTGTCGACGTCATGCACCGGCTCGAGCTCGTCGTAGGAGACCTCGATCAGCTCGGCCGCCTCCCGCGCCTGCTTGGCGCCGTGGGCGATCACCGCGACGATCGGTTCGCCGACGTAGCGCACCTTGCCGTAGGCGAGGCACGGCTGGTCGGAGAACGCCGGGCCGGTCATGAGCCGGTCACCGAACTCCGCGTACAGGTCCGCGCCGGTCACCACGGCGACCACGCCCTCGGCCGCGAGCGCGCGGCTCGTGTCGATGGCGGTGATCTTCGCGTGCGGGCGGGTGCTGCGGTGCAGGGCGACGTCGAGGCACGGCCGCACCGGCTGGTCGGCCGCATAGCGCAGCTCGCCGCGGACCTTGGCCCGGCCGTCGACGCGCGCCCAGCGCTCACCGACGGCGGCGACCGAAGATCGAGACTCGACGGTGGTCATCGCTGCCCCCCTTCCAGGAGTTGCGGACGGCTTCTTCGACGGCCACGAGGCCGAGGCGCCGCTTGTAGTCGGAACTCCCGCGCACGTCGGGAATCGGGTCGAGCAGGGGTGTCGCGGCTTCCTTCGCGGCGCCGACGACGTCGTCCACGGAGGTATCGGCCGACGCTTCGAACTGCAGGAACACCGGCACGTGGCTCAACGCGCCGAGGCCGAGCCGGACGTCGCGCTTGCCACGAGAGCGCTCCACCACGAGCGCCGCCGCCGAAGCCGCGGGCCAGTCGTTGGCCGCGAGGCTGGAGAGCTTCGCGAAGTGCGCGCCCGCGGACTCGGGCTGGCTGGGGATCTCGATCGCCGACACGAGCTCGCCGTGCTCCAGCGCGGTCTGCTGGAAGTCGACGAAGAACTCGCGCGCCGGCACCTTGCGCGAACCGCGGCGCGAGGTGAGCTCCACGGTCGCGTCGAGCACCATCAACGCCGTCGGCGGGTCGAGCCGGTAGTCGCCGTGGGCGATGTTGCCGCCGACGCTCGCGGTGTTGCGCACACGCGGGTTGGCCACGCGGCTGTAGACCTCGGCCGCGAGCGGGGCGACCCGGCGGACGATCGGACTGGTTTCCATGCGCCGCAACGTGACCAGTGGGCCGACCCGCAGCCCCTTCGACGTCTCGGTGATCTCGTCCAGGCCCGGCACGCCGCCGATGTCGACCAGGTCCGTGGCGAACAGCACACCCTGCTTGAGCAGGATCTGCACGGCCGTGCCGCCGCCGTAGACCATCGTGTCCTCACCGTCGTCGAGGAGCGCGCAGGTCTCGTCGAGCGTGGTGGGGTAGTGGTAGGCGGTCATTTCTTGCCGCCGAACAGCTTCGCGAGCAGGCGGCGCCACCACGATTCCTTCGCGGGCGCGGCGGCACCGGCCGGCGTCTCGGAGACCCGCTTCTTGGGGCCTTCCCGCTTGGCGATCACGCTCGCAAGCCCGGGGTTGTCCGGTCCGGGCGGGCCCGCGGCGCAGATCTCGGCGAACGCGGCCACGAACTCCCGCTCCACCTCCTGCGAGCGACGCCGGACGATCGACTCGCCCATGCGCCCGATCTTGCCCCAGATCGCGACGTCGAGGCTGTACTCCACTTTGGACGAAGACTCGCCGTCGGGCTGCACGCCCAGCCGGGCGTCGATCTTGATCGAGCTGCCGAGCTTGTGGTCCTCGCCCTTCAGGAGGGCCTTGACCTCCTCGGGCTCGGTCAGCTCCGTGATCTCGGCGGAGAACCCGGCGCTGAACTTCACGTGCGCGATCTCGTTGACCAGCTTGCCGCGGTAATGCGTGCTGTCCGAACGGACGAGCTCCGCGGCGCCGGGGATGGCGACCCGCATCGTGTCCGGGTCGAGGAAATGGGCGAAAACGCGTTTGTGGTCCGCGGGGACGACAAAGGAGGATCCTAGCTTCATATGACCACCATAGAGGACTTAGTGTCTGCTCTACAGGACGTTAACACGGTCCTGGCGAGTCCGGAAAGGGCTCGGCTACCGTGCGCTGAAGCAGAATGGCGAGGGGTGACGGATCATGAGCGACGTTCCGGCGGTGCTGAACGCGGTGCGGCTCCTGGAGCGGATTGCCCGCGATTGGCCGGAGCCGGTGTCCTCCGGGGCGCTGATCGAGGAGCTCGGGCTCAACCGCAGTACGGCGTACAACATCCTCGGCACGCTGCAGCGGGCCGGCTGGACCGCAACGCGCGGCGACCGCGGCGGCTGGTCACTGGGGCCGCGGCTGCTGTCGATGGCCCGCGTGTCCGAGGACTGGATGACCGACATCGTGCAGCAGGAGCTCGATGCGCTGAGCCAGCGCACGGGCTTCATCGTCTTCGCGGTGCAGCGCCACGGTGCCGCCGAGTACTCCGTGCTGGCCAAGGGTGACCGGGGCAAGGGGGTGCGGATCACCGTCGGCATCGGCGACACGTTCCCCTTCTCCGCGCCCGCGATCATGCGCGCGTTCTACGCGTGGGAGGACCCGGCGAACGTCGAGCGGCTCGCGGACCGTTACGGGCTGGAGAGCTTCACGACTGAAACCATCACCACGCGGGCCGCGCTGCGTGAGGAGATGGCCGCCACGCGTGAGCGCGGCTACAGCGTCAGCATCAGGGAGTTCGACCTCGGTCAGTCCGGGTTGGCGGCGCCGGTGTTCGACGCTCAGCGCCGCGTGTCGATGGTCGTCTGCACGCTCGCGTTCTCTTCGGAGCTGAACGAGTCCACTGTGGATCAACATGGCCCGCTGATCCGCGAATGCGGGCTCAGGATCACAGATCGTACCGGCGGCGCGGTCAAAACCGGCGAATAGTTCCGCATCTGCGGAAGTGTCCCGATCTTCCCTGATTGCGCGTTTCTTGACCGCTGTCGACCGGCTCGCTTAATGTGCCGCATGCGGGACTCAATGTCCTCAATAGAGGACAACCTGTCCCGTATTTGAATCTCGGTCCGGCCCATGGCGGCCCGGAAAGGAGATGGCCGTGAGCGACGTCGCCGTCAAGTCCACCTCGTGGACCAAAACCCTGACCCGCACCCAGTGGCGGTCACTGATCGCAGCCAACCTCGGCTGGCTGTTCGACGGCTTCGAGACCTACGCCCTGATCCTCACGGCGGCGGTGGTGCTCAAGCGGCTCGACCCCGGCGCGCCCGCGAGCCAGGTCGCCTTCCTGACCGGCGCCACGATCGCCGTGACGCTCCTGGGCTGGGGCTTCGGCGGCATCCTCGGCGGTGTCTTCGCCGACTACTTCGGCCGGCGCCGGGCGCTGCTGACGTCGATGGTCCTGTACGCGACGTTCACCGGCCTCACCGCGGCCTCGTGGTCTTGGGCGTCGTTCCTCGTGCTGCGCTTCATCACCGGCTTCGCGCTCGGTTCGGAATGGGGCACGGGCACGTCGCTGGTCGCCGAGACCTGGCCGGCCAACGCGCGGGCCAAGGCCGCGGGTCTCATGCAGTGTGGCCTCGGGCTGGGCTTCTTCATCGCGTCGGCATGCTGGCTGTTCATCGCACCGCTGGGCGCGGACTCGTGGCGCTACATGTTCCTGATCGGCGTGCTGCCGGCGCTGTTCGCGCTGTGGCTGCGCAAGTCCGTGCCGGAGTCCGAGAACTGGAAGAGTGCGCACAAGCGGCGCAAGGAGCTCAAGGAACGCAAGGACCAGCAGCTCACCGAGCACGAGCAGTCGTTCACGCGGCTCACGTTGCGCCAGATCATGATCGACCCCAAGCTGCGCAAGCTGACCATCCTCGGGTCGCTCATGTCCCTGGTCACCACGCTCGGCTGGTGGGGCATCTCCACCTGGGTGCCCGCGTACGTCGCTTCAGTCGCGGCCAGCAACGGTGCTTCGGGCCAGTCGTGGGCCAGTGCGGCCGGGATGATCTACAACGCGGGCGCCATCGCCGGGTACATCTCGTTCGGCTTCATCGCCGACCGTTACGGCCGAAAACCCGCGGTGCTGCTGTTCTTCGGTGCGTCGCTGGTCCTCACACCCGTGCTGTTCCTGTGGACGCACAGCCTCGGCCTGATCGTGATCGTGCTGGTGATCAACGGCTTCTTCACCCTCGGCCAATACACCTGGATGCCGGTGTGGCTGCCCGAGTTCTACCCGACGCACCTGCGCGCGACCGGTGCCGCGTTCGTCTTCAACGCCGCGCGCTTCGTCGCGTTCCTCGGTCCGCTCACCGCGGGCGCGATCATCTCGCAGCTCGGCGGATACGGCGTGGCTGCCACCGTCGTCGGGCTCATCTACATCCTCGGCCTCGTCGTCGCCCCGTTCTGCCCCGAAACCCGCGGTCAGCAGCTTCCCGACTGACCGCCTGATCCCTTCCCCGTGAAAGGCCCCGAATGTCGACCGTTCGCATCAACGCGCCGACCGGCGGTGGCACCGGCTTGCGCCCGGCCACCGCACGCATCCTGATCTTCGCCTTCCTGGGCACCCTGTTCGACGGCGCGGAGCTGAACCTCGTCGGCTATCCGCTCGCGTACCTGTCGGAAAGCCTCCACGTGAGCACCATCCAGATCGTGCAGGTGGCGACGCTGCAGGGCTTCGCCTCGATCGCCGGCGGCATTCTCGTCGGCTGGCTCGGCGACCTCTACGGCCGCCGCTGGACCTACACCGGTTCGGTGGTCGTGTTCGGCATCGCCGCGCTGCTCGGCGGGCTCGCGCCCAACTACGCACTGTTCCTGCTCACGCGGCTGCTCGCCGGGGTCGGCATGGGCGGGCTCTTCGGCCTGTCGTACTCGATGTTCGCCGAGGCGTGGAAGACGAGCAAGCGCGGCCTGATGGGCGGCTCGATCCAGTCGATGTACATCGTCGGGCAGATCGTGACCGAAGGCGTCATCTACTTCTGCATCGTCCAGTTCGGCACCGCGTCGGGCTGGCGCGCGGGCTACATCATCATCGGCGCCGCGACGCTGCTCATCGGTGTGCTGTCGGCGATCATGCTGCCGGAGTCGGAGCAGTGGCGGACTTACCAGCGCGAGCTGCGCGAGGGTCGCGTGCCCGAGGACATGCGGCGCACCAAGGTGCCGATCGTCGACCTGTTCCGCAAGGGCTACGCCGGCGGCACCATCCTGTTCATGGGCATCGCGACGGCTCTGTTCCTGACCACGAACTCGATGATCTCGTATCTGTCGACGTTCCTGATCAAGGTGGAGAAGGTGCCGCTCGGCACGGCCAGCCTGATCGTGCTGCTGAACCTCATCGTCACGGCCGTCACCTACCCCATGGCCGGCATGCTGTCCGACGTGATCAAGCGCAAGTGGGCGATGTTCGCAGCCGGTGCGTTTGGCGTGATCGGCTTCGCCTGGTTCCTCATCCTCGTGGTGGGCCACAACGCGAAGATCGGCTCGAACTTCTGGGGCGCGCCCACGTTCTGGGCGCTGATGCTGTGCGCCGCGGGCGCCAGCGGCTTCGGTGTGCTCGGCGTGTGGATGGCCGAGTTCTTCCCCACGCGCGTGCGCTCTACCGGCTCGAACCTCAGCTACTACGCCGGTCGCGGGTTGGGCGCGGGCCTGTTCCCGCTCATCGCGTTGTCGATCGCGGGCACCGTTCCGCTCGCCCTGGCGTTCGGCATCGTCGGCCCGGTCGCGGCTGCGGTGCTCTCCCTGGCCGCGCCCGACTCGACCGGACGGCGGATCGAAGCGGTCGAATAGGCGTCCAGCGGTAGGGCTTTGTCCGGCACGTGGTCGCTCCGCACCGAGCGCGAGACCGGGCAAAGCCCTACCACCCAAGGGGCAGACGCTAGGCCGGCTTGGTCGCGACCAGCTTGGCCACGGAGAACACGCCGGCGGCCCGGGCCGCGTCGAGCGCGATCTTCGAGTCGTGGAAGAGATCGTTGCGCTCACCTTCGTAGGTGAGCCACTTGTCCCGCTCCTCCTCGGGCGTCGAGCCCCAGCAAAGGCCGGACGGGAAGAGGTCCACCGCTTCGCGCACGTCGAACCCGGTGGAGACCAGCATGTCCCGGTACTGCTCGACGGTGGCGTGGTGCGGGATGCAGAAGCCGCGGTTGACCTCGGCCATCACCGCCTCGATCTGCTCGGGGCTGCGGTGTTCGCCCCACGGGCGCTGGATCCAGTCCACGGCGGCCAGGGTGCCGCCCGGGCGCAGCACCCGGAACGCGGCGTTGAAGAAGGCTTGTTTGTCCGGTAGGTGGACCACCGACTCCTGGTAGGTGATGGCCGCGAACGCGGCGTCCGGCCACGCCCCGAGCGTCCGGTACTCGGTGTCCCCGACCGAGTGGAAGAAAGCCTTGTCCGCCAAGCCAAAGCGCCGCGGCCAGCCGCTGCGCTTTCGCCGTCAGCGCGTCGTTGTTCGAGATGCCGACGAACCAGGTCGAGCGCCCGATCAGTGGCACCATGATGGCCCGGTTCATGGTAAAAAACGGACCCGAAAAGCTGTGCCTGAGTGTGCTTGCGAGAGCAAAGAGTTCACCTGAACAACGCATCGACACGAAGCCGTGCTGCGAGTACGCGGGCGCGCACACTCGAGCCGGCGCCCGGCGCGCAGCCCGGTTGGCGGCTGGACGCGTTACGGGGCCGATGCCATCATCATGCGCGCCATCAGGCGGGTCCGAAGGGCCTGCTGGGCAGCCAGGGAGAAAAGAGCCTGACGACACCGCCTGAATTCCCCCCGAACGTTGCGGACGACACAACTCCTGTCGAATTCTCGCTCGCCTTCGACACCACGGGTGAATACGTGGTGCGGGTCCTCGGCGAGACCGTCGGGTCGAGGAGTCCTCGCGAGTTCCTCGATCAGGTGGCCGGCGAATACGGCCTGGTCACCGACCGGCTCGACGCCGTCGCCGACCTGTTCCGTGTCCGGATCGCCCCGTCAGACGTAGCGGCGCGGTATACCTCCGTCTAATCTATCGACGGCTCGCTTGTCTGTCCGCCAACTGGAGGCGGGAGGCATTGAGCCGATGCGCGAAGCACGAACGCGCAACAAGTCCAGGTGACGGTCGTCCGCACCGTCGAAACCGACTACTTGCCGATGAGTGGCCCACCGTGACCCATCACGTGGCGTGAGGAGTCGATTACCGGAGTTTCCGGTGGTAATGACCCCAGCGGGCGACCTCTTGGACGTGTGCTGAGCTGAACGGGTGAATAACACATCCGGGGGAGGGTGGTGAATCCCACTGGCCGGATAGTCGCCGAATTGATTTGTCGACAGGGCGAGTGGCTGTGTTCGAATGTTCCGCGCGCAGGGCCGGTCAGGGTCCTGTCCGGATTGGTTCGGCGGGCAGCCACGCCTGCATCAGTGCCGCGTATCGCCTTGAGCGGACCAGCAGTTCGGCGTGGTTGCCGAGCAGGGTGTCGTGCCCGTCAAGCACGAGCACGTGGCGCGCCCGCACGGCGGACGACAGGCGGTGCGCGATCACGACCAGCGTGCCGCCGCGGTCGGTGAAGGCGCGCTCGGCGCGGGCCTCGGCGGCGGGATCCAAAGTGGAGTTGGCTTCGTCGAGGACGACGATGCGCGCCGCGCTCGCGTGGACGCGGGCGAGGGCGATGAGCTGGGCTTCGCCGCCAGAGAGGCCTTCGGCTTCGTGGCCGAGCACGGCGTCGAGGCCGCCGAGGCGGGTGAGCAGCTCTTCGGCGCCGACGGCTTGGGCCGCGTTGCGGAGGTGCTCGTCCGACGCGGTGGGAGCGAAGAGGCCGAGGTTGTCGCGCAGTGTGCCCGCGAAGACGTAGGCCTGCTGCGGGATGAGGGCGATGAGCTCGTGCCGGTTGGCGGCTTCGCCGACGGGTACGCCGCCGAGCAGCACCTGCCCGGCCTGGGGCGTGAGCAGTCCTGTGAGCAGCCCGGCGAGGGTCGACTTGCCGATCCCGCTCGGGCCGACGACGGCGAGGTGGTCGCCGGGCCGCAGGTCGAGGTCCAGTCCACGCACGACGGGTTCGGGTGCGGCGCCCCAGCGGAAGGTGAGGCCGCGAACGTTCAGGTCTGTGCTGTGGGCTACTTCGGTTTCGGGTTTCTGCGGGGGAACCTCGGCGGTCTCGGCCAGCCGCTTGAGCGCCACGATCAGCCTGAGTACGACGGTGCCCGCTGCGGCGGCCAGGCCCCGCAGGGCTGGTTGCATCGTCGTCGCCAGACAGACCAATGCCCCGAGCGCCGCGCCTGCCGTCAGCTCGCCCCTGGCAACCAGCCCGGGTGCGACCGCCAAGCTCGCGATCAACGGCACGAATGCCCCGAACGAGATCACCAGCGACCTCGCCGCCCCGGAATGTGCGACCTCGACGGCGGCCTCGGCCTGCTTCTCGACGGCGTCGTACACCGCCAACGCCGCTCTCGGCTCTGCCCCACACGCCACGACATCCCGCAACCCGCCGAGCACGGCGCCGGTGGTCTCGGCGGTCCGCTCGTCGGCGAGCACCAGCGCCCGCTGCCTGCGTGCCAGCGACGGCAGCAGCGCCGCGAACGCCGCGATCGCGACCGCCACGGGCACCGCCACCGGGACTACGAGCCGCCCCGCGACGGTCACCAGCCCCGCGATCGCAGCCGCCGTGGTCACGACCATCGCACGTGCCTGCACGAGCAGCCCCGCCGTGGCGTCCCGCACCACCTCCACGTGCTGCGTGATCCTCGCGACGCCACTCGCGTCGGCCGCGTTCCGCGGCGGGTCGGGGTCGTGGAGCACGCCGCGCACCACGGCCGTCACCAGCGCGTCCCGCAGCGGCTCCACCACCAGCCCCATCTGCCGCCACACCAACCGCGACCCGAACGCCCCCGCCAGCGCCGCCACCCCGAACAACGCGAGATAGCCGACACCGGCCTTCGGCGCCCCCACCGCGAACCCCCGGTCGACCGCCAGTTCGACCAACCGCCCGGAGAAGAACGCCGGTGCCCCTTCCAGCACGGAGCACGCCAGGAGGACGAGCCCGCCGCGCCATTGCCGCAGGAGGGTCGCCCGGTAGAGGTGACCGACGCTCATTCCGACCTCCTCCGTGACCTGCTCAAGCGCGCTTTCGCGTCGCCAGCGGGCTGGGTTCGTGCGGTTGGGGTGCGTGCTCGGCGCTGCGGGTTTTGCCGTGCGGGATGGGTTGGTGCGGAGTCGGCGAGGGGGTGGCGTGCGGCGGAGGTCCTTGCCGGTACTCCCGCCGCCTTCGCGAGGTGTTCGGACGTGCCTTCGCGCCGCCGGTCGGCCGGATTCGTGCGGCTGCGCCGGCGCCGCGGGTGCTGCCGCCGGCGGTGAGGTGGTGCGGACTTGTCGAGTGGACGTCGTGCGGTGGAATTCGTTGCCGGTCATCCCGCCTCCTCCGTGAACACGGCGCGGTACCGCGGGTTCCGCCACAGGACGTCGTGCGGGGCGATGGCTCTGACGTGGCCGTCCTCGAGCCAGGCAACGGTGTCGGCGCGGGAGGCGAGGGCGGCGCGGTGCGTGACGACCACCAGGGTTGTTCCGCCGACGTCGGCGAGGACGGACTGTTCGGTGACGGTGTCGAGGCTTGCGGTGGCGTCGTCGAGGAGGAGGACGCGCGGGTTGTGCACGATGGCCCGCGCGAGGCCCACGCGCGCGGCTTCCCCGCCCGACAGCGGGGTTTCGGCGAGCGGCGTGTGGTAGCCATGGGGGAGGCGGGTGATGACGTCGTGGATGCGGGCGGTGCGGCAGGCCGCGCGGACGGCGGTGTCACCGGCCCAGCTGCCGTAGCCCACGGCGTCGGCGACGGTGGTGCCGAGCAGGTGCGGCCGGGCGAAGCCGTAGCCGACCATGGCGCGGAGTTCCTCGGGGCGCAGGGTGGTGAGGTCCCGGCCGTCGAGGTGGGCCTGGCCGGCGTCGGGTGTGGTGAGGCCCCCCAGGATACTGACCACAGTGGACTTACCGGAGCCGGATTTCCCCACTATGGCGGTGAACGTGCCGCCGGGGATGGTGAGCGTGGTGGGGCGCAGGGCGCCTTGGACGGTGGCGTTGTGGAGGGTGAGCGTCCCATTGCCGGGCAGGAGGCCGAGCTTGCCGCGCTCGGGGGTGGCGACGTCGAGCACCTCGGCGACGCGCTGGGCGCAGCTTCGGGCCCGCGAAACGGTGGTGAGCAACGGGATTTGCGTCACGAGCCCCATGCCGAGGGCGACGTAGCCGAGGGCGGCGAGCACGTCGCCGACCGTCAGCCGGTGTCCGAGCACCCCGAACCCCGCCGCGGTGAGCGCCGCCAGCTCCACGGCCGGCAACAGCAACGCGGCGCGCCACACCATCTTCGCCTGCGTCCGCCACATCCCGCGCCCGGCAAGACTGAGGCGCGGCAACGGTTTCAGCACGCGCTCGGCTTCCTGGTCCGCGGTCCCGGACGCGGCGATCGTGGCCAATCCGGCGTTGGCGTCGAGCAGCCGCGCCGCGAGCTCGCCGGAGACGCGCTGGTAGGTGAGGACGTCGTCGGCGGTGTTCTTCAGGTGCGACCTGGCGAGGAGCAGCGCCACGGGGATGCTGCCGAGGAACGCGAGCGCGAGCCGCCAGTCGAGGGCCGCGAGCAGCACGACGGCCCCGACGGAGATCACCGCGGAGGACACCAGCTGCACTACGACCGGCACGATGCTGCCCGCCCCCACGGCGTCCCCGGCCATCCGGCTCACCGCATCCCCTTCGGCGAACGGGGTTTTCGTCTTCTGCGCCAACAGCCGGTCGATCATCCTGCGCCGCAGCCAGGCGCCGGCGCCACTGGTGACCCTCACGACGACCACCCCGCCGACCACATCGGCCACGATCTCGGCCCCACCGACGACGACCAGCCAGGCGACTTGCCGTACCGCGCCTCTGCCGCCGATCACGGCATCGGTGGCACTCGCCAACGCCCCGGGCAACAACTAACTCGCCCCCACCGCGACGAGCCCGACCACGACGAGCACCCCGACCCGCCACGGGTCCCGCTTGGCGACTTCCGCCAAGAGCCGATCCCCGGGCGCCGCCGGTTTCGCCGCCTTCCTCGCCGTGCGCCCGCAGCGTGCCACCGGCTGTGGCCAGCCCGCAGGCGGTTCGGCACCTTGCCGCACGGCTCCGCCGGGTGCCGGCCATCGCCGTGCCGCCCGGCCGTGGCGTGGCGTTGGCTGTGGCAAGTCGGGTGACGGTTCGGCACCTTGCCGCTCGACCTCGCGGCGTGCCGGTCGTGCGGCACGGTTTCGTCGTGCCGCCCGCTGTGGCAAGTCAGCGCGAGGATGGGCAACTTGCCGTTCGGAGGTGGTGCTTGCCGGTGGCTGAGAGGTCCGGCAGCGGCGGCGTGCCGTTGGGTGCGGCAAGGGCGAGCGGCCTGTGGCAACTTGCCAGGCCACAGGTGAACTTGCCGAAGCCGGAGGGCTCGCGCTGACAGGGGCGGTGGTAGGCGCCGTGTCGACGGGATCGTCGGACGGCGCTCCGTACCCGGGCATCTCACTCCTCGTCCAACGAGTCCAACCAGTCCAACCAGTCCAACGAGCCGACCAGCCCAACGACGCCAACTGGCCCAACCTGCCGCCGACCGCCCGGCAGAACCCGGCGAACCCGGTGACCAACCCACGGCACCACGGCAGAATGGTGCGGCGGGAGCGGCACACTTGGCCTGCGCCGCTCCCGCACCCGGGTCCGTGACACCCGACGACCGTCAGAAGGTCGACAAGGGTCGAAGGGTCAGTAGGTCAGCTGACTCAGTGGCAGGTCAGCAGGCTGAGCGTGCTGTGCGCGCACGACGCCAGCAGGCTCAGGTTGCTCGGCGCCCCGTGGCCGTGGCCGCCGCGGTGGGCTTCGAGGGCTTCGGGGGCTTCCAGGGCCTGCAGGTCGAGAACCAGTTCCATGGTGATCCCTTCTCGTGTTCTACCGCCCGGCCATCAGCGGCCGGAGGTGTGGGGGGACGGCGTGGCGCCCAGGAAAGGCAGCACCTCTGTGCCGTCCAGCAGGGCCGACAGTGCGAGCAGCACGCCCGCGCTCCCGGTGTTGACGTCGGTCGACAGGCGCAGCAACTGGTTGCCCGGGAAGGCCAGGCCGCCGCGAAACGGGACGGCGTGCCAGGCCAGGCGCGCCAGGTGCAGGTCGATGGCCGCACGAACCCGAGCAGAAGGCGAAGCATCGAACGACAGCGCCGCCATCAACCCCGCACGCCCGTGCAGCAGACCGGGCTGGATCACGAACTCGCCGCGGCACGCCTCGCGCAGCGCGGGTAGGTTCGAACACGCCACAGCGGAAGGCGAAACCCGCGCGAGCTGCTCCGGCACCAGCAAGATCCCGGCGCTGCCGATTCCCGCGTAAGGCAGCGTTCGACGCTCGCCGTCGCGGACTTGCAGGGAACCGTCGTCGGCGGTGGCGCATTCTTCGAGGTCGCGGCGCAGCGCCTGGTCCGCGAACGACAGCCACGCGGGTTCACCGGTCCGCTCGTACAGCCGGATGAACAGCAACGCCGGCCCCGACCAGCCGCTCAACAGCCCCGCCCGCGCGAACTTCCCGGGCGGCGCGGCCGTCTCCAGCGTCTCGGCGAGCTGCACCGCGGTGGCCAACGCCTGCCGCCCGTACTCGTTGTCGCCGCGCGAAGTCGCGAAGTGCAGCTGCGTCAAGGCGATCCCAGCGAGCCCGCCCTCGAACGCGTGGTCAGTGGTCTGGTCCACCAGGGCCCGGGACCCGGCCAGCAACGCCGAAGCCGCGTCGCGGTGGCCGAGGTGCTCGAGCACGTACGCGATCCCGTGGCTGCCGTCGAGGAACCCCGGCCGCGCGGGCGGTTCACGGCGCACGGCGTCGAGCAGCCACTGCTCGTGCTCCGGGAACCGGCCGGCCCCGGCCACGTCCAGCGCCCACAACACGCCGGCCGCGCCGAAGCCGAAGCACGCGCCGCCCACCCGGAACTGCTCGATGTCGCCCGGGAACAACCGGTCAAGGCGCGACGGGGTGGCCGACGCCAGCACGCCCTCCACGATCTGCTTGCGCACCAGCGTCCAGTCGGGCCGCTCCTCGTCGAGCTCGGTGTGTGTCACGAGGGAGCCGGGCGCGCCCAGCACCCGCACCAGCTCGTCCGCGTACCCGTCGGACAGCCCGAACCGGCGCTGCGCGAACTCCGCCGCACCCCGCAGCTTCGCCGGCGCCAGCTCCAGCAGCGTCGCCAACGGCAGGAAGAGCCACAGCCGCAGCATCGCCAGCGCGTACCGGTCGATGTCGAACCCGTGCCGGTCGGCCGGCGCGCGGAACCCCGGCGCGCCCAGCGCCGGCCGCGAATCCGACGCGACGTCGAACGCCATCTCGAAGTCGATCAGCGACACCGTGTCGTCGTCGGCCACCAGCACGTTCAGCGCGTGCAGGTCGCCGAACACCACCCCGCGTTCGTGCAGGTCGGCGACGATCCGCTCCACCTGCGCGAGCAGCCCCAGTGCCCGGTCGCGGTACGCCAGCAGGTCCTCCTCGGTGCTGTCGCGGCGCGTGAGCGGGTAGTGCAGTGCGAGCCAGCTGCCCAGCGACGTCCCCGGCATCCGCTGCATCGCCAGGTAGTGGTGCTCCCACACGGTGAAGCGCTCGTACGCGTCCGGAACGCCCGGAACGTCCGCCAGCCGCTGCAGCACCTCGTGTTCACGCCGCAACCGGTCGACGGCGTCGACCAGCTCCCGTTCCAGGCCGGCGTGGGGCCGGGCCTCCTTGAGCACGACCGGCCGGCGGTGCTCTTTGTGCTCCGCGAGGTACACGCCGCCGCCGTTGGAGAAGTGCAGCGAGCTGGTCACGCGGTACGGGAACTGCTCCGGATCGCCGCTTTTGCGCGCCGCGAGGCTCGCGTCCAAGCAGGCCGGAATCTTCACCCAATCGGGTACCGAGAAAACGGGCTCACGCCGGTCGGGGACGGGTGTACCGTCGGGTTTGCGGATCGCGAGCACTCGTGTGCCGTCGTTTTCCAACCATTGTTCGGCGAATCCGCCATACCGCACGTATAGCGGCCCTGATTCGTACCGAAGGTCGCTGAGGACATAAGCGCCGTGCTCGCCGCTCAGCCGCTCGGAAAGATCTTGAAGAATTCGCGCCAGTTCGCACTCGTCGAGCGGGTAAAGCGTGATCAACTTGCCGCTCCCGTCGCGAGGTGCGTATTTCGAATTCCGCGCCAGGAGGATGGTCCGGGATCGCAGGTGCTTGAACGCCACGCGACGGTCCAGGCAGTATTCGTGCACCGCCGCCAGCACGCGGTCCGCATTGTCCATCCCGGCCGAAACGTGGACCTTCCAGCCCTGTTTCGGCCAGCTCAACGCCCTGTGGCTGCAGTGCGCGCCAGATGCCGCGGGTACCCACCGTCCACATCGGTCCCGGCGCCGGCAGCCCGGCGGCGAATTCGTCGGCGGCCGCTCCGGTTTCGCGTTGTTCGTCGAAGAACAGCGGATCCGCGAAGCAGAACGCTTCATACCGCATGTCCATGAAGCCGCACCCTCCGCGTACTTCCGCACTCCCTGACGAGGAATATTCCCGCACGCCGGAGGTGCACAGGCCAATCCGCCAACCCGGGGGTTCGGCTGGGCTGATCAGGGTAGACAGAAGTGTCGCCGGAGTCCGAAACCGGGGACCCTGTGTGATTTCACGGATTAGTCGACCACTCGGTCGTGGTGTAACATCCGGCGCCGCGCATCGTTGATGCAGGTCGGGCGAAGTGCGGCATAACTGTACCGTCAAATTGGCAGAACGCCATCAACGGATTCCGGCGTCCGATTTCGACAGCCGCGCCGGCCTGGGGAGGCTCGGTCCACAGAAGACCGACGGTCGTGGCGCCGGCCACGTCGGCAGCCCTCGGCGAACAGCCCCGGAAACGCCAGCGGGTACGTTGTGGCCAGCGCGGCAGAAGGAGGAACGGGTGATTCTCGGTTTCGCGGTGGCGGTGGCGGTGTGTGCACTGCTGGTCGCGCTGTGGAGCTTCGTGCAGGCCGCGCGCAAGCGCCTGCCGGACACCCCGCTGCTCGTCGCGCTCGGTGTGGTGGAGGTGCTGCTCCTCACCCAGCTCGTGGTCGGCATCGTGCTGCTCGCGAGCGGTGAGAAGCCCGGCAGCCTCGCCACGTTCCTGGCCTACCTGATCGGTTGCCTGGTCGTGCTGCCGGTCGGCGCGGTGTGGGCGCTGGCCGAGCGGAGCCGGTCGAGCACGGTCGTGCTCGGCATCGCCTGCCTGGCCATCCCGGTGATGGTGCTGCGACTGAACGAGGTGTGGAGTGGAGCAAGCGCGTAAGACGGCCACGGGCCCGGGCCGGGTGCTGGTCGCGGTGTACGCGATCTTCGCGCTGGCCGCGACCTCACGCGCCGGCGTCCAGATCGGCACGAAGTTCCACGAAGCGCCGCTGGCCTACGTGCTCTCGGCCTTCGCCGCCGTTGTCTACCTCCTCGCCACCTTCGCCCTCGCGAAAGGCGGTGAACGCTGGTGGCGCGTGGCGCTCGTGGCGTGCAGCGTCGAATTCCTCGGGGTGCTGACGGTCGGCACGCTCAGCATCTTCGACCGCCAGGCCTTCCCCGACGCGACGGTGTGGTCGGTCTACGGCCAGGGCTACGTCTTCATCCCGCTCGTGCTGCCGCTGGTCGGCCTGTACTGGCTGTGGCGGACCGCGCCCAAGCGCGTCGCGGCCTGACCGGCCTCGGAAACACTACGCAGAACTGCGCGTAGCCGCAGAAACGAGCGAACATGCGTCTGCGCACGTGTTTGATGCTGCTCGCGTCGGCCAACGATGGCCGTCGTCAGCGCCTCTCCGGCCCTCGCCTGGCGGCGGCACTGCCTCGAGCGCCCCGTGGGCCGCGCGGCTCTTCGTGAACGGCCGGCAGAACTGCACCGCCATCATCATCGCGCCGCGCTACATCCTCACCGCGAAGCACGGCGTCGCCGACCTGGCCATCGCGCACCTGTCCACCTCGGTCAGCGCCCCATACTCGCCGCTTGGCCGCACCGGTGACGTCGCCGTCCGCCAGACCGTCCAGGTCTACGGCCGGGCCGCCACCAGCCAGTGCGGCTCGGAGATCAACTGCCACTCCCGCCTGCTCAAGATCGCCGACGTCCGCGTCAACTCCATCACCTGTCGCGACTACACGGGCGGCATCGCCGTTTGCGCCAACATCACGCAGTACCGCCCCTGGATCTCGCAGGTCGCGGGCGGTTGACGAGGTCAGGCCGGAGGCCGCCCATCACCGGCGGCCTCCGTGACGTCGCCCGCCGGTGCGACGGGTCTTCAGCTCGTGGAGTATTTCCCGCCGCCCCTCACACACCGGGTACCGGCTGGAGTTGTCGGCGAACCAGTCGTGCAACATGGCGTCCTTGGCGCAGGATCGAACCGTCTGCCCAGCTCAGCGGGGCAGGACGCGGCCGGCGAAGTGAAGCTCGAGCAGGCGACGGGAAGGGTCCGCGCCGCTTCGTGGTTGTCATTCGAGAGAAACCACTGCGGAACGAGGAGACCCATGTCCCAGGCAACGCAGCAGAAGATCCCCGGCCCCGACCACCCGATCACCGTCGAGGTCAACCCGGCCCGTGTGCTGGTGAAGCTGGGCGACACGGTCATCGCCGACACGACCCGCGCGCAGGTCTTGCGCGAGTCCACCTACCCGGCGGTGCAGTACATCCCGCGCGAGGATGTCGACTTCGCCGCGCTCGCGCGCACCGAGCACCACACGTACTGCCCGTACAAGGGCAACGCGTCCTACTACTCCCTCACTCCGGCCGGCTCCGCGGGTGACAACGCCGTCTGGACGTACGAGAAGCCCTACGACGCGGTGTCCCCGATCAAGGACCACCTCGCGTTCTACGCGGACCGCGTCTCGATCGAGGAACTGCCCGCCTGACCCACGAAAAAGCCGGGCGCGCCCCAAAAAAGGAGCGCGCCCGGCCGATCGGCAAGCTCAGCGGGTCACAGTCAGCTCCGCCGACCCCGTCACGCCACCGCTGGACACCGAGATCGTCACGGTGCCCGCCCGGCGAGCGGTGATCTTGCCCGTTTTCGCGTCCACCGAAGCAACGCGAGAGTCGCTCGACGACCACACGTGCGAGGCCGGATCGGCGATGGGCATCGTGGCCGCGGGGAGGTTGTCCCCGCCGACCTCGGCGCCGGTGGCGGAAGCACTGGCCGAAGCACCCGTCCGCAGCGAAGACGAAGGCACCGTCACCGCGATCGACGACAGCACCGGCTCCACCGAGAACTGCACGTCACCACGAGCGGTGTGCAGCAGCACGAAGTGGTAGATGCCGCCCTCGTCCGAAGGCGCGTACGCCGGCATGCCGAGGTCCGCAATCGTCAGCTGCGGGATGCCCCCGGCGGCCGGCGACGTCGGGTTGCCCAGCGGGTCGATGACCTGGTCGGCGAACCCGCGCGCGTGGCCGTACAGCATCACCACGTGCTTGTCCGGGTGCGTCTGCTGGTAGCGCTGCACCAGCCGCACGTACATGCGCGCCTCCCACCGGTCGCTGAACTGGCTGTTGGCCACCGGGTGGGGGTCGTACGCCGGCATGTGCGTGGTCACCAGCACGGTCTGCGACGAAGCGTCCGTGAGCTGCTTGACCAGCCACGGGTACTGCGCCTCGGCGGGCGACTGGAAGGCGTCCGACGACTGCAGGCTGCCGTGCGCGTTGTCGGTGACGATCACCTGCGCGTCGCCGGCCTTGTACTGGTAGTGCGTGGCCCCGAAGACCTGGGCGAAGTTGCCGTTCTCCGGCAGCACGCCCTGGCTGATCTCGTGGTTGCCCACCACGTCGTGGTACGGCACGCCCAGCGCGGCGATCTTCTGCTGCGCGTACTGCAGGTCGGGCACCGCGCCGTCGTCCGACATGTCACCCAGCGCCTGCACCGAAGACGGCCGTGCCTGCGCAGGCAACGTCGGCAACCGGCCCTTGATGGTGTCCATGACGTTCGACGAGGCCGAACCCGGGTCGCTCGCCACCATGTGCGCGTCGTCGCCCAGCAGCATCGTCGAGCCAGAACGCGAGAAGTCCGCGGCGTTCTCCGAGAACTTCAGCCACGAGGGGTTCTGCGGGATCGCCTGGTACGGCGGCGTGACCAGCGGACGCGGTGAGTACAGCGCCTGCAGGCCGCTCACGTTCAGCGTGCCCGACGTCGTCTGGCTCGGGTTGATCGTGAGGAAGTCGACGAAACTGATCCGCAGCGGGAAGTTCAGCCCCGGCGGCAGCGTCGCGATGGCCAGGCGCCAGTCCTGCCACGTCACCGTGGTCGGGTACAGCGTGGTGGTGGCGCCGTCGATGCCGAGGTACGACTCGGCAAGCTGGATGCCGGTGCCGTCGCCCTTCACCCACACGCCGATGCCGGTCGGGTTCTGCCCGCCGGCGTTGGCGCCGGCCGTGATGGTGGTCTTCGGCGACAGCACGAGCTGCTTCACGCCGGAGCCCGCGGGCATCGTGTACGTCAGCTGCGTCGAGGCCGAAGCCGTCGAACCGGGCGGAACCACGCCCGGCGCGGCGACCATCGTGGCCGGCTGGCCCGTGGTGTTGCGCAGACTCCACGCGGCCGGGTCGCTGAAGTCGTTGAGCTCCTGCGACACGCTGCCGATGGCCACGGTCGCGGTCGCCGTGGCGCCGCCGACCTTCGCCGTCACCTTCTCCAGGCCCGAGTTCACCGCGTCCGCCGTGAAGACACCGGACTTGTCGACGCTGCCCAGCGCCGCGTCGCTCACCGCCCACGAAGCCGCGGCGGCGGGGATGGCGACCGCGGTGCCCGTGGACGTCGAGCCGGACAGGGTGAACGTCTGCGTGCCACCGTTGTTGAGGTCCGGGTCGGTCGGGGAGATCTGCAGCGACCCGAGCCGGTCGACGACCCGCAGTGGCTGCACGGAGACCGCGGTGCCCGCGTGGGCGATCAGCACGCCGGTGCCCGCGTGGTCCGCGGTGAACTGGCCGTCCTGCCACGAACCGAGTGTCGACGGCACGACCTGCACAGAAGCCTTCTCACGCGCGGGGTTGCCGAGCGAGTCGAGGCCGAACGCGGGGACCGGCACGGTCGCGCCGGGCACGGTGTCCACGCCCTTGCCGCCGTTGACGATCACCGTGCGCGCGAAGCCGGGGGCCTGCTCGGTCGAGTACAGGAACAGGCCGTTGGCGACCGGCCGCTCGTGGCCGTCCGACGGGCTGTTCATCACCGAGACGGCGGGGTCACCCGGCTTGCGGGCCACCATCTCGGTGGAGCCGCCGCCGTCGAAGAGCACGGCGTTGTACGCGCCGTGGGCGACCATGTAGCCCGCGACCTGTGCCGGCGTCACGCCCAGCGCCGCGCTCGCGCCGAGGCGCCCGTCGAGGGTGGCGATGATCGTGTGCCTGCCGTCCTTGCTCACGCCGATCACGGTCTCGGGGTTGACGCCGCCCGGCGGGTTGCCGGTGGGGTCGTCGTAGACCGCGCCGTCCTTGACCAGCATGGTCGAGCCGGACAGCAGCTGCTCGAGGCCGCCGGTGTCGGCCGTGACCGAGACCGAGTCTCCACTGTGGACGGTGGTCGACAGCCATGTGCCGCCGGCGCCGCCGCCGAGGAGGCCGAGCCGGCCCTTCGGCAGGGCCGGCGCCGCGGTGACGCCCGTCTGCACGGAGTCGACGACGAACGTGCCCGCCTTCGTCTCGCGCCCGAGCACGAGCGTGCTCGCCGGAAGCGCCGTCGCGCCGCCGAGGTCGGGGGTGATCTCGGTGATGCCGCCGGACGCGACGTCGTTGACAACGTTGACAGAAGTCAGGGGAGTGCTGGCGGCGCCGTCCTTGACCGAGCCGGAGAAGGTCTGCGGGCCGAGCACCATCGTGCCGTCGGCGCGCACACCGAGCTGCGCGTTGAAGTTCGGGCGTGGGCTCTTGAGCAGCTTGCCGTTCGTGATCACGCCGCCGAGCGGGCGGCCGCTGGCGTTGATCTCGAAGAAGTCGCCGTTGACGCCGGCCACCGCGTGGGTGCGAGCGGCCATCGACGCGACCGTCTCGTCGGCCGGGTTGGTGACCACGTCGCCGGCTTCGACCACGCCGAGGCGTACGTTCGGGTCACCGAGGTTCACGTCGAGCACCTGGGTGTGCTGGCGGCCGCCGACGGTGTCGTAGGTCTCGGAGTACTGGGTCACGCCGCGCGTGACGGTCACCGGCGTCGTCTTCGTCTGGTCGACGACGAGGCTCCAGTTCGCGGGAGTGGCCGGCAGCCACGGCTTGGGTACCGAGGCCTCCGCCGTTCCGGTGGCCCCGAAGGTGACCACGCTTCCCGCGAGCAGAGCGGCCACCACCGCGCTGCTTCTTCGACTGCGTTTCAAGACAGCTCCTCGTTCCGGTGCACGGGGATGTGCGCACGTCACCCCAGCACCGCCCCGTGAAAACAAGATGTCCGGCTGTCGGCGACGAGGGGTGCGGCAGGGAACGGGCGGTTCCAAACCGGGCGAAACGCCGCGTGCGTTGTGCCACACCAGTGCGGATAGCGCAAGTAGCGCGGCTACGTACCGATGTTACGCAGGTCATAACGTCGATACGGGAAGGTTCTAGCGCAGATACGAGTTAAGCTGTAACGTTGGTACTACTAGAGCGGAACACTGATACGGAGGCTGAGATGACCAGCACGGAGAACACCAAGCAGCGCGTCGCGATCGTCACCGGTGGTTCGGGTGGGATCGGGCGGGTTGTGGCCGAGCGCCTGGCCAAGGACGGGATGCAGGTGCTGGTGCACTACTCGGGCAACCCGCAGCGGGCCGAGGAGGTCGTGGCCGCGATCACCGCCGCGGGCGGGGTGGCCAGCTCCGCGCAAGCCGACGTGGCCGACGAGGACCAGGTGGCCGCGCTGTTCGACACTGCGGAGCAGCGTTACGGCGGGGTCGACGTGGTCGTGCACACCGCCGGGATCATGCTGCTGGCCCCGCTGACCGAGCTCAAGCTCGACGATCTGGACCGCATGCACCGCACCAACATCCGCGGCACCTTCGTGGTCGACCAGCAGGCCGCGCGCCGTCTGCGCGCCGGCGGCGCCCTGATCAACTTCTCGTCGTCGGTCACCAAGCTGGCGCTCAACAACTACACCGCCTACGCCGCCTCCAAGGGCGCGGTCGACGCGATCACCCTGATCCTGGCCCGCGAGCTGCGCGGACGTGACGTCACGGTCAACGCCGTGGCCCCTGGCCCCACCGCCACCGCCCTGTTTCTCGAAGGCAAGCCGCAGGAGGTCATCGACCGCCTCGCCAAGGTCCCGCCGCTCGAGCGCCTCGCCGTGCCCGAAGACGTCGCCGAAGCCGTCGCCTTCCTCGCCGGCCCGGCCCGCTGGGTCAACGGCCAGGTGATCTACGCCAACGGCGGAGCCATCTGAGCTCGCCGCTCACCCGCCTGCTGCTTCGAAGGAGGACTTCCATGTCCCAGACCATCGTCATCACCGGTGCTTCCAGCGGCTTCGGCGCGCTCACCGCTCGCGCGCTGGCCGACCAGGGCCACACCGTCTACGCCGGCATGCGTGAGACGACCGGCCGCAACGCCCCGCAGGTCCAGGCCGCCGCCGACTACTCGAAGGAACACGGCGTCGACCTGCGTGCCATCGAACTCGACGTGAACTCGCAGGACTCCATCGACGCGGCGGTCGCGCGAATCGAGGCGGACAGAGGCACCATCGACGTGCTGATCCACAACGCCGGCCACATGGTCACCGGTCCGGCCGAGGCCTTCACTCCGGAGCAGCTCGCCGAGCTCTACGACGTGAACGTGCTCAGCACCCAGCGCGTGAACCGCGCCGTGCTGCCCGGCATGCGCCGCCGTGGCGAGGGCCTGGTGGTGTGGGTCTCCAGCTCCAGCGTCAAGGGCGGCACTCCGCCGTACCTCGCGCCGTACTTCGCCGCGAAGGCCGGGATGGACGCACTCGCGGTCAGCTACTCCACCGAGCTGACCCGATGGGGCATCGAGACGTCGATCGTGGTCCCCGGCGCGTTCACCTCGGGCACCAACCACTTCGCCCACTCGGGCCGCCCGGCTGACGATGCCGTGGTCGCCGACTACGAGACGAAGTACGCCGGCCTGATGGAGCAGGTTTCGGGCAAGCTCGCCGCCCTCGAGCCGGCCGACGCAGACGTCTCCTCGGTCGCCGCCGAGATCGCCCGCATCGTCGCCCTGCCCCGCGGCGAACGTCCCTACCGCGTGATCATCGACCCGTCCGACGACGGTTCGGCCGAGGTCTCGGCGGTCGCCGACCGCATCCACCGCGAGTTCTACGAGCGCATCGACCTGGCGGATCTGCTCACGATCCGGAAGTAGCCCGTCCGGAAGGGACTGCGGACCAGGGAGGGGAGCCCCGGCTTCCCTCCCTTCGCCATGCCTACTCCAGCCGGATGACGATCCCCGTGAGTCCACTCAGGACGCTCGCCACCCCCGCCCGCACGGCCGCCGCCGCGCGGGCCGGCGTGAAGGACGCCGGGTCATCGCCCGTGGCGGTGGTGAGGCCGGCGCCGCGGAAGGTGGCGCCCGGCCAGTTGGCGGCGGTGACGTTGACGGTCGGTTCGGCGATTTCCGCGCCGAGCACGAGGAACTGCCGGTCGAGGTGGCTGGCGGTGACCACGGTGATCGCGTCGACGAGTTCGCTGCCGGCCGTGATGATGAGGTCGGGGGCGAGGTTCATGGCATCGACGATGCTGTCGGTGTGGCGGTGGGGGTCGTCGGCCGTGACGACCTTGAGGCTCACCTTCTCCTGCGAAGCCCAGTCGTTGACCGCGCCGACCAGGGTCTTCGTCTGCGGGTCGTCGCCGGCGGTCAGGAGCACCACGCGGTAGCCCGGTGCCGGGTGCACGGCGTCCCACGAGCCCGGGCGTGGGGTGATGGTCGCCTCCGGAGTCGGCGGCGTACTGGTGAACCCCTGGCCGAGCACCCCGACCGCGGTGGGCGCGGGGTGTGGTCCCGACCAATCGTCGGTGGCGCCGCATCCACTCAGCAGCACTGCAGTCAGTACACCGACGACCACGAATCGTGAACGCAAGCCGGATTGTCCTTTCGGGCCAGTGGTGCGCGGGTCGGTGTCCTTCCTACCCGATCGCCGCGCGTTTCCGGGCTGCCGCTTTCTTCCGTCGGAATCCGGTCGCTGCGTGTTCGCCCGCCCTCTGCCGCTTGTTCGCTTGAGCCCAGCAAAGTGCTGGCGAGCAACCGGAAAGAGGAAGTCCATGCCCCGCCCCAGCAGACGTTT
The DNA here is from genome assembly GCF_040639695.1 of Amycolatopsis sp. NPDC023774. Classification (NCBI taxonomy): domain Bacteria; kingdom Bacillati; phylum Actinomycetota; class Actinomycetes; order Pseudonocardiales; family Pseudonocardiaceae; genus Amycolatopsis; species Amycolatopsis sp. NPDC023774. The sequence goes on from NZ_JBFAAJ010000016.1 coordinate 102,822, forward strand.
CGCCCGCCTGGCAATAGTTTTCGCGTTCGCCGCGCTGGCGGTTATTCTCGGCACTTCCACCGCCTCGGCGCACGGGTTTTCGTCGGTCGTCTACGCCGACGTCACCTCAGTCGGCTCCGGGCAGGTGCGCGCGGAGCTGGGGCTCGAATACGACCTGCTGGTCGTGTCGGCCGCCGACTACGAGCACGACGACCCGCTGTTCAAGCAGGGCACCGCTGCGTTCGACGCAAGAGATTCCGCCGCGCAGGCGAAAGCGCTCGACGACCACGCGGCCACGGTGATCAAGTACGTGACGGAACGCTTCCACGTGAGCACGCAAAGTCCCTGCACGCCGACGAAAGACGGCGGTTTCCGCCTGGAACAGCGGGAAGGTGTGCCCTATGCGCTGCTCGACCTCGACTACCACTGCGGCAGCGGCGATGCCCACGAGGTGCGCAGCGCGCTGTTCCCCGACGCCGAGGGCTACGTCCGCGACACCAAGACCGTCGTCACCTACGACCTCGACCTGACGTCGGGCAGCGCCGCCCTCGACGCGCACCAGCCGTCGTTCTCCACGCAGCAGTCGTTCGGTGAGCGGTTCTGGGAGTTCTTCCGGCTCGGCGCGGAGCACCTGCTCACTGGTCTCGACCACATCCTCTTCCTGCTCGCGCTCATCGCCGGCTCCCGTCGCCTGCGCGAGATCGTGCTGGCGGCGACCACGTTCACGCTGGCCCACTCCGTCACATTCGTGCTGGCGGCGCTCGGCCTGGTCACGGTGCCCGCCGCGATCATCGAGCCCCTCATCGCCCTCTCGATCGCGGTGGTCGCGGCCTGGCCGCTGTGGCGGCTGTGGCGGCGCAAGGTCAACGGCATCGACGACGACCTCACCGGCGAAGGTCACTTCAGCCTCGACCGCACCGGGTGGACCCGGCTCGCCGTGGTCTTCTGCTTCGGCCTCTGCCACGGCCTCGGGTTCGCGTCGGCGCTGGGCATCGACACCGCGTGGTCTTGGACACTTCTGTGGTCGCTGCTCGTGTTCAACGTCGGCATCGAGACGGTGCAGCTGGCGATCATCGCGATGGTTTTCCCGCTTCTGGTGCTGATCCGCCGTCGCGCGACCTTCGCTCCACAGTGGACGACCGGCGTCATTGCCGCCGCCGTTTCAGTGATGGGCCTCACGTGGTTCGTGCAGCGCATCGCGGCCGGCTGACCACGTAATTCCAGGGTGGGCCACCCGTGCTTCCGACGAAGTTCACCTTCCGCACACCAACGGCGATAACGCTACCAATCGGTCTTCCCGACCCATTGACCCGAAAGGGAAAGCACATCCGATGAAACCTTCCAGATCCGGGCGCAACCTCGCCTTCGGCATCGCGACGGTGGGCGTGAGCCTCATGCTGGCGTTCGGCAACGGCTCGGCGACTGCCGCCCCGTGGACGCCGACCCCGCCGGCCAAGGCGAACACCATCGTCCTCGGTGTCGGCGCCAAGGAATCGCAGCGCGTGTTGTCTTGGTACACCTCGACCAACGCGGACCAGACGGTCGAGCTGGTGCCGACCAATCGGCTCAACCACGGCAAGTTCCCCACCAACGCCAAGAAGTTCTCGGCGGTCATCGGCAGCAACGCGGTCAACGGTGGGTTCAACGCGCACGCCACCCTCGACGGCTTGCAGCAGAACACGGCGTACTCCTACCGCATCGGCAACGGTGACGGCTGGTCGCCGACGTACTCCTTCAAGACGCAGTCCTTCAAGGGCGACTTCGACTTCCTGTTCTACGGTGACCCGCAGATCGGTTCGTCGGGTGACGTCGCGAAGGACGGGGCCGGCTGGGCCGACACCCTGAACGTGTCGCTGGCCGCCAACCCGAAGGCCGAGCTCCTCGTGTCGGGTGGCGACCAGGTCGAGTCCGCCAACACCGAGGCGGACTGGGACGCGTTCCTGGGTTCGGACAAGCTGCGCCAGTACCCGTGGGCCGCCACCATCGGCAACCACGACGTCGGCGGCAAGGCCTACGAGCAGCACTTCTGGACGCCGAACACCGACCGTTCGACGCCGTTCTACAACGGCTCGCAGAACACGAACTCCGGTGGCGACTACTGGTACACCTACAAGGGTGTGCTGTTCATCGACCTGAACAGCAACGCCTACGCCAACAGCGCGGACGAGGCGCACATCGCCTACGTCACCGACGTGATCAAGAAGCACGGCGGCGAGGCCAAGTACACGGTGCTCGTGTACCACCACTCGATCTACTCGCCGGCGGACCACGCCAACGACGGTGACAACCAGCTGCGCCGCCAGGACTTCCCGACGGCGTTCTCCAACCTGGGTGTCGATCTGGTTCTGCAGGGTCACGACCACAGCTACTCGCGCAGCTACGTGATCAAGAACGGCAAGAAGGCCAACCCGGCCGAGCAGCCGGGCGCCACGCAGGTCCAGCAGGGGCCGGGCGGCGTCGTCTACGTGACGGCGAACTCCGCGTCGGGGTCGAAGTACTACGACCTCACAGACCCGGACACCACGAAGGACCCGAACTACGGGGCCGACCCGCTCAACCCGGACAACCACTGGGCCAACTCGGTCGAGAACCAGGAGCACGTGCGCACCTATGTCAAGGTCGAGGTGCGGGACGACAAGCTGATGGTCGAGAACGTCCGCAGTGGCACCTGTGCCGCTCCGAACGCCGCTGTCGAGCGCGGCAACGTCAAGTGGTGCGGCCCGGACGAGGGTGCTTCGCCCGCGGGCAAGGTCGGTTCCCTGGTCGACCAGGTCGTCATCCACCCGTACAAGCCCGGCAACAACAACGGCCACGGTGACAACGGCCACGGTGACAACGGTCACGGCAACGACGGTCACGGTGGTCCGTACTGGCTGAGCCAGACCCTCGGCAAGCTCGGCTCCACGCTCACCGCGTTGAGCTGACTCGCCTGATCCACCGGGCAGGGGCGGGTGCTCGCCGGTACCCGCCCCTGCCGCCCCTTCCGTTCTGCCCACCTGCCCGAGGACTGCACATGCGTTCCACGCTCACCCGCGCGCTCGCCGCGGTGCTGCTCGCCGCCGGGTTCGCCGTCACCACGGTGATGCCCGCCGCCGCTCAGGACACCGCTTCCCAGGACACCGTGCCCTGGGCCGTCAGTACCGCGGACAACGAGTTCGGCGCCGATCGCGTCAACTACAGCTACACCGCCGAGGCGGGGGAGCAGGTGCACGACGGTCTCAAGGTCGTCAACAACAGCACCGCGCCGCTGGAGCTGGCCGTGTACACCGCGGACGCGTTCACCCGGCCCGACGGGCAGGTCGACCTCCTCGCGCGCGACAAGAAGTCGGTCGGCGTCGGCGCGTGGGCGCGCGCGGCGAGCGACCACGTGAAGCTGGGGCCCGGCGAATCGGCCGACGTGCCCTTCACGATCGCCGTCCCGCCCGGCACCAAGGCCGGTGACTTCCTGGGCGGCATCGTCACGTCGGTGCAGCAGGGCACCGTCGAGCGCCGCCTCGGTATCCGCATCCGCCTGCGCGTGGGCGGTGACCTGACGCCCGCGCTGTCCGTCGAGGACGCGCACGTCGACTACTCGGGCACGGTGAACCCGTTCGGCACGGGTGACGCCAAGCTGTCCTACACCCTGCACAACACCGGTAACGCGATCACCGCCGCCCGCCAGAGCGCTTCGGTCTCCAGCTTGTTCGGCGCCTGGACCACCCCGGCCGCCGCGATCCCGGACTCGCCGCAGCTGCTGCCGGGGGAGACCTGGCACGTTTCGGTGCCCGTCCACGGTGTGGTTCCGGCGGGGCGGGTGGCCGCCGAGGTCTCGATCACGCCGCTGCTCACCGACGCGTCCGGCTCCGTCGCGCCGCTCGCGGTCGTGCCCGGTTCGGCTGGTGGCTGGGCGGTTCCGTGGACGTTGCTGGTCGTGCTGGTGTTGCTTGTGCTCGTTGTCGTTTTGGTGGTTCGGCGGCTGCGCAAGCGGCCGGTGGGCTCAGCCGAAGCAAGCCCGGTGGAGCGCCCCTCCGCTGAGTCCGAGACCGCGGCGGCCGAGTCCGCTGAGTCCGAAACCGTCGTGTCCTGAAGGTTCGGGTGCCGTCGTGCCCATGGCGCGACGGCTTCGGACGAGACCACCACCTCGTCGGACGGCTTGCCGACGAAGCCATCCGCTCCACGGAACCGGTTTCCAAGGCTTCGGACTGGGCCTCCGCGACGCGGCCGTGTGGCGCCGGCACGGCGAGCTGATCCTCGACGCCTCGAACGCCGGTTGAGTCCACAAGGCACTCAACCGGCATCTCCGGCCGCCCTACCGCAGCGCGTGCGGCGAAACCCGGCCGACGACCCCTGCCCGATGTGAGGTCGTCGACGTGCACCGGCTTGCCCGTGGTGAAGGCCCCGAGCGCGGGGCCGCGATCGGCTGCCACTGACCCAAGCGACGATCAACATCTCGTCTCGGCCGGGCTGTTCGGTAAAATCGCGAAAGTTCCGTTGGGATCCCAGCGGCTTCACGGAGGCCGGCGGGAACGGAACCCCGCCTGCACGGGCACGACAGGAGACAGGCGGAGTGGATGAGGAGACGAAGATGTCGGAAGAGCTCGACGAGCTCGCCGAGGCCATGCTCGGCCTCACCCGCGCCCTCGAGGACGACGAGCAGGGAACCGCGCTCTTGGAGGTGATCTGCGCCGAAGCCGTGCGCGCTGTCCCGGGCGCCGACATGGCGAGCGTGACCGTGATCCGCTCGGGCAAGGGTGAGACGGCCGCGACCACCGACCCGCGGGCCACCCAGGTCGACGCCGCGCAGTACGCCGCCGGCGAAGGCCCCTGTCTGCAGGCCGCCGACACGGGCGAGATCGTCCGCCTGTCGCTGCCCGCCGCGGACTACCGCTGGCGCGAGTTCACCGACGTCGCCAAGGAACTCGGCCTCGGCAGCTACCTGGCGGCCCCCCTGCACGTCGACGAGAACCTCTCCGGCGCGCTCAACCTCTTCGGCTTCGGCGACCACGGCTTCCGCGAGCTCGACAGCCAGCTGCTCAAGGTCTACATCACCATGGTCGCCTTCGGCCTGCGCACGCACCACCGCTACCGGGCCGCCCGCGGCCGCGCCGAACAGCTCGACCACGCGATGCGTTCGCGCGCCGTGATCGAGCAGGCCAAGGGCATGCTCATGGCCATCCACCGCATCGACGCGGACGAAGCGATGGAGCGCTTGATCGCCGAGTCGCAGACGACGAACACCAAACTCCGCGACATCGCGATCCGCTTTGTGACGACGGTGTCCGACCGCTGACTCACTCCGCCGCGGCACCGGGCACCTTCCCCCGAGCGACCTGGGCTGGTTGGCGCGTCGGCGCTGCTCGCACGGCCGCGCGTAGCTCGCGGTGAGGAACCGCGGTTCCACGGAGGTGCTGTGCCGATGGCGGTGCGCACACCAGGTTCTGCCGGATGGCGGGCGTGTCGACGACCACTCACCGGCTCACGCGCTCGTCCTCGCCTGCGGGCAGGTCGACCATCCTCCGCAGCGGCGACGCGAGGAGCGGCACCGCGGCGAGCAGCATCCCGCCACCCGCCACCCACAGCATCGGGCGCAACCCGATGCCGGTCGCGAGCACGCCGGCGAACAGGCTGCCGACCGGCGCGGCGCCCCAGTAGAGGAAGTTCATCGTCGCGTTCATGCGGCCCAGCAGATGATCGGGGCACAGCGTCTGCTGGAAGCTGACCTGCACGACGATCACGATGATCACGCACGTGCTCGTGAACAGGCCCGCCGCCACGTACCACGCCAGCTGCCACCCTGGCCCGGTCAGCGGGACCAGCAGGTACGCCAGGCCCTCCACCACCGCGACCGTCACAAGAAGCCGGGCGGCGCCGACCTTCCTGCTCAACCGCCTGGCCAACACCGACCCCAGCAACGCCCCCACCAGACCGAGGCTGCCCAGCAGCCCCACCGCCCCGGCGGACAACCCGATCACGCGCACCAGGAACAGCGTCGAAATCGCCAGGTAGGCGCTCGAGAACAACGCCGACACCATGTTGTTCAGTGCGATCGCCCGCAACACCGAGTGGCGCAGCACCAGCCGCAGCCCCTCCCGGATCTGCGCGCGCAGCGTCGCTTCGCGCTGCTCGGGCGCGACGACCTCTGGCACCCGCACCGTCCTCAGCCACGCCGCCGACCACAGGTAACTGACCGCGTCGACCAGCACGGCGACCGGCGCCGCCAGCCACTGCACCAGCAGCCCACCCAACCCGGGCCCCACCAACGCGGCCGCGGACGTGCTGAACTTCAGCTTCGCGTTTCCTTCGATCAGATCGGCTTTCGTCACCAGCCTCGGCAGAACGACTGGTGGGCCACATCGAAGAACACCGTCAACACCCCCGCGACGAAGACCGCCGCGTACACCTGCCAGATCGTCAGCGCCCCGAACACAGCGGCGACCGGGATCGACCCCAGCGCCACCGCCCGCCCGAGATCGGCACCCACCAGCACAGGCCGCTTCCGCACCCGGTCGCACCACGCCCCCGCCTGCAGCCCGACGAGCAGGTACGCCAACGTCTGCAGCGTGCGCAACACGGAAATCTCGAACGTCGAGGCGTGGAGGGTGATCACGACCAGCAGCGAGATCGCCGTGCCGCTCACCCTGGTGCCGACTTGGCTGATCGCGTCGGCCAGCCAAAAATGCCGGAAATCGTGCTGCCGGAGAAGGCCGCCCATTTTCCGTTTTGCCCCGTTCGCCACCGAATGATCTTACCGAGCCGGGCATTGCCGTTGTCAGGGTTGACCATCAGCGGCTTTTCTGGCCGCGGGACCGGCCACCCGCATGCCGTAGATTTCGCAGGTGGATTCGTCAATCAGCTCGACCATCCGCTCTTCGAAAACCTCAGAAACAACGTATCCTTTGTTGGCAACGTGTGCCACGGAACCGCAGTCGAGGACAAGCTGACGCTTTTCCGCAGAGGACGGAGGTCCAGCTCGGAGCGTATCCACTGGCCTTCGCCGACGACGAGCCCATGGGATCCTGTTCCGACGTTGACGAATCGCTCACCCTTGAGCATCGAAGGCCGCCGCTGGGGCGACTCGCCGGCCGACGCGACTGATCAGGACGGTTTACGAGCTACGCAACAAACGGGTGGGTGCCATGGACGCAGAAGACCTCCGCGTGCTGCTGCTCCAGCAGGAGAACATCGATGTGCTGGTCCCCGTTGCGCTGACTCGCCTCGAGCAGAATCCACTGGCCGAAGGCGACTTGTATCCCGGTGACCGCTCGCAGCGGTTCTGAAAGTCCCGCCGGCGTACTGGCAGCAGCACGCCGACCAACGTCACCGCGCGTTAGGGGTGATCGGAGCAGTCGAGGCCCTCGGCGACCAGGACGCACCACACGACACCGTCGGGCGGCAGATCGACGCGTTCCACACCAGGTGACACTGCCGGCTCGCGGGGGCGCTGAGTCGGTCCCCCCGGCATTCCGCGGGCTTCCGAAGTGATCATCAATCCCGATTTAAGGGGTTTGACCTGCGGAAAGTGGTGGGCCGCCAGGGGCTCGAACCCTGGACCCGAAGATTAAAAGTCTCCTGCTCTACCAACTGAGCTAGCGGCCCGCGCGCTCAGTTTAGCGGGCGCCCGCCGTCTCGCCAGCAGGGTGGGCCTTGATCCTCGTCACCCCGCCGGCGGGGTCGGGGATTCCACAATGGACAGGGCCTCACCGGACCCGGTCGTAGACCATCGCCATCTCGCCGAGGTCGCCGGTTTCGTGCAGGGACAGCTTCCACTTCGTGGCGGGCAGGCCGTCGTCGAAGAGGCGCTCGCCGCCGCCCGCGATTTCGGGGGTGATCATGAGGTAGAGGCGGTCCAGGAGGTCGGCTTTCAGGAGTGCCTTGATCACGGTGGTGCTGTTGTTGACCAGGATGTCGCCGTCGCCTCTGGCCTTGAGCTCGGTGATGACGTCGGCTGCGGGGGCGTTAGCGATGCGCGCGTGGGGCCACGGTGCCTCGGTGAGCGTGCTCGACAGGACGACTTTTTCTGTGTCCACCAGCCACTTCGCGTAGCCGCGGTCGCGGGGGTCGGCGTCCTCGTTGTCGATGACGGTCGGCCAGAAGCCCAGGAAGCCTTCGGCACTGAGGCGGCCGAGGACGGCTGTGGTGGCGCCGTCGTGCAGGCGGGCGAGGTGGCCGCGGGCGACCTCCGTCGTGGCGTACGGGACGATCGCGGCGAGGTCGCCGGGGCCGCCGGGGCCGTTGTAGCGGCCGTCGAGGGTGATGCTGATGTTGGCGGAAACCGTGCGGGTCATTTCTGTGCTCCCAAGGTGTCGATCTTGATGGTGTTCAAGAGGTTGTCGAGGACCTGGCCCCAGCCGGTCGCGATGCCGGCGATGTGCGGCGCCGCCTCGACGGTCGTGTCGGTGATGCGCAGTCCGAGCCGCAGGTGGGTGCCTTCGGCGACTTCGTCCAGCTCCAGGTCGTACTCGGTCGTGAACGACGCTTCGCCCAGCACGGCCAGGTCGAACACGAGTCGCTCGTTCTCGGTGGCTGCCTGCACGTGGCCCTCGGACCGGTAGCTGGCCTCGGCGTCGCGGAACTCGACCACCGCCTCGCCGTGCGGGTGCGGGTCGAGCACGACCTCCACCACCGAGAACGCCGGCGGCGCCCACCAGTCGGCCAGCTTCTCCGGCTCGACCCAGTACCGCCACACCACGTCCGGCGGCGCGGGCACCAGGCGCTCGAACGAGAACTCCCGCCCGTCCGCCCATCGCTCCCGGTCCGCGGCCGCCGTCTCGGTCTCGACGGCCGCCCGGTACCGCTCGAGCACGTCCCGCTCGCCGGCGTGCGCCTCGACCTTGTCGAGGATGATCTCCAGCCGATCCGCGAACGCCCTCAACGGAACGGCGTCGATCGCGTACACCCGCCTTTGCCCGAGCGGCGTCACGGACACCACCCCGACCTTCGCGAGCGCCTGCAGGTGCTTCGTCGTCTGCGGCTGACGCAGCCCCGTGAGCTCCGCAAGCTCCCCCACGGTCCTCGGCCGCCCCGCCAGCAGCTCGACGATGCGCCACCGCGCCCCGTCACCCAACGCCGCTGCGATCTCGTTCATGCAGGGAAGTATTCCGCTACAAGAATATTCTTGTCAAGGAATATACGAGGAAAGACCTCTGACCTGCTTGTTCACCAGAGAAAATCAACCGGCGGGAGCCCGCGACGGGCCCAGGATCAGCCGTCCGACCCCTTCACCCGCGCAGCTTCCCGACGCACCTCAGCGTGCGTAGCCCGCTCCCGCTCCAGCCACTCCGGCCCCGCCGCCTTGATCTCCTCGATCTGCGCCGTCGTCAGCGGTTCGGCCAGCCCCGCGCGCGACAGGCCACCGATGGAGATCCCCAGCTTCGCCGCCACCACCGGACGCGGGTGAGGGCCGTTGCGCCGCAGGTCGCGGAGCCATTCGGGCGGGTCGGTCTGCAAGGCGTTGAGCTCATCGCGCGACACGGCGCCCTCCTGGAACGACGAGGGAGTCGCCTCCAGGTACACGCCGAGCTTCTTCGCGGCCGTGGCGGGCTTCATCGTCTGAGGGGTCTTGCGCGAGGTCATGGGGCCCAGGGTAACCACCGTCGGTAACCTGGCCTGCGTGACCGGCCCGGACGCACCGCCCTCGTTCACGCTCGGCTACGTCCCGGGCGTGACGCCCGGCAAGTGGGTCCGCACCTGGCAGGAGCGCCTGCCCAAGGTTCCGCTGATCCTGGAACCCGTCGAGCCGCCAACAGCGACCGAGAAGATCCACAGCCGCGAAGTCGACGCCGCGCTCCTGCGCCTGCCCATCGACCGCACCGGGCTGCACGCGATCCCGCTGTACATCGAGACCACGGTGGTCGTCGTGCCGAAGGACCACGTCGTCGCGGCCGCCGACGAGGTCACACTCCAAGACCTCGTCGACGAGGTCTTCCTCCACCCCCACGATGACACCCTCGACTGGCCCCACCCGCCCGGCAAACTCGCCGAACACCGGCCGGACACCACCGCCGACGCGATCGAGCTCGTTGCCGTCGGTGTCGGGCTGCTCGTGGTTCCGCAGTCGCTCGCCCGGCTGCACCACCGCCGCGACCTCACCTACCGGCCCCTCACCGACGTCCCGGAATCGCAGGTCGCGCTGTCCTGGCTCGAGGACGAGACCACGGACCTGATGGAACAGTTCATCGGCATCGTCCGCGGCCGCACCGTCAACAGCACCCGCGGCAAGGCACCGGAACCGAAGCCGAAAGCCAAGGCCAAGGCCCAACCGAAGGCCCAAGCCAAAACCAAGAAGCCCCAGCATCCCCCCAAGCGCGGCAAACCCCGCCGCCGCGGCTGACCCCACCTGCGCCATTCGGCCGGAGCTCACGCCACAACCCCCAGCCGAACGGCCAACCCGCTGCGGCAGTACAGGTGATCAACGAAAACGTCGTTACCCGAGCTCAGCGGGCGGCGAGCGCCGGTTCTTCGAGGCGGACCGCGGCCGGGTTGCGTGACGACCAGCAGCCACGTGAGGAAGCCGAGGGCGAGCAGGAGGTAAGAGTCGCCGATGACGTGCTGCCAGGGCGTCCACGCGAGTTCGCGCAGATCTCTGTTCGGCAGGAAGCTGCCGCCGCTGGCGTACGGCGAGAGGACCAGGACGGCCGTCCGGGCGGTGCGGACGCGGGTGGCCAGGATGACCAGCGCCGGAGCGACCAGACCCAGTGGTGCGACCAGGAAATTGCCAAGGTGCGGCCTTCGCTGCCGATACGCGCGAGCCGCGGCCGGGCACCGCCGTGATCGCGGTGGTTGGCCTGGCCGCGGTGGTCGCGCGTCCCATTCTGCCTGCGCGCGGTGCTCGCTCCCCTTCCCAGCTTGTTCGCCGGAACCGCCGTCGTCTTCCTTCTCCCGCGACGGAAACCGCGACCGCCGCGGCGCAATCTCACCCTCGCCACTCCGGCGTTGCCTGGGCTCAGCACGCGGGCGTGATGGTGTAGAGAACGGGGCCGACAACGGCCCGGCACTCCACCACGTTCACCGCCACCGGACGCATTTCCCGCTCACCGACCAGAATTCATAATTGCGACCGCCAAAACAGAACAATTCCCTCCCTGTCGAGTGACCGCGTCAAACAATCCGTCACCCCGCCGCGGGGCCTCGTAGGGACCAGCCGGTGAACGCGCTGCTCTGTTTGGGCGAATTGCCACGCGCAACACCCGGGCCGCGCCAAAGGTCCCGCGGTGCGCCTTGATCACACGCAGCGTCACATCCGGCAACGCGAAGAGTGGCGACCGGTCGAAAATTCCTCGTCAAACCCCTGCCACGAGGCCCTATTAGCACCCCGCCAGGGCACTGGTGCTCGCAGCCTGGATGTGATGGCGCTAATATCCGGGTCCCGTCATCCAGGCATGGGGGCGCGGCACCATCGGCGGGAAGCGAAAACCGCGCTTTTGCCGAAAGCCGCGAACCAGCGAAGAGCCCGAACAACGAGCCAGAACAACGAGCGAGACCACCAACCCGGCGCACGGCCTGCCACCAACCGGACGCGAGGACTTGAAGCCATGTCGGAACAACTGCCCGCCCGCCACGCGCAGCAGCGCGGGCGCGCCGTCCCGGCCGCGGTCGCGGTCCCGGTGACGGCGGTCGTCGCCGGTGCGCTGTGGGCGTGGGTGACGTTGGAGGTGCCCGAACAGAGCCGGGTGCTCGTCGCGGTCGTCGCGGCTGTCACCTGGGTCGCCCTCGTCGTCGCCGTCTACCTCGCCACGCGCGGGTCGTCGGCGCTGGCCGAGGCCGAGGAGCGTGCTCGCGACGCGGAGCACCGGGCGCAAGTCGAGGCGCGGCAGATGGTGGCCGTGAACCTCGAGCTCTCCATGATGGTCGATCAGACCCTGCCGGCCGTGGTCAACCGCCTGCGCGACGGCACGAGCGCCGCCGACATCTACAACTCCACGCAGCTGCCGGAAGACCCGTTCCAGAACCGGATCATGCGCCTGTTCATCGACGAGGTCGCCCAGGGCGAACGCCGCCGCGCCGCCGCCACGGCCGCGTGCGCGAACGCGGCCGGCCGGGTGCAGGCGCTGTCCACCAGCATCCTCGCCGACCTGCGCGAGATGGAGAACCACTGCCCCGAGGACATGCTCGGCGAAGTCCTCAAGGTGGACCACAGCACCGCCCAGGCCGGCCGCCTCGCCGACTCGATCGCGGTGCTCACGGGCGCGCGCTCGGGCCGCCGCTGGGCGAAGCCGATCCGCATGGAGAGCATCCTGCGCGGCGCCATGGGCCGCATCGGCGCGTACACCCGGGTCCGCATCCACTCCACCAGCGGCAGCGCCATCGCCGGGTACGCCGCCGAAGACGTGATGCACGCGCTGGCCGAGCTGATGGACAACGCCACCAAGTTCTCCGCGCCCTCCGAAGAGGTCCACGTCTACGTCGAAGACCTCCACAACGGCGCCGTGATCACCATCGAAGACGGCGGCCTCGGCATGAAACCGCAGGCGCTCATGCGAGCCGAGATCGCCGTGGCGCAGAACGAAAAGCTCGACCTCACCACGATCTCCGGCACCCGCCTGGGCCTCGCCGTTGTCGGCCAGCTCGCCCGCAAGCACCAGCTGCACGTGTTCTTCCGCCCGTCCTCGCGCGGCGGCACGGGCGTGGTCCTGCGCATCCCCAACCACCTGATCACGCAGCCGCGCACCGACCCGTTCTCCGACCCTCTCCCGGACGCCCAGCCGCGCGGCGAGGCGCTGGTCAGCGCTGTGCGCGCCGAGGAACGTGCGTCGACCCGCGGCACGCTGGAACCCGTGCCCAGCGAGTCGGGCGGCCTGCCGAAACGCCCGCGCGGGCAGACGCTCGCCGCGTCGCGCCAGCCGGCGCCGAGCCCCGGCCCGCGGCCGACCAACCGCAGCCACGGCGACAGCGGCGCGCGGTTCGGGGCCTTCCAGCAGAGCCGCACGCGCAGGGTCGCCACCAGTCCGGCCGAGTCGCAGGCGGACGCCGATGACAACGACTGAGCCCCTGCCGCACCGGAACCCCCAGATTGGAGTGAGGGGGCGCGCGTTTTCCGCCCCCGGAACCTCGATGACCCAGAACTCGAACCTCGAATGGCTCCTGGAGAACCTCGTCGGCAACACGCCGGGAGCTGTCCACGCGCTGGTGCTGTCGAAGGACGGCCTCAAGCTCTGCCACACCGCCGGCCTCACCATCGACAAGGCCGACCAGCTGGCCGCGATCGCCGCCGGCGTTCAGGCGCTCTCGCACGGCGCGTCGGCCGAATTCGGTGACGGCAGCGGCGGCATCCGCAACTCGATGACCGAGTTCCACGGCGGCATCCTGTTCATCGTCGAAGCCGGCATCGGCGCGCACCTCGCGGTGATCGCCGCCGAAGACGCCGACGTCGGCCTGATCGGCCACAACATGGACGAGCTGGTCGAGCAGATCGGCTCGTTCCTGACCGCGGCTCCGCGCTACGCGCAGGCCGGTCCGACGGCATGATCCGCCGCGCTGTCGAGGAAGAGGACCCCGACCGCCTCTACACGCTCACCGGCGGGCGCAGCCGCACGGAAGACCTCGAGCTCGACCTCGTCACGATCATCGTCGCCGAGTCGGCGCCGTCAGCCGGGATGCAGTCCGAGCACGTGCGCATCCTGCGGATCACCCTGCACCCGACCTCGGTCGTCGAGCTCTCCTCGGAGCTCTCGCTGCCGGTGAGCGTCGTGAAGATCCTGGTCACGGATCTGCTCGACAGCGGCAAGGTTTCGGCCCGCCACCCCTCTTCGGCGCTGCAGCGCGCGTCCATCCCCGACTCCGAATTCCTCAAGAAGGTGCTCGTTGGACTCCGCAATCTCTGAACGCACCCCTCGCGCCCCGCTGGCCGCCACTGCCGCCGACGGGCTGAAGATCGTGATCGTCGGGGGCTTCGGCGTCGGCAAGACCACGATGGTCCGGTCGGTCAGCGAGATCCGGCCGCTGAGCACCGAGGAGACGATGACGCAGGCCGGTGTCGGCATCGACCAGGGCCTGCAGGGCAAGACCACGACCACGGTCGCGTTCGACTTCGGCCGCATCAGCCTCGACGAGCGCATGGTGCTGTACTTGTTCGGCGCCCCCGGCCAGGAGCGCTTCTGGTTCCTGTGGGACCGGCTGTTCTCCGGCACGCTCGGCGCGGTGGTCCTCGTGGACACCCGGCGCCTGGCCGACTCGTGGTACGCGATCGACCGGCTGGAACACCACGGCACGCCGTTCATCGTGGCGCGCAACAACTTCGAGCCGCCGGCCCACGATCTCGGGCAGGTCCGCGACGCGCTCGACCTCTCGCCCGAAGTGCCCCTGATCGACTGCGACGCGCGCCGCCGCGACTCGTCCAAGCAGGTGCTGATCTCGCTCGTCGACCACCTCTACTCGTTGTCCACCGCCCGGGAGAACCAGCCGTGACCGACCACCGGCCTGAAGTGTCCACCGAGGACTTCGTCAAGCTCTACGGCGCGCAGTTCCAGGAAGATCCGGCCACTCTCTACGGCCGGATCCGCCAGGAATACGGTGGTGTCGCGCCAGTGCTGCTCGACGGCGACGTCCCCGCGTGGCTGGTCTGCGGTTACCGCGAGGTGCACCAGGTCGCCAGCGACTCCCAGCTGTTCGCCCGTGACACGCGCCGCTGGAACCAGTGGGAGAACGTGCCGGCCGACTGGCCGCTGCTGCCCTACGTGGCGCACAACCCGTCGGTGATGTTCACCGAGGCCCTGGAGCATCGCCGCCGCGCCGGCGCGATCGGCGACGCACTGTCCTCAGTGGACCAGTTCGACCTGCGCGCGCACTGCGAGCAGATCGCCGACCGGCTGATCGACACGTTCGCCGGCACCGGTGAGGCCGACCTCATCACGCAGTTCGCGATGCAGATCCCCTTGCTGGCCATCGCGAAGATGTATGGCATGCCCGAGGCCGAGACCCCGGCGCTGGTGCGCGACGTCGCGATCTCCCTCGACGTCGGCCCCGACGCGATCCCGGCGTACGGCCGCGTGCAGGAGACCATGGGCCGGCTGCTGGCGCTCAAGCACCGGCAGCCCGGCCACGACGTTCCCTCGCACATGGCCCAGAACCCCGCGGGCCTCACCGACGCCGAGATCGTGCAGGACCTGCTGGTGGTCACGGCCGCCGCGCAGCAGCCGACGGCCAACTGGATCGGTAACACCATCCGCTTGATGCTCACCGACGACCGCTTCGCGATGACGCTCTCGGGCGGGCGCGGCAGTGTCGGCGAGGCCCTCAACGAGGTCCTCTGGCACGACACGCCCACCCAGAACTTCATCGGCCGCTTCGCCACGCGTGACACGCAGCTCGGCGGCCGCCGCATCCGCACCGGCGACCTGCTCGTGCTTGGTCTCGCCGCCGCGAACGCCGACCCGCACGTGCGTCCCGACCTCGCCGGCGGCGCCGTCGGGAACCACGCGCACATGTCGTTCGGCCACGGCGAACACGGCTGCCCGCACCCCGCACCCGAGGTCGCGGAGGTCATCGCCCGCACAACCGTCGAGGTGCTGCTCGACCGGCTGCCCGACCTGTCGCTGTCGGTGCCGGACGAGTCGCTCAAGTGGCAGCGGTCGATGTGGATGCGCGGGCTGGAGTCGCTGCCCGTCAGGTTCACGCCGACCTACGTCGCGAGCCACGCCGCCGGCTGGGGCTGATCAGTTGGGGCTGAACCGAACCGGCAACGCCGAAGGCCCGCGCGTGAACACCCCCGCTTCGTGGGTGTCCGCGTTGTCGGCGAGTCGCACGTTCGGCATCGCTTCGAGCAGCTGTGCCACCCCGACCTCGATCTCCGTCTTCGCCAGCAGCGCGCCGACGCAGAAGTGCCGGCCCAGCGCGAACGACAGGTGGTTCGCGGCCGCGGAGAACGCGGTCTCCGTCGGCAGGTCCCTTCGGAAGATGTCGAACTCGTTCGGGTTCTCGAACCGCCGCGGGTCCCGGTTGGCCGCACCGATCAGGCAGGTCACGGTGCTGCCGGCCGGCACGGGCTCGCCCGCGATCTCGATGGCCTCGGCGGGCTGGCGCATGATCATGTGCACGGGCGGGGTGTAGCGCAGCGTCTCCGCGAACGCCTTCGGGATCAGCCCGTGGTCGGCCTGCACGGCTTCGAGCTGAGCCGGGTTTTCCAGCAGGTTCTTGAACACGCTGGCGATCGCCTTGTCGGTGGTCTCCCCACCGGCGGCGAGCAGCAGGCTGCAGAACGCCTTGATGTCTTCGTCGCTCATCCGCGTGCCGTCGACCTCGGCCGAGCACAGCGTGGAAAGCAGGTCGTCGCCAAGGTTTTCGCGGCGGGCGCGGATGATCGGGATCAGGTACTCCGCCAGCTCCTCGCGCGTGCGCACGCCGGCCGCGGCCACGTCGGGGTCTTGGCTGAGGTTGCCGAGGAACCCGATGATCGCGGTGTACCAGCGCTGGAACCGCTCGTGGTCGCTCTGGTCCAGACCAAGCATGTCCACGATCACGTTGATCGGGAAGTGGCGCGCGTAGTCCTGCACCAGGTCGGCTTCGCCGCGGCCGCGGAAGCCATCGATGAGCTGACGGGAGTTCCGCTCGATCACGGGCCGGAACTTCTGCTCCAGCTCGTTGCCGCGGAACGCCGGCACCACCAGGGCCCGGCGGATCGAGTGCTCGCGCCCGCTCATCTGCAGGATCGTGCGCCCGTGCGCGGGTTCCAGCTGCCAGCTGTAGTTGTCCGTGGTGAAGACCGGCTCCCGAAACGCTCTGGCGACGTCCTCGTAGCGGGAAACGATGTAGCTCTGCATACCTTCATGCCAGACGATGGGCTCGTCTTCCAACATGATTTCGTACGCGGAATACGGGTCGGCTGCGAATTCGGCGGAAAGGATGTCCGGCGCGTGACGTGCCGTGGTCATGGAGCTCCCTCGCTCTGGCGGTGGAGCAACCACGTTATCGACGGACGTTGCGGGTGCGCCGAAAATTCAGGCCATTGGAGCAGACCACTGCTCCAGGTGGATCACCGGCCGAACCCCGGTCGATGTCGGCGCGTAGTGATCGGAGTCCGCGCGTCACTCGCTAGAGTTTTCCGGTCAGTGGGATTACCTGCTCGGGACCTGCCGGCTCAAACGCCCTCAGCCCCTCGGCGCGATCGAATCCCACGTGCCGAGCAGCTGATCGGCGTCCATCACCGCGCCGAAGTATTTGTCGATGTTCATCAGCGCTGCGTCGTGCTCGGCTTGCGTGAAAGCCGCGCAGCAGTCGCCCATGAACGCGATGTGGTAATCGAGCATGTAACCGTGTCGCGCGGTCGATTCCACGCACACGTTCGTGCTGACACCGGCCATCACCAGCGTCTCGGCCCTCAACGTGCGCAGCACCGAATCCAGCCGGGTGTTCACGAATCCGCTGTACCGGTGCTTCAGCACGACGGTTTCCCCTGGCAGCGGCGCCACCTCGAACGGCTCCGCGCCCCACGTCCCCGCCCGGCACACCACGCCCGAACGGCCGCCGGACCGCGCGGTCAACGCCGCCGAGTCGGTCGCCTTCTCGTGCGCCGTCTGCACGAACACGACCGGCACGCCGTGCGCTCGCGCGCCGGCCAGCAGCAGCTGCAGTCGGGGGACCATTTCCTTGGCCGCGCTCACGTCCTCGCCACGCCGGGCACACGCGCCGTCGGGATGGCAGTAGTCGTTCTGGACGTCCACCACCACGACGGCCGCCTTGGCGGGGTTCAGCTTTTCCTCGTCGAATCGCACAGTCGCCACCTCGGTCGAGCCACTCCGGGAGCCGGAACCTACCGGCCGGGCCACGCCCCCACCAGGAAGGTTTCCACTGGCTGAAAGTCAACCGGCCGTGACCAGCTCTGCCAGCGCTTCCCGCAGCTTCCCCGCCACCTCGACCGGCCGCCGCGACTCCCGGTCCACGAACACGTGCACGAACTGCCCCTCCGCCACCAGCACCTCGGCGGCGGTGTACATCCCGATCTCGTACCGCACGCTCGACCGCCCCAGGTGCGCCACCCGCAGCCCGACCCGCAACGATCCCGGGAACGACACCGAAGCGTGGTACTGGCACCGCGACTCCACGCACAGCCCGATCACTTCGCCGGCCTCGATGTCCAGCCCGCCGCGATCGATCAGCCACGTGTTGATCACCGTGTCCATCAACGAGTAGTGCACCACGTTGTTCACGTGGCCGTAGACGTCGTTGTCCTTCCACCGCAACGGAACTGTCTGCCAGAACGGATAACTCACCACAGCTGCACCGAGGCGCGCAGGATCCCGGCCAAATCGTCTTCGGAGGCCTCCCGCGGTGCCGTCGCCAGCAACCGCTGCTGCTTCACCGTGCCGGAGACCAAGGAGTCCACATCGGACTCCAAGTACCCCACCGCGCCGATGCCGGCGGGTATCCCGATCTCCCGCATCAGGTTCACCAGCACCGCCGGCAGGTGGTCCTGGAAGTCCCCGGCCCACTCGAAGTCCGGCGCCAGCAACCGCGCCACCCGCAGGTGCCGCTCCGGCGCGGCGGAGAAGGTGAACCGAAACGCCTCCGGCGCCGTCAGCGACACCGCCATCCCGTGCGGCACCATCGCCTCGTCGCCCGGGTAACCGTCCGGGTGGAACTCCCGCACCTGCCCCGCGATCGGGTACGCGTTGGCGTGCGGGATGTGCACCCCGGCGTTGCCGAACCCCAGCCCCGCGAACGTCGCGGCCAGGGCCATCGCCTCGCGCGCCTCCAGGTCCGCACCATCGCGCACCGCCCTGGGCAACGCCCACGACAGCAACGACAACGACTTCTCCGCGAACATGTCCGCCAACGGGTTCGACCCGCAGTACGGCACCCGCTGCTCGGGCTTCTTCCGGTCGAACGACGTGTACGGCTTCGCGGTGTAGCTCTCCGCCGCGTGGCAGAGGATGTCCATCCCGGACGCGGCCGTCACCCCGGCCGGCTGCGTCACCGTCAGCCGCGGGTCCACGACCGCCAGCGTCGGCCGCAGCCGCAGGTGGCTGATCCCGCTCTTCACCCGCAGCGACAACACATCGAGCACACACACCGTCGTACTCTCCGACCCGGTGCCCGTCGTGGTCGGCACGGCCACGAGCGGCTTCAACGGGTTCGACGGCGCCCGCCCGCCGCCCACCGGCGCGTTGACGTAGTCCATCAACGAGCCCTCATTGGACGTCAGCAGGTTCGCCGCCTTCGCCGTGTCGATGCTCGACCCGCCGCCCACGGCCACGAACGCGTCGTACGGCCCGCTCCCGCGTGCGAAGTCCACGGCCTTCTGCATGCTCACGTCAGTCGGCTCCACGTGGACGCCGTCGAAGACCTCCGTCGCGATCCCGTACGACTCGATCCGCGAGGCGATCCGCGCCGGCCACCCCGTCTCGGCGACGGTCGGATCCGTGACCACGAGTACCCGGCGAACGCCGTACTGCGTGAGGTCGTAACCGATCTCGTCACTGGATCCCGTGCCGTACTTCAACGCGGGCGCGCCATAGGTGAAAACGGTTTCATGCTCGGTGGACGTCACAGCCCGGTCCTCGCTTCCTGCCAGCGGGCGGTCAAAGCGGACATTCGTCCCATTTTCGCGGTCATTCCCCGAAGATCACTTGACTGCGGTGAACCGTGCCGCCCTAAGCTCTACTCATTAGATACCAAGTAGGAGCGACCGTCGCCCAGACGGCCGTGCGCATCCTGACCGAGGCCCAGGTCCGCCGGGTGTACGCGGTCGTCGGCGAAGCATTCCTTGAGCTGCTCGACGCGCTGCAGCGCGAGCGCGAAGTGACTCTCGTCTCCGCGCGCCACGATTCGGGCGCCGCGTTCATGGCCGAAGCCGAGGGCAAGCTCACCGAGCGCCCCGCCGTGCTGCTCGCGAGCCGCGGCCCGGGTGCCGCGAACCTCGCCATCGGCGTGCAGACGGCCTACCAGGACGAGACCCCGATGGTCGTCCTCCTCGAGACGCCGGCGCTGGACCGCACGAGCACCGGCGAGCTGCCGACCTCCGACCTCACGGCGATGTTCGAGTCGATCGCGAAGTGGTGCGTGCGCGCCGAAGACCCCGACGCGGTGCCGGGCCTGCTCGCTGAAGCGCTCACACGCTGTCGCGAAGGCCGTCCGGGGCCGGTCGTGCTCGGCGTGCCCAGCGACGCGTGGGGAGTGCCGTACGACTCGGCCAAACCGGCGGCCAAGGTGCGCCCGCCGGTCACCGGCACGCTGGGCCGTTCGGCCGAAGCCGTCGCCGGGCTCGTCGACGAGGCCCGCTACCCGGTGGTCATCGTCGGCGGTCGCGCGCGTTCAGCGCGTGACGAATTGATCGCCGTCGCCGACGAGCTCGCCCTGCCCGTGTACAACGCCTTCCGCCGCCAGGACGCCTTCCCCGAGACGCACGCGCGCTACGCCGGCCACCTCGGTCTCGGCATCCCCGCGCGCCAGCTCGACGCCCTCGAACGCGCCGACCTCGTGCTCGCCCTCGGCACCCAGCTCGACGAAGTGACCACTCAGGGTTACCGCTACCCGACGCCGCAGCAGACGCTCGTGCTGGTCGGCACCGGTATCGACGAGCAGCGCCGCCGAGGCCTCACCTTCCGCGTCGACTCCGAGGTGGAGCCGTTCCTGCGCGAGCTGCGCTCGATCGCGACCCCGCGCACGCGCCGCGCGTCGGCCGCCAACGCCGCCGTGCACACGTTCATGACGCCGCCCGACACGAGCGGCAACACGCGCGTGCACCCCGTCGACGTGATCCGCGCCCTGCGCAAGCTCGCGCCCGAGGACACGATCGTGACGAGTGACGCGGGCAACTTCGCGCAGTTCATGCACCGCTACTGGTGCTTCACCGCGCCGCGCAGCCAGCTCGGCCCGAGCAACGCGGCCATGGGCTACGCCGTGCCCGCCGCCATCGCGGCCAAGCTCGCCGAACCGCGCCGCGCCGTCGTCGCGATGGTCGGCGACGCCGGCACCCTCATGACGGGTCAGGAGATCGAGACCGCCGTCCGCTACCGCGCGCCTGTGATGGTGGTCGTGTTTCAGAACGGTGTCCACGGGGCATTGGCCATGCACCAGGCCCGCGCGCACGGACGGCTCTCGGGCGTGACCATCCCGCTCACGGACTTCGCGTCGTGGGCCCGTGGGCTCGGCGCGGCCGGGTACACGGTGGACGATCGCGAAGAGCTCGAGGCGATCGTCGCGAGTGCGTTGGTACGCCAGCGTCCGTGTGTGATCGATGTGAGGACGGACCCGGACGTCGTAACGCCCGACGTCCGCCTGAGCACCTTGCTGAGCGCGGTTCGCCCGCAATCACCCGGGCAGTGATTTTCCTCCGGCGCACAACAGGAAACGCCGGGAAAGTTCAGTGGCCGCAGGGGGGTGGCTCCGGTAGCCTGACGGTGTTCCCAGGGGTTCGCGGGAGAACCGGGATCCGGCAGAGTCACAACGGGGCGCGCCGCGCGCACGGATCAGCGTCCGTGGCGTGAGGGTTACCGATTCAGTGGTCTGGTCCGGACGGGAACAGCCGGTTTCTGTCGGTGCCGGATGACATCATCACGGCATCGCCCGCTGAGAGGCGGGTGGGAACGAGGGGAGTTTCACCATGGCCGACGAAAAGACCACGGTTTCGCGTGGTTCGTCTGCCCGCACCGCCGCGGCGCGCGCCGCCGGGGCGCGCACGGCGACGGAGCAGGTCCGCGAGACCTCGGGTGTCGTGCCGGTGCTGTTCAGCGCCGTCGCGGAGGCCCACGACGTGGCCGTCGTGGTCGGCGACCAGGACGCCGGCTGGCGTTCGCCGTTCGGGGGCGGTCTGCGTCCGGCGAGTGGCGAATAGCTCATCCCGGCCCGGCTCGCCCCTGTCCACGAGGGTGAGCCCGGGTGACTCGGGTTGTCCACGTGCCACGAGCTGTGCTTTACTTTAGATGGTCTCGATTTTTGTGAGTCACGCTCGCAGATTTCAGCGGGCGTAGTGTCTCCTCACTCGAGGAAGCAAACCGCCCGGGTTTGACTCGGGATGCTGATGTGGCTTCCCGTTTGGTGTTATGTATGGAGATATTTTAATGACTCAGGGCACTGTGAAGTGGTTCAACTCCGAGAAGGGGTTCGGCTTCATCACCCCCGACAACGGTGGCGGCGACGTCTTCGTTCACTACAGCGAGATCCAGGGTAGCGGCTTCAAGAGCCTCGAAGAGAACGCTCGCGTGGAGTTCGAGATCGGCCAGGGCCAGAAGGGCCCGCAGGCCACGTCGGTCAACGTCATCTGACCTAGACCTTCGAGAAGGGGCCGTCACCCGCGCTACGGGTGGCGGCCCTTTTCGTCTGGCAACGCTGTCGTTGTCAACGCGGTCGTATTTCGCTGCTGTCGTCTGCCCAGTCGCAGACTGCCCCACGATCTGGTTTCCTTTGGTGGACAACGACTCCCGTGCTTTCAGGCCAGCCTGCGATCGCCCGATCGTGTCCGGCGTGGACCTCGTAGGCTGCGCGCCATGATCGAGAACGGCTACACCGTCTCCGGGATGTCCTGCGGCCACTGTGCACAGTCGGTCACCGAGGAAATCACCGAACTTCCGGGCGTCGAAAGTGTCGAGGTCGACGTCGAAACCGGCCGCGTCGTCGTGCGCAGCGCCGAAGTGCTCACCGAGGACGCCGTCCGCGGTGCCGTCGAAGAAGCGGGCTACACCTACGAAGGCACCGCGGCGCTCGTCTAGCGGATCAGAACCGGTGGATCAGAGCACGGCGTCCGCGAGCCGCTTGATGTCGTCCACGTCGTCGGTGCCCGGGTTGAAGATGAGCTCGTCCAAGCCGAGGTCGGCGAACGACGTGATGGTCGACTTCAGCATCTCGGGCGTCCCGCACACGCCGGACATCACGAGGTCGGTGAATTCACCCGCGCCGGCGTAGTAGTCACCGACGTTCGCCCGGCCCTGGTCGGGGTCGCCGAGGGCGAAGTAGGCGAGCGCCACCGGGTGGGGCTGACCGGCGCGGCCGGAGTCCTTCCACGCGGCGCGGGCCTGCTCGAAGTGGTCCGCCACGAACTGCGCCGGGAGCGAGCCGGCGATGTCGCCCTGGCCCCACTTGGCCATGCGCGTGAACGACGCCGGCGCCATGCCGCCGAAGAGCATCGGCACCTCGTGCGTCCCGGCCGGCACGCCAGGGTTGTTGCCGCCGCCGACGGGCTGCCCCGTCCACATCGAACGGGTACGTCTCGAGGTCACGGTCGATGCGGGCCCCGAGCCCCTTGGGACCGAGACCGTCGGTGACGAAGTCGTCGGGGCGGATCCCGATCCCGATCCCGACGGCCAGCCGGCCACCGGAAACGCCGTCGATGGCGGCGAGTTCCTTCGCGAGCAGGGGAGCCGGCCACACCGTCGCCAGCATCACCCCGCACATCAGCCCGATCGACTTGGTCGCGCCGGCGGCCGCGGCCAGTGCCACCGTGTCCATCACGCCGGGGTAGGCGATCCGGCCGACGGTGCCGAGCGTCGAGAAGCCCGCCTGCTCGGCTTGCGCCGCCCACTCGGGGATGACCTGCGGGGCGGACGCCGCGCACCTGATCGGGAATTCCGATACCGCCCTTCATGCTCACCGCTTTCTGGGAAAAAGACTTACCCGCCGGTCTGACATGATCTCTTTCCCGGTGCGCGTCGGCTGGATCGGCGCACGTCGTGCCGCACGGGTATGCCCCTTCATCCGGTCGTGGGCGTGGATTCCCCCGGCCGCATGACTGGGCCGTCCGGGTGAGCAATCGAGCTGCAACCCTCCGCAACCCTTCCCCTATGCGGCTTCACACGGTCTGCTGAACCGGCACAAGCAGGACAAGGAGATCTGTGGTGGGCCCAGGTGTGGCGGGCATCGTCGCCAACCCGGCGTCGGGGCGGGACATCCGGCGGCTGGTGGCGCAGGCGTCCGTGTTCCCGACGGCCGAGAAGGCCAACATGGTCCAGCGCGTGCTGGCCTCGCTGGCCATCACGGGCGTGGGGAGAACGCTCGTTTCCACCGACCTCGGTGGCATTTCCGCGGCCGTGGTCCGGCAGCTCGGGCGCCATCCGCTGCCGGGCGTCGAGTTCTGCGACAAAGACCCGCTCACGGGCACCGCGCAGGACACGATCAACGCCGTCCGCCGCATGGTCGAAGCGGGGGCCGGCGTGATCGTCTGCCTCGGCGGCGACGGCACGGCCCGGGTCGCCGCGAAGGCGTGCGGTGAGGTGCCGTTGCTCGCGCTGTCGACCGGAACCAACAACGCCTTCCCGCAGATGCGCGAAGCCACCGTCGCGGGTCTCGCCGCCGGCTTCATCGCGAGCGGTCAGATCGACCCCGACCTCGTCACCCACCGCGTCAGCAAGCTCGAGGTCGTCACCAAGGCGCGGCGCGAGATCGCCCTGGTGGACGTCGCCGTGACCCTGAGCAAGCACGTCGGCGCGAAGGCGCTGTGGGATCCCGCGTCGCTCACCGAGCTCTACTGCACCTTCGCCGAGCCCGACGGCATCGGCCTGTCCAGCATCGCGGGCCAGCTCTGTCCGAGCCCGCGGTCCAGCGCCGACGGCGTCGCTCTCAAGCTCGGACCCGTCGGCGTCACCCCGCACGTGGTTCACGCGCCCATCGCCCCTGGCCTGGTGAAAGCCGTCGGCGTGCGCGGCTGGGGCGTGCTCCAGCAGGGCATGCGCGTGGACCTCGCCGCCGGCGGTGGCGTGATCGCCGTCGACGGAGAGCGTGAGCTTGAACTGAAGCCAGGGGAGAGCGCGTACGTCGAGCTCCGGTCCGACGGGCCGTGGTGCGTCGACGTCCGCGCGGTGATGGCCGAAGCGGCCAGACGGGGGTTGTTGCGCACCACGTCCGCGAACGAACCGAAGAAGGAGCGTCGACGATGACGGAAACCTTGCTGGAGGCCTATCGCACCATGCGCACGATCCGCGCGTTCGAAGAACGCGTGCACGAGGAGTTCGCCACCGGTGACATCCCGGGTTTCGTCCACCTCTACGCCGGCGAGGAGGCCTCGGCCACCGGCGTCTGCCGCCACCTGGACCGCCGCGACACCATCGCCAGCACTCACCGCGGCCACGGCCACTGCATCGCCAAGGGCGTGGACGTGAAGGCCATGATGGCTGAAATCTACGGCCGCACCACGGGATCTTGCCATGGCAAGGGCGGCTCGATGCACATCGCCGACCTGTCGAAGGGCATGCTCGGCGCCAACGGCATCGTCGGCGGCGGCCCGCCACTCATCTGCGGTACCGCGCTCGCCGCGAAGCAGCAGGGGACCGGTGGCGTCGGTGTCGCCTTCTTCGGCGACGGTGCCAGCAACCAGGGCACCACGCTCGAAGCCCTCAACCTCGCGTCCGTCTGGAACCTGCCCGCGCTCTTCGTCGCCGAGAACAACGGCTACGCCGAAGCCACCTCCAGCACCTGGTCCGTGGCCTCGGACAACATCGCCGACCGCGCGGCCGGCTTCGGCATGCCGGGCGTGATCGTCGACGGTTACGACTTCTTCGCTGTCACCGAAGCCGCCGGCGAGGCCATCGACCGCGCCCGCAACGGTGGCGGCCCCACGCTGCTGGAGGTCAAGTTCACGCGCTACTTCGGCCACTTCGAAGGCGACCAGCAGAGCTACCGCGCCGACGAGGTCGCGCACGCCCGCGAAAACCTCGACTGCCTCAGGCGCTTCCGCACGCGTGTGGTCGAAAGCGGCGAGCTGTCCGAGGAAAACCTCGACGAGGTCGACACCGAAGTCGCGAAACTCGTCGGAGAAGCCGTGGCGGAAGCCAAAGCCGCACCCAAACCCACCCGAGCCGACCTGGAGACCGACGTCTACGTCTCGTACTGAAGGGAGCGCGAGCATGGCACGCACGATCAGCTACCGCGAAGCGATCAACGAGGCCCTCGCGCAGGAGATGCAGCGCGACGAGTCGGTGATCGTGATGGGCGAGGACAACGCCGGCGGCGCGGGAAGCCCCGGCGACGACGACGCGTGGGGCGGCGTTCTCGGCGTCACCAAAGGACTTTTCCACCGCTTCCCCGGCCGGGTGCTCGACACACCGATCTCCGAGTCGGCTTTCATCGGCGCGGCCATCGGCGCCGCGACGGCCGGCCAGCGGCCCGTGGCCGAGCTGATGTTCATCGACTTCATGGGCGTCTGCTTCGACCAGATCTTCAACCAGGCGGCCAAGTTCCGCTACATGTTCGGCGGCAACGCGCGCACGCCCGTGGTGATCCGCACGATGTACGGCGCGGGTCTGCGGGCCGCCGCCCAGCATTCCCAGTGCCTGTACCCGATCTTCACGCACATCCCGGGTCTCAAGGTCGTGGTGCCCTCCAGCCCGTACGAGGCCAAGGGCCTGCTCATCCAGTCCATTCGCGACGACGACCCCGTGATCTTCTGCGAGCACAAGACCCTCTACGACACCACCGGCGAAGTTCCCGAAGACAGCTACACCATTCCCTTCGGTGAAGCCAACGTCGTCCGCGATGGCGACGACGTCACCATCGTCGCCATCGGCCGCATGGTCGGGGTCGCCGAGGAAGCCGCGCACGAGCTGTTCGAAAGTGGCATCGAGGCCGAGGTGATCGACCCGCGCACGACCAGCCCGCTCGACACCGAAACGATCCTCGAAAGCGTCGAGAACACCGGCCGGCTCGTGATCGTCGACGAGGCTTCTCCGCGCTGCAACCTCGCGACGGACATCTCCGCGCTCGTCGCCCGTGAAGGGTTCGCGTCCCTGCGGGCGCCGATCGAGATGGTCACGCCGCCGCACACGCCCGTGCCCTTCTCCGACGCGCTCGAAGACCTCTACATCCCGGGCCCCCAGCAGGTGGTCAACGCGGCGAAAGCCGTGGTGGGCTGGACGCGCTGATGGCCGATATTCAGCGTGTCACGATGCCCAAGTGGGGTCTGTCGATGAAGACGGGCCGCATCACCGACTGGCTCGCGGCCGAGGGCGACGACCTCACCGAGGGTGACGACCTGGTCGACATCGACACCGACAAGATCACCGGCACGCTGGAGTCCCCGGGCTCCGGCGTGCTGCGCCGGGTGATCGCGCCTGCGGGGGAGGACGTGCCCGTCGGCGCCACGATCGCCCTGGTCGCGCCCGCCTCCGTCGCCGACGCCGAGGTCGACGAAGCCGCCGAAACCGCGTTGCGGGAGCTGGCCGAAGGCGTGGTCGAGGAGGCGGCGGGACCGGTCACCGGCACCGTCGAGGTCGACGGCCGCACCCTCAGCTACGCCACGCTCGGTGTGCAGGGCGGCTCGAGCGGTGAGGTTGTCGTCCTCGTCCACGGCTACGGCGGCGACAAGAACTCCTGGCTCTTCGTCCAGGAGCCGCTCGCAGACGGCCGCACCGTCCACGCCCTCGACCTTCCCGGTCACGGCGAGTCCACCAAGGACGTCGGCGACGGCTCGCTCACCACCCTCGCCAACGCCGTCCTCGGCTTCCTGGAAACACTCAACGTCACCAAGGCACACCTCGTCGGCCACTCGCTCGGCGGCGCGGTCATCGTGGCCGCCGCCGCGGCGCAACCCGCGAAGGTCTCCTCGCTCACGCTGGTGGCCCCGGCCGGCTTCGGCGACCGCATCAACGCGGGTTACCTGCGCGGCTTCGCCACCGCCAAGTCGAGGAGAGAGCTGAAACCCCACCTCAGCGCCCTCTTCGCCGACCCGGACCTGGTCACCCGCCGCCTCGCCGACGACCTCCTCAAGTACAAACGCCTCGACGGCGTAGACCGCGTCCTGGGGAAACTCCTCGGCACCCTACTCGAAGACGACGACACGCCGGCCCTCCACGTCGCCCCGCTCCTGGCTCAGTACGAAGGCCCGGTGACCGTGATCTGGGGCAGCGAAGACGCGGTGCTCCCGGCCGAAAACGCCGCCGGTCTCGCGGACGTCCACTCCGTCGAAAACGCCGGCCACCTGGTCCACTTGGAGACACCCTCGGCCGTGGTCGAAGCCGTGGTCGAGGTTGTCGGGGGAGCGACCGAGAGATCGTCACGGCCTTGATCGACCCGGGATCGCCGCTTGACCGACGCCGTTGCGGCCTTGATCGACTCTGTCGGCGAAGTCACCGCCCCTTCCGATCACGACCCGACCACCGGCACACTGGCGCCGGAAGCCGGGTGAGGACCACCCCAATGTGGCGTTGGGTGCGTTGAGAGCACCCAACGCGGCGTTCGGTGAGTCGAGCGCACCGAACGCCACATGGGGGAGTCGGACGAGGAGCGGTGGTTGGGCCAGCAGCACCTCGAGGCAGCGTTGCCGGTCGGGGTCGACCCCCGGCGGCACGCGCGCGCTCTCGCCCGGGTCCACGAAGCCGCCGTCGCCGGCGAAGCGCTGCCCA
This sequence comes from Amycolatopsis sp. NPDC023774, assembly GCF_040639695.1. Classification (NCBI taxonomy): domain Bacteria; kingdom Bacillati; phylum Actinomycetota; class Actinomycetes; order Pseudonocardiales; family Pseudonocardiaceae; genus Amycolatopsis; species Amycolatopsis sp. NPDC023774. The sequence continues at coordinate 131,039 of NZ_JBFAAJ010000016.1, forward strand.
GCGCGCCGCGCTCGGTGATCAGCGAGTCGTGGTCACGCGTGCGGCGCCTCGGCATCGACCCGGACCGCGGTGCGTCCTCGCCGGTCCTCGACGCCGCGGAGCTCGAAGAACGTCGCCGCGAAAGCGGCCTCGCCCCGCTGCTGCCGTTGCTGCGCGGCGGCCTGCTCAGTCTGGCCGAGCAGACCGCGCACATCATGGTGATCGTCGACGCCGCCGGCCACGTCCTCTGGCGCGACGGGTCCGTCCCGGTCCGCCGCCGCGCCGACCGGCTCGGGTTCGTGGAAGGCGTCGACTGGCAGGAGGAAGCCGTCGGCACCAACGCCATCGGCACGGCGCTCGTGGCCCGGCGGCCGGTGCAGGTGTACTCCGCCGAGCACTACGTCCGCGCCCACCACGACTGGACCTGTGCCGCCGCTCCGCTGCACGATCCCCGCGACGGCCGGCTGCTCGGCGTCGTCGACCTCTCCGGACCCGCCCCGACGGTCCACGCCACCACCCTCGCCCTCGTCGACGCCGTCGGCCGCCTCGCCGAGTCCCAGCTGCGCACCACGCACCTGACCGACCTCGAACGCCTGCGTGGCCTCGCGGTTCCTTTGCTGACCAAGGTTTCCGGCCGCGCGCTGGTCACCGACCCGCACGGCTGGATCGCCGCGGCGACCGGCCTCGCCCCCGCCGGTCGGCTCCCGCTGCCCGCGTCCGTGGGGCCCGGTCCGCTGTGGCTGCCCGCCCATGGCCACTGCTTGGTCGAACCACTTCCCGGCGGCTGGCTCATCCGCTGGGACGACTCCGAAGCTGCTCCACCGACCCGCGTTTCCCTGGACCTGCGGATCCCCGGCGAACCGGCGCTCACGGTTCATGGCGCCGCGACCGAATGGACCCACCACGTCTCCCCGCGCCACGCACAGCTCCTGTCCGCCCTCGCCGCGCACCGAAACGGCTGCAGCGCTTCACAGTTGTCGTCCGTGTTGTTCGGCGACGCGACGCGCACGGTGACCGTGCGCGCCGAGGTCTCGCGGCTGCGGCGGATCGTCGGCGGGATCATCGTCGGGTGCCCGTACCGGTTCGCCGACAATCTCCAAGTCGTCGTGCACGGACCTGACGGATCTGCCGTCGCGGGCTAGGTTTCGGTGCGCGAAGCAGTGGCACGCGCGGGTTGCCCCGCGTACGCGCAACCACCATTGGTGTGAGTGATCTTTCTTGCCCGCGTGGCAAGCGGCGATGGTGTGCACCATGACCAAGCGAACATCGGTGCGCCAGCGCCGGGTCTCCGCTGAGCTGCGGACGCTGCGCATGGCGGCGGGCATGACGTGCAAAGAGGTTTCCGACGGCCTCGGCTTCTCGGAGAGCAAGATCAGCCGCATGGAGACGGGCGATCGCGGCCTGTATGCCGACGACGTCTCCGCCATCCTCGGCTTCTTGCACGCGCCAACTGAGAAACGCCAGGAGCTGCTGCAGCTTCTCCGCGAAGGCGAGCAACGCAACTGGCACGAGACGAACGGGCCACTCCCGCCCAATTGGAAGGACTTGATTCGCTTCGAGGAGACCGCCGCCGCCATCTCGAACTTCGAGACAATGGTGGTTCCGGGGCTCGCGCAGATCCCTGAGTACTCGCGAGCGCTTATCCACGGAGTCAATTCGCAGCTAACCGAGCGCGAGGTCGAACGGCTGCTGACCGCTCGAACGACTCGGCAGATGATCGTGACTCGGCGAGAAGGCCCTGCGGTGCACCTGTTGCTCGATGAGATGGTGCTGCGGCGATCGATCGGCGGGCGCGAGATCATGACTGCACAGCTGGAACATCTGCTGAGATTGGCTCGCAGATCCAACGTCACCATTCAGGTGGTGCCGTTCGCCGCAACCCCGCATCCTGGCTTGACTGGACCATTCGTGGTGCTCGAGTTCATCGACGAACCTGCACTTGCTTATGTGGAGAGCCGAGGCACCAGCAGCTTCCTCGAAGAGCCAGACCTCGTCGGCAGCGTCCGGCTTGCCTGGCGCGAGCTCCTCGCCATCGCCATGTCGCCTGAGGCCTCCCTGCGGCTGATTGCCGATACGATCGGCGTGCCGACACAAGAGGAGCAAGAACCATGATGATCCCGGAGTTCCAGCCCGTCTGGCGCAAGAGTTCCTTCAGCACCGACCAGGCGAACTGTGTCGAGGTCGGTGCGTGGAACAAGAGCTCCTTCAGCCCCGACCAGGGTAACTGTGTTGAGGTCACCGCCACCCCGTCGATCGAGATCGGCGTGCGCGACACGAAGGACCGTGGTGCGGGTCACCTCACCGTTTCGGCTGAAGCCTGGACCGCGTTCCTAACCGCTGCCGCCGCTGCTGCCGGGCGCTGACCGAGATCACGTGCTGGTGACACCTTCCGGGTGAGGTTCGCCCGGCTCTCCGCGACCGGCTACCTTCTGCGGGTGGCGTACGGGGAGGATCGGGGATGACCAGCACGGTGACGCGGCCGGAGACGTCTGCGGGCACTGGCGGTACGGGTGCTTCCGCGCCCCCGCCTGAGGATCCGGAAGGCCGCAGCGGCATCGCCGGCCTGTTGGAGCTGCCGGGTCAGGCGGTGCGCGCGATCGTGAGATCGGCGGCGACGACGCCGGGCCGGCTTTCGGTGATCGCGGTGGCCTTGGTGTTGCTGTCGCTGGTGGCGGGGCTGGTGGCCACGCTGTCGGCGCAGGACAAAGACGACACCATCTCCGGTCTGATCAGCTACCGCGAACCGCTCGCGGCGGCGGCGCAGCAGGTGTTCCGCTCGCTGTCCGACGCGGACGCGACGGCGGCGACCACGTTCCTGTCGGTGGGTGCCGAGCCGCCGGAGCTTCGCAAGAAGTACGAGCAGGACATCGCGGAGGCCGGCTCGGCGCTGGCGAAGGCCGCGTCGGACACCGCCGATGTGGGTGACGCCGCTCACCAGGTGGACATCCTGAACCAGAAGATCCCCGTGTACACCGGGATCGTCGAGACGGCGCGCGCGAACAACCGGCAGGGCTTCCCTTCGGGTGCTTCGTACCTTCGTGAGGCTTCGCAGCTGATGCGGGCGACGATCTTGCCCGCGGCGGAAGCGTTGTACCGCGCGGACACCGACAAGCTTTCCGCCGAGCAGGACGACAGCACCGGTTTCCCGTGGGCGGCCGTCGCGCTGCTGCTCGCGCTGGTGGCGGCGCTGGTCGTCACGCAGGTGTACCTCACGCGCAAGACCAACCGCGTGGTCAACATCGGCTTGCTGGTGGCGACGGCGTGCATCGTCCTGTCGATGTTGTGGGGCGCGGTGGCGCTGGTCGTACAGGGCAGCCTGGTCGGCTCGGGCAAGACCGACGGCAGCTCGCAGGTCGACGTGCTCGCCCGCGCGCGCATCGCCGCCCTGCAGGCCCGCGCCGACGAGACGTTGACCCTGGTCGCCCGCGGTGATGGCGGCACCTACGAGCAGCAGTTCATCAAGCTCGCCGAGCAGCTCGTCGGCGCCGACGGCCAAGGCGGCCTGCTCGGCCAGGCCCGCGGTCTCGCCGCCGGCACTCCCGGCCAGCAGAAGATCGAGGCCGCCGAGGAAGCCGCCCGAGAGTGGTCGCTGGCCCACCTGGAGGTCCGCAAACTCGACGACTCCGGCCAGTACCAGCAGGCCGTCGACTTCGCCACCTCCGTCAGCCAGGGCAGCGCCGCGGCCGCCTTCGCCCGCCTCGATGCGAACCTCCAGGACGCCATCGAGGTCTGCCGCCAGGAATTCCTGGACGACACCCAAGCCGGCGACAACGCCCTGACGGCGTTGGCCCCCGGCTTGGGCGCCCTCGCGGTCCTCGCGGCGGGCGGCGTCACCGTCGGCGTCCGCGAACGGCTCCGGGAGTACCGGTGATCCTGGCTGACGGCGCCCGCGGCGTGAGACGCAGATCGACGACAGCAGGCACCGTGACCTGCGGACGGCGGAGATTGAGGGAGTACCGGTGATTCGGTCGCGTCACCTGTTCCGGGCGGCCGCACTGGCGGTGGTCGCGGTATTGGCCTCCGCGTGCGGCTCGGCACCTCAGCCGATCGACCCGGCCCCGGTGAGTGACGCGGCCTGGCCGATGCCCGCGGACGTCGGCGGCCCCGACGCCGCCGCCGGTGGCTCGACCGACAACAGCTGCGACCCGACGGCCAGCCTCTCGCCCGCCGGCGCCTCTGCCGGCTCGCCTTCGGTGGCGAAGATCAAGGCCCGCGGCAAACTCATCGCGGGTGTCGACCAGACCACGTACCTGTTCGGCTTCCGGAATCCCAAGACGGGCAACCTCGAGGGCTTCGACATCGACATGGTCAACCAGATCGCCGCCGCGATCTTCGGCTCCGCCGCGGGCCACGTGCAATTCCGGGCGATCGCGTCGTCGCAACGTGAGCAGGTGCTGAAGGACCACCAGGTCGACATCGTCGTCCGCACCTACTCGATCACGTGCGCGCGCCTGAAGGACGTGGCCTTCTCGTCGGTGTACTACGTGGCCGGCCAGAAGATCCTGGTCCCCAAGGCCTCCAACGCCGAATCCCTGTCCGACCTCAAGGGCAAACGCGTCTGCGCCACCAAACAGTCGACCTCGCTCGCCAAGATCGCCACCGACCCGGCCCACCCCACGGCCGTCTCGGTCGACAACTGGTCCGACTGCCTCATCATGCTCCAGCAACACCAGGTCGACGCCGTCTCCACCGACGACACCATCCTCGCGGGCATGGCCGCCCAAGACCCGACCGTGAAGGTCTCCGGCGCCCCGATGACCACGGAGAACTACGGCATCGGCATCCCCAAGGACCAGCCGGACCTCGTCCGCTACGTCAACTCGGTCCTCGAAACCACCCGCACCAACGGCACATGGGCCGCCAGCTACCAGAAATGGGTGGGCGCCCGCCTTGGCCCGGCCACGCCGCCGCAGCCGAAGTACAAGTAGTCCGATCGAGTGGCCCTTGCTTGATCAGCGGCTTCCTGAGGCGTCCGGGCCCCCGCGCCGTGGTGCCCGACTAGGATCATCAAGGGACTTGTTCCGCGGGGATCTCGGGAGGTAGTTGTGTCGGAGGAGCCGCGCCGTCCTCGGCACGCCGCGCCGGACGAGAACGCGGGCGCCGAGACGCCCTCGTGGACTCCGCCGCCGCCGGTCCGGTGGGACACCCCGGAGCCGTCGGTGTCCGGCCGCCTCGACCCGGCCGCCCGGCCGGACCCCGAGTCGCCGACCGTGATCAACACTCCGGTCTACCGCCAGCAGACCCCCGCGCAAGGTGTGCAGCAGCAGTATCCGGGGCAGCCGTACCAAGGTGGTCCGGGTCAGCCGCCCCAGGGTGGTCCGGGCCAGGCGCCGGCCCAGCAGTCCCAGGGTGGTCCCGGCCAAGGCCAGCCTGGTTCAGGCCAGCAGCTGCCGGGTCAGCCGCAGGGCGCTCCCGGCCAGCAAGGTTCAGGTCAACCGGGTCCAGGTCAACCGGGTCAGCCCGGCTACCCCCCGCCGCCCTACGGCCAGCAGCCCCCGTCACAAAGCCAGACCTACCCGCCTCACCCGCAGTCCCCGCAGTCCCAATCCCGCGCCTATCCCCAGACGCCCGGCTACCCGCCCCAGTCCCCCACGGGCCGGCAACGCCATCCCGCCCGCCCCGGCACCCAGGGCCAGCCCTACCCCGGCTCCCCGTACGCCCCCGGCCGCCCGGCTCCGGAACAGCCCAACCGCGTCGCCGAGCCCGGCTCGAACCCGGCCACCTCCGCGCAGCCCGGTCGCCCGGCCGACCCCGGCGCGAACCAGGGCCCTTCCGCTCAGCCCAACCGCGCAGCTGAGCCAACCGCGACCGGCGCGCAAAATCCGGGCGCCTCCGCCCAATCCAGCCGCACCCCCGACTCCACCGCGGTCCCTTGGAAGCAAGTGCAGCCAGGAACTCACGCACCCGAAAGCTCCGCGCAGCAGACCTCCGACTCCGGAAACCGCAGCAGCGAAGCCACCGACCCGGACCAGCGCACCTTCACCGGCCGCCAGCCCTCCGCCAACCGCGTCGCCGAGCCGAACGCGACCGACACCGACCCGGCCCAGCACCAAGATTTGGCCCAGCACCAAGATCCGGCCCAGCACCAAGACCCGGCCCAGCACCAAGACCCGGCCCGCGCGGAGAACCCCGAAGCCAAGTCAGAAGACCCCACTCGCCCGCCGGGCGATCTGGCTCCGGTCATCCTCCCGCAGTCGCAGCAACCGGTCGCCCCCGTCGACCCGGCCGCGCCGATGCCCACCAGCGTCCTCGCCAACCCGAGCCCCGGCACCCAGAGCATCATGCCGCCGTCGCCGCGCCTCCAGCCGCACGAGTCCCTGCCGGACCCGGGCACGGACAGCGTCGTCGCCGCGAGCAGCAGCGAAGGCCACGGCACCGGCACGCGCAGCGAAGGCGGCTCCCAAGGCAGCGGCACCGGCTCGTTCCCCGGCACCTCCCGGCGCACCGGCTCCCGCACCTCCAGCCGCCGCTCCCGCCGCGGCCGCCTCGGCGCCGGCCTCATCGACGTCCCGCCCGTGCCCTACCGCGACCCCGCGACGGCCGTGCTCGCGAATCCCGTTGTCTCCGAGGAAAAGCGCTTCTGCAGCAACTGCAGCGCGAAAGTCGGCCGCGCCAAGGATGGCAAGCCCGGCACCCCCGAAGGCAAGTGCGACAACTGCGGCACGCCGTTTTCGTTCCTGCCGAAGCTTCAGCCCCACGAGCTCGTCGGTGGCCAGTACGAAGTCCTCGGCGCCCTCGCGTACGGCGGCCTCGGTTGGATCTACCTCGCGCAGGACCACAACGTCTCCGACCGCTGGGTCGTCCTCAAAGGCTTGATCGACACGGGCGACGCGACCGCCATGGCTGCCGCCGCCAACGAGATGCGGTTCCTCGCCGAGGTCGAGCACCCGAACATCGTCAAGATCCACAACTTCGTGCAGCACCCGGACGCGCAGACCGGCACGTCCGTCGGCTACATCGTGATGGAGTACGTCGGCGGTCAGTCGCTGCGGCAGCTCGCCCTGCAGCACCACCGGGAGAGCAAGCGGCCCGAGCCGTTGCCGATCGGGCAGGTGATCGCGTACGGCCTCGAAATCCTCCCCGCCCTCGGCTACCTCCACAGCCAGGGCCTGCTCTACTGCGACCTCAAGCCCGACAACGTCATCCAGACCCACGAGCAGCTCAAGCTGATCGACCTGGGTGCCGTCCGGCGCCTCGATGACTACGAGAGCCCGCTGTTCTTCACCACGGGCTACAGCGCGCCCGAGCTGGCGACGCAGGGCGCGTCGATCTCGAGCGACCTCTACACCGTCGGCCGCACGCTCGCCGTGCTGAGCTTCGAGTTCCAGGGTTACACGACGAAGTTCAAGTCGACGCTGCCCGGCCCCGACGCCGTGCCGCTGTTCGCGCTTTTCGGTTCGTACTACCGCTTCCTCAAGCGCGCGACGCACGTCGACCCCGACCGCCGCTTCCTCGCCGCCGAGGACATGGCCGACCAGCTCACGGGCGTGCTGCGCGAGATCATGGCGCTCGGCACGGGCAAACCGCGGCCCGCCGCGTCGACGGTCTTCGGGCCGGAGAGCCGGACCTTCGGCGTGCACCTCGTGGTCCCCGAAGCCGGCACGAGCGTGCCGCTGCCCGAGCCCGCCGAGGTCGTTGCCGGCCTGCCGATCCCGCAGGTCGACACCGATGACCCCGCGGCCGGCGTCCTCGCGACCACCACCGCCCTCGACCCGCGCGAAGCCATCGAAGCCCTCGCCGGCGCGCCGCGCGAGTCCATCGAGGTCCGCCTGCGCATCGTCCGCGCACGCATTGAGCTCGGCGAGTTCGTGGAAGCCCAGCGCCAGCTGCAGGCGGCCCAGTACCTGGCCATCCGCAACGGTTTTCCGCACGACTGGCGCATCGACTGGTACCGCGGCCTCATCGAGCTCGCCGGCGCCCGCCCGCGCGTCGCGCACGTCGCCTTCGAAGCCGTCTACGACGACCTCCCCGGCGAAATCGCCCCCAAGCTGGCGCTCGCCGTCAGCGCCGAGGGCGTCGGCGACTACTTCGGCGCCGCGCGCTACTACGAGCTCGTCTGGCGCACCGACCGGACCTACGTGAGTGCCGCCTTCGGCCTCGCCCGCGTCTACCTCGCCCAGGGCGCCCGAGCCGGCGCCGTCGAAGTGCTGGAAATGGTCCCCGCCACCTCCACGCACTACATCGACGCCCAGGTCGCCGCCATCAAGATCAAAACCCAGCCCGGCGCCGCCTCGGAGCAGTCCCGCATCTCCGAACAGGACCTCCTCGACGCCTCCGTGCGCCTCGAACGCCTCAACCTCGACGCCGAACGCCGAACCCGCCTGTCCGCCGAAGTCCTCGAAGCCGCGTACGACTGGCTTCGCACCCCGTCCGCGCCTTCTCCGGCTGAGACCTCGAAGGTCCTCGGGTACGCGCTGGAGGAGCGGGACGTGCGGTTCGGCTTGGAGCGTTGTTACCGCACGTTGGCTCGGTTGGCGGGGAGCACGGAGGACCGGATTGCTCTCGTGGACCGGGCGAACTCGATCCGGCCGCGGACGTTCACGTAGGACTCGTTCGCGGTGAGTGCGGACATCGGTGAGGACCGGCGTCCGCGCTCACGAGCCCTGCTCACAGTCTGCGAGCGTTGCTGTTCCCGTACTCCGTCGGGTTCGAAGCCCGGGCCGTTCAGCCGGCCGACGGAGGCGTCACCGGCTTGAGTGGACAGCCGCAGGCCGGCCGCCTCGTCGATCTTGATCGCGCCGTGGAGCCCTCGAACGTGGCCTCGCCCGACCGGCCCACGCCGCGGAAGTCGGCGCTCGCGGCCGAAGCGGAGACGCGGGAGCCGGCGGGCAGCTGCACAGTCACCTCGATCGAGCCCGACGCACCGAGCACCTGGTTCTTCGCCGTGGCCTCGATCCGCAGCACGCGGTCCGTGGTCTGCTCCGCGACCTTCACGTCGCGGGCCTTCGAAGCGTCGACCGTCTCCGAGGCCGTCGCACTTCTCGGCGGCCTGGGCCTGTTGACTAGGGAACACGACGAGCGCCGCCGTGAGCGCTACGTCGCCGACAACGACGTCTGGTACCAGTCCGTCCTCACCAGCGCGAAGCCAGCGCGCAGCTCGCCGAGACCGCGAGGCGGGGGGCGATCCTCAGACGTGACGCCCCGGCCGTCGCGCGCCTGGAGAACAACGCCCGGTTTGTCGATTTCGTCCGCGAGAGCCTCGCCCGCGCCACGGAGCAGGCCCGCGAAATCCTGCACGCGAAACCCGAAGTCAGGGATTGATCTCCCACTCCTGACCGTCCTGCGCGCGCCGCTGCTTCTCCCGCGCGTCGGCCAGCTTCTGCAACGCCGCGGAGTCACCGTGCGTAGTGAAGTGCTCGAACCCGACCGCCACGAACAGGGCGCGCGCCGTCACCGCGACTGGCCCGTCGGGCGCGTCGAGGCGCCCATCAGCGGAAACGTAGATCTTCCGCCCCGCCGTGCCATCCAGGCGGGTCTCGATGTGCAGCGTCGAGCCGACGGGCACGGGCCGGCGGAAGTCCGTCTCGAGCTTGCCGGTCACGGCCGGGCGCCGCAGCAGGTTGCCGACCGCGCTGCCGAGGGCCTCGTCGAACGCGCACGCCAGCAGCCCGCCGTGCGCGAGGCCGGGCGCGCCCTGGTGGGCGGGCGTCACGGTGAACTTCGAGAGCACCGTGTGCCCCTCACCGACGGCCGAACGCAGGCGCAGGCCTGCGTCCACCTCGTCGCCGCAGCCGAAACACTCGTCGAAATGCACGCCGAGCTCGGTGCCGGGAGCGGGGGCCTTCGGGTGCACGGCGGGTGGCTCCACGGACACCGGCGGCCACGGTCCAGAAACACGACTCATGCGCCGACGTTAACGCGGCAGTAGCCGTTCGCGGTACGCGGCCTGACCTGCGGCGCGCGTTTTCCTCAGCGCACAGTAGTCGGAAAATTCCGTACGGTAGAACTTTCCCGGCTCACGCTGCCGATTAATCCCAGCCGGGCAACACTCGGGAAATGAGCTGCATCGGATCTACCGGGTCGCGTACGAGGAGGTCGTCGCGGGGATGAGCGAGGCAACGGCGAAAAAATCGGACGTGGACCAGAGAACCGTCAAACGGGCGGTTCTCGCGTCGGCGATGGGTAACGCCACCGAGTGGTACGACTACGGCGTCTTCACCTCGGGCGCCATTGCCACGAGCATCGGCACGGTCTTCTTCCCCGGCGAGGGCAACGCGGTGCTGAAGTCGCTCGCGCTGGTGGCCGTCGGGTTCATCGTGCGGCCGTTCGGTGGGGCGTTTTTCGGCCCGCTGGGCGACAAGCTGGGTCGGCAGAAGGTCCTCGCGATCACCATTCTGCTGATGTCGGGCTGTACCTTCCTGGTCGGCGTGCTGCCCACGTATGCGGGCCCGTACAGCATGGGCATCGCGGCACCGATCGCGATCTTGTTGCTGCGCTTGATCCAGGGCTTCTCCACTGGCGGTGAATACGGCGGCGCGGCGACGTTCATCGCCGAGTACGCGCCGACGAAACGCCGTGGTTTCTTCGGGTCGTTCCTGGAACTGGGGACTTTGAGCGGTTACGTGCTGGGCAACGTGGTCGTGCTCGCGGTCACGCTTTCCCTGCCGGCCGACCAGGTCGAGGCGTGGGGGTGGCGGATCCCGTTCTTCGTCGCGCTGCCGCTGGGCCTCATCGGTCTGTACCTGCGCTCGAAGCTCGAGGACACGCCGGAGTTCAAGCGGCTCGAGGCTTCCGGCAACAAGCCGAAGAAGGCGCCGCTGAAGGAGACCTTCACCCGCAACTGGCGGATGATCCTGAACTTGATCGGCATCGTGCTGCTGCTGAACATCGCGGACTACATGCTGCTCACGACCATGCCGACGTACTTCACGGATACGTTGAAGATCAACGACAACACGTCCACGTTGATCATCATCGGCGTGGAGCTCGTGCAGGCGGCGATCATCCTGCCGCTGGGCGCTTTGTCCGACCGGATCGGGCGAAAACCATTGCTGATCACCGCCGCGATCGGGTTCTTGGTGCTGAGCTGGCCGAGCATCAAGCTGATGCAGTCGGGCAGCATCCTCTGGCTGATCGTCGGGTTCGGCATCGTCGCGTTCCTGCTGGTGCTGATGCTGGCCGTGATCGGCTCGACGTTCCCGGCGATGTTCCCGACGCGCGTGCGCTACGGCTCGTTCGCGATCGGCTACAACGTCTCGACGTCGCTGTTCGGTGGTACGTGCGGTGTCGTCGTGACGGCCCTGATCCAGGGCACGGGCAACAACGACTGGCCGGCGTATTACCTGATGATCGCCGCCGTGATCGCGCTGGTGCCGATCTTCAAGATCCCGGAGACTTCGCAGGTGCCGATCGAGCAGATCGACACTGCGGACACGGGTGGCAAGCTGGCGGGTGCTACTCGCTGAGTTTCTTGCATCGCGGCCCGTCCCCCTTGTGCCGGGGGACGGGCCGCTCTTGCGTCTTGCTGTGTCTACTGTGGACAGCTTGGGGGCTGCTCCGCTCAGCGAACCTCGGCAACCTCGACCGGGCGAGGAGCAGCGAAACGCTTGCGCGCCCAAGTCGCCAGCCCACCGGCGACCACAACAGCTACTACGGTTTCGATCATGAGTGCGGCGAACACCATTTTTGCTTCCTCCTCGAGTTCTCGGGCCGGCTCGCTCTTCGTTCGACCGGCTGAGCAACGGACCCCGGCGGCCTTCGTCGACCGCCACAGGACACATCGCCACGAGGCGCCCGGATATTTCGCCGAAAACCCACCTCGCCGGGGTGACGTCGGCCACCCTCGTCGTGGGGGCGGTAACTGTGGTCTGAACAGGGGATTCTCGCCTCACTGAGTGAGAGGGCCGAGCCTCCCGCGCGGCGCGATCGGTCCGGCGCGCGGCGTTGAGGTGGTTCGAATGGTCCAGTCGCGTGGTGATCATGGCTCGACCGGTCCGTTCGCACCGGACCGCGGGGCAGGCCCGTTGGCGCTGAGCGCACTGCACGACTGGTCCACTCGCGCGACTGCGGCGGTTGGACTGGTCCACTCGCGGCGGCGGTTGGACTAGTCCAGCCGCGCGGACGTCGGGCGGAACGTCGGTCAGGCGCTCCGCTTCCAGCGGCTGCGGCGGTTCTCGGCGAGGAACGTGCGCAGCACGATCTTGCGCGCGTACGCGTCCAGGCTGTCGTGCCGCGACAGGCGCGGCCACGCGAGGTACAGCTTCAGCAGCGCCGCCTGCGTGAGGTCCTCGGCGCGGTGCCAATCGCCGCACAGCAGGTACGCCGTGGCCCGCAGGCTGTGCGCGCGCTCGTCGAAGTAGCGGGCGAACTCGCCGTCCCACGGCGAGTTCGGCCCGGACACCGGACGGGAGCGGGATCACCTGCGCGATCAGCCCCAGATGTCCGGCAGGTTCAGGTCGCCGGCCGGCCCCACGGGGATCGCCGTGGGCACGCGCCCGCCGCTCGGCGCCTTCACGCCCGGAGCCTGCGCGGGCATGCGCGTCGGGACCGCGGTCGGAGGCGCCACCTCGGTCGGACGCTGCGTCGGCAACGTCGGCCGCGCCGTCGCCGTCGGCGGCGCCTGGACGGGCGTGGTCGGCTGTGCCGTCGGCGGCGACGGCTGCGCGAACGCCACCGCCCCACCCGTCCGGGCACCCCCGGCCAACAGCAACGCACCGACAGTCAACGCGAAACGAATACGCAAAACAGCTCCTCAGCTCACCCGCACCCCGGTCGGCGGCGCCTCTTCTGCCCTAGTCATGCCGCCGGGGCCGCGCCGGGTTGCCTCGAGTTCGCCAAGTTCTTTCCGCGCCCCCGCCGGTGTCCGCGCCCGGCCCGCCACCTCTTAAACGCCCAGCGCCCTCGCCGACGCCCGGCCAAGTCGGACGCCGCGCTGCCCGCCGACCGCTGCTGTCGCGCCGGGCCGCGTGGTTGACCGCGGCCGGGCATCGATGTGTGGCCAAGCCGGGCGCCTGCCCTGCCCATGGGGACCTTCTGTCCGGCTGGGCACCGTGGTCGACCGCGCCCTCACCGAAGCCCGGCCAAGTCGGACGCCGCGCTGCCCGCCGACCGCTGCTGTCGCGCCGGGCCGCGTGGTTGACCGCGGCCGGGCATCGACGTGCGGCCAAGCTCGGCACCCGCCCTGCCACTGGCACCCCTGCCCCGGCAAGCACCGCAAACGACAGCGCCCCAACACCGACCGCCCGCGAACTCGCCCGCAGGCCCCGTCCCCACGCCAGGGCACAAAGCCCGGAGACCACACCCTGACCGCAAACGCTTGCACGCCCCGACACCCCCGACCACCCCCACGACAAACGGCCGGAGGCACCAACCCCCGGCCGCTCATCACACAAAAAGAAAACTCACACCGCGGACAACTTGCTCCACGAAGCCCAGTCATAGGTCCAGTCGCTGTAGTCGCCGTCCTTCGACGTGAGCGTCTGGGTGCTGCCGGTGATCTCGACCGGGTCACCCGGCAGGACGCTGTCGTAGTAAATCTTCGCGTTCGCCGGGGACAGGTTGAGGCAGCCGTGCGAGATGTTCTTCTTGCCCTGCGCCCAGACGGAGCCCGCTAGGCCGTGGATGAACTCGCCGTTGTTGGAGATGCGGACGGCCCACGGGACGTTCACGTCGGTGTAGCCGTAGCGCGGGTTGCTCATCGAGTACGTCGCGTGCTTCGACATCACCACGTGCACGCCGCTGTGGGTGACGCGGCCCGGGTCGGAGTCGAGGCCGTAACTGACCGGGAAGTCCATCACCTGCTTGCCGTCGCGGATGACCTGCATGCGGTGCTGCGTGGTGTTGCCCTTGACGATCTGCGAGCGCCCGATCTTGAAGCTCGCGGAGACGTCCTGGCGCCCGTACGTGCCGTTGCCCATGGGAACGCCGTAGATGTTGGCGTTGACCTTCACCTCGGTGCCCGGCGCGAAGTACTCCTTCGGCCGCCAGTGCACGGAGGTGTCGCCGTTGAGCCAGGCCCACGAGCCCTCGGTCTTCGGCGTGGTCTCCACCGACAGCGCCTTCTCCACCGACGCCTTGTCCTTCACGGCGCTCGGGAACGTCAGGGCGATCGGCATCGCGATGCCGTACGTCTGGCCGTCGCCGACGTTCAGGCTGCCTGCCATCTGCCGGCGCGGCTTCACCGTTGTGAAGGCGCCGCTGATCTGCACCGGCTTGCCGTCGCTGCCGGTCGCCTGGCCGGACCACGTGTACGTCTTGCTGTAGCCGAGGTCCTCGGTCGTGCTCCAGCTCTTCTTGTCGGCGGACGGCTGGCCCAGCACCTGCTTGCCGTCCGGGTTCGTGAGCGTGACGGAGTCGAGCGTGCCGTCCGCGACGGTCACCTTCACCGGATCACCCGGCGCCACGTCCTTGGCGTTCGCCGCGGGTGCGAGCGTGATGCTGGCCGGCTTGGCGACCGGCGCGGCCTTCGTCGGGCCCCCGCCCGCGCTGCCGCTGGCGCTCACAGTGGCCGGATCGCTGCTGCACGCACCGAGCGTGAGCGCGGCGACGACCCCCAGAACCGCGATGCCCGCTCTCCGGCGCGCCTGCAGTCCGATAGCGATGTGTCGGATGGTCACACCGATCCCCAATCTCCCCTGGACAACCCCAACCACCCAGACGTCCCGAACAGCCCGAACGTTGATCGAGTGAATTGTGACCAATGTCACATCAACCTTCGGGATGCTCACGGAGGGGTTCCAGGTGACTCCAGGAAGTGCACGGTGATGTCCGGCGCGGCCCCGCTCGATCAGCGTAACCGGCACTCCCGACAGCGCTGCGTAGGCGGCGATACGACGTTCCGGTGACGTGCGAGTCTGTGAACCGATCCGCGAGATCACAGGCTTCAGATTTGGCCAGATCCCGGTAGGCTGCTGAGCAGGCCGTCGTTTTGCGTGTTCGTGGCTTCACACTCGCGGAACTTCTGACGCGAGCCGTGGGGCCCGACAGCTCTTCGCTCGACTCGTTGGAACCGCCCGGGACGGCCGGGGTGCCGCTTCGGTGGCATTCGAAGCGGATCTGTTACGAGGAGTACAGCGGTGGCGCAAGGCACTGTGAAGTGGTTCAACGCGGAGAAGGGCTTCGGCTTCATCGCGCAGGACGGCGGTGAGGGTGACGTGTTCGTGCACTACTCGGAGATCGACGGGCGCGGCTTCCGCACCCTCGAAGAGAACCAGCGAGTGGAGTTCGAGGTTGGCCAGGGCCAGAAGGGCCCGCAGGCCCAGAAGGTCCGCCCGATCTGAGACAGGCCCAACGCGTTTTCTCAGGCCTGAGTAAGGAACTCCCGGCGAGTCACTCGCCGGGAGTTCCTTTTTGAGTGCGAATTGTCGTTGTGTGACACCGTTTTGTTGACACAGCGTGGTATCGCTGACGCAGTGTGACTTCCGGTCACGGAAAAGCCCCCGGCGCTGGTGCGCCGGGGGCTTTCTCGTCTGCGTTGTTGCGCTTCGGTCAGCGGGGGAGAAGCGGCTCGTCGAAGGAACCCTGGGGGATGCTGAACTCGTCGGTCATGGCGTCGGAGTGCCGGCGCTCCTGCGCCGACGCGGCCTGGCCCTCCCAGGAGAGGCGTTCCAGGATCCACTCCATCGCCAGCGCCTGCGGGGAGATGTCGCGCTCGTTGGCGATCTCCTTGAGCTGCTGGCTCGCGATGAGGTTCATGCGCAGCTGGTAGACCTGCGCTTCGCCGAAGCGCTTGCCGGTCCCCGTGCTTTCGGGATCGGAGTCCGGAGCGAGAGCCGCGAGGTAGCTGGTGAGCTCCTTGTCCTCGACGACTTCTTCGCCCGCCGGCTTGGCGGCGTTGCGGTGCCGTCCGGACGAGACGGCCTTGAGGTTCGTACGGCTGCCGAGACGGCCGAGTGAGGGAAGAGGCACCCGGACACGATAACGGTTGGGTCTCGGCAAACAAACGACTGTGAGACACGACACAAGCAAGTCAGTCCCTCATTGAGCCTATTCGATCACCTGATCAGCCCAGCGGGTAAACGCTGTTCAATACCGTCCGTGGATGTGCCGTTCACGCGTTGCGCAAGGCAGGTTTCGGGAGGTCAGCGCGCAAAAGTGCGGAAATGGAGAGACCCCCGCGCCAGGGGGAGGAACGCGGGGGTCGGAGGGGATCTCCACAGGCGCTGACCGGGGGTGTGTCAGCACCATCGATTGTTGCACGAGTTCCGGGCTTGGGCGAGTGGAACCCGTGAGAAATCCACACTCCGGCTCACATTCACGATCTTGTGAATGTGTTCGACGATTGCGCAGGGTTGTGCGGAGAGTGTTCCCAGGTTCACTCTCCGGGGGGCTGCCTGTGGCGCTTCGCGCTGGCTAGCCTCGCGGCCAGTTGTTCAGAACCGGGCGGAGGGGCCATGAGCGGGTCTGTGGAAGTTCGACAGTTCCTCCTTCGGTACGAAGGTGCCGATGGCGGAAGCACGTCGCTGACCGGCGGCGGCGTGCCGGCACAACGCGGGGCCACCGACGGCCAACGCGTCTCCGACGACCAAGTGCGGCGCGCCCGCCTGGCCGTGGCCAACGGCGCACTGGGGGTCGAGGACTGCGCCCAGCTGTTGGAGATGTTGGGCCTCGATCTCGACGAGGGTGGACAGGCGCCGGTTCAGCGCTGAGGTCCGCCGCCGGTTGTGGTTGGCGTCGCTCGGCGGGTCGGTGCGGGCTGTCGTGTGACTTGTTGACGGTTCTCGAGGTGTCTTGGTGTCCTGGTCCAGGTTGATCGCTTCGCTTGCTTCGGGGCTTGATCGACGCCCCGCGGCGCCGACGGCCGCGTCGATCGCCTCGTCAGCGCGTAGGGGCGCTGTTCTTGCAGGTCACGAGGTTGCCGGAGAGTTAGTCACCCCCCGGTGTAAGGCGGTGGGGGCGTGCCCTATGCTTGTAATCGCTCCCGGGGGAACCTGAGAGCGCGGTCGGTCGGTTCGCCGAAACCGGCTGGGCTCCCATCGTTCAGTGGCCTAGGACTCCGCCCTTTCAAGGCGGCAACGCGGGTTCGAATCCCGTTGGGAGTACGCAGTACCAGTAAGGCCCTGTGGCGCAGTTGGTTAGCGCGTCGCCCTGTCACGGCGAAGGTCGCGGGTTCGAGTCCCGTCAGGGTCGCAAGATCGTTCGGCTCCTAGCCGGCGTTCCCGGCCAGGTAGCTCAGTTGGTACGAGCGTCCGCCTGAAAAGCGGAAGGTCGCCGGTTCGACCCCGGCCCTGGCCACGCTCGAAGAAGCCGTCTTGACCCAGGTCAAGGCGGCTTTCTTGTGTCCCGAGCTGATCTTGGCCGTGGCCGTTGTTGACCTTGGTTGACCGCCGTTGGCCGTCGCTAGTTGCACGTGGGTTGCACGGCCCCTCGGACACGTTCTCATGTTTAACCCCCTGGAGAGGTGATCTCCTCGCGGCGCGGGTTCGTCCCTGCCAGACCGGGCGGCGCCGGTCAAGGGTTTGCCGGAGGCCGCGTAGCGCCCTTGATCGGCGGTGCGCGGTCTGGGAGCCCTCGGGCGCGCCGTGAGGTGGTCACCGGAGGTGTTCCCCTTGATCTCTGAAGCGGTGCCGGGGTTCGGGGCGGAGCCCCGGGTGGGGAGGAAGGCGCCAGACCGGCAGGATGAGGCGATGCCGGATCTGCTGTGGGACGAGGTTAGAAGTCTTTTTGATCCCCACTTGATGGGTGCTCTTCCCGATGTGTCGGTGGTCGGTGCGTCGGCCGAGGACTGGCAGGCCGTGTTTGATCTCGTGCGTTCGCGCGAGTGGGCGTGGGAGTACCGGGTGGGCGACGTGGTCACGGCGTTGCCGACAGCGGTCGAAGCGTTGGGGCGTCCCGCTGAGGCCGAACTGGCAGAGCTGCGGGTGTGGCTCTCTGCGGGTGTGTTGGCGATCTTCCGGCTGTACTCGCCGAGTGAGATCGACTTCGACATCGACTTGCGGGAGTTGCAGGGCCAGCACGGTGTGGACGTTTTGTGCGATCTTCTTCGCGCGATTGGCAAGAGGCTCGGGAAGCCGGTGCTGCTGAGGGCGGAAGGCGACTCGGGGCACCCGGTCCTTGGGTTCGATCCCAGCGCGGACCGTGTCGTTCTCATGGCCGACCGGGAGCCGCCGGGCCATCCCTGATGGAGCGGATGCCGAATGGCGTTGATGGTCAGGGTGTCGCGACGCGGGCCGGGGCCGCCGGCCGGAGCGGAGCGGCAGGCCGAGCGGTCCCCGGTGGCGCGCTTGCGCGCCGCTCTTGATCCCATAGAGCCAAATTCGGCAGTGATGTAACACGCGACAGCGTTGCGAACGATCTTTAGCGCATGACGGCAGCAGTTGGCCCGGAGGACGCGAAGCCTTCGAAGGACGCCTCTAAGGAAGTCGAGACCAAGCCAGAGGTAGAGACTGAGGACTCCACTGGTGAATCGCGAGACTCTGCAGGTGAGAATGACAGCTCATCCGGCTGGCTGCCGACTACGCGCCGTGTAATAGCCGGAATTTTGACTCTTGCGTCTGTCGTCGTGACAATTGCCAGTTACTGGTGGCAGCCGTTGACCATCTGTCGATCGGTAAACGGTGGCTCTAATTTTGTTGCGGCATCAAATTGTAATCCTTGGACGCCGCAAGACCTGCTCCCAGTTCTTGTTGTGGTGGCACTGCTTCTTGCGCCTGACTTTACCGAGTTGAACATCTTCAACGTGATCAGCATGAAGCGCGAGATCAAGGCTGCTAAAGCTGAGGGAGATGCCTTGCGAGCACGTCAAGAGGCTCTGGAGTTTCAGCTCTCAACGCAGATCAACCAAGTCTCAAGCCAGCAAGTCGAAAATCATAATCATTTCTATCCATCCGAACCTGCGTCAAAACTGCCTGAAGCTATCCGAGAAAAGCTTCATGATGACCAGGTTTCAGGGCATCCTGCCGCGCCTGTTTTCGAAGGTGACGAACGAAGTCCTGGAAGACAAGTGAAAAGAGATCGCGGAGATGGCTCTCAAGGTTCTCCCCGTGTTGTTCTGCCCTCCGCCGATGTCACCAAGGAAAACGCGGACGACGCTCCCTATGAAGCAGTTGCTCTGGCACTCATAGATGAGTGGGAGGCGCTGTCGAGGTTCATGGGTCCGCGCTCCGCTAAGGCGGGAAGCGACAGTGAAAGTCAGAAACGACGAAGGTTTGAGATGCTATTTAAGGACGAATTCGATATTGTAAGGTCTGTGAGAAATAACATTGCTCACGGGAAACGGGTTTCCCGTGAGGACCTGGTGGGGGCTTATAAGGCGGCTCTGGAGCTCGAAAGGATCGCAAACGGCGCATAGGTTGCCTCTTGGGCCCCTGGAAGGGCTGAGTATCCAGGTGTCCTGGCGTCACACGTTCGGGCGGTCGCGCGAACCTAATTTTGAGCGTTAACTGGGCTGCGGCAGTGTTGACGCTGAGAGGAAGTGCCGCGATGTCGTTGACGGTCCCGGAAGAATTGGTCAGGAAGGCTCAGGCGGGAGCCATGACCGATGACGAATTCCTGGCCTGCGTTCAGAGCTCCCTCCCCTACGCCTGGTCGGTGGTCGAGCGCCTGGTCAAGCAGTACGAGAGCGGGGTGACGGCCGCCGAAGACGGGGCTGTGCCGCCGGACGATAAGGCGTGGGGTGAGCTGCTGCGCTTCGCTGCCAGCGACTCGATGCGCGGGGCCGTTGAGCGGAAGTACGGCGTCCGGCTGGCTTTCCAGAACTGCTGCAAGACGGGCCTCTTCGCCCCGTCGGCGGTCAAGGAGTACGAGGAGTTCGTCTCGCCGCGTGCGCAGATCCTCAACCAGAAACCTGAACTCATCAACTGCTAGGCATACGACAAGCGCCCGTCGCGGAACCATCGCGGCGGGCGCTTTCGCGTTTCCATGCTCTTATTGCAATGGGTCTACCCTGAGCACGTATTCAAGCTCGAACCTATGTGCGTCCAACAATATGTCGGCGGTTTCGACGGGCGTCTCATTCGAGTACGTGGTCCGCACGATGATCACCACCGGCGTGCCCTTGCGAAGCTGTAGCGCTTCGGTCTCCGACGGCCGTGGCATTCGAGACCGAAGGCGCTCGACGACTCGGGTCGGACGCATGTCGATCGCAGTGAACCTGTCGACCAGGCCGGCCGTCATCATCACGCCTTCCTCTGGGCGCTCGATCACCGTGCCCTTGGTGATCTCCATCGGCTCGTACGAGTGCGTGAGCATCATCGGCTCGTCGTTCGCGTAGTGAACTCGGCGAAGCGTGACGGGGCGATCGCGGTCAACCCGTGTCAGATCCCCGGTGCGGGCTCGGACAAGGCGAAGGAACGGGGGATCGCCACGCCCAAGCAGGTCGCGGAGGTCGTCGAGGCGATCACTCCGCGATACCGGGCGGCCGTGCTCCTGGCGGCCTGGTGCGGTCTTCGGCGCGGGGAAGTGTGTGGGCTGCGAACGGAGGATGTCGACCTGGCCGATCACGTCGTATGGGTGCGGAAGAACCGCGTGGAGCTTCTGGAGAGCCCAAAGAAGTACGACAAGGACCCCAAGACGGATGCGGGTCGTCGGCCGGTGTCGGTTCCCCCGCACGTCATGCCGTACCTCCGGGAGCACATGAAGGATTGGGCCGGTCGTGAGCGATTCTTCGTCGGCAAGGATGGCCGGCCGATGAACGGCAACGCGGTCTACCAGGCGTTCGTCCGGGCTCGGGTGAAGGCCGGCATCGGGATCAGCTTTCACGACCTGCGGCACACCGGGCAGACCCTCGCGGCGAGTGCGGGCGCGACGTTGGCCGACTTGAAGAAGCGGCTCGGGCACGCGTCGGCCGCTGCCTCGCTGCGGTACCTCCACGCGGTCGAAGGGAGGGACCGGGAGGTGGCCGACGAACTGAGCAAACTCGCCGCACGTGGGGATGCCGCCAAGCTGCCCAGGTCGATCGTCGTTAAGCACTGAGAGGACGACGACGATCCGGTCGTCATCCTCGTGGATGATCTTTCCTAGCGCCCGCTGCGAGATCAGCTTGTCGCACCGGGCTTGGAGGACATCGTTTCGTGGTAGTTGGCAGCGCGAGTGCCGCGGCAGGAGAGCGAGCTGGTGGTGCACCTGATGCGGCGGAGGTTGTAGCAGCCGGCTCGGCATGGCCGATACTGGTAGTCAACGGTCCGGGCTAGACGAGGGGTTCAGCGTGATCGAGTCGGTGGAGCTGATAATGGCGGCGTTGGCCGCCGGTGCTGCGGCGGGGGCGAAGGAGACAGCGTCGACGGCGGTGAAGGACGTCTACGCGGGGGTGAAGACGTTGACCCTGCGGGCGCTGCGCCGCACGGAGCCGGTGCAGTCTGCGGTTGTGCAGATGATTGAGTCTGACGCGGTCGCAACGATTGACGACGAGAGTGGTGCCGCGCATCGGCGGGAGCTCACCGCTGCACTAACCGCAGCGGGGGCCGGGGCGAATGAGGAGCTGGTTGCGGCGGCACTCAAGGTTCTGCAGCTGACCGACCCCGATGGAAGCAAAGCAGGCAAGTACCAGGTGATGCTGCACGGCAACAAAGGCGTACAGGTGGGTGACCACAACACGCAGACCAACACCTTCAGCTAAGTTGGCTGCCGATGCCTACAGGCCCAGTCTCCCCGCAATCCGACCCATCCCGGTCTTCGGGTTCGGTGCCGCCTGCATACGAGATTCGCAGTAGCCAAGGTGTGCAAGTAGGCGACTACAACACCCAGTACAACAATGTGTTGCGAGCCCCATTGCCCGCGATGGAGACAGTGCCCGCGCTGCCGGGTCTATCTCAGCTCCCTCCCGAGACGGGGCTGTTCGTGGGGCGATCCGGCGAGTTGGAGCAGCTTGAGAAGGCTTTGAGCGTTTCCGGGCGGGCAGCGGTGGTCGCGGTTCACGGTCTGGGTGGGGTGGGTAAGAGCACGCTCGCGGCCCAGTTCGCCCACCTCAACGCTGCTCGGTTCGAGTTTCGATGGTGGGTTACTGCGGACTCCCCGGCTGCCATCGACGGCGGTTTGGCCGAACTTGCAGTGGCTCTCTTGCCTGCCGTCATAGACCTTCCGGTAGAAGAGCGCATTGCCCTGGGGGTGCGGTGGCTGGCCACACACGACAAGTGGCTGTTGGTACTGGACAATCTCACCGCTCCCACCCACGCTGCCCCTCTGCTGGAACGAGTGCGCTCCGGCACCATCATCATCACCAGTCGACAGAGCACCGGCTGGCGAGACCTGACAGCGGTTCCACTCGATGTGTTGGCTCCAGGCGAGGCTCTCGGTCTACTTGAGCGAATCGTTCAGGTCGAATGGCCCGAAGCGAATCTGGCCGAGGGGGAGCGGCTGTGCGCGGAGCTGGGGTGGTTGCCATTGGCGGTAGAGCAAGCTGCCGCCTACATCGCACAGACGCGAATCACCCCGGCTCGCTATCTTGACCTTCTGGCACAGTTGCCGGCGCGGATGTTCACCGCGACCGCCGAGGGCGGCGACGCGCAACGAACGATAGGCCGGGTCTGGCGAGTCACCCTAGATCACCTGGTCAGCACTCCCTCAGCAGGACAACTACTTCGGGTCCTAGCGTGGTACGCATCCGACGAGATCCCGCGTGGGCTCCTGGACGACATCTTCACTGAGCCTGACCTGCTGGACGCTGTTGGCAGATTGGCTGCCTACAGCATGATCAACCTCACCGCCGACACGATCGGCGTACATCGCCTGGTGCAGGCTGTGACTCGCACCCCTGATGATGCTGACCCCCATCGGCACCCTGAAGACATTGCCGCCGCCTGCGTCGTTGCTACCACTGCTCTCAACGACGCCGTTGACGAACTTGATCACCGCACTCCATCTTCTTGGCCAGGCTATCGGGCGATCCAGCCCCATGCCCGTGCCTTGTTCGACCGCACCGCCCCCGACGTCGACACAGAGGACATGAGCGTTCTCCTGATCAAAATGGGGGTCTATCTCGACAGTCAGGGCGATACGGCCTCCGCCATCGCCTACCTCACCCGCGCCGCTCAAGGATCTGAGCGTCGTCATGACTCAGATCAATCGACAACGCTGGGCGCATTCACAAATTTGGCTAATGCTTATTTGGCGGCGGGCGACCTTGATCGGGCGATCCCGTTGATCGAATCGACTCTTGCCAAGACTCTTATCGAGTATGGGTCTGACGACAGGAGCACACAGGTATTACGGAACAACCTGGCCAACGCCTACAAATCAGCGGGGGATCTTGAGCGCGCGATACCGCTCCTGGAGGCCGCCGTTGCTGACCGCGAACGACTATGGGGACTCGATCACCCAGACACATTGGTAGCGAGGAATAATCTCGCGAATGCCTACCGTGACGCTAGGGATTTTTCGCGTGCAATCGAATTGCATGCGTCTGTGGTGGCCGATCGAACTAGAGTGCTAGGCGCTGACCATCCGGCCACTCTTAACTCGCGGCACAATCTGGCGCACGGATACCTGGGAATTGGCGATGCAGAGAAGGCGAAGGCACTCTATATTCCAATTGTCTCTGACCGAATCAGGGTGTTGGGCCCGGACCATAGGGACACGCTTGGCTCGCAGCACAACTTGGCGAATACTTTCAGGTTAGAAGGCGACTTTATGCGGGCGATCCGTCTGCACAAGTCCGTTCTTAGTCGTTACATCGAGACGCTGGGAGCTGACCATCCCGATGCTCTCAATGCGCGGGTAAGTATTGCGAACACTTACCGTAGTGCGGGCAATCTGGCGCAGGCTATTCGTTGGTACGAGTCCGCCGCTGCAGAACATGTCAGAGTTTTAGGTGACGATCATCTGGACGCACTTAGGTCGCAGGTGAGCCTGGCTGACGCCTATAAAGAAAAGGGCAATTTAGAACGAGCAATCCAGCTCTATGAATCAATTAGTAAGAAGATCGGCTCTGTTCTGGGTTTAGTTCATCCTGAAACGGTTTACGCCCGAAGTGGCCTTGTTGCAGCCTGTGCCTCGATGGGCGACTTGAAGCGGGGTGTCACGCTTTCAGAAGCCATCGTGGCAGACTGTGCACGGTTACTCGGGGCAACCCATGTCCGTACCTTGACTACACAAAATAACCTCGCCACCGCGTATGCAACAATCGGCGACCGAAAGCGGGCGATTGCATTGCTGAAGTCTGTCGATGCAGACTGCTCGCGAGTGCTGGGGTCAGGCCATCCCACTACAACTGACGTCCGCAAAAACCTAGAGGCAGTCCTGAAGGCTGATCCGCGTACCGCCCCGTCGCCACCTGCACTCAAATCGAGGCACCTGGCGTGATGTTGCACGGAGGTTGCACGTGGCGGCAGTGCAACCCCAGTGACCTGCGGAAACGTCTGCGCCTGAAAAGCGGAAGGTCGCCGGTTCGACCCCGGCCCTGGCCACCGCTCGAAGAAGCCGTCTTGACTCAGGTCAAGGCGGCTTTCTTGTGTTCCAGGGCCGAGGTCGGCGGGCGTCACCAACGCTGGGTCGACGATCGCGGGGATGTCGCGGTGGAAGCTGCTGGTGTGGCCTCGGCGGGACGCGATATCCCCGATGATCGTGCTACTTGCAGCGTTTCGGTTCGGCCCCCGGCGTTGTGGTGGTCACAACCGGTCGGCGAGGGTTTTCGCCAGGGTCACGTAGCCGTCGTGGTAGCTGTCGTTGACGGGGTCGGCCAGTTCGAAGATGGCGATGCGAGTCGCACCGTGGCTCAGCGCGGCGACCACGATCGCGGTGCCGTTGTCTTTGCTGAGGCAGTAGACCGCGGTTTCGGTGAGCGACTGCGGTTTGTCGGCGCAGACCTCGGTGGCCGTTTCCAGCGCTTTCGCCTGCGGAAGCTTCACCGGCGTGGGGAGAACTGCAAGTTGTGCCAGATGAGAACCGGGGTCGTCGGCGCGGTGGTAGTCGCAGCCGTAGGCGGTGAGCCCGTGCCCGGCTGATCTCGGGGATATTTCCTTGCTGTCGTAGATGTTCGGGTCTTCGATCGCCTTCGCGATCTCCTGCGGGCCCAGATACGGACACGCCGCAGTCACCTTGGCCGGCGACACCGCCGGCACGAACGGCGTCGGGGAAGGAGCACTCGTCGTGGCGCTCGTGGTGGGCGCCGGGCTGTGGGAAGACGGCGCCGTCACCACTCCGCTCCCACCGTTCGAACATCCGGCGGCAGCCGCCGCCACAAACGCGACGGCGATGAATCTTCGAGACAAACTCAGGCACCGAATCCTGCCGGACTTTCCCCGAATTCCCGCTGCCGGAGATCCACTTGTGATCACTCGGAGTGACTTCTTCGCGGGACTCACTCGCTGTGCGTGAAAAACTATGCGGCCACTCCGATGGCCTCGCATTTGACTGGGCCTGAGGACGAAGCAATGGCGGATGCCAGGCCGGAGCCTCACTTTGATCAGGATGTGGTGGTGGCGCTGGACGACCGGCAGCACCGGACGAGGTTGCGTGTCTGGACGGATGGCCGCGGCGGCCCGGGGACGACCTATCGTCTTGAGTTGCTCCCCTGGCTGGACGAGCACGGGGGTCCCTACGCCGCGGCTGGGCCGGACATGTTCGAAGCCCTCGTGCGGTTGCGGCGTCAACTGGAGCCTGAGGGGTGGGCGATCGCGGTGCAGGGGGCTCGGCGCGACGCATATCCGAGCGGGATGGCGCGCGATATGGGCGGCGGCTTCCGCACTTACCTCTTGCGCCCGGGGCGGAAGGCGAGCGTCAGCGACCTTGTCGACACGTTGGCCGATGCGCCGGTCGCTCTGTTGGCGACGGTTGACGAGCAGCGCGCCTTCTTTGAAGCCTGGCTCAGAGAGCCTCGCAAGGTGTAGCGCGTTCGACGCAGCTTCTCCGCGTCGAACACGGCCGGCAGCAGGCGGCAGGTGACGCAAGACCTCTGGGACGCGCACGCCGCGGAGGTCGACGACCAATCCGACCACGGCCTGCGCGATCCCGGCGTGCGGGCGGTGTGGCGGAAGCTTCTGCTGTCGCTGCCGCCGAAGGCACCGGCGTCCGTGGTCGATCTCGATTGTTGGGACGGGAAGTCTCGCCGTGCTGTTGGCCGAAGCCGGCGACGAGGTGGGTGGGGTGGATCTGTTCCGACGGATGCTGGCGCTCGCCGAGGACAAGGCCGCGGCGGCTGAGGTCGTGTCGAGTTTCGCCATGGAGACGCGGCGGGCCGGCCGGCGGGCGCGTACGACGTGGTCCTCAGCCGGCACGTGCTGTGGGCGATGTCCGGCCCCGCCGCCGCGGTGAAGCGGTGGGCAGGGCGGCTGAGCCCCGGCGGGCGGCTCGTGCTGGTCGAGGCCGATGGGCCACCGGGGCCGGGCTGACCGCAGCGGAAAGCGAGGCGCTGGTGCGAAGCCATCCGCAAGAGGCGCACGTGAAGAAACTGGACGGACCCCGTGCTGCGGGCGCGGGGATCGAGGACGAGCGCGACGTGGTGATCAGGCGTGCCTGAAGACCCGGGAAAAACTTCGCGCAGCCATGTCCGGACCACCAGCCCGGCTCCGACCACCCGGTGAAACCGACACCGGACCGAAGGAGCTCACTCATGAAATACCTCCTCACCCTCAACATGACCTCCGCTCTCTGGGAGACCCTCCCCGACAGCGCGAAGCAGGACGTGTATGACGGCCACGACGCCTTCATGAAGAACAACGCCGCCGAGATCGTCGGCACGAAGGCGCTGGCCGAGCCGGGGGAGAGCACCACCGTGCGGGTCCGTGACGGCAAGGCCCAAGAAGAAACCGGCCTCCTCAACGGCAGCGAGACCTTCTTCTGCGGCTACTACGTCGTCGACGTCCCCACGAAGACCCGGGCGATCGAGCTCGCCGCGCAGATCCCGGACGCCAAGCACACCGCGGTCGAGGTGCGGCCGGTGGTGCACGAGGCTTGACGTGCACAGCGGTCGAGGTCGCAGCCTGGTCACCATGACCGGGAAGTGGAACATCGACGCGTATCTCTGAGCGGGTCGGGCGCACGCGCCGACCACCGTCAGCCGAAGCGCTGCGGGAGTTGACGCGGGCGCACGTCGAGACGATTCCGTTCGAGAACGTGGACGTCGTGCTCGGGCGGCATCGGGGGATCGGGCTGGATGTGGTCGGCGAGAAGCTGATCACGCGACGAAGAGGTGGGTACTGCTACGAGCAGGCCGGCCTCTTCGCGGCCGTCGCGGATCGGCTCGGCTACGACGTGCAGCGGACGGTCTCGCGGGTGCAGCCCGATCGGGGCGGGCCGTACCCGCACATGACGTTGATCATCACCGTGGAAAACACGCCGTACCTCGTCGACGCCGAGTTCGGGTCCGGGATGCTCGTGCCGATGCCGTTCGAGAACGGCGCGGTCGTGGACCAGGGCGGGTGGCCGCACCGCCTCATTTGGGAGGACCTGCACGAGCTCCTCCCTTAGGTCCACAGCCGGCCCGTGGACTACGAGGTCTACCACCACTACGTCTCCACCCACCCGAAGTCGGTGTTCTTCGGGCGGCTGGTCCACATGGTCCTGTGGGAAGGCCGGCTGCGCCGCATGATCGGGCGGGAGCTCACCGAATCCCGGCCCGGTGTGGCGGACGTGACGAGGACGATCGCGCCCGAGGAGCTGGAGAAGACGGTGGCAGACTTGGACATCGTGCTCACCGACGAAGAACTCGACGCACTGCTGAAGCTCTACTGAGCGAACAACTCCGCGGCAGGCAGCGGCCGGCCCAGGTGGTAGCCCTGGGCCTGGTCGCAGCCGAGCTGACGCAGCAGCGCCAGCTCCTCGGCCGTCTCCACGCCCTCGGCCACCACGGTCAGCCCGACCGCGTGGGCCATCGCGATGATGCTCGCGACGATCGCCGCGGCGTCGCGGGAGTCGGCGATGCCGGTGATGAACGAGCGGTCGATCTTCAGCGTGTCCAGCGTCAGGCGGCGCAGCTGTGCCAACGAAGAGTAGCCCGTGCCGAAGTCGTCGATCGCGAGGAGCACGCCGAGGGAACGCAGTGCTGCCAGCACTTCCGCGGCGGCGACCTCGTCGCGCATCAACGCGCTCTCCGTCACCTCCAGGCACAGCGCGGAGGGCGGCAGGCCCGTTGTCGCCAGGGCGTCGCGCACCGCCGGCACCAGCTGCGGGTCATCCAGCTGGCGCACGGACAAATTGACTTTCAACGACAGGTCCAGACCGCGTGACGCGCGCAGCGAAGCCACCTCACGCGTGGTGTCGCGCAGCACGAACTTGCCGATCTCGTTGATCAGCTCGCTCTCCTCGGCCAGCGGGATGAACTCCGCCGGCGAGATCGCGCCGTGGCCGGGATGAGTCCAGCGCAGCAGCGCTTCCACGCCCACCATCTCGCCGGTGTGGAGGTCGACCACCGGCTGGTACGCGGGCCACAGCTGTCCACTGCGGACGGCGTCGCGCAGGTCCTGCTCCATGCGCAGCCGCCGTTGCATGCGCTCGCGCAGGGCGACGTCGAAGAACTCGAACCGACCGCGGCCGAGCGCTTTCGCTTGGTACATCGCGACATCCGCGTCGCGCAGCAGGTCTTCGGCGCTGCGCTGGTCGCCCGCCGCGACGAGGACGATGCCGATGCTCGCGTCGACGTGGAGCTCGCGCCCGTGCACGGAAATGGGCTCCGCCAGCACCGAACGCAGGTGCGCCGCGAGCGAGCGCACCTCGGCATCGCCCGTCGCCCCGGCCGTGACGATCACGAACTCGTCACCTCCGAAGCGCCCAACCACGTCGACCGCGGCCGTGGCGCCGCGCAGGCGTTCGCCGACGATCCGCAGCACTTGGTCGCCGACGGAGTGGCCGAGGGAATCGTTGATGATCTTGAACTTGTCGAGGTCGAGGAACAGCACCGTGGTGGGACTGACGCGGTCGCGGCGATCGAGCCGGTCGAGCACGAGCGTGCGGTTGGCCAGGCGCGTCAACGGGTCATGGGTCGCGTCGTGGGCCAGGCGGGCGCTGATCGCGCGCCACTCCGTGATGTCGGTGAACGACGTGACCACGGAGACGCCGGCCGGGTCGTCCGGGTCGAGCAGCCGCGACGTCAGCGCCACCCACACGTCGCGGCCGTCGGCGCGGCGCAGGCGCAGCACGAGGCCGTTGTGCGTGATCCCGGTGCGGCGCGTGGAGATCGACGGCAGCTCGTCCTCGGCCAGCCGCTGCCCGGACTCGTCGAAGAGCACGAGCGATGAGCACGGCACCCCGATCAGCTCGTCGGCCGGCACGCCCAGGATGCGACTCGCGGCGGGATTCACCGACTCGATCAGGCCTTTCGGGCCCACGACCAGCACGCCTTCGTCGAGCGCGGCGACCACCGTGCGGTAATGCTGCTCCGCTCGGCGGCGCGCGGTTTCGTCAGCGCACACGAGCACGTGGCCGTCATTCATCTCAGCTGCGGAAACGCGGATCGAGAGCGGAGCCCCTTCGCGATGGTGGTGCGTTTGCTGCACCACGCCTCCCGCGAGCTGGATCGCCGCGGGGTCGGGATCTGCGCCGAGCACCTCGCGCACCGGGCGGCCGACGGCTTCCCCGGCGGTCCACCCGTACACGGTCTCGGCAGCGGGGTTCCAGCTGGTGACGATGCCGTCCGCGGTCACCGCCACGATCGCGTCGCTCACCTGTGACACCAGTGCAGCCTGCGCGGCCGCGGCCCGGCGGCCGGTGACATCGTGGATCACGACCTGGATCGCCGACGTGGCCTCGTCGCCAGTGCGCAGCGACACCGTCTCGACGGCGAACGTACTGCCGTCCACCCGTTTCACGACCGTTTCGACCGGTTCGCCCACGGGCTCTTCGACGCGACCCCGGTCGGCCGGCACGAAGTCGGTGACCGGCCGGCCCACGACCTCGGCAGGCGACTGCGCGCCGAAGAGATCGAGCGCCGCGGGGTTGGCGTAGGTGATCACGCCGCTTTCGTGCACGCAGGTGGCGTCGGCGCTCAGCTCCACGAGCCGCCGATAGCGTTCGACCAGCTCCGCGAGCTGCGCCTTGGCTAGGGCGTCGGCCTCCATAGTGCGTCCGGTCCCCCTGTGTCGGCGTGTGGCCCGTCGATTACACCACCAAGGGATCTGTCTGTCGTGTATATGCGCCGGGAACCTTCGTATATCACGTGCCGTCGGGCCCCGGCTCCGCGAATTCCCTCGTGTCGCACCCATCAGACGCCGGTTCACGCCGGGCGCGAAGCCGCGGACCCCAGTAGAAGAGGCCGAAGTGCGCCGCGCACGCGTGGCCGAGCACGGTGACGACGGAATCGAGGCTGCCGGGCGAATCGGACAGCCAGACCACGGCGATGAACAGCTCCATCACCACCAGCGCGGTGATGCGCAGCCGGCCGCGCAGCAGGAACACGAGCGCGCCCGCCGTGGTGAAGAAGCCGTAGCTCACGCCGATGTCGAGCCAGCGGCTCGCGGTCGTCGGCAGCACGCCGCCGCTGATCAGCAGCATCACGGGCACTTCGGTGGCGAGTGTGGCCAGCACGTGGCCGCTGAAGAACACGATCGCCGTGCGGCCTGGTCCGAACCGGCGTTCGAGCGGGGCGAGCGCGATGGTGAAGATGAGCGCGTAGGCGAGCCAGCCGCCGTCTTCGAGCCACAGCGCGCTGCTGAGCAGGGAGACGAGCGGGCGGCGCCAGAGGTTGTGGGCGTCGGTGCTCGAGAGCTGCAGCAGCTTCGCCGTGACGACCGGGTCGGCGAAGCGCAGCACGAGCGTGGTGCCGAGCAGGACAATCAGGTAACCGAACGTGAACGGTGTGGACCGCGGGGCCGGCAGCGTCCGCGCACAGCTGCGGACGACTGCGCGCCAGGTCAGCGTCACCCGGGTGGGCGCGGCCTCACCGACGAGCCGGTGGGTCCACCAGTCTCGGAGGGTGACCGGCTGTCGGGCTCGCAGCAGCATTACTCCAGGCTCTCCGGGCATCCTGGGAGTTTCGCTAAGGGCAGCTGTGAAAGCGCTGTGATTCTCACCCGCTAGTGTGACGCACACTGCGTAGAACTTTCTGTCATTATTCACCCGTTCGGTGGCCCGGTGCGGTAAGAATGGACCACCCCTGGTGAAAGGCCCGCTGGTGGACGAAGAGGTTTCGGTCGCCGAGCTACTCGTGCGCGAAGGATGGGGCGAACGTCTGCCACCGCCTTCACGCTCGCGCTGGCGCATGGTCGCCGTGATGGTGGCCGTGGTCGTCGGGTGTGGCGCCGCGGCGATCCTGGTGTCGTTCGGCACCACGGCGAACGACGAGGCCACGGGCCTCACCGAGATGAAGGTCATCGAGATGCCCGACCGTACCGACGGTGCCGGTGGCGTCTCCGAGTCGAACCCGCCGCCGGCCACGATCGCGGGGTCCGGCGAGGGCCAGGACTCTGGCTCGTCGAGCGACGACGAGACCACCGAGGCCAGTGCCCCGAAGATCACGTCGATCATCGACCCGCTCAACCCGCGCGGCGGCGGCGAGCCCGGTACGACGTCGAGCAGCGACTCCAGCACCGCGACCAGCGACTCCGACTCGCCGACCTCGACCACCGGGACGCAGCCCGGCTCGGGTGGTGCCTCGTCGGACGACCAGCCGCCGCCTCCGCCTCCGCCTCCGTCGAGCACGACGAAGCCCAACCGGCCGTGTGTGCTGGGTATCCTCTGCATCTGAGTTCGACTGGTCAGACGCGTCCGGCTGCGAAACCCCGCTGCGCGCCTCCCGTGGCGCGGAAAGTGTTGCGGCGCGCGGAATCCGACCCGCACCGGCACCGCTCGTGCCCGTGGGTCAGCCGTCGTCGTCCGGCATCAGCGGCCGAATGAAGCTGCGGCGGTGCCGCACGACGCAGCCCGACTCGTCCCGGATGCGGTCGGCCGCGACGAAGTCCGGGTCGAGGCCGAAGAGCGCGCGGTACCGCTCGTACGCGGCGAGGTTTTCGAAGCTGAACAGCGCCCTCGCCTCGTCACTCGCGCCCTCCGCGGCAGGAAGTAGCCGTGGTGCACGCCGCCCTCGCGGGTGACCAGGCGCATCCACGCCTGCGCGAAGCGTTCGAACTCGGTGATCTTCGCGGGATCGATGACATAGTCGACCACGCAGGTGATCACCGGCCCCACACCCGTTCGGCGGTCGAGACGATGAGCTCGAGCTTGCGCAGCTGGTCGTCCATGGAGAGCTCGTTGCCCTCCTCCGTGGAGGAAAAGCCGCACTGCGGCGAGAGGCACAGCTGGTCGATGTCGACGAACCGCGAGGCTTCCTCGATGCGACGCACCAACGTGTCCGCGTCTTCCAGCTCGGGGCGCTTCGTGGTCACCAAGCCGAGCACCACGCGCTTGCCCGGCGGGACGAACCGCAGCGGCTCGAAGCCGCCGGAGCGTTCGTCGTCGAACTCCAGGAAGAAGCCGTCGACGCCGAGCTCGCCGAAGAGGGCCTCGGCCACGAACTCGTAGCTGCCCGAAGCCACCCAAGACGAGCGGAAGTTGCCGCGGCACAGGTGGGTCGTCACGCTCATGCCCTCGGTCCGGCCGCGCAGCGCCGCGTTGATCTGCTGGATGTTGCGCAAGTGCAACGTGTCCGGGTCACCGCCCATGCGTGCGACGAGCTCGCGCTGCGCCGGGTCGTTCAGGTACGCGAGGCTGGTGTCGTCGAGCTGCAGGTACGTGCACCCGAGCTCGCCCATCGCCGTCAGCTGCGCCGCGTACGCCGTGGCCAGGTCGGCGAAGAACTCCTCGAGGTCCGGGTACACGGTTTCGCTCACCGCCGCCCGGCCGCCGCGGTAGTAGATCATGCTCGGCGACGGGATGGTGAGCTTCGGCGTGATCCCGGAGTCCACGTGGGACTTCAGGAACGCGAAGTGTTCGGCGAAGATCGGCTGGTCCAGCCGCACGCGGCCGTCGACCTGCAGGCCGGGCGGGCTGAACTCGAGGTCGCCCGCGAGGTTGTGGAACTTCACGTGCAGGCGCTCGTCGCTCTGCGAGATGCCGCCGAGCGAGTAGATGAAGTCCATGTGCCACGACGCGCGGCGGAACTCGCCGTCGGTGGCCGAGGGCAGGCCGGCGACCTTCTGCATCTTGATCACGTCGCGGATCGCGTCGTCTTCGACGGCCTTCAGCTGTTCGGCGGTGATCTCACCCGCGGCGTGCCGGCGGCGGGCGTCGCGCAGAACCGGTGGCCGCAGCAGGCTCCCGACGTGGTCGGCGCGGAAGGGGGGACGCGGAGTCATGCCTCGCATCGTCACACACAAACCGGCGGTATGCGTCGTGAGAAGATGCGCGATCGGATCCGCGTGAAAGGGCTGCCCCCATGACCAAACACCCGGTCGACCAAGGCCTGCCCGCCGGGCGGCTGCTCCTGCTCGGTCTGCAGCACATGGCGATCATGTACACGGGCTCGGTGGCAGTGCCGCTGATCGTCGGCAGCGCCCTGAAGCTCGACGCGGCGACGATCGCGTTGCTGGTCAACGCCGACCTCTTCGTGGCCGGGATCGCCACGCTGGTCCAGTCCATCGGCATCGGCAAGCTCATCGGCGTGCGGCTGCCGGTGGTCGCGGGCGCGACGTTCACCGTGGTCAACCCGATGATCCTGATCGCCTCGCAGTACGGCCTCACCGCGGTGTACGGGTCGATGATCGCCTCGGGTGTGTTCGGGCTGCTGCTGGCGCGGCCGTTCGCGAAGATGATCCGGTTCTTCCCGCCCCTGGTCTCCGGCACGTTGCTGCTGGTCATCGGCGTCTCGCTGCTCGGCCCGGGCGCGGCGATGATCGCCGGCCACGACACGGAGGCACCCGACTACGCGACGCCGTCGCACCTCGGGATCGCCCTCGGCGTGGTGGCGCTGATCGTGCTCCTCACGCGGGTGCTGCGCGGGTTCGTGGCGCAGATCGCGCCGCTGGTGGCGCTCGCCGTCGGTCTCATCGTGGCGATTCCCCTTGGCCTGACCCAGTTCGGCGGCGTGGGGCAGGCGAGCTGGTTCGGGCTCGCGGCACCGCTGCACTTCGGCGCGCCGACGTTCCCGATCGCCGCCGTGCTGTCGATGTGCGTGGTGATGCTGGTGACGTTCACCGAGTCCACCGCCGACATGATCGCCGTCGGCGAGATCGCGGGCCGCCCGGCCACCGACGCGGACGTCGCCCGCGGCCTCGCCACCGACGGCCTGTCGGCCATCCTCGGCGGCTTCATGAACTCCTTCCCCGACACCGCGTTCGCCCAGAACGTCGGCCTCGTCCAGATGACGCGCGTGCGCAGCCGCTGGGTCGTCGCCGTGACGGGCGGCCTGCTCGTGGTGATGGGCCTGGTGCCGAAGGTCGGCGCCGCCATCGCGGCGATTCCCGAGCCGGTCGTCGGCGGCGTCGCGGTGATCATGTTCGCGATGGTCGCCGCGGTGGGCGTGCAGAACCTCAAGAAGGTCGAGTTCTCGGGCAACCACAACACGTTCATCGTCGCGGTGTCGCTCGGCGTCGGCCTCCTGCCCGCCTTCGCCACCGACCGCTTCGGCACGTCCATCTTCTTCCAGCACTTCCCCGCGTGGCTTCAGACCATCTGCGGCAGCCCGATCACGCTGACGTCGATCCTGGCGTTCCTGCTGAACCTGCTGTTCAACCACCTGGGGGCACGCAAGGATCCGGATCTGCTGTCGGCGCCCTAGTGGTGCTTCACTGATACCCATGCGGCACAACGCGCAGCGGCCACCGTCGGTCGTGAAGCGGGTGTTGGACGTGCTGGGCGCGTTCACGTCCGAGCGACCGGTGTTGACGCTGTCCGAGCTCAGCCGGCGGGCCGGGCTGCCGTTGTCGACGACGCACCGGCTGGCGGGCGAGCTCGTGCGGCGCGGAGCGTTGCAGCGCGACGAGGAGGGGCACTTCCGCGTGGGGTTGTGGCTGTGGGAGGTGGCGTCGCTCGCGCCGCATGGGGCGCAGCTGCGGGAGAGCGCGATGCCGTTCCTCGAGGACCTCTACGAAGCCACGCACCAGAACGTGCAACTCGCTGTGCTCGACGGCGCCGAGGTCGTGTACCTCGAACGCCTCTCCGGGCGCCGCGCCGTGAACGTGATCTCGCGCGTCGGCGGGCGGCTGCCGTTGCACGCGACGGGGGTGGGGCTCGTGCTGCTGGCACACGCGCCGGCCGAGGTGCAGGAACAGGTGCTCGGGCTGCCGCTCAAGCGGTACACCGGCAAGACGATCCGCTCGGCCGAGCAGCTGCGGCGGGTGCTGGCCGATGTCCGCCGCAATGGCTACGCGGTGAGTGACGGCCAGATCGAGCTGCCCGCGTTGTCCGTCGCGGCGGCGGTGCGCGGCGCGGCGGACACGGTGGTCGCGTCGATTTCCGTGGTCGTGCCGGCCGAGGGCACGGACCCGCTGACGCTGGTGCCGGCCGTGCGGGCGGCGGCGCGCGGTATTTCACGGACGCTCGGCGCAACGCTGCGGCTTTCCGAAGACGCACATCGCGAAACACACTGAAATCTTCCACTCAGTGGAAGGCGTGCTGCGGTCAAGGACCGTGAACCAGCACCCTGAGGGCCATCCCGACGATGTGAGGAGGCCCGGTGATCACGCTCGACGACGATCCGTTCGCCGACGAAGTCCTCGCCGACCCCGTGCCGCTGCACCGTCGGCTGCGCGACGCCGGTCCCGTCGTGCGCCTCGGCCGTTACGACGTGTGGGCGATGGCCCGCGCCGACGAGGTCACGCAGGCGTTGAACGATCCCGAGACGTTCTGCTCGTCCGCCGGCGTCGGGCTCAGCGACTTCCGCAAGGAGACACCGTGGCGCCCGCCGAGCCTGCTGCTCGAGGCCGACGCGCCGGAGCACGACCGGGCCCGCCACACCGTGACGAGCGTGCTCACGCCGAAGGTCGTGAAGACGTACCGGGACACCTTCGCGCGTGAAGCGGAGAAACTCGTGACCACGCTGGTCGAGCGCGGCGAGTTCGACGCCGTCGCCGACTTCGCGGAGGCCTTCCCGCTCAAGGTCTTTCCCGACGCCGTCGGCCTGCCCGCCGAAGGTCGTGAGCACCTGCTGCCGTACGGCGCCATGGTCTTCAACGGCTTCGGTCCCCGCAACCACCTCTTCACCGAGGCCATGGAGCGCGGCGCCGTGGCCCGCGAGTGGATCGCCGAGCACTGCCGCGCCGAGAACCTGGCGCCAGGCGGGCTCGGCGCGCGGATCCACGAAGCCGCTTCGGAGTTCACCGGGGAAGAGCGCGCCCTGCTCGTGCGCTCCTTCCTGAGCGCCGGTGTCGACACGACCGTCCACGCGCTGGGCAACGCTGTGTTGTGCTTCGCGTCGTATCCGGACCAGTGGGTCTGCCTGCGCGAGAAGCCGGAACGCTCGCGCGCGGCGTTCGAGGAGGTCGTGCGGTTCACGTCGCCGGTGCAGACGTTCTTCCGCACCACCACGCGCGACGTCGAGATCGGTGGCGAGCGGATCCCGGCGGGGGAGAAGGTGCTGCTCTTCCTGGCCGCCGCCAACCGTGACCCCCGGCGCTGGCCTGACGCCGACACGTTCGACATCACGCGCCGCGCGGCCGGGCACGTCGGGTTCGGCTCGGGTGTCCACGCCTGCGTCGGCCAGATGTTCGCGCGGCTCGAAGGCGAGGTGCTGCTCGCCGAGCTGGCCCGGCGCGTCACGACGATCGAGTTGGCCGGCGAGCCGCGGCCCCAGCTGTCCAACACGCTGCGCGGCCTCGCGTCGCTGCCGGTGCGGGTCCGGTGAGCGGGATGCCCAAGGTCACCTACGTGCAGCCCGACGGGACCTCCCGGACCGTCGACGCCACGGTCGGCCGCTCCCTGATGCAGGTGGCGATCGACCACGGCGTCGACGGGATCGTGGCCGAGTGCGGCGGTAACGCCATGTGTGCGACCTGTCACGTCTACGTCGACCCGGCGCGCCTCGACGATCTTGGACCCCTGTGCTCAGATGAAGAGGAGATGTTGGACTGCACGGCCAGCCCGAGGGCGGCCACCAGCAGGCTGTCCTGCCAGCTACCGGTGACCGAGGACCTCGACGGTCTGGTCCTGCGCTTGCCGGAGGAGCAGTTGTGACCACAGGATCCTCGCCCGAGACCGTGCTCGTCGCCGGCGGCGGCCAGAGCGGCTTCCAGGCCGCGGCTTCGTTGCGCGACAAGGGTTTTACCGGGCGGGTGGTCCTGGTCGGCGACGAGCCGGGCGTGCCGTACCAGCGGCCGCCGCTGTCGAAGGCCTACCTCAAGGGCACTGCGGGCGAGGAGCAGCTGCGGCTGCGGCCGGAGGACTTCTTCGCGGAGAAGGGGATCGAACTCGTGCCGGGGCGGGTGGCTTCGGTGGATCGGGCTGCTTCGCGGGTGCTTCTCGAGTCGGGTGAGGCGCTTTCGTACGACCACCTGGTGCTCGCGACCGGCGCGCGGAACCGGGTGCTGCCGGTGCCCGGCGCGGATCTCGACGGCGTGCTGATGCTGCGGACCCGGGACGACGCGGATCGGCTGCGCACTTCGCTGGCAGCGGCTTCGAACGTCGTGGTCATCGGCGGCGGCTTCATCGGCCTGGAGTTCGCTTCGCACGCCGGGCGGCCCGTGACGGTCGTCGAAGCGCAGGACCGGCTGCTGGCGCGGGTGGCGTCGCCGGAGGTGTCGGCGTTTTTCCGGGAGCTGCACGAAAAGGCCGGGCACACGGTGCTCCTCGGAACCGGTGTTACGGCTCTGCACGGCGGCGGGCACGTCTCGTCGGTCGAGCTGGCCGACGGTTCGCGGTTGCCCGCTGACCTGGTCGTGGTCGCGGTCGGCGTGGTGCCGGAGACGACGCTCGCTTCGCAGGCCGGGCTGACGGTGACCAACGGTGTGGTCGTCGACGAGCACCTGCGCACCGAGGACCCGAAGATCTTCGCGATCGGCGACTGCGCCAACTTCCCGTGCGTCCACGCGGGCGCGGCGACGCGGCTGGAGTCGGTGCAGAACGCTGTCGACCAGGCGCGATGCGTCGCCGCGGCGATCACCGGTGATGCCGCGCCGTACGAGAGCCTGCCGTGGTTCTGGACCGACCAGACGGGCGCGAAGCTGCAGATCGTCGGCATCCTCGCGAACGCGGACCAGACCGTGGTGACCGGTGACCGCGCCGAGGGGCGGTTCTCCGTGCTGTCGTTCCGCGACGGCGTGCTGATCGCCGTCGAGTCCGTGAACCGCCCGCCCGATCACATCGCTGCGCGCCGGCTGTTCACGGCGGAGCTGCGCCCGTCGTATGCCGACCTCGAAGCCAGCTCGTTCGATTTGAAAGCCCATTTGAAGTCGCGTTCCGCGGCTTGACGTTCATTCGTTCGGAGGTACCCCCGTTGCGCACCCAGGTCGCTGTGATCGGCGCCGGCCCGGCCGGTCTGCTGCTTTCGTACCTGCTCCACGCCGAAGGCGTCGAGGCCGTCGTGCTGGAAGCGCGCGACCGCGAGTACGTGCGGCAACGCGTGCGCGCGGGGGTTTGTGAACAACCGACGGTCGAGCTACTGACCGAGATCGGCCTCGGCGACCGGCTGGCCCGGGAAGGCTTGCCGCACGAAGGTTTTTCGCTGCGGTTCGACGGGCAGGACCACCGCATCGCGCTGACTGAGCTGACGGGGCGGTCGATCACGGTGTACGGGCAGCAGGAGATCGTGAAGGACCTCGTGGACGCCCATGAGCGTCAGGGTTTGCCGTTGGAGTTCGAGGTGTCAGACGTTGCTGTGTCTGATGTGGACACTCCGAGGCCGATGGTCAGGTACGTGGACGCTGCCGGTGTCGCCCAGGTTCTCGAATGTGACGCCGTGGTCGGCTGCGACGGCTTCCACGGCGTCTCCCGCCCGTCCATTCCGGACGGTGTGCTGCAGTTCTTCGAACGCGAGTACCCCTTCGCGTGGCTCGGTGTGCTGGCGCGGACACCGCCTTCGCACGAGGAGCTGATCTACACGCATCACCCGCGTGGCTTCGCCTTGCACAGCATGCGCTCGCCGGAAATCACGCGGCTGTACCTGCAGGTCGACCCCGGTGAGGACCTCGCGGCCTGGTCCGACGACCGCATCTGGTCCGAACTGTCCGCGCGCCTGGCGGTCGACGGCGAGTTCACCCTGCGCGAAGGCCCGATCCTCGACAAGGGCATCACGCCCATGCGCAGCTTCGTCGCCGAACCCATGCGCCACGGCCGCCTCTTCCTGGCCGGCGACGCCGCCCACATCGTGCCGCCCACCGGCGCCAAGGGCATGAACCTGGCCGTCGCGGACGTCCGGGTGCTCTCCCGCGCCTTGGTTTCGCTGGTCAAGGGCGACCCTGCCCTGGCCGACGCCTACTCCGACACCTGCCTCCGCCGCGTCTGGCGCGCCGAACACTTCTCCTGGTTCATGACGACCATGCTCCACGTCGACCCGGGCGCCGACGCGTTCGCCCGCCGGCTGCAACTGTCCCAACTCCGCTACACGGCTTCGTCACGCGCCGCGGCGACGAGTGTGGCGGAGAACTATGTGGGGTTGCCGTTCGGAGCCTGATGCCTCAGCTCCAGCCTGGGTGCGAGGAGACCTTTCGCGCGCCGGTGGCGTGGTGCGAGGGAACCCTTCGCGCCGTCCTGAGGTGGCGATGGGACCGGTTGTGCCGCGGCTCCGGCGCGAGGAGTCCTTTCGCGCTGCGCGGCGGCGCGAGCGGGCGTTTCGTGCTGTGGAGCGGCGGGAGCGGGCTTTTCGTGCTGCGCGGCGGCGCGACCGGGCCTTTCGTGCCGTGGAGCGGCCGCGGAGGGACGTTTCGCGCCGCGTAGGTGGCACTAGCGGACCCTTCGTGCGGTGCTGTGAGCGCGAACGGTCCGCTCGCGCGCCGCTGTGTGTGCGAGCGGACCGTTCGAACTGAGGTCGGCGGCGAGCGGGCCGCTCTCCCCATGACGCAGACGAAAGTGGGCCTCTCCGGCTGCGTTGTGCTCGCGCGGGGATCTTTCGTGCCGCTGCGGTGGCGCGAGTGGACCTCCGGCGCCGCCCAGGTGACACAAGTGGACCTTTCGCGCAACACTGAGGGCGCGGAGAGAATGTCGCGGAGCGCCGTTGCGACTGGACTGTCCGCCCCGCAGCGATGTCGTGAGTGGGCCTTTCGTGCGGTGGATTTTGCGCGAGCGGATCTTTGACGCAGTGCTGCGGGCGCGAGGGGACCGTTCGAACCAAGCTCCGCAAACGAGCAGACCGCCGGCCCCCGACACCTCACCGGTTTCGAACCCACCGCGCAGCGCGCTTGACTCTGACACCGTGTGAGACCCGAACGTAGGTGGCGTCATGTTCAGCATCGGAGAGTTCGCCGAGGTCGGCCGCGTGTCCGTGCGGATGTTGCGGCACTACGACGCGCTCGGGCTGCTGAGGCCGGCGCGGGTGGATCCGCACAGTGGATACCGCTACTACGCGGCGGACCAGCTCGCGCGGCTCAACCGCATCCTGGCGTTGAGTGATCTCGGCATCGGGCTCAAGCAGGTCGCCGAGGTGCTCGACGAGCGGCCCAGCGCGGAGCAGCTGCGCGGGATGCTCAGGTTGCGCCGCGGGGAGCTGGCGGAGCGGGTCACGGCGGAGACGGCGCGGCTGGCGCGCGTCGAGGCGAGGCTCCGGTTGATCGAAGTGGAGGACGTCATGTCCGAATTGGACGTTGTGGTCAAGCCGGTCGAGGGTGCTCGCGTTGTTGCCGTCGGGGGGATTGCCGAGTCGTTCGAGTACGACGACATCGGGCCCGTCGTCGGCGGACTGTGCGCGAGTCTGGCTGAGCGGATGGAGCGCGCGGGCCTGAAGTTCGCCGGCCCGGCCATCGCTTGGTACGAGCCGGCCGACGATCGGGTGCACGTGCAGGCCTGCGCGCCCTACGTCGGGTCGCCGGCGGCCGCCGGGTTGGACGAGGTGGAGCTGCCGGCTCTCAACCACGCCGCGACGCTCGTGCACCGCGGCACGATGGCCACCATCGCCGAGTCGTACCAGGCTCTCGCGCGCTGGATCGACGACAACGGCTACCGCGCCGAACCGGGCCACGCGCGAGAGGTCTACCTGCACACCGACGGCGACGAGGCCGGCTGGGTGACCGAGCTGCAGATCCCGGTCTCGGCCGCCTGACCGAACGGGGCTGGGCCACCGGAGCCCGGACTGGTCGTCAACCCAGGGTTGACGACGACCGCGTCGTCAACCTACGGTTGACGACATGACCTACCCGGTAAAGCTCGACGACCTCATCAGCGCCATCAAGGCGAACAACGACAAGGACGCCCTCGCGCAGCTGTCGGATGCCGTGTACATGGGTGAGCACCTCGGGGAACTCGCCGATCACCTCATCGGCCACTTCGTCGACCAGGCGCGGCGCAGTGGCGCGTCCTGGACCGACATCGGCACGAGCATGGGCGTCTCGAAGCAGGCGGCCCAGAAGAGGTTCGTGCCGAAGGTCGACCCCGGAGGTGATCCGGGCGGCATGATCGAGCGCCTCTACGGGCGCTACACCGACCGCGCCCGGCACGTCGTCGTGGCGGCGCAGCAGGCGGCCAAGGACGCGAAGAGCCCGGGCATCGACACCGTGCACCTGGTGCTCGGGCTGCTCACCGAACCGGCCGCGCTGGCCGCCGGGATCATGGTGTTCCAGGGCGCGAGCCTCGACGCCGTGAAGGAAGCGGCGCAGGCGCGGTTGCCCAAGCCCGTCGATCCGGTGCCGGACCCGATGCCGTTCACCGCGGCCGGCAAGAAGACGCTCGAGCTGACCCTGCGCGAAGGCCTGCGCCTCGGCCACAACTACATCGGCACCGAGCACATCCTGCTCGCGATCCTGGAGCAGGGCGAAGGCGCCGGCTACGAGGTGCTCGCCGGCCTGGGCATCACGAAGGAGCCGGCGGAGGCGAAGATCCGCGAAGCCCTGGCCGAAATCCTGGCCGCGCGAGGGCAGTGAGGTACCTGGTGCCGGCGGTCGTCGTTGCTCTGCTTCTGGTGGCGGCGACCGCCTCACCCCTAGGCTGACCGGCATGGCCGACCGGTTCATGGAGGAGTTCCGCCGAGCGTTCGAGGACGCCCAAGGCGACGGCCCTCCCATCGTCCAGAGCTTCGAAATCATCGAGGACAAGCCGAACAACGACGAAGCCCTCGCCGCCGAAGCCAGCCGGCTGCTGGAGCCGATCGTGCAGCAGCTGGCGCTGCTCGGGCCGCAAGGCTGGGAGTGGTTCTCCGCCGAGTTCTCGTTCACCGTCTCGGCCGAGATCGCGCTCCTGCGTTTCTTCGCCGGCAACCAGCACCAGGACGTCTACGTCCCCGAGCCCATCACCGCGATGCTGCGCAATCAGCGCCACGTCGCCGCGCAGATGTCCGCCGGCCCGTGGTGGCGCCTGATCCTCAGCGTGCTCAACAGCGGCCAGCTCAGCGTCACCTACGACTACGGCGACGAACCGTTTCCACAGCACCAGCTCCTGCCGCCGCAGCACTACCGCGACGACCTCGAGACCTACCGCCGCCCGCAGGTCCCGCCCTGGCTCGCCGAATACACCCGATGAAAAAGGGACCCCCACCGACCACGGCGGGGGTCCCTTCGAAAAAGATCAAGCACCGACCTCGTCGCGAGAATCCGTGGCCCACAGGGTGTGGAACGAACCCTCGCGGTCGACGCGCCGGTAGGTGTGCGCACCGAAGAAGTCACGCTGACCCTGCACCAGCGCGGCCGGCAGCCGGTCGGCACGCAGGCCGTCGTAGTACGCCAGCGCGGTGGAGAAGCCGGGCGTCGGGATACCCAGCTGCACCGCCGTGGAGATGACCGAGCGCCACGAGTCCTGCGCGTCCTCGACCGCCTTGCGGAACGCGCCCGCGGTCAGCAGCGTCGGGAGGGCGGGGTCCTCGGCGTAGGCCGCGGTGATGTCGTTGAGGAACTTCGCGCGGATGATGCAGCCCCCGCGCCAGATCGACGCGACGGCGCCCAGGTCGATGTTCCAGCCGTACTCCGTGGCGCCGGCCTGGATCTGGTTGAAGCCCTGCGCGTACGCGACGACCTTCGACGCGTACAGCGCCTGCTCGACGTCGTCGGCGAAGGTCTCCAGCGCGGCGCCCTTCAGCGGCGTACGCACCGGCCCCGCCAGCCCGCGGGCTGCGGCGCGAAGGGGCTTCGAACCCGAAAGCGAACGCGCGAATACGGCCTCGGCGATGCCGCTGATCGGCACGCCCAGGTCGAGCCCGATCTGCACGGTCCAGCGGCCCGTGCCCTTCTGCTCCGCCGCGTCCTCGACGACGTCGACGAACGGCTTGCCCGAACCATCGACGTGCTTGAGCACCTCGGCGGTGATCTCGATGAGGTACGACTCGAGCCGGCCGGTGTTCCACGTCGAGAACACGTCGGCGGTCTCCGCGGGCGAGTAGCCGGCGGCGCCGCGCAGCAGGTCGAACGACTCAGCGATCAGCTGCATGTCGGCGTACTCGATGCCGTTGTGAACCATCTTCACGAAGTGGCCCGCGCCGTCCGCGCCGATGTGCGTGCAGCACGGCGCGCCGTCGACCTTGGCCGAGATGTCCTCGAACAGCGGGCCGAGCGACTCGTACGACTCCTTCGAGCCGCCGGGCATGATGCTCGGGCCGTTGAGCGCGCCCTCCTCGCCGCCGGACACGCCGGTGCCGACGAAGTGCAGCCCGCGCTCCCGCAGCGCGGCCTCACGCCGGCGGGTGTCCGCGAAGTGCGCGTTGCCGGCGTCGACGATCACGTCGCCCGGCTCCAGCAGCGGTGCGAACTCCTCGATCACGGCGTCGGTCGGCCCACCGGCCTGCACCATGATCACGATCTGCCGCGGCCGCTCCAGCGCGTCGACGAACTCCTGCGCGGAGTACGCCGGGATGAAGTCGCCCTCGTCGCCGAACTGCTCGACGAGCGTGCGCGTCCGCGCCTCGGAGCGGTTGTGGAGGGCGACCGTGTGCCCGTGCCGGGCCAGGTTCCGCGCCAGGTTGCGGCCCATGACCGCCAAGCCGGTGACCCCGATGCTCGCCTTCTTGCTCATCCGAACCCTTTCCGAAGACTCTTCTCGGGTGCGAGCCTAGCGTCGTTCG
This sequence comes from Amycolatopsis sp. NPDC023774, assembly GCF_040639695.1. NCBI lineage: Bacteria > Bacillati > Actinomycetota > Actinomycetes > Pseudonocardiales > Pseudonocardiaceae > Amycolatopsis > Amycolatopsis sp. NPDC023774. The sequence continues at coordinate 174,825 of NZ_JBFAAJ010000016.1, forward strand.
GGCCGTGGCGAACCTGCGAGAACATTCACCGGGAGTTCGGGAATGACCGGTCCTCGGCCGTTGTCGCCGGGGACACAGTCTGTGCCCACTGGGCCATCGGCCATCGTCTGGTAGATCCCGACCGCCGCCTCCACGGCCACGCGTATCACGGCCAGGTCGTCCCGCTCCGTCAGCCAGAAGAAGAACGAACGCAGCACGGACTCCGTGCGCGATGTGTGGTCGACCTCGTCGGCAGCCGGCCACGCGCGCACGACGCCAAGCCCGGGCTCGGTGATCCCGTACGCCTCGCGGCCGCACGGACCGTGGCTGACGACCTCGATCAGGCCGGTTTCGGCCGGCCGGGACAGCTCCGCGTAGCTCTTCGGGAGCTGCGCCGGCCACACGGGTCGAGAGCTTCTTCGAGCGGCCGGGCCAGGTCGTAGCCGCCGGCCGGCCCCTCGGCGAGCCGGACCAGAAGGCACTGGTGACCGGGGAGACCGTGTGCTGCTCCCCTTTGGCGGCTGGTCGGCAACGGCGTGCCCTATCCGTCCTTCCGGCCAGACCGGCAGAAGGGGCGCGTTCTTTCTGCGAACCTCAGGAGAAACAGCGGATGGGCGCGCCGTTGTAGGCGACCATGTCGGTGATCGCCGCGACCAGGTCGATCGGCGCCCCCCACTCCGCACCGTCGAGTTCGGCGTAGGCGCGGTGCAGGTTGCCGGCCAGCCGTTCCTGTTCGGACAAGTCCGAAAAGGTCCCCAGGTCGGTCTCCTTCGCCAGCTGCAACGGGGAAAGCCCCGCGGCCTTGCCGCGTTCGGCCGTCTCCTGGACGAACTTCAGGTACGCGTCGACGACGTCCACCGTCTCCAGTCCACACGGGCCGCCGTGGCCGGGCAGGATCAGCGCGGGCTCCAGCTCGCGGATCACGTCGAGGGCGGCGCGCCAGCCGGCGACCGAGCCCATCAACGCGAACGGGCTGCCGCCGTGGAAAACCAGGTCCCCCGCGAACAGCACGCGCTGCTCGGGCAGCCAGGCGAGCACGTCGTTGGTGGTGTGGGCGGCGTGCCCGGGGTGCACGAGCTCGATCACGGTGTCGCCGGCGTGGACGGTCAGGCGGTCGTCGAACACGACGTCGGGCGCGCGCAGCTCCAGGTGGCCCCAGTCGTTGCCGACGAGCGCGCCGGCGTAGGTCTCGATGCCGGCGGCGAGCATCGCGTCGCGCGTCTTGCGCTGGCCGATGATCGTCGCACCACCGACGAGGTAGTTGCCGTTGGTGTGGTCGGAGTGGTGGTGGGTGTTCACGAGCGTCGTGACGGGTCCCGTCGTGGCCTCCGCGGCGGCCAGCAGGGCGCGCGTGCGCCGCTCGGTGGCGCACGTGTCGATGAGCACGGTGTGGTCGCCTGCGGACACGAGGCCACAGTTGTTGATGAACCAGGAACCGTCGGGCTGGACGTAGCCGAAGACACCGTCTGCGAGGCGCTCGACTTTCGCGGCGCCGGGGGAGCGATCGATCACACCCGCCACTATGCCGCAGAACCGATCGGCGCAGAATCGGGCGCCGATGTAGCCCGGATGGAGCAGTGATGGTGTCCGAAGGGCGCCATATGGCCTGGTCCAGCCGAGTGACACTCGGGGTGACTGGCTTTTCGGATCATTTCCTGGAACGCTGCGCGATGTCATCATCGAACCCCGTTGGGTAAAGGTACTAACCTGGGTGGTTCGAACGTTCGCGCGTCGGCAGTGGTCGAGAGACCGCTACGGCGGTTAGTGGTCCGGGAGAGCAAGGCTGATGGCGAGCACCGTCACCTCGCGCCGGAAGCAGCTCGGAAACGAGCTCCGGCATGCTCGAAACGCCGCGCGGATGACGCAGCAGCAGGTCGCCGAAGTTCTCGGCTGCACCCAGGGCAAGGTCAACAAGATCGAGTCCGGAGCAGTGGGGGTCAAGCTCGGAGATGTGCGATCGATGCTGAACGCGTTCGGGATCAACGGCGAAGAAGCCGACACCCTGATGAACCTGGCCCGCGCCGCCGCCGGCCAGCGCGGCCACTGGTCGGGCTACCGGTCGGTGGTGCCCCACTGGTTCCGCACCTTCACCGACCTCGAGCCGGCCGCCGCGGAGATCCTCACCTGGCACGGTGAGCGCATCCCGGGTCCGCTGCAGTCCGAGCACTACATGCTCAAGCAGTTCACGGAAGCCGGCGCGACGGACGTCACGTCGCTGGTGCGCAACCGGCTCGACCGCAAGGCCGTGTTCGACCAGCAGCAGCCGCCGTACTACCGGTTCATCGTGAGCGAGGGCGCGCTGCGCCGCGCTCCCGGCGGATCGGCGCCGGCCGTGATGCTGGACCAGGTCGAGCACATGCTTTCGCTCGACCGCTACCCCCGCGTGTACGTGCATGTGCTGCCTTTCGGCGCGAAGCTCGCCGCGGTGCCCAACGACTTCACGATCATGCGCTTTCCCGACCGCACGCGGGACTTCGTCTACATCGAACACTCCGCCGGCGGGCTCTACCTCGACGACGTCAAGGACTTCAACATCTTCGTCGACTCGTGGGACCGCCTCCGCGGTGCGGCGCTGGAGCGCGGCGAGACGCGGCAGTTCCTCAAGGAGCTCGCCGAGGGCTACCGGGCGCAGATGTCGCAGTGATTTCCAGCAGTGGCAAGGTTTCTTCCGCGCCGGGCTGGCCGTTGATCTCCTCCTGCACGCGCTGAGCCGCTTCGCGCCACCGCGGTTCGGTGAGCAGCCGCACGGCCGTTTCGTGGATTTCGTCCGGTGTCGCGGTTTCCGGGTCCAGTGCGACGCCGGTGCCGAGCCGCATGGTCTGGCGCGCGTTGCCGGGTTGGTCGGCGCCCATGGCGAAGACGAGCGACGGCAGACCGTGGGCCAGCGCGCCCAGCACGCTGCCCGACCCGCCATGGGACACCACGAGGTCGATCGACGGCAATAACTCGGCCTGGGGCACGAAGCGTTCGACGCGGACGTGCGCCGGTTGCGGCCCGAAGACGGCCGGGTCGAGCTGGGTGCCGACGGTGGTGGTCACGTTCGCGGTCAGTCGCGCGAGCCCCGCCAGCGTGCGTTCGAAGAGGTCGCCGGACGCGGTGTTGAAGTCCGTGCCGAGAGTGAAGTACACGCCGGGCGGCTCGTGCGGCGGCCGTGGCCGGACCGGGTCGCCCTGGCGGAACGAGAACGCGCCGGGCGGCAACGGCGAGGCCGGGTCGCGGACCGCCGACGGGAACGGCGAGAGCACGAGCTGCCCCTCCAGCATCGTCAGCTCCGGGTCCGCCGGCAGGCCGTGCCCGGCGCGTAGCTCGTGCAGGGGTTCGGCCACGAGGTCCTTGCGCAGCAACGTTCCCGCGGCCAGCACGAGGACGGTCACGCACGGCACGCCCAGCCGTTCGGCGGCGATCGCGGCGCCGAAATCGACCTCGTCGCGGATCACGACGTCGGGCCGCCAGTCGCGGATGATCTCCAGCACCGCGGCGGCGCGCTCACGGCCGGCGCGGCGCGCGAAGAGCTCCCGGATCTCCCAGTCGTCACGGGCCGGGTCGACGGGCGGCAGCGGCTCGCGCTTCGGTGCGACTTGCGCGTGAGGCACGCTCGTGGCCAGTGCCGTGAACCCCGCGCGCTCGATCGCCGGCACGTGACTGCCCGCCCCGGCCACGGCGACGGTGTGCCCGCGCGCCGCGGCGGCCCGCGCGACGGGCGCCATCGGATCGAAGTGGCCCCGGCCGCCGACGAAGGTGAAGAGGAAGCGCATTCCCGGCAAAGTAGTGGTTGACGACGGGGCTGGTCGTGTCGTTTTCCTGGGCTTTCGTCACGACAACCCCCGATTGGGTGTCACTCGATCAGGGGTCGGCTGCGGGACGCGCCGGGAGATCGGCAGACTGGTCCGCACCAGCACACCGCGGGTCGGAAAGGGACAGCTGATGACACAGGTACCGGATCCCGAAGCCCCTGAGGGCATCGACCTCGATCGGCCCAACGCGGCCCGCATCTACGACTGGTTCCTCGGCGGCACGGCCAACTGGGCCATCGACCGCGAGTTCGGCGAGCGCGCGGTCCAGACCTTCCCTATGATCAAGACCATCGCGAAGTCCGGGCGCGAGCTGCTCGGCCGCACCGTGCGCTACATGGCGCGCAACGGCATCGACCAGTACCTCGACCTCGGCTCCGGGGTGCCGACGGCGGGCAACGTGCACGAGATCGCCACGTCGGTGAACCCCGACGCGCGGTGCGTGTACGTGGACAACGAGCCCGTGGCCGTCGCGCACTCCCAAATCCTGCTGGAGCGCGAGGGTGTCGCCGACCGGCACGCGGTGCTCCACGGTGACCTGCGGAACCCGGGTGACATCTGGCCGCGTGCGCTCGACACCGGCGTGCTGGACCCGAAGCGCCCGATCGGGTTGATCATGTCCGGCGTCCTGTACTTCATCGGCCGCGAGGAGGGAGCGCACGAGATGGTGCGCAAGTACCTCTCGCTCGTGCCTTCGGGCTCGTTCTTCATGGCCTCGCACATCACGCTCGACGGCGTGCCGGAGTCCGACGGGGACAGCCGCGAGTCGATCCACGAGCAGTACAAGCAGTCGAGCACCCCGATCCACTTCCGCTCGCGCGCGGAGTTCGCGGAGTTCTTCGACGGCCTGGAGCTCGTGGACCCCGGCGTGGTCTGGGTTTCGGAGTGGCGGCCGGAGGAAGGCGAGTCGCGCAACAGCGACCGCATGGCCGCCGACCCGTCGTTCAGCGGCGGCATCTGCGCCGTGGGACGGAAGCCGTAACGACGAAAGCGCGCCCCGGGAGGGTGGCCCGGGGCGCGCTGGTTCGGTGGTCTGTGTCGCGCTTACGCGCGGGACGGGCCCAGTCCGTGGACGAGCGGTGCGAGGTCGACGCGCGCCTCCAGCGGCCGCGTGGCGCGGACCAGGTCCGGCTGGCGCGGGGCGGGCACGTCGAGGTCGGTGTCCCAGGTGACCGGGCTGCGCAGCGGCGCCTGGATCAGGCTGAAGCCGAAGCGGTGCCGCAGCTCGTGGTTGATCCCACGCCGGCCGTGAGTGTGTTCATCCTCACGGCGGAAGAGCGTGGTGAGCCGGACGGCCATGAGATCACACCCCCAGTTCCGATAGCGGTGACCGGGGCAGATCGGCTCCGGCCAGACCGAGGCAGCTTTCGCACGGCATGCCCACACCCGGCGCCAGCCACTCGACGTGCGTCCGGGGAAGTGATTCCCCGCACCGCGCGAGCACCACAGTGGGAGAACCGGCTGCGTCCACCTCGAACACGTGCGCGACGCGGCGGGATTCGCCGGCCGTGCCGGGAGCGAGCCTGCCCGTCATGAGCACGTTCGCCGTCATGCTGTCCTGGATGATCACGCGGTCCCTCCCCCCGAGGTCGGCGACGGTTCGTGGACTCCGCTGGCGGGCTGGGCCGAATGCAGCAAGCCATTCACCCACCACCGGCGCCCCGATCGATGCGATTAATCCTACTACTGGAATAATCTTCATGTCGAGATCGGGCCGAGTTGATCACCCGCTTGGCCCTGCGGTTTGCTCCGTAGTGACAGAAAGAAGCCGGGGACGTGCGTGGCGACCGCACGCCCTGCAGGAGGCTCGGAGGTACGACCCATGACGGATTATCCGTCGCTCCAGGATTACGACCCGGACGAGGCCGAGGGGCTGTTCGAGGACGCTGCCTGGGAGAAGTCGTTCGCCAGTGAGCCCAACGGCGGTAGCTGCGTCGAGGTCAATCTGGGCCGTCCCGACCTCGTCGGCGTCCGCGACACGAAGCTCACGTCCAGCCCGGTCTTCGTGTTCGACCGGGGCGAGTGGGAGGCCTTCCTGGTCGCGGTGAAGGCCGGGCAGTTCGACCTGCCGCCCGGCGCTTGAGGCGGGTTCGCGATTTGCCGGGGAGGCCGCATGGGGGCCTCGGCGTGAGAGGTTCACCAACTATCACTCGAACGAGTGATTCCTGCTGACCCAGGGTCAAGCTCGCAGTCGGCCAGTCGACCGATGACACAAGCAAGGCACCTCAACCCGTCGCCGATCACTCGACAACTCACGATATTCGCTCATGGGC